>NZ_RDQR01000004.1 GCF_003703835.1 Auritidibacter ignavus
TGGGAGAGTAGGACACCGCCGGACAATCATTACACGGTCGGGGACGAACAGACCACACCGGTGACAACGACGCCACCACCGCCCAGGCTCTGTTCGTCCCCGACCACCATTTAACCCACCAAACACCTGATCGAGGTGTTCAGGTACGCAGGTACGTATTCAGCGCTAAAAAAGTGCCAGTGCTTCGGACTGTGCTATTTTATGTGTATCTGTTGTAGTCTCTTCCAATCATTGTTTGTCACTGACCGCTACCCGGGCGCAATGAGCTAGTGTCCAGTCGTTTCTATCCGACTTCATGCTACGGCGATCACTTCCGCGCGTTTCTTGGTAATGCAACGCGTTCCCTGAGTGCTCTTGACGTGTTGTTGCTGTGGGCATCAGCACCTCAACTGTCGGCCCAGAGGGCGTGGCCCTGGTAATATTAAATATATCGGTAGAGCGTTTAGATAACGATTTACTGATAAAGTTGAATGTCCAAGTTGCACATCGGAACGTTTCCGTGGTGACTTTCCTCAGGCGGAAACGTTGAGGGGCGGGAACATGAAACTCGAGGAGGACCGGCTCATCGAAGCCTATCGGCGGATGAGTCGAATTCGGCAGTTTGAAGAAGTAACAAAAGATTTATTACTTGATGGTCAGCTTTATGGAGCGTTTCACACTTCGGCGGGGCAAGAGGCCTCTATTGTCGGGTCGTGTTTAGCTCTTGAAGAGACCGATTATATGGTTGGTACACACCGGTCACACGGGCACCCTATCGGCAAAGGCGCCGATATCAAGGGGCTGATGGCTGAATTATTCGGCCGCGTGGACGGTGTTAACGAAGGTAAGGGCGGGTCGATGCACCTGTCTGATTTCTCCGTTGGGTCGCTCGGGGAGACCTCGATCGTTGGGTCCGGACTGCCTGTCGCTACCGGCGCCGGGTTGGGCACGAAATTGCAGGGGAAAGACCAGGTCACCTTATGTTTCTTTGGTGATGGTGCTTCCAATGAAGGTGCATTTCATGAGGCTCTCAACATCGCCTCGATCTGGGATCTGCCCGTCGTGTACGTCTGTGAGAATAACGGTTATGGTGAGTTTACCTCCTGGGGAAAGGTAGTGGCATCGGAATCAATCGCTGCCCGCTCCGTGGCTTACGATATGCCGGGCGTTGTTGTTGACGGACAAGAGTTCATGGCTGTGTATGAGGCGGTCAAGACAGCGGTTGATCGGGCACGGTCCGGTGAAGGACCCTCGCTGGTGGAGACTCGCACCTACCGTTTCGAGAACCATGCGATTGGGTTGCCCGTTGAGGAATATCGGGACGACGAAGAGATCGACGAGTGGCGAGAGAACCGTGATCCCCTGGTCCTGTTCCGTGATAAGGCTGAGGAATTCGGTCTGAATATTGCTGATTTAGACAGCATTGATGAAGCGATTATCGATGAAGTCAATGAAGCGGTTGAATTTGCCAAAGCCTCGCCGGAGCCATCGGCGGATGAGGCGTTCACCCACCTATTCACCGAACCCGTCGAGATTCGACACTAGCTGTGTGAGAAGAGGATACAGGCAATGCGTACTTTGACATATCTCGACGCTATCGTCGAAGCACAACGTGACGAGATGGCCCGTGATGAGAACGTGTTCCTCATGGGCTTGGACGTGTCTTGGAACATTACCGGAACAACGGGGAACAAGAATGGCAAACTCTCAGAGCAGTTCGGGTTAGAACGTGTTCGGGACGCTCCCATTTCAGAGAATGGCTACGTTGGCACTGGAGCGGGCGCTGCGATGGTTGGGATGCGACCCATCGTCGAAATTGAAATTGCACCGTTCATCTACGTTGCCATGGACCAACTGGTGTCCATTATTTCGAAATCCACATATATCTACGGTGGTCAAGCATCGCTACCCATAACAATCCGGATGCCCATGATTTATAACGTGGGCAACGCAGCCCAGCACTCGGATCGTCCGATTTCTACCCTTGCAACCATTCCCGGGCTGAAGATTATTGCGCCGTCCACGCCCAGAGACATGTACGGGCTGTTGCGTCAAGCAATCCAAACCGACGATCCGGTGGTGGTCCTGGAAGATTTCACCCGTACCGGTGTACGTGGCGAAGTTCCGGATGCCGACGAGGAATTCACGATTCCCTTGGGCCGGGCCGATATCAAACGGGAAGGCTCAGACGTCACCATCGTGACGGTTGCCGGGGCACTGGGTGCTGCCGAGGCTGCAGCAAATCAACTAGCCGACGAAGGAATTGACGCCGAGATCTTGGACCCGCGATCGATTTTGCCTCTGGACCTGGAAGCGATTCTGACCTCTGTCGCCAAGACAGGAAAGCTTGTTGTGGCCGACCCATGTCATGACTTTTCCTCGATTGCTTCACAGATCTCGGCCGAAGTTGTCCAAGAAGGTTTCTGGGACCTGGAAGCACCGATCCAGCGAGTGACCACTCCGCACACTCACATTCCATACGCGCAGTCGATGGAAAAACCGCTATATCCGAACGCCGACCGCATCGTTGCGGCCGTACACCAAACCATGGAATGAGAGGGGCCGTTGTGACGACTGAAATCAAGCTCCCACAGTGGGGCATGTCAATGGGTGAAGGTACCGTCACGCAGTGGTATGTCAGTGTTGGCGACGAAGTAGAAGCTGGCCAACCTCTCGTTGAAATAGAAGCTGCCAAAGTCACCGACGATGTCAGCTCTCCAACAGCGGGAACCGTTCAGGAAATTTTGGTTGACGTAGACGACACCGTTGAGGTTAACACTGTGCTGTGCGTCGTGGGTGATGGTGCGATGCAGCAACAGGCAGCGCCTCAGGACGGGGATGAGTCACCGTCTGAGACCACTTCGACATCACCGACCGAATCTGAGCGGCGCACCAGCGAGAACACCTCGCATGATGCGGGTGCACCGCGAGGGATTGAAGAAGCTCGCATGAAATCCGGTCGCATCACCGGGGTGGTTCCTTTGGCTCGCAAACTGGCCAAAGAACACGACATCGACCTTGCTCAGATCGACGGCAGCGGAACCTCAGGCCGGATTGTGGCCCAAGACGTCCGAGACGTTATCGAAGGTCGCGACGCTGCACCTGCCGATGACCAAGCCCAGGAGCAACCAAGTACGGCCGAAGCCGGTGGCGTCTCAGCAGAAGGCGAAACGCGGGAGAAAATCCCACGGCTACGTAAAGTCATTGCCGATCGGATGCACGCCAGCCTGTCCGACACCGCACAATATACGCTGACGACCACAGCGGATATCACGGACTTTGAAACCTTCCGGGGTGATGTCGGTGGCGGAGTGAAGAAACCGTCCTACATGGACGCCGTTCTGCGGGCGGTAGCGGCCGCTCTCGGACACCATCCGTTGTTGAATTCCCGACTGGAAGACGACTCCATCGTCGATCCGGGCGTGATCAACCTAGGTTTTGCGGTGGCACTCGAGGACGGGCTCGTTGTTCCGGTGATCCACAACGCCGAACGCCTCGGGCTGGCCGAGATGGCAGAGACCACGCGGGAACTGGCCACACGTGCGCGTGACCAGGACCTGGGCGCTGATGACTTTGATGGAGGAACTTTTTCCATCACTGCACTTGGTGGGCAAGGAATTGATTTCTTCACCCCCATCATTAACCCGCCACAGTCAGCGATTTTGGGAATTGGTCGGGTTCGTGAAGTGCCGACACGGTTTGGGTCAGGCTTCGTGTGGCGCCACGAGTTGCCCTTGAGTTTGACGGTGGATCACCGGTTGAACGATGGGTATCCTGCGGCGTTGTTCCTTGCCGAGGTGGTTGACCTTCTGGGGCAACCGAACAAGCTACTGTAGCGAGTCTCCACGCTGACATTTCACGGTCGTTGGTCCTTCGGTACGGCGACAGCGACCGTGAAATGTGTGCTTTAACGTCTGCTGTGCACGCTGTTGAAGAAGCGCGAGTGGCGAGCACAGTGATTTCAGTTCCTGAGGATGTTTCTCAACCGATCAGTGGCTCAGCCGGCCTCGTCTGACCGAACAACACCGGTGGCTTTCTAGTAGACTAACTCCGACGTGTAGCAAGGTATTTTCGATCGTTAGAACGGCTCGTTAGTGACAGAACATTCAGAACAGCAGTCCTCCCCACGACGTGACCACGGAGGCCAGCGCCCGCACCGTCACAACAACCACGGTGGTCGGTCACACCCAAACCGTGGGCGTGGGCATCACGGGCAGCGATCTGTTCGGGGCCCGCGCAAGGACCGCCCACGGGAGCCACAGATTGACGGAGATGTCACCGGACGGGAACTGGACGTGGCTGTCACCCGCGAACTAGCGGCTTTAGAAGAGCACAACCGCGTCAAGGTCGCCAAGCACTTGGTGATGGCCGCCCGGTACTTAGAAGCAGACCCCGAGCTCGCCTTTGACCACGCACGCGCCGCCTCCAGCCGTGGCGGTCGCATCGGGGTGGTCAGGGAAGCGGTCGGGATCACCGCCTACGAAGCAGAGAAATATCAGGATGCGCTACGCGAGTTCCGGACGTATCGACGTATTTCGGGAGACGATACCCATATTCCGGAGATCGTGGACTGTGAGCGTGCCCTGGGGCGTGGCGAAAAAGCACTCCAAACCGCCGCGGAAGTCAACCGAGAAAAACTAACCAAACGTGTCCGGGTCGAACTTGCTATCGTGGTCTCCGGGATCTTGCAGGACCTCGGTCGCGCTCAGGAAGCCGTTGCAGCGCTCCAGATTCCGGAACTAGATCGGCACAAGGCCTTTAGCTATAGTCCGCGACTATTTACGGCTTACGCGGACGCATTAGAGAACGCAGGACAAGAGCGCGAAGCGCGTCTGTGGCGCCAACGCACCGCTCGAGCGGAATCAGCACTCGGGTTCTCGGTGACTGATGATGATCCAGCGATCATCGACCTCGGTGAAGATTTTGAGCCAGCGCCAGATAAAAGTCCCCGCACCCAGAAAAAACACTCGGGACAAGGAAACCTACGCCGATGAAACTTCGTGACGGACACGATGGGCTCCTCTGTGATCTCGACGGGGTGGTCTATGCCGGGGACCAGTTGATTTCCGGAGCCGAGATCCTCAATGACCTCATCGATCACGGTGTGGCCGTGGGCTTCGTAACCAATAACGCCTCGAAATCTACCGAGGCCGTGGCAGCGAAACTCCAGAAGCTCGGCGTCCACGCCGCGCCAGCTCACGTGTACTCCTCAGCTCAAGCCGGTGTTGAAATACTGCGCGCTGAACAACAGCCCGGAGCAACGGTCCTCGTCGTCGGTTCGGACAGTCTGCGACAAGCGGTAGAACAGGCCGGATTTCAGATGGTGGACCACGCGAGCCAGCAGCCTGAGGCGGTCATTCAAGGTTTCGACCCCGGAATCGGGTGGAAGAATCTCGCCGAAGCGAGCTTCGCAATCCACCGGGGCGCCTTCTGGGTGGCTACCAATTTGGACCTGACGATCCCTCAAGAACAAGGCATCGCTCCCGGCAACGGATCGCTGATTGGAGCGGTCACCCAGGCCGTGGGCAGAGGCCCCGATGTGGTGGCTGGCAAGCCGGAACCGCAATTATTCCAGCTGGCCGCCCAAGCTCAGGGAATGAACCGCCCGCTGATGGTCGGTGACCGGCTCGATACCGATATTAAAGGTGCACATGCGGCGGGATTTACTGCGGCCCTGGTAACCACCGGAATCCACCAGCCAGCCGACGTAGCCGGTCGTGACAGAACAGAACAACCTGACGTGATCATTGATCATTTGGGACAATTGGTCGAGGGCGCCCATGAATGACGACGTTGAACTCACGGATGCCAGGTTACTCGAGATTCTCCAAACTCTCGACGGGATCCAGGACCAAGACATCGCCACCGAGCGTCAGCGATACGAGCAGGTGCTGAATCAGCTCCAGGATCATCTCAACGACCCGAATGCGGCAGGGCCCACGCTGTGACCTCGACACCTGGGCAACGGTTGGACCACTATTTGGTTAGTGCCGGGCTGGCACCCACCCGAAGCCAGGCGGCAGGCTTGATTCAGCAGGGGGTGATCACCGTCAACGGCCAGGTGGTACATAAACCCGGGAAAAAAGTTGCCTCCGACGATACGGTGGAATCCCAGGCCGACCAGCAGCAGTGGGCATCTCGGGCCGGGCATAAACTGGCCGGTGCTTTGGACATTTTCCGCGGAATAGACGTCAAGGGCGCTACCTGCCTGGATGCCGGAGCTTCCACGGGAGGATTTACCGACGTGTTATTGCACCATGGAGCTGGACACGTGCACGCGGTGGACGTGGGCCATGACCAGCTGGTGCCACGGCTGCGAGTTGACCCCCGGGTGAGCGTGTATGAAGGCCTGAACATTCGCGCGCTGAGCCTCGAAACGCTCGGGGAGCCCGTGGAGGTGGTGGTTTCCGACCTATCATTCATCTCACTGACCTTGGTGCTGGAACCGCTGGGTGGAGTGTGTGCCGACGGCGCCGATGTGATGCTGATGGTCAAACCACAATTTGAGGTCGGCAAGAAAGCACTCCCCAAATCCGGAGTGGTGACCGACCCCCAGGCCCGATTGCAAGCGGTGACTCGCGTGGTGCATACTGCTGCCCGGCATGGGCTCGACCCGGTCGGGCTCAGCGCATCCACTTTGCCAGGACAGGATGGCAACCGGGAATTCTTCTGTCACGCCGTGAAAAGGCCCTCCGCCGTCTCGGCCGACGCGCTTGCCGACTGGGTACGACGCCAAAACGTAGACTGGGGAGAGTAACGGTTGACTGACCGGGTCAGTGCCGATGTTTTCTCCACAGAGTGCTGGCCGAAAAGTACACGCTGATCCCGTGAGACGGTACAGTGATCTGAAGCGAGACGCGCGAGCTTGGAGGTATTGGAATGGCGCCACGCAGGATTCTGATCCTGACCCACACCGGTCGTGAAGATGCCATTCAATCCGGACTCGATGTTGCTGACGAACTGTTAACGTACGGGCTACAACCGGTCATGATGCGTGATGATGCCGAAGCGATCAATCAGGCCATTATCACCGGGGCCGTGCCCCGTCGCACCATGGTGGCCGACGTTCTCGAAGATGCCGGTCAGCTTGGTGATATTGATCTGTGCGTGGTGCTGGGCGGAGACGGTTCGGTGTTGCGGGCTGCTGAGCTGGTGCGCGGTACCGAACTGCCGTTGCTGGCGGTCAACCTCGGCCACATCGGCTTCTTGGCCGAATCTGAACGCACCGATATTCCCTCCACCGTGGCTGCGGTGGCTGAAGAGGCTTACGACGTTGAAGAGCGCATGACCATCGATGTCAGAGTTTTAGTTGACGATCAGCTGGTGGCCCGAACGTGGGCATTGAATGAAGCCTCGGTCGAAAAATCCAACCGCGAACGCACTCTCGAGGTCGTCATCGGGGTCGATGATCGCCCGATCTCCACCTTCGGATGTGACGGGGTCGTGATGGCTACCCCGACCGGTTCGACTGCCTATGCTTTCTCAGCCGGAGGACCGGTCGTCTGGCCCGAAGTCGAAACGATGCTGATGGTGCCACTGTCTGCCCACGCGCTCTTTGCCCGGCCCCTGGTCGTTTCGCCGCGCTCGGTCATGTCCGTGGACGTGTTGCAACGCACCAATGAGGCCGGGGTGCTGTGGTGCGATGGCCGTCGAACCGTGGATCTACCCCAGGCAGCTCGGGTGGAAGTCACCCGCTCGGATCAGCCAGTGCGCCTGGCACGGCTGTCGCACACGCCCTTCTCCGAACGACTGGTCCGCAAGTTCAAGCTTCCCACCAAGGGATGGCGTGGGTCGATCTCAGAAGCCGATCGGGCAGAAATAGCCGCCCGATCCCTGGCGCGTCGTCAGTCCGCAGCCTCCACCGGCTCATCCGGGGTTGAAGTCGTGGAGCCACACCACTTGGCACCCAAAGTCGAAGTCACCGAGCCGCGCACCACCGAGTTGCCGGTGGTGACGAAAGCTGATGAGAAGAATCCGCTGGTGACCAGGGCGCAATTACGAGCAGACCGGACGTCAAACCGGTCCGAGGACTAAAGGGGAGGCCAGTACCGTGATAGAGCACCTAGGCATTTCGTCGCTGGGCGTGATCGAATCCGGGGGTCTCGACCTCGGGCCGGGTTTCACTGCCCTGACCGGTGAAACCGGGGCCGGGAAAACGATGATTGTCACCGCGTTGAACCTGTTGCTCGGAGGCCGGGCTGATGCGTCGCTGATTCGTCGCGGAGACCGCAAGGCCGCGGTGGAAGCTGAATTCATTCTGCCCGAGAATCACCCCGTGGCCGGGCTGGTTGAAGAAGCTGGTGGCTCTGTAGACCCGTTGGAGGACAACGTCCAGGTGCTGGTCTCCCGGACAGTGACCGAATCCTCCGGATCCACTCGCTCCCGGGCCACCGCCGGTGGCCGGAGTGTGCCGGTGAGCTTGTTGGTAGCCGTGGGCGAACACTGCATCGCCATTCATGGGCAGTCCGAACAATTGCGCTTGCGTTCTGCGACCGCTCAACGCCAAGCTCTGGATTCCTTTGCTGGAGCCGAGCTGAAAGACACGCTGGAGACTTATCGGAAGAATTTCTCTCGCTGGAACGCAGTTCGAGAAGAACTCCAGGCGCTACGCGCCCAAGCCCAAGACAGGGCACTAGAGGCCGAGAACCTGCAACGCTCGCTGGAGGAGATCGACGAGGCCGAGATCACCGAGGCAGAAGACCAAGAGTTGGCTTCCACCATTGCGCGACTGGAAAATATTGAAGACCTCAGGTCCGCAGCAACTACCGCCCGTGGCGGGCTGGCCGGTGAAGACGACACCGATCTGAATGCGCCCAGCGCAGAAGTGTTAGTGGAGGCTGCTCGACAGTCCTTGGCGAGTTCACCGGGAGATGATCCGGTGCTTCAGCAACTCGCACAACGGCTGAGCGAAGTGGGGATCCAGCTTGCCGATATTTCTACCGAATTGGCCAGCTATCTGGCCGGGCTCGATGATGAAGGCCCGCACGCGTTGGACCAGGCCCAAGAGCGTCGAGCTGAACTGGATCGGCTGAAACGTCTCTACGGTCCCGAGTTGACAGACGTGCTGGCCTGGGCCCAGGACCACCGGTCCCGACTCGATGAGCTACAGGGCGATACCGGTCGCATTGAAGAGCTTGAGACCGAAGAACAACAGCTCCACCAGGCCGTCACGCAGGGAGCAGAACAGCTCCGCTCCCTGCGCCTGGGTGCCGGTGAGATGCTATCGGAGAAAGTTACGGACGAACTGCACGGGTTGTTGATGCCCACCGCCGAACTGACGGTCCGGGTCAGCCCGTTAGAGACCTTCGGGCCCTCTGGAGCAGATGATGTAGCCATTCTGCTACGGCCCCACCCCGGCTCCGACCCGGTGCCACTGGGCAAAGGTGCTTCCGGAGGCGAGCTCTCCCGCGTCATGCTGGCACTCGAGCTGGTACTGGCCGATACCGACCCGGTCCCGACCTTCGTTTTTGACGAGATTGATGCCGGGGTCGGGGGAGAGGCCGCCGTACAGATTGGACAACGTCTGGCCGCCCTGGCTCGTCGGGTTCAAGTCATTGTGGTGACTCACCTGCCACAGGTGGCAGCTTGGGCAGATCACCACCTGAAAGTCACGAAGAATCCCGATACCGCGGCCGGGGTGACGACCTCGGATGTACAGGAACTGACCCGTCGGGAACGAGTTGAAGAACTGGCCCGCATGCTTGCCGGGCATGCTGACTCCTCCTCGGCGCAGGAACACGCCCGCGAGCTACTAGACCAGTCGCAACTTTGCGACTAACTCACTCAGTGAACCCCGGGCGCTCCGTCAGGCCCCGGTGCTAGAGAGGATTCGAGAAATCGTGAAGAACCGTGACGAAGATCAGCGCGCCAACCAGACCCAGGACTGTGTGGATCAGAGCTACCGGGCGCCGGTGAGGCACCGGGAAACTGCTTTCCACGGGGTGGTCTGGGATATCCGACGCGATACTTTCGAGCTGGACGCCGGCGGCAAACGCCAGGAACTGACCCGAGAATATATGGCCCATCCCGGGGCAGTGGCGGTCCTGGCGCTCAACGACCGGGATCAGGTGGCGATGGTGCGCCAATACCGTCACCCGGTGTCCACGTTCTGCTGGGAAATCCCGGCCGGGCTCTTGGACGTCTGCGGCGAATCGCTGGTAGCCGCAGCCCAACGGGAACTGGCCGAAGAGGCTGGCCTGGAAGCCAAAGACTGGCAGATTCTGGTGGATCATTTCTCCACCTCCGGGGCCTCGACCGAAGGGACCCGAATCTTTCTGGCGCGCGAAGTGGCCCAGATTCCCGAAGAGAACCGGGCGGAGCTACACGCCGAAGAGGTGGGGATGCAACTGCACTGGGTGGACCGTGACCGGGTCATTCAGGCAGTACTGGCCGGCGAGATTCACAATGCCAACACCATCATGGCGGTGATGAGTTACACCGTGGGTTCAACCCAGCCATCCTGGCCGGTGCGCGAGCTGGATGATAAGTGGTTGGGTCGTAGCGGTGCTTGATCCGCGCGAGTACCCGGCAGGTTTAAGCACCCCAGCCCAGCGGTACCTCGATGCGGTGAGTATTGAACGGGGCCTATCGGAGAACACTCTGAAAGCATACGAACATGACTTGACTCGCTACGTGAACTATCTGGTCTCCCAGGGGCTGAACGACATCAGCCAGGTCACCACCCATCACGTCACCGGGTTCTTACAAACCATCCGCACCGGGGCCGATGGCGAGACCGCAGTGGTGGCCCGTTCGGCAGCGCGGATGCTCGCCGCCGTGCGCGGGGCACACGAATTCTGGGCGGTCGAAGGGTTGGTGGACCACGATCCGGCTCGGGAGGTTTCGCCACCCAGCCTGGAACAGAGCCTGCCGAAAGCTCTGAGCATCGACGAGGTTGCCCGTCTGTTGGAAGCACCCTCACCGGATACCCCGGCTGGGCTACGGGACCGGGCGCTGCTGGAATTTCTCTACGCGACCGGAGCCCGGATTTCTGAAGCGGTGGCCCTGGATGTTGACGATATTGTCCAGGCTCTGGATGGCACCTCCCAACCGGTGGTGCGACTGTTCGGCAAAGGATCCAAAGAACGCATCGTGCCGCTGGGATCCTACGCCTACCGGGCATTAGACGCTTGGTTGCGTCGGGGACGCCCGGGCATCGTCTCCCGGGGGAGGGGCACAGCGGCACTGTTTGTCAATCTGCGCGGTTCCCGGCTCTCTCGCCAATCTGGGTGGACCATTTTGAAAAAAGCCGCCCAACGGGTCCAGCTCACCGACGAGGTGTCGCCACACACGTTGCGACACTCGTTTGCGACCCACTTATTATCTGGGGGAGCTGATGTGCGGGTGGTCCAGGAACTGTTGGGACACGCTTCCGTGACCACCACACAGGTATATACGTTGGTCACCGCTGAGAGTTTGCGCGAGGTATATGCGACCGCGCACCCGCGGGCGATGAGGTCCTAAAGTGTATACCTTCAGGTTGCACTTTAACCTCAAGGCTCGCCGAGAAAGAGAGTGAACAACGGCTAAACTGCGACTTTCCCATTAGGGTAGTGTTAGAAGAATTTTCGAGGGTCACTAACCCCGGGGAGATCATACACCAGAAGTTTTGCAGGAGCTGTCTAGACCGTGAACGACCAACAGCAACCGTTACCCGTCATGATGGTCACCGGAGAACCGGTGATGGGGCCCACCGGCCGCCCTAAACACGACTTCCCCAACCCCCCGGCACTCGAAACCCACGGTCCGGCACGTATCATTGCGATGGTCAACCAAAAAGGTGGGGTCGGCAAAACTACCTCGTCGATCAACCTTGGAGCAGCGTTGGCTGAATACGGGCGAAAGGTGCTGATGGTCGACTTTGACCCGCAAGGTGCGCTTTCGGCAGGCTTCGGGACCAATCCCCACGAGATGGATCTGACCGTGTACAACGTGATGATGGAGCGAGACATCACTGCTCGCGATGCCATCATCCCCACCCGACACGAGAATATTGACCTCTTGCCGGCCAATATTGACTTGTCGGCTGCTGAAGTGCAACTGGTCAACGAGGTGGCTCGTGAACAAGTGCTCGAACGGGCACTGCGCCAGGTACGCGATGACTACGATGTGATCATCATTGACTGTCAGCCCTCGCTCGGATTGCTGACCGTCAACGCGCTGGCCGCCTCCCACGGTGTCATCATCCCGTTGACCGCAGAATTCTTCGCACTGCGCGCGGTGGCTCTGCTGGTAGAAACGATTGAGAAGGTTCAAGACCGCATCAACCCCGACCTCGAAATCGACGGTGTGTTGGCCACCATGTTCGATGCGCGTACTCTGCACTCCAAAGAAGTAGTCGGTCGACTCGTTGAAGCCTTTGACGATAAGGTTTTCGAAACCGTCATCTCCCGGACGATTAAATTTGCCGACGCCACGGTGGCAGCAGAACCGATCACCACTTTCGCCCACAACCACCCGGGTGCTCAGGCCTATCGGCAACTGGCCCGGGAGCTGATCTGTCGTGGTGGTGCACCGTGAGCCTCGCCGAACTCTCCGGCGATGCCCTCACCACTACAGCGCACCCCGAAGACTTCGAGGAGACCGACCATGGCGGTTTTCAGCTTCGCCTGAAAAATTTTGAGGGACCCTTTGATCTGTTGTTGTCACTGATCGCCCGCAAACGCCTGGAGGTGACCGAAGTCGCCCTGGCGGAGGTCACCGACGAGTTCCTGGCCTATGTGCGCACCATTGAGTCCACGGTTGATGCACTGGATGAAACCAGCTCGTTCATGGTGGTGGCAGCGACCCTGTTAGATCTCAAAACCGCCCGGCTATTGCCGGCTGGGATCTCGGATCCAGACGAAGAACTGGCGCTACTGGAAGAACGAGATCTGTTGTTTGCCCGTCTGTTGCAGTACAAAGCCTTCAAACAGGCTGCTGCGCTGATGACCCAGCGCATGGCCGAAAATGCCAGCGCGGTGCCACGACGGCCCGGTCCTGAACCGGCCCACAGCCACTTTCTCCCACCACTGGTGCTCAACACCACCGTCGAAGAATTCGCGCAACTGGCGCAGCAAGTCTTTTCCCGAACTCCCGTCGAGGATGGCCCTGACCAGGTCGGTACCGATCACTTGCACTCACCGGTGGTCTCCGTCTGGGAACAAGTCAGTATCCTCTCCTCCCGGTTAGCCCAGGCTGGACGGATGAGTTTTACCGAGCTGGTCGCCGATGCCGACAACACCATGACCGTGGTGGCACGGTTCCTGGGTCTCTTGGAGCTCTACCGGGACCGGCTGATCTTCTTGGAACAAGACCATCCGCTAGATGACATCCAGGTGCAATGGCACCCCGAACGTGATGCCCGGCTCCGCCCCGAGCCGTCTGTCACGGAGGGGGAGCATGACTGAGTCTCTGGCCGAGCTACGGGCCAGCCTCGAAGCGGTGCTGATGGTCATCGAAGAGCCGGTGACTATCGATCAGCTGGTCCAAGCCACCGAAGCCACCCCAACGGAGGTACTCCAGGCCCTCGAACGGTTACGCGCCGACTACGACGGTGAAGCTACCGGACCCCGGCGGGGGTTCGAACTGCGCGATGTCGCTGGAGGCTGGCGGATCTACTCTCGTGGTGAGTATGAGCAGACTGTGGAACGATTCATGGTCAGAGGTGCCACCGCTAAACTGTCACCTGCTGCCTCCGAGGCCCTGGCAGTGATAGCCTATTTGCAACCGACTACGCGTTCACGAGTTGCCCAAATTCGGGGCGTGAACTCCGACTCGGTGATTCGGAGCCTGCAAACCCGAGGCTTGATCCAAGATTCGGGTCAAGACCCGCTCACCCAGGCTGTGTTGTACACAACCACCGGATATTTCTTAGAATTACTAGGTCTCGATTCTGTCGCAGACCTGCCGAAACTTTCTCCCTTACTTCCTGGGTTGGCTGATCTTACCGATCTGGACATTCCCAACGACACCGAAGGATAACTCTGTATGGCAACCCGCAAGCCGCGAGGCTCCGGACATTCCTCGTCCCGTCGTACCCCGAAAGCAGGGCAGAAAGGCGGGCCCTTCTCCGGAGCAGACTACGACCGCACCCTTGGCCCGGTGAAATCCGTCCAAAAGTCCCAGCGCTCCGCGTCGGCTTCCGCCCGACGCGGTTCAGCGCGCGCTCAGCACACCCCGGATGGACAACGCCTGCAGAAAGTCATGGCCGCGGCCGGTGTAGCCTCCCGCCGCGTCTGTGAGGACCTGATCACCGAAGGCCGGGTGGAAGTCAACGGCGTGCTCGTCACCGAGCTGGGCACCCGCGTGGATCCGACAACCGCCGAGATCGTCGTCGACGGAATCCGCGTCCACACCAACCCCGAAACCGTCTATTATGCGTTCAATAAACCCCGTGGCGTGATTTCTACCATGCACGATCCCGAGGGTCGACGCTGTGTGGCTGACTACGTCGAAACCACCGATCAGCGCCTGTTCCACATTGGCCGGCTAGATAATGAGACCGAAGGCCTGTTGCTACTGACCAACGATGGAGAACTGGCCAACCGGATGTCGCATCCCTCCTACGAGATTGCCAAAACCTACCTGGTACAGGTTCGCGGGCCGTTGGCTAAAGGGGTGGGCGCCCAACTGCGCGCCGGCGTTGAGGTCGAAGAGGACGGCATAGTCTCGGTGGACTCCTTCCGGGTGGTGGATTCGACTCCCGGACATGTGCTGTGTGAAATCACCTTGCACTCGGGACAAAACCGAATTGTGCGCCGGATGATGAAAGCCGTCGGCTATCCCGTGGAACGCTTGGTCCGGGTCGCGCACGGCCCCATTGTGCTTGGTGACCAGCGTCAAGGCACCCTCCGGGTGCTTAACCAGCAAGAAATCGGGCACCTGATGGCCGAGGTGGGACTGTGAGCCAGCCACGTTTTTCCCGCACTCAGCGGGTCGATACCCAAGCGCTGGCCGAGGCAACCGAAGAAGTCTCCCAGCGGCATGCCATTGCCGAACCCGTGTTGATTCGTGGCACCGGACTGCTCGGGACCAGCATCGGTCTGGGCCTGCGCGCCGCCGGAGTCGAGGTGCTCTTGTCCGACCCATCGCCCTCCGCCCTGGCAGTGGCCGCCGATATTGGCGCGGGAGCGGTCTGTGACCCCGCGCAAGCTCAGCCGGGTACCGTGGTGATCGCAGCACCCCCGGACGTCACCGGCCAGACAGTGGTTGACTCACTCCAGCACTACCCGCATGCGGTGGTCCTTGACATCGCCTCGGTGAAAGTCGCCATCGCCGATCAGGTGCATCAAGCAGTCCAGACCGGTGTGATCGCGGGTCAGGACGCCACCCGGTATATTGGTACCCACCCGATGGCCGGACGCGAAAAATCTGGTCCGGTCGCTGCCCGTGGCCAACTATTCACTGCTGCCCCCTGGGTGGTATGCGCCCGGCCAGACACCGCTGCTACCGCCCTGGCCGTTGCCGAAGATCTCGCTCGGGTGCTAGGTGCGACCGTCTACCGCCTCGACCCGGTTGATCACGACCGTGCGGTGGCCCTGGTCTCACACATGCCCCAGATCACCGCGAGTCTGCTGGCCAGCCGGTTGCAGAATATTCCGTCTCAGGCGCTGGAACTGGCTGGCAACGGGTTGCGCGATACGGTCAGAATTGCTGGGAGTGACCCCAGGCTGTGGGTCCAGATTCTGGCAGCTAACTCCACCGAAATCCTGCCACACCTCTACGGGATGAAAGCTGATCTCGACCGCCTGATTTCCACCCTGGAGGACCCCACCGCTCTCGGGGCGCGCCTGGACGTGGCCCAGCTGATCGATGAAGGCAACCGTGGACAGGCCAGAATTCCGGGTAAACACGGCAACCCTGCGCAATCCTTTGCGGTTATCACCGTGCTGGTGGACGACTCGCCCGGCCAGATCCTCGCGGCCTTGCAGGATGTCGCCGAGGTCGGTACCAACGTCGAGGATTTGCGCATGGACCACTCCGCTGGGTACCAGGTCGGAATGTTAGAGATTTCGGTGTTGCCGGGCCAAAAGGATCTCCTGGTGCAGGAGTTGACCTCTCGAGGATGGAAGGTGCTCTAGCTGATGACTTCACCCCGTGCTGACCACACCGCTCAGGCGCCGTTGGTTATTGCCATCGACGGGCCGTCAGGGTCGGGCAAATCCACCGTGGCGAAAGCTCTCGCACGACATTTCCAGGCTCGCTACCTGGACACCGGGGCGATGTATCGCACCGCCGCGCTGTGGTGCCACCACCAGGGAGTGGACCTGGCTACTGCGCCCAGCCCGGAGCGGACCGAACGAATCATCGAGCTGGTCCAAACCATCCCGGTGCACCAGGACCTCGACCCTGATGCCCAACTCATCCTGCTGGATGGCTCCGATGTCACCGAGGCCATCCGGGACCCAAACGTCTCGTCGATGGTCTCGGCGGTGTCCACCATTCCCCAGGTACGCGAGATTCTGATTGCCCGGCAACGTCAGCTCATCGCTGGTAGCCCGCGCATTGTGGCTGAAGGTCGAGATATCACCACCGTGGTCGCCCCGCAGGCTGATGCGCGACTGTTGTTGACCGCCTCCGAGACCTCTCGGATGGCCCGACGGGGACTGCAACAACAGCAAGAATCAACCCAAGCATTAAGCGCCGAAATTACCGAGCGGGACCAACGAGACCTCTCGGTGGTGGATTTCATGACACCGGCCGACGGGGTGGCCCTGGTGGATTCCACCGAGCTGGATCTGGACGAGACGATTGCCAGTGCACTGCAGGCAGTGCAGACTCAATTGGCGGAGAGGACATACCGATCATGACCGAGCGTGACGACCACGACGACACTGAGTTCACCCCCTCGGGTCCCGACACCGTCGACGAGTCCTTTGCGGCGCTGACCGATGAGGACTACCGCAACCGTGAAGCTGCGTATCGGGCTGGACTGGAACAGTATGACCTCGATGACGAGGACACCGCCCTGTTAGCAGCTGGCGAGGATGAGGATCCGCTCCGATTCCAACCGAACCATGTTCCTCCCGTGTTGGCCGTGGTCGGTTGCCCCAACGTGGGTAAATCCACCCTGGTCAACCGCATCATCGGCCGTCGGGAAGCCGTCGTGGAAGATGTTCCCGGTGTCACCCGCGACCGGGTGCAGTATCAGGCCGAATGGAACGGCGTGGACTTTACCCTGGTTGACACTGGTGGCTGGGAGTACGGGGTCAAAGGTATGGCCGCTCGCGTTGCTGAACAAGCCGAACGCGCGGTGGAACGCGCCGATGCGGTGATGTTCGTCGTCGATGCCACCGTGGGGATCACCGCCACCGACGAAGCAGTGGTCACCATGTTGCGTAAATCCGGCAAGCCGGTGATCCTGGCGGCCAATAAGGTCGATGGGATGAACCAGGAAGCTGACGCGGCGATGCTGTGGGGCCTGGGCTTCGGCTACCCGTTCCCGGTCTCGGGCATCCATGGTCGAGGCACCGGTGACCTGCTCGATGCGGTGGTGGCCACCCTGCCGGAAGAATCCGCCTACGGTCAGGCTCCAGATCTCACCGGGCCGCGCCGAGTGGCGCTGGTGGGGCGACCCAACGTGGGTAAATCCTCGTTGCTGAACACGCTGGCCAATGCTGAACGTGTGGTCGTCGACAATACCGCGGGAACAACCCGCGACCCGGTCGATGAGCTGATCACCCTGGATGGTCGCACCTGGAAATTCGTTGACACCGCCGGCATCCGGCGACGGCAACACATGGCTTCTGGGTCCGACTACTACGCCTCACTGCGCACCAAATCTGCCCTGGACCGCGCTGAGGTAGCCGTGGTGCTGATGGAAGCCCCCGAAGTGGTCTCCGAACAAGACGTGCGGATTATCCAGATGGTGTTGGAGTCCGGGCGAGCCATGGTGTTGGCCTTCAATAAATGGGACCTGATGGATGAGGAGCGCCGGGATGATCTGGAACGCGAAATCGATCTGGACCTCAGCCACGTGTCCTGGGCGCCACGCATCAATATTTCCGCCAAAACCGGCTGGCACAACAACCGGCTGGTGCCGGCCCTTGATACTGCGCTGACGTCCTGGGATCAGCGCATCCCCACCGGTCAGCTCAACTCCTTTATTGGGGAACTGGTCGCGGCCCATCCGCACCCGGTGCGTGGGGGCAAACAGCCTCGCATCCTGTTTGCCACCCAGGCCTCAGCCCGGCCTCCAAAATTTGTGTTGTTCACCACCGGGTTCTTGGACCCCGGGTACCGTCGGTTCATTCAGCGTCGGCTTCGGGAGACGTTTGACTTTACCGGGACGCCGATTGAGATCACCATGCGGATCCGCGAAAAGCGCAAGCGTTAACACACACGCCACACAGTGGCCAGGATTAGAGCCTAAACAGGGCCTTGGCATCGGGGATAATCTCGCGACCGCCGAGACCTGCCAGTTCTAGCAACACCGTGATACCGACCAGTTCGGCACCGCGGGCCTGGATCAGATCCATTCCGGCCCGCAACGACCCGCCGGTAGCTAAAATATCGTCAACGAGCAACACCTTCATCCCCGGGGCCAGGTCGGCCGAAACCTCCATGGTTTCCGTGCCGTATTCCAAGTTGTAGTTCACTGAGGCAACCGGCTGGGGGAGCTTGCCCTTTTTGCGCAACGGGATGAAGCCACGGTTGGCCTCGACCGCTAAGGCACCAGCCAAGATAAACCCCCGAGCCTCGATTCCGGCGACGACATCGAACTCACCAGCATATGGTTCGATCAAGGCTGCCATGCAAGAGGTGAAGGCCCGCCGGTCGGCCAAGAGTGGAGTAATATCGCGGAATGTCACCCCCGGTTCTGGATAGTCCGGTACCGAACGAATCAAGGACAGCGCACGATCAAGTTCTGCGGTGGAAACCGGGGAGTGTTGCATGGTCTCCAGTCTACGGTGTTCGCACCACGTCCGTGCCGGTCATCTCCGCGTCGACCTCCCGTTTCGTCATTCCGGGTTAACCTGGTGTAGTATATTCCAGGTGCTCTTCGGAGACCACACGATTCGGGCTGTGGCGCAGCTTGGTAGCGCACATCACTGGGGGTGATGGGGTCGCAGGTTCAAATCCTGTCAGCCCGACCGAATAGATCAGCAACAAGCCCAGCTCAGGCACGATGTCTGAGCTGGGCTTTTCTGATGTGCTGTTGCCGGCGGTGTAACCGGTTCTCGTTGACAAAATATCGTCAAAATTTCTCAGTGCATCACGGCTGTGAAACCGATAGAATAGGGACTTCAGAGGTCACACGCGATCACATCGTGTGCGTCACGTTGAGGAAGGACATGCGAGCGGTATGGCACATGAGGGTGCGGTCCCTGGAGGAGAGCCCCAGGACGAATCAATCGAGACGACCACGGTCGGTTTGCCTCGATTTGAGCCAATCAGTGAACGCTCTCTGAACGCAGAAGATCGGGCAGCAATTAATGCTCTGCCCGTCGGCTCGGCTCTTTTGGTCGCCCACGAAGGTCCACACCAAGGGTCCAGATTCCTGCTCGACCGTGATGAAGTCGTCGCCGGACGGCACCCCAAGGCTGACATCTTCCTCGATGACGTCACTGTCTCCCGCCAGCACGCGAAGTTCCAGCGCGTCGAAGACGGTTTCGTCCTTTACGACACCGGATCGCTTAACGGCACCTATGTCAACCAAGACCGCGTTGATTCAGTCAAGCTTCGGTCCGGTATGGAAGTTCAAATCGGCAAATTCCGGTTGACCTACTACGAAGGTATTCAACCGGTTCAGTAGCGCCACCTCGGCTAGCGTAGCTCGAGGGTGACTCCCGTGATGTGCTAGAGCGATCGGCTCGCTGTGCGGGAACCGAGTGGTGATCTGTTGTACCCGTGACTGACGTTCTGAAGGTCGTGTTGTGAATCCCGTTTCTGCTCTGAATTCCTATCCCTCCGGTTCCTCGCGTGGAGTGGCAGGACTGCTGACCATCGGCGAGGTTCTGGCTGAAATCAATGATGAGTTCCCCGAGGTGCGGGCCTCAAAAATTCGGTTCTTGGAAGAAAAGGGACTCATCACCCCACGACGGACACCGGCAGGATATCGCAAATACTCCCATACCGATATCGAGCGGTTGCGGTTCATTCTCTCGGTCCAACGTGACCAGTACCTTCCCCTGCGGGTGATCAAAGATTATCTGGACGCTGTGGATGCTGGACAACACCCTGAATCTTTGCCCGGGGGGCTACGGTTTGAACCTCGTAGCGTCTCCGAACAGCTCGCCCAAGAAATTGCCGGTCATGCCCGCCCCCTAACCCGTTCGGAGCTTATCGGAACCACTGGTGCCGATGAACAACTGATCGCCGGACTTGAAGCCAATAAACTGATCTGGCCCACTGACTCCGGTCGCTACACGGAGCACGCTCTGAAAGTAGTGCGGGCGGCTATGGTTTTGTCCACTCATGGGTTTGAGGCCCGCCACCTCCGCCCGTTCCGGATGATGGCTGATCGAGAATTGGGGCTCATCGAACAAGCCACCGCCGGGCTGAAAAACTCCGCCCAGACTACGGCGGCATCGCAGCGTGAAGAAATTGCCCGCGATATCTCTCAGGCCTGTCTTGAACTACATGCGGCGGTGATCGGTGCAGAAATCGCCGAGGCCACTGACGAATAATGCCACCACTGGTCCCAGGGAAGTGCCGACTGCGAGTCTCCCGCGCTACTGATACTGTTGTGACAAATGTAAACTCGAGCGACACGCTGGAGAAAAATGGGCAGGGTCTTTGACCCGGGACAGCTCACCGCATAGCGTTATCTTAGACGTTCCAGATCACTCACCTCATGAGTTCTGTCGGGTCGAGGGCTACCATAGTCTCAAGGGTAGTTTCAGCCCGTCTACGCGACTCAGAAACTTCCCCACAATGGAGCGCGGAAACAGGAGGAATCGTGTCAGGTATCCATGACGCGGGACAGACAGACGCCGAGCGCCAGGCTCAAGGCGTACTTTTCAGTGATGACGCGCCCTGGCTTGCTGAAGAGATCGGTTATCGGGGCCCCACTGCCTCTAACGCTGCGGGCATCACCTATCGCCAGCTGGACTATTGGGCTCGCACCGGGTTGGTCGTGCCGAGCCTGCGCGGTGCTAAGGGCTCAGGGTCACAGCGCCTCTATTCTTTCCGTGACATCTTGGTCCTCAAGGTGGTTAAGCGTCTGTTGGATACCGGCGTTTCTCTGCAACAGATTCGTAGCGCTGTTGAGCACCTGCGTGAGCGCGGTGTCGAAGACCTCGCTCAAATTACCCTGATGTCTGATGGTGCCTCGGTGTACGAGTGCACCTCCGCAGATGAAGTGATCGACCTGGTGCAGGGCGGACAGGGTGTCTATGGTATTGCTGTCGGACGGGTATGGCGCGAGGTCGAAGGCACGTTGGCCGAGTTGCCAGCAGAATATTTGGTCGAAGACGCCCAGCATCCTCGTGGCGTGCAGTCGTTCCCTGGCGACGAGCTGTCGGCACGCCGGGAAGCCCGCCGTCAGTCGGCCTCTTAAAGCCACTCGTTGCGTGGCTTTCCAGCCCGGGGTGCTGAGAAGCCGAAAGACACACACGATATGCAAACAGCCCGCTTGATTTAGGTGGACTGTTGTTTCCGCGGTCCGGGCGCTACCCGCAGGAAATGACGACGGGCGAGGTTGTCAGCACTCTCGACACCGCGGATTACTGGGCTCGTCGAGAGCGACGGGAGGACTCCTGTTGCTGGGTTATTTCCTGCAGGAGCTGGTCGAACTGTCGGGCCGTTCTCGCTGCGGTCTCACCCGGCCAGAGATGAATCGGCCATGCTGCGCCCTGGATCTGTTGCCAGTTGGAGATTTCGGGAATGCTCAGTGGCAATAAGCGGTCACCGTACATCCGCTCCATTTCGGTAAGCCGGTACTTGTGCTCGGTTGAGGCAGTGCGCACACGATTTGCCAGCACACGAATACTCTTAATAGAGGGGGCAAACTCGCGGCGGAACTGATCCAAAGCTCGCAAGGTACGTTCAGTACCCGCTACGGAAAACAGCGACGGTTCAGCGACCAGGACCACATCGGTGGAAGCAGCCCAGGCAATCCTGGTCACTCCGTTCAATGCCGGCGGGCAGTCGATCAGCACCAGATCATAACCGCGCACCCGATCGAGGGCCACAGCCAGACGGTTCACATCGCGAGAACGAGTCGAGATACGCTCGAATATGGAGGTCGTGGACGACCCACGGACCACATCCAACCGGCTACCGTTGATGGGCGAGGAAGGTTCGGCCTCAGACTCAGTCCAACCGGCCGGTTCGGCATTGGTGTTCAGATCGGCTTTCTTCGGCTTACGCAATAACGTCCCGATATCCTGGGTGTTCAAGCCCTGCTTCATTCCCAACCCGGTGGTGGCATCGGCGTGTGGGTCGAGGTCGATCACCAGCGTCGACATGCCGGCGGTTCGAGCTGCTGACGCCAGCCCGAGGGTGACCGAGGTTTTACCGACTCCACCCTTGAGGCTCGAGATGGAAATGACCTGCACCGTTAGGGATCCTCACGTAGACGTTACGAAACAACACCATAGTCTAGCGTGCTTACCACCATGATGATGAACAGTTTTCACAGCGGGCCATGGACAAAAAGATACGCCACCAGCTGTTATCGCTGGTCATGAACGCCTCATACGAGAGATTGATCAGGCGAGTCGCTAAACTATGGGAGAACCCACCGTCTCGTGCCCTGCCGGGTTTGAGCCGGTGACGAATCAACCACGCTAGCTTGGGTGAGCCGTGGTGCGACCCGGGCGTGGAAACGGCGCAACCTTGGAGGTCTCGTGGCGAGTAAAGACTCAGTCCAGCCGAACCGACCGGCACAGTCCGATCAGCCGACCGGTTTTTCGAAAGTACTGGTGGCTAACCGCGGAGAAATCGCGGTGCGTGCCTTTCGTGCCTGCTATGAGCTGGGGGCAAAGACGGTCGGGGTTTTCCCGTATGAAGACCGCAACTCCATTCACCGGCAGAAAGCCGATGAAGCCTACCTCATTGGTGAAGAGGGACACCCGGTTCGCGCCTATCTGGATGTGGACGAGATCATTCGCGTGGCCCAGCAAGCTGACGCCGAAGCGATCTATCCCGGATATGGTTTCCTCTCCGAGAACCCGGAACTGGCACGCAAGACTGCCGAAGCTGGTTTGACCTTTGTGGGTCCGCCGGCCGATGTTCTGGAAGTCACCGGTAATAAGGTGGCCTCACTCCGGGCTGCCCGTCAGGCTGGTATCCCGACGTTGCAGTCGACTGATCCGACCGATGACGCCGAGGCCTTGATTGCTCAGGCTGACGACATTGGCTACCCGCTGTTCGTCAAGGCAGTTGCTGGCGGTGGCGGTCGGGGGATGCGCCGTGTCGAGCATGCCAAAGATCTTCCTGATGCGCTGTCGGCGGCGATGCGGGAGGCCGACACTGCTTTCGGAGATCCCACCGTGTTCCTTGAGCAGGCCGTGGTGCGTCCTCGTCACATCGAGGTCCAGGTGCTGGCCGATTCCCAGGGCAATGTGGTCCATATTTTTGAACGTGACTGCTCCATGCAACGTCGCCACCAGAAAGTAGTGGAGATGGCGCCGGCCCCGAACCTGGATGACTCCATCCGGCAGGCGCTCTACCGGGACGCGGTGAAATTCGCAAAGTCCATGAACTACGTCAACGCCGGTACCGTGGAATTCCTGGTTGATACCGCCGGTGAGCGTGCCGGCGAGCACTTCTTCATTGAGATGAACCCCCGCATTCAAGTCGAGCACACCGTGACCGAAGAGGTCACCGATATCGATCTGGTGTCCTCGCAGTTACGCATCGCCACCGGTGAGTCCCTGGAGGATCTCGGCATCACCCAGGAGAACCTGCGTTTGCGCGGTGCGGCCATCCAATGCCGTATCACCACCGAAGACCCGGCCAATGACTTTCGCCCGGACACGGGAACCGTGTCGGCTTACCGTTCTGCGGGGGGTTCAGGTATTCGCCTCGACGGTGGCACCATCTACACCGGTGCCGAGATTTCCCCGCACTTTGACTCCATGCTGGTCAAGCTCACCGGTCGCGGTCGCGATTTCGCCGCCGCCCGTCGCCGTGTACGCCGGGCCTTGGCTGAATTCCGAATTCGTGGGGTGGCCACCAATATCCCGTTCTTGCTTAACGTGCTGGATGACCCTCAGTTCATCGCCGGTGATGTTGCCACGGACTTCATTGACCAGCACCCCGAGCTGACCCAGATTAATCGTTCCAAGAACCGTGGTTCCCGGGCCTTACAGTATTTGGCCGATGTTACCGTCAATCAGCCACATGGCCCTCGTGTCGAAGGCATTGACCCTCGCGATAAGTTGCCCAGCTTCCCCGGGGATAAGCGTGAGGAGCCGGAGCGTTCTCCCTTTGACGGTGTCTCCCATAAGGTCGAACCACCTGCTGGCTGGCGGAAGGTCTTGCTACACAAGGGCCCCGAAGGTTTTGCCACAGCCCTGCGTGAGCACCAGGGGCTAGCCGTGACCGACACCACGTTCCGTGATGCCCATCAGTCGCTTTTGGCCACCCGTATCCGTACTCGCGACCTGCTGGCCGCAGCCCCTGCGGTCTCGCACCGTCTGTCGCAACTGTTCTCGGCTGAAATCTGGGGCGGGGCCACCTACGACGTGGCGCTGCGCTTCTTGGCTGAGGACCCCTGGGACCGATTGGCTCGTTTGCGTGAAGCCATGCCGAATATCCCGCTACAGATGCTGTTGCGTGGACGCAATACCGTAGGGTACACGCCGTACCCGCAAGAAGTGACCGAAGCCTTCGTGGCTGAGGCTGCTGAAACCGGGATCGATATTTTTCGGATCTTCGATGCGCTGAATGACGTCGAACAGATCATCCCCGCCATCACCGCGGTCCGGGAGCGCACCAGTGCGGTCGCAGAAGCGGCCCTGTGCTATACGGGTAACCTGCTGGACCCAGATGAGAAGCTGTACACGCTGGACTACTACCTCAATCTGGCCGAACGCATGGTGGACGCCGGTGCACACGTGCTCGGTATTAAAGACATGGCCGGATTGTTGCGTCCGGAGGCCGCCCGCCGGTTGGTCACCGAGCTACGTAGCCGGTTCGATGTACCGGTACACCTGCACACCCACGACACTGCCGGTGGTCAGCTGGCTACCCTGTTGGCTGCCTCCGAAGCTGGAGTGGATGCCGTGGATGTGGCGGTCGCGTCCATGTCGGGTACCACGTCGCAGGTGTCGATGTCGGCATTGGTGGCCGCCACCAATTTCACCGACCGCGAGACCGGTCTGGGTTTGGACGACGTTGCCAGTCTGGAACCCTACTGGGAGACCGTGCGTAGTATCTACGCGCCGTTCGAATCCGGCATCCCGGCATCGACCGGTCGTGTGTACCAGCATGAGGTCCCCGGCGGACAACTGTCCAACCTGCGTCAGCAGGCCATTTCGCTAGGTCTAGCCGATCGTTTCGAACAGATCGAGGATATGTATGGTGCCGCCAATAAGATCCTGGGCAACTTAGTGAAGGTCACCCCGTCCTCGAAGGTCGTTGGCGACCTGGCCCTGGCTCTGGTTTCGGCACAGGCCGACCCGGCCGATTTCGAAGAAAACCCGCAGAACTACGACATTCCTTCCTCGGTTATCGACTTCCTCTCCGGTCAGTTGGGCGATCCTCCCGGAGGATGGCCTGAGCCCTTCCGTGCTAAGGCCCTGCAGGGTCGGGAGACTTCCCCGCAACAGGATGAGACGGTCTCGGCCGAGGACTCCGCGGCGCTCAAGCGATCCGGTCGGGAACGTCAAGAAACGCTGAACCGGTTGCTGTTTCCCGGGCCCACCCGCGAGTATGAGGAGCATACTCGTCGTTACGGTGACACCTCTGTATTGCATACCCGCGACTTCCTCTACGGTATGACCAAGGGCATGGAACACGTGATTTCGTTGGGCACCGGTGTGCGTTTGCTGGCCACCCTGCAGTCGATCTCTGAGCCTGACGAAAAGGGTATGCGCACCGTGATGGTTACTCTCAACGGCCAGGCCCGCCAGCTTGAGGTCCGCGACAATTCCGTGGAGTCCACCGTCCGATCGGCCGAAAAGGCAGACCGCGACCAACCCGGACACATCGCTGCCCCGTTCGCCGGTGCGGTGACCGTCCAGGTCGAAGAAGGCGACACCGTTGACGCCGGTGACACTGTGGCCACCATCGAGGCGATGAAGATGGAAGCTGCGATTACCACCCAGGTGGCAGGCACCGTGAAGCGCGTGGTTCTCACCGAGCCCACCCCGGTCGACGGTGGCGATCTGGTCCTGGTCATCGACCCGGAGAACTAGGCCAGCACCGGCCAATCACCGACGAACCATACCAACGGCGCCTGTCGGCCGGTATCCCCGGGTCGGCGGGCGCCGTGATCATCTGTGCGGCTCAGGCTTAACGATGTGAAGCGCACCGAAAGGTGGTGATGTTTCAGCGGCCTCTTCACCCTGACAGGCACCCACTAGGATGGGGGTATGAGCGTTGAACATTACGATTTAGCGATTATCGGGTCTGGTTCTGGAAACTCGGTGATCACCGAGAGCTGGGATGACAAGAAGGTCGCCATGATCGATTCCGGGGTATTTGGTGGGACCTGTCTGAATAAAGGGTGTATCCCCACCAAAATGTATGTCTATCCTTCCACCGTGGCCTCCACCCCAGAACCTGCCGCGGAGGTTAACGTCGATGTCAGTTTCAATGGGGCTGACTGGTCGGGACTGCGAGACAGAGTATTCTCCCGCATTGACGCGATCTCTGACTCAGGGCGTGCCTACCGCGATGAAGAACTCGAACACACGACTCTGATTGCTGAAGAAGTCCATTTCACCGGACCACGCCAGCTCACCAGCGCATCGGGTCGGGTGATCGAAGCCGAACAGATCGTGATTGCCGCCGGGTCGCGTCCGCGGATTCCTGACGTGCCCGGTGTGGATCTGCCACAGGTCCACACCTCCGATACGGTGATGCGTCTCGAACAATTGCCTGAGCACATCCTGATCATTGGTGGGGGATATATCGCCGCCGAATTTGCCGCCATTTTTTCCGGTCTCGGTTCGACCGTGCACCAGGTCAACCGCAGTCCCCGGCTTTTACGTCACCAGGATGAGGAGATCTCGGCGGCCTTTACCCAACGAGCCCAGGAACAATGGCAGCTCACCACCGGGTATACACTCAACGGTATCCGCCAAACTGACGGGGATCAGGTGGTTGCTGATTTTACTGCAGTCAACACCGAAGAGAACTCTGCCGATCAGTCCCAGAGCGCGGATCTCAGTGTGCAAACCGATGTGGTGCTGATCGCCACCGGCCGGGTGCCGAATACCGACCGACTGAACCTGACCGCCGCCGGCATTGATACCAACGAACACCACCGCATTTCCACCGACCCGTATTTACGGGTGCTCTCCAACGGTGAGGTATTGCCCGGGGTCTGGGCGCTGGGCGATATCACCAATGACCACCAGCTCAAGCACGTGGCCAATCACGAACAGCGGGTGGTCAATCACAATATGGACCACCCGGACCAGCTTAAGCCCGCCCGGCTGGACCCGGTTCCGGCCGCAGTGTTCTCCCGGCCCCAAATAGCCAGTGCTGGACTCACCGAGGCACAGGCCCGCGCCCAATACGGCGACGATGATCTCACGATCAAGGTCCAGCAGTACGCCGATGTTGCCTATGGTTGGGCGATGGGAGATGCCTTCGGCTTCGTAAAACTCATTGCCCAACGCAGTACCGGAACCCTGTTAGGTGCCCACCTGATCGGTGAGGACTCCTCAAACCTGATTCAGCCGTTGGTTCAAGCAATGAGCCTCGGCATCGACGCCCACACGATGGCACGCGGCCAGTATTGGATTCACCCGGCTTTGGCGGAAGTTGTCGAAAACGCACTGCTGGGTTTGGAGGTCCCGGATTCCGGGCTGGTCTGACCCCAGCTTAGGAGGTTTTCGGCTTGGGCTTGGCATAGATCTCTTCGATCAGGTCCTCGTAGTCGCGGGTGACGACCTCACGTTTGATCTTCAACGACGGGGTCATCTGTCCGGACTCCACGGTGAAGTCCTCGGTGGTAATGCGGAACTCACGGATTGATTCGGCCCGAGACACGGTGTCATTGGCCTTGTCCACCAGTGTCTGGACGTGGGCAATGATGTCGGGATGCTGGGACATCTCCTTGATTGACATCTCCGGGTCCAGCTTCTGCTGACGCAACCAGTCCGGGGCGGTTTCTTCATCGATGGTAACGAGGGCGGCCACGAAGGGACGCTGATCACCAATCACGATGGCCTGAGAGACCAACACGTCGGAACGTAACACGTCTTCCAGCTGTGAGGGCGAAACGTTCTTACCACCGGCGGTGACAATCAGTTCTTTCTTCCGGCCGGTGATGGACAGGTACCCGTCCTCATCTAGCTCGCCGAGATCACCGGTGGCAAACCAGCCGTCGGTGAAGGTGCTGTCGGCCAGGTCAGGACGGTTGCGGTAGCCACGCATCACGGAGACACCCTTGGCCAGTACTTCACCGTCGTCGGCAATCTTGATGGCGTTACCCGGGATGGGGCGTCCCACACTACCGATGCGCAGTTCCGAGGGCATGCTGACGGTGATCGGAGCAGTGGTCTCGGTGAGTCCGTAGCCTTCTAGAATGGTGACCCCCACACCCCGGAAGAAGTGCCCCAATCGGGCACCGAGCGGGCCACCTCCGGAGACCGCGTGGGTCACTCGACCGCCCATGGCGTCTTTGATCTTGTTGTAGAGAAGTTTATCGAACAGAGCGTGCTTGAGCTTGAGGCCGAGGGGTACCTTGCCATCTTGTAGAGCGGTCGAATAATCCACCGCGGTCTGGGCGCCGGCTTCGAAGATCTTGCCACGGCCGGAGTCATCGGCCTTCATTTTCGCAGCGTTGTAGACCTTCTCAAATACCCGGGGCACGGCCAACAGGAAGTCTGGTTTGAAACTCTGCAAATCTGGGACCAGCTGTTTGATATTGGCGGTGTGTCCCACCCGGGCGCCCCCGGCTACAGCGATTACCGCGATAAAACGGGCGAAGACGTGAGCTAGGGGGATAAATAGCACCGTGGAGTGTCCCGGACGCACCACGTCGCCCAGTTCTGTGGACAGGACTTGCTGGGAGAGTTCGGAGAAGTTGCCGTGCGTGAGTTCACACCCCTTCGGTTTGCCGGTGGTGCCCGAAGTGTAAATTACCGTCGCTAGGTCTTCCAGTGTGGCAATAGTGCGACGCCGTTCCATTTCCTCGGCGTCGGGGCCTTCTTGGCTGTGAGCACGCAGTTCGTCGAGGTTTTCGTCGAAGAGCCAGATGCCCACTAGAGGGTCGAGATTTTCTTGGCGCACTGCTCGCTCGACGACCTGCTGGTGAGTGGGGTTTTCTGCCAGCACAGCTTTAATACCGGAGTCTTCCAGAATCCAGGCCACCTGCGACGGCGATGAGGTTTCGTAAATCGGGACAGTCACCGCTCCGGCGTACCAGATGGCGAAATCGGCCAGCGTCCATTCGTAGCGGGTGGCGGACATGATGCCCACTCGGTCACCAGGTGCAATGCCGATGCCGGCCAGAGCCCGAGCGAGTTCTTTCACCTCGGCCTGGAAGGTCGCAGAGGAAATGTCGGTCCATTCGCCAGGAGAAGTTTGCCGAGCAAAAAGAGCGCGGTTGCGATCCGCTACCACTTGGTGCTCGAGCAAATCGGTGATATTTTCCGTCCGATCAACGGTCCTGGCTGATTCGGTGACGATTTCTTTCATAAAAATCCTCCTGGCGCTGTCCAAAATGTGGCTAGAGAGATGTGTATCAACTCACAATATTAGTCCGTATGGCCAGGATTTACGAAAGACGGGTAACCTCTTAGCACGGAGCGGATTCCGCCTACACTGCAAGTCAGGGAGCCAAAAACAAGCCGGTAACTTAAACCCTGGCCCCACTCCCATAGTCATCATCACTGTCTCGGCGACTATATCGATCTCGCGGTAACAGATAAAATAAACTGACCGCGGCCCCGAACCAGGCGAACCACAGTCCTGTCGTGAACCACCACGATAGCTGCACGCCGGGTAGTACCCAGAGCACGAAAAAGATCAGGGGGATACCGATGACGGTGACCCAGGACAGCACAGCACGGGGAGAACCAGAAAAAATCGGCCGGGGTGTCGCCGGGACGAAATCGTCATCGGGTTCCTCGGCCAGAGTGTAATCCCTTGGTCCGCGGGGCGTTGTTGTGGTGGAGGTTTCGCCGTGTTGGTGAGCTGTCCTGTCGACGGGAGCCGGCGCTGTGGCCTGCGTGTCGCTCCCACCGAGCTCTAAGACGATGTCCCGCCACCGTTGCTCCTCGCTGTGTGGCTCATCAGGTGAACGATCAGGCATCTGCTCTCCCGGCTCTGGTCAGACTGAATTCGTGTAATAGCGTTGCGCGACTGTGTTGGTGTATCAGCGTAGCATCGGCGTCCAGTGTCGCCACGTGACGAGAATGGGGTAGTGGAACGATCTCCAAAAGCTCTGTTGCCATGTGCCGACGCAAGGTCGACAGGGACCGATCTGAGACCAGCTGATCTTCGGTAGAACGGTAGACGGTCACCGGGGTGGAAATCTTTGAGAGCTCGCCACGTATGGTGCGCATCAAACGGGCGAGTTGCTCGACCGCAGCCAGCGGGGTCCGCGGATAGGCATGTTCTGACAGCGGTGTCTCGGTGTCAGAAGACAGCGCGTATGGATCGGCTATATCGTCAGCGATGGATCCAATGTTGGGTACCAGAGGGGCCAGCAACGGCGTGAACCATGCGGCGATGCTGGTCCATCTGTGAAGTTCAAGCGCGGGATTGACCAGAAATACTCGGTCAATTTCAGGCAGATGCGCGGCCGCATCTAGAGCCAGGAGGCCTCCCATGGATAGTCCGCCCACCACTAGCCGGGTGGTGTGTCCGGCATGGCGTTGCTGGCCCTGGCGGTCGAGAACCGCTAAGACGGTGGTTGCCGCTGCGGCACGAATCTCGTCGGCGCTGGTGCGGGCAAGATCTTGCCACTGCGTCCCGTGTCCGGGAAGTAAGGGAGCGACCACGTTGACGCCATGTTCGGCCAAGTCATAAGCCCACGGAGCGATGGAGGCCGGGCCAGACGTAAAACCGTGGAAAATTACCGCCGTCATCGAGACACCGGTGCTCGTTTCGGCCAGCATCCCTGAAGGACGGCCCACCAGGTCCAGGGGCTGTTGCTGCGGGTTACTCGTCACGGTTGTTCTCCTTCTCCCCGGGGTCTTCTCGGGAGGTTTGTCTTTTAGATTCATGCACCTGACAACCGGTCCTCAACTTCGTAGACTCATTCTATGAGTTTTGACGCCACAGCAGGAGTGCAACCGTTCGGAACCACCTTCTCTGAAGGTGCCGCACAGTATCCAGGATTGGACGACTATCAGGCCAAGCCCATCAAACAGGCTCCTGAGTGGTATGACCCTGAGCTCGCACAGCACGTGATTGATGAACTATCCGTGGTGCCTCCGCTCGTTTTCGCCGGCGAGGTTGACGTATTGCGCTCGCGGTTGGCCACCGCCGCAGCCGGAGACGCCTTCGTGCTCCAAGGCGGTGACTGCGCCGAAACCTTTGCCGGAGCCACCGCGAATAAAATTTCCGATCGCGTCAAAACCCTACTGCAGATGGCGGTGGTGCTGACTTACGGCGCGTCCATGCCAGTGGTGAAAATGGGCCGGATGGCAGGCCAGTTCGCTAAGCCCCGTTCCTCGGACACCGAAACCCGTGATGGAGTGACCTTGCCCAGTTTCCGCGGCGAGATCGTCAACGGCTTCGAATTCACCGAAGAAGCCCGCCGCCATGATCCGGAACGGATGCTCAAGGCCTACCACACCTCGGCATCGACCCTGAACCTTATTCGTGCTTTCACCCAGGGAGGTTTTGCCGACCTACGGGCTGTGCACGCCTGGAATAAAGGTTTTATGTCCAACCCGGCCTACGCTCGCTACGACGAACTCGCCGGAGAAATCGACCGTGCCGTGCGGTTCATGGCCGCAGCCGGGGCGGATTTCACGGCGCTACGCACCACCGAATTCTTCGCTGCCCATGAAGCGTTGTTGCTGGATTACGAACGTGCCCTGACCAGGTTGGACTCACGTACTGGTCTGCCCTACGCCACCTCCGGACACTTCCTGTGGGTCGGGGAGCGCACCCGCGACATTGACGGGGCTCACGTGGAGTTCCTGTCCAAGGTGCGCAACCCGATTGGGGTCAAGCTAGGCCCGAACACCACACCTGAGGACGCACTACAGCTACTTGATAAGCTCGACCCAGAGCGCGAGCCGGGACGCATCACCTTCATCTCCCGGATGGGCGCATCCAAGATTCGGGAGAACCTCCCGCCGTTGGTCGAAGCCGTTCGTGACTCGGGAGCCACCCCGCTGTGGGTGACCGACCCGATGCACGGCAACACGGTGACCGCAGCCAATGGATACAAGACCCGTCGCTTTGACGATGTTGTCGATGAGTTGCGGGGCTTCTTCGAAGTCCACCACGCCTTAGGCACCCACCCCGGCGGTATGCACGTGGAAATGACCGGTGACGATGTCGCCGAATGCTTGGGCGGTGCCGGCGCGATTGACGAATCGGCCTTCGCTGATCGATATGAGACCCTGTGTGACCCGCGCCTGAACCATCAGCAGTCGCTGGAATTAGCGTTTTTAGTTTCCGAGGCTCTGTCCCACCCGCGAAACGACGCACGCCACTAAGTCACCATCAATCAGTTATCGCCCTCGGAAACCGTCGAGAACTTGCACCAGGTTTCCGGGGGTATGCTGTCCATCTCGGCCCGTACGGGAACCTCGGCCTGTGCTGAAAGGGCAGGAATACCAAGATTAGTGCTGAGGAATAAATGTCCGGCCAGCATCCAGCCGACGAGTAAAGCAACGGCTGCGAGCATCACGATCACAATGCTGATCATCAGCCCGCGCAGTGGTTCGGGCTGAGACAGTCGGTGTGTGGGTGTCAGTGCCCGTCCTTTGAGCCGGGGTTGCCGTGGCGTGGCCATGGAGGACGATTGGGGTGCGGAAGCCGAGGGGGTCGTCTCTGGCGGTCGAGGAGTGGCTTGGGCGTAAATAGTGGTGCGGTCTGCTGGAGGCATTACCTCCGGAGAATCAGCAACCCACCGTTGCGTGGTGGCACTTGGATGCTGTGGTTGCTGTGTTGCATCGTCGTCGTGTGCTGAAACCGGTGCTGAGGTTACCGGAACCGTTGCGTCGGTTTCGGGGGCCACCACAGCGGTAGCGTCATCCTCCGGGCTCATCCTGGTGGGATGAGCTGGTGTCGGTTGCTGTTGTGAAGGCGGGCTTGTCGGTGGGGTGGGCAGGACAATTCCAGCCGAGTCTTGCACCACCTGTCGGGGACTCAACGCGGGATGACCCAGAGCGTCTAGCGACTGTTGGGCGGCATCGAGCATGGTGAGCATTTCTAGGGCATCGTGGGGTCGGTCTTCCGGGGTTGGCTCCGTACATGCCAACACGAAGTCGACGAGCAATTCGGGTAACTCCGGGACCAGATTGGCGGGCGATGGCACTCGCGCATTGACGTGCTGGAACGCTACCTGTACGGCGGTATCGCCGACGAAAGGCTGACGCCCGGTCAGTAGCTCGTAGGCAACGATACCGGTGGCATAAACATCGGAACGCTGGTCGGCTTTCTTCCCCGAAACTAGTTCGGGCGAAATATAGGCCACCGTACCCATCAACGTGGCCCCGGTGCCGGTGTGTTGTGTGGCGGCGCGCGCCAGGCCAAAGTCTGCCACCTTGATGCGACCATCTTCAGGACACACCAAAACGTTCTCTGGCTTAATATCGCGGTGAATCAGTCCCGCTTGATGCGCAGCGGCAATACCGCGGACCATCGCGGTGAGGTATGTCATCGCGGTATCCGGTTTCAGCGCGCCCTGACGGGTCGCTACGGTACGCAGGGTAAAACCACTGACATACTCCATGGCCAAGTAGACCACAGTTCCTGTGGGAGTGTGCCCCTCGCCTTGGTCATAGACGTTGACGACGTTGGGGTGGGAAAGTTTCGCAGCTGTCTTGGCTTCTTGTTCGAATCGAGCCACTAACGCACGGTCTTCGGCTAGGTGCGGATACAGGACTTTCAGCGCAACTTCGCGATCGAGGCGGGTGTCGAGGGCCCGGTAGACCGTCGACATCCCGCCACGAGCTAGTCGATCGAGAATCCGGTACCGGTCGTCGACCAGTACCCCGATCAGAGTGTCTTGAGCTGAGGACGTCACCCCACCAGGATAATGGCTGAGTCTTAATGGTTGATGAGACAGCGCCGAGCGGGGTGGCTTTCAGCCGGTTTAGAACCGTTGCATGTAACCGCGGACCTTCTTCACATAGTCCTTGGTGTCGGGGTACATACCGTTCTTCCGCACCCCGGCCTGTCCCTGATAGTAGGAGGCAATGCCAAAGTCCAGGGAACTGGAAGTCCGTTGCAAGTGGCGGATGATGGCGATCCCCGCAGTGATATTGTCCTGAGGATTTAATAAGTTCAGTTTCCGACCAACCATCTGGGATGCCCATTCACCGGAGGACGGAATCACCTGCATCACACCAATAGCGTTGGCCGGGGAGACCGCGGTGGCATCGAAACTCGACTCTGCCATGGCGTGAGCCAACGCGAGTTTCGGATCGACGCCCATGCGGATGGCGGTGTCACGCACCATCGCTTGCACCTCCGCCCGGGAAGGGGTTGGAGCATTGAGTAGAGCCTGCTTATTCGCATTCGCATTCGCTACCACGTGATCCGGGTAGGTGTAGTGCAAGAACGTATTACCCACCAACTGCTTCGGCTGGCCGGAGCCCGAGTTGGTGGACCCGCTTGCGGTTCCGACGGATCCGGTGGTTGCTTTTGATGACCCGGAGAGCTTGAGTTGCTGACCCGGATAGATGGGGGAGCTGACTTTTAGTCTGTTGGCGTTGAGCAGTGTCGAGAGTGAGACTCCGTGGCGGGCGGCGATGCCGGAGAGGGTGTCTCCTCGTTTGACGGTATAGGTCGAGGACTTCGATGAGCCTGCGTTGCCGGAGGTGGTTTTTGTGTTGGTTGCTGGACGTGAGGGTTTCTTTGAGCCGGTGTTGGTGCCAGAGAGCTTGATCTTCTGTCCCGGGTAAATGATCGAGCTGGTCTTCAGTCCGTTGGCGTTGAGCAGTGTCGAGAGTGAGACTCCGTGGCGGGCGGCGATCCCGGAGAGGGTGTCTCCTCGTTTGACGGTATAGGTCGAGGACTGTGATGAGCCTGCGTTGCCGGAGGTGGTTTTTGTGTTGGTTGCTGGACGTGAGGGTTTCTTTGAGCCGGTGCTGGTGCCAGAGAGCTTGATCTTCTGTCCCGGGTAAATGATCGAGCTGGTCTTCAGTCCGTTGGCGTTGAGCAGTGTCGAGAGTGAGACTCCGTGGCGGGCGGCGATGCCGGAGAGGGTGTCTCCTCGTTTGACGGTATAGGTCGAGGACTGTGATGAGCCTGCGTTGCCGGAGGTGGTTTTTGTGTTCGTTGCTGGACGTGAGGGGGTCTTTGAGCCGGTGCTGGTGCCGGAGAGCTTGATTTTCTGTCCCGGGTAGATCACAGAACGCGTGCTCAGGTCCGGGTTCCAGCGTAGCAGCTGAGACAACGAAACGTTGTTCCGGGCGGCAATGTGAGAAAGAGTGTCACCAGGTTTCACGGTGTAAATCTTTTCAGACTGACGCCCGGCCGGGATTTTAGCTGAACTCAGAGAGGCCGGGAGCTCGGTCACAGTGCCTCGGGAAGCGCTGACCCGCTTGGTGATGATCTGCTGTGCGGAGGCAATATTGGCTGGCGACGCGGTCTTTGGTTCGAATTGGACCGCGGGAACGTCAGCATGTGCTGCGGCCACGGACCCCAGAGTGACCAGGGGCAACGTGGTCCCTGCGATGGCGGTCGTATAGAGCCGGGAGGCACCGGATGCGCGCTGAGACATAGATATATCCTCTTGCGTCAGGCACCTGTAGCCAGGGGAAGTTCTCCCGAGATCAATGTGACAGGAGTAGCAACAAGGTGTTGTTGATGAAAATGTTACCTATGTAAAGTTACAACACTGATGGGGCTAATGTGAAGTGAGGGAGACACTTTTTTAGCGACACGCCGTGCAATGTTCGCGAAATCCGGAGAATGCGTGATTCCCGGGTGACATGGGGCATTGTGAATTGATGGTTATCCGATAGTTTTAAGGCATGACTCAAGAAGCAGAAACATCAGATCTCGATCACCTGGTCGGGGAATGGTTAACCCTGCCAGAGGTCGCAGAGCGTTTGGGCGTGGTGGTCACCAAGGTTCACAACATGATTCGTGACCGCCGTCTGATCGCTCTGCGTCGCGGAGAGAATAACGTGCGGAGCGTGCCGGCGCAGTTCTTCGACGACCGAGGTTTATTAGGCTCGCTCAAAGGGACCATTATCGTGCTGTCGGATTCAGGGTTTGATGACGAAGGCATCGTGCGCTGGTTGTTTACCGAGGACGAGTCGCTTCCGGGTCGTCCTATTGATGCGTTGCGCGCTGGTCAGAAGGCTGAAATCCGGCGTCGCGCACAGGCGTTGGCCTGGTAACTGGCTCACAGGACAGTAACGCTGACAGGTCAGCTCTTGCGGTGCAGGAGCCGTTGGGTCAGATCGATGATCTCGGATCGGGTGCGATCATCGAGGTTGAGATTATTCAGGTTGGTTAGCGCTTCCGAACCGAGCTGTGAGACCTCCGTTGTCACACGTTGCAGGGCACCTGAGTCTTTGAGAAGATCTTGAATCTCAGCCACCGAGACATCATTGAGGTCCTCGGTCCCTAAAGCTGAGGTCAACGTTTCTCGGCCGGCGGCGTCCAGGGATAACAGCGCGTGAGCGACCAACTCGGTCCGCTTGCCTTCCCGAAGATCATCTCCCGCGGGTTTTCCGGTCAGTTCGGGATCGCCAAAGACGCCGAGAATATCGTCCTGAAGCTGGAAGGCAATGCCAAGGGGGGTGGAAAAACGTCGTAGTTTTTTCAGGGTATTTTCATCGGCCCCAGCGAGAATAGCACCGATTTCAAACGGCCACACGGTGGTGTAGTGGGCTGATTTATGGCGTAGCACAGTGCGAGCCCTTTGCAACATTGCTTCAGCAGAAATAGCGGATACATCTACTTCCGAGACGAGATCCAGATACTGCCCGGTCATCACTTCGAAGCGCATCATTTGAAATGCCGAGGTGGCGGTTGCTGCATACGGGGTGGCATCCGCCACGGCGCTAAAGCACTCTTCACTGGCCGACAGGGCCAGATCTCCGGCCAGAACCGCGGCGGCTACGCCAAAGTGAGAGCCATCCTGAGTCCAACCTTTGATGCTGTGCAAGGCCTCAAAGGATTTATGGACCGAGGGGCCACCGCGACGGGTATCGGAGCGGTCCACAATGTCATCGTGAATCAGGGCAGCAGCCTGAAAAAGTTCCAATGCTGCCGCTGCTTCAACGATGCGGTGATCTGTTGCTGAGCCCCCAGCAGCTCGCCAGCCATACCAAGCGAGCAAACCGCGAACGCGTTTACCGCCGGAGCACAAACGGGAGATTTCATCGACCAGGTCAACCGCTTGTTCGGACATCTGCTCAGCCCGGTCACGGTACTGCTGAAGAAACGTGTCCAGATAGGAGGCAAGCTTGGTACGAAACTGTTCGGCAGTTCTGCCGGCGGATGAGGATGCTTGGGACGACACGATACTCCTACCTTGATGCCAACGTGGTCGGCGGCGCTCTGCTCCCACGCTACCTGCCATGTGACTACAGTGGAGACATGGGCGCGCAGACAGACAGGAATCAACAGCAAGACCCCAGCTGGGATTCCACCATTTTGCATATTGATATGGACGCGTTCTTTTTGTCAGTGGAGTTATTGCAACGCCCCGAATTGGCAGGCAAACCCGCTGTGGTGGCGCACCATGGCCCTCGATCGGTGGTGACCTCGGCTTCCTATGAGGCTCGTGCATATGGCATCAAATCAGCGATGCCCCTCGCACACGCTCAAGCTCTGTACCCTCAGGTGGAGGTCCTGGAACCACACCGGGAGAAGTACACGGCCATTTCGGCTCAACTAACTGAGATCTGGACCTCTTTCACCCCGTTGGTGGAACGACTCTCTATTGATGAAGCTTTCCTCGATATTTCAGGAGCGCGTAGACGCCTCGGTCCTCCGGCAGAGATCGCAGTGCAGGTCAAGGAGGCAGTGCGTGAGAGAACAGGTTTGGCAGCTACCGTCGGGGTCGCGATGAACAAATCCGTGGCCAAGATTGCGTCCACCCGGTCAAAACCCGATGGGTTAGGTGTGGTCCCGGCAATACAAACAGCCGAATACCTCGCCCCTCTGCCGGTGAATGTCATTTGGGGCGTTGGGCCGAAACTCTTCGAACGGTTCCAGAGTGCCAATATCCTCACGGTTGGTGATCTGGCAACTCAGGACCCGCAACGAATGCGTCGGTGGCTGGGGGTGGTCGGTCCCGATCTCGTCCAGTTGGCCCGTGGTATTGATCCGCGACCGGTGGTGCCACAACGCGACTCGAAATCAGTCGGCGTCGAGCATACCTTTGATCAGGACCTGGTCTCCGCTGAGCAAGTGCACCGATATCTGCTCGATCTCAGTTATGAATGCGCTCGCCGGCTACGGAGCGAAGGCGCCCAGGCTCGAGGTATTGTGGTGAAGGTCAAAGATGACCACCGCGCCACTCGCAATAAGTCCCGGGGACTGAGGCACCCCACCGCCTCGGGTGCACAGATCGTTACGGTCGCCGAGGAGCTCTTGGCTGAGCTGATGCAACAACGGTGGCACCCATTGCGCCTCCTAGGGGTGCGTGGGGAACGCCTGATCGATGCCGATTCCCTTGAGACAAGCGACGAAACCGCCACCGCACAGGAGGCTTTGTTTTCCTGGCACGTCAGTGAAGACTCACAGCCGTCTGACCGCAGAAACTCCGGGGAGTCTCTGGCTAGAACCGATGCTGTGATGGACGAAATCCACACCAAATTCCCTGATGCTGGGCTGAAACCAGCTACGTTACTTAAACATCACCGACAAGAACGAATCGGTGAAGATTCCGAGTGATCAAGGCCTCGGGAAGTATTTCTGCTTTTTTGGCGTTCTTCCAGCTATAAGACTTACTATAGGTACAAGGACAGTGGTCGAAGCGCATTTTCCGGGTTGATGTGCTGGACGAGGAGGCTATCGTGGCGTTATCAGAGCGTGAACAAGAGGTTCTTGCCCAACTTGAGCAGCAACTCAGTGACGACCCTCAGTTTGCGTCACAGATGGAGATACAAGAGGGTTCCTCCGCCCGGAAGCTCTCCACTCGAAATATCGTCTTGGGCGTGCTGATTGCCGTGGTCGGTTTGGTCGTGCTCCTTACCGGGGTGACCATTAACCAGATCTGGGTTGGTGTTCTCGGGTTCGTCATGATGGCCGGTGGTGTCTTTTTCACGACGCTGCGTGGCAAAACCGAAAAGGCCAACGCGTCAGACTCAACAGGTCAGTCCAAGAAGTCCTCGTCTAAGCAATCGTCGGGTTTCATGAGCGGTCTTGAAGAGCGTTGGGAACAGCGTCGTAACCAACAGCCCTAACCGCGTCTCAACGACGCGGCAAAAACTTCAGACAAAAGGCCGTGTCGCCTGATGTGTCCGCAGTGCGGATCACGCATCGGCGACACGGTTTTTTCATGCGCTTAACTGGTCTGCTTATAGTGCTCCACACCCCACCCCACCGCCCTCCGCATTCTCCCCTCCACCTTCCTCCACTCGGGCAGCGAGGTCTGTCTGCCCATGGGGGCAAGAGCTGACCGGGCGTTCAAGAACTCGGTGGACAAAACCTCGATGTTTGCGCTGGATCCGCATGATCACGCGCATTTGGCCGATCTCGATGGGGTTGACTGTCGTCGCCAGCAGCGGCCTTCCACCTTGCTGTTGGCAGCCGGTGGTGCTGGCGTCGACGGTTTTTTTAACGACGCTTGACGGCCTGTGCGAAGAATCCCTCCACTTTGCTCCCAAGGTCATCCCCACTGTGCTCTACCGTCCGTTTAACCGCAGAATCATGCCGATTTTGGGGAAATTTCGGTGGCTGCATCGTCCGTGCTCTCGAGAATTCTCAGCATTTTTTGAGTTGAAAACGCCCGGATTTGGTTGCGGGGGGAGCGAAGTGGGGTAAAGTGGAGGCAGGTAGAGGGCGGTGGCTCAGAGGACGCTCTGAGACACTCAACAAGGAAGAGGTGGTGGGGTCATGTTTTTGGGCACCTACACTCCTCGCCTTGATGAGAAGTCACGACTGATTCTTCCGGCGAAATTCCGGGAGGAATTGGCCAATGGGCTCGTTCTCACTCGCGGTCAAGAGCATTGCGTTTATGTGTTCTCGGCTCGGGAGTTTGAACGAGTGCATGAACAGATGCGTTCAGCGCCACTGTCATCACGCCAAGCACGCGACTACATCCGTGTCTTCCTCTCGGGTGCTTCGGACGAAGTACCGGATAAGCAGGGACGGATCACTATTCCGGTGTCACTGCGCGAATATGCCGGTCTCGACCGGGATGTCGCGGTCATCGGTGCTGGTACACGCGCTGAGATTTGGGATCTTGAGTCCTGGAACAACTACCTCGAGGAACAAGAAACTGCCTTCTCGGAAACCGATGAGGAAGTTCTTCCCGGAATCTTCTAAAACGGTCCGACCATAACTGAACAGACGAGATGGGGACATCTCGAACGTGGTGTCTTGATTCAGACCTCCAGCCGAAGGATTCGCTGGCCTGTCTTCCCCTGGGCCAGGGTATCCGGCTGGGGATCTGGATCAAGAACCGTCTAGAGGAGTAACGCGCATCGGATCAGTGAAGGAGGCGACCGTGCATCATTCCGTATCACCGGACGAAAACGCTGCACGTCGCCACACTCCTGTGATGATCGATCGCGTGGTGTCCTATCTGAATGAGGGGCTGGCGGTTGCGCGGTCTGAGAAGCGTCGCCCAGTGGTCATCGATGCCACGCTGGGTATGGGCGGGCACACTCACCGTTTGCTCTCCGATAATCCCGATCTGAGAATAATCGGCATTGACCGTGACACTCAGGCTCTGCAGATGGCACAACAACGGCTTGGGGAGTTTTCCGACCGGCTGGTGAGTTTTCACGGCACCTACGATGAAATCTCTGCTGCGATCCAGGCCGCCGAGACGCAACTGCAGACCCGGTTGGACGGCGTTGACGGAATCCTGTTTGATCTAGGTGTCTCGTCCTATCAGCTCGATGAACCATCCCGTGGCTTTGCCTACTCCTATGACGCTCCGCTGGATATGCGCATGGACCCCACCGATCAGCTCACCGCCGCCGACGTGGTTAACACGTACTCGGAAGCCGACCTGGAACGAGTGTTGCGCAACTACGGCGATGAAAAATTCGCCCGACGAATTGCCACAGAGATCGTCAAAACGCGACGACAGCGCCCGTATCGTGGCAGTCAAGAACTAGTTGAGACGATTATCCGCGCTATCCCAGCTGCCGCGGCGCACCGAGGCAGTCATCCGGCCAAACGAACCTTCCAAGCCCTACGCGTGGAAGTCAATCACGAACTCGAGGTCCTCACCCGCGCTATACCCGCTGCCATGGCGGTCCTGACGATCGGCGCACGCATGGTGGTCATGAGCTACCAATCCCTAGAGGACAAAATCGTCAAAAAAGCTATTCAACACCAGGCGCAATCACTGACTCCTGCTGGGTTCCCCGTGGAAGTCGAAGAGTACGCGCCGGTGGTGAAAATTCTCAGCAAAGGGACGGAAAAACCCACACCGACTGAGATCGAGCAGAATCCCCGGGCTGCAGCCGCCCGCGTCCGGGTCATTGAAAAAATTAGACCCACCAGGAGTAACGGATGAGCGCTTCCCCCCAGAGCATCCGCCAGACAGCCTCGTCGGTAACGGCCGATAAGCTTCCTGTGGTCAACGGTTCGAGTGCCGTCAAGGCCCCACTACCGACGACCCAGCCAAAACACGAGACAGCCACGCGACGTCGTCCCCACCTTGCTGTGGTCACGGCTCCGTTGCGAGCCACTCCCATGGGGACAGTCATCTTTTCCGTTGCTGTGCTACTGGCGGCATTGATTGTCGTGTTGGTCATCAATATTTCGGTCTCCAATAAACAGTACGAGCTGTTGGATTTGAACTCTCAGACCTCGGAGTTACGCGAAAAGAATGAGGACCTCGAACAGCAAGTCGCTCATCTGGCAGCTCCTCAGAATCTGGCACAGAAGGCCGTCGACATGGGAATGGTGTTGCCAGGAGCCTCCGCCTCCATCAATCTCGACAGCGGGAAAATCTCGGGTACCACCGAAGCGGCGTCTGACGACAACGTCCCGACGGAGTTCGTGGGATCACCTACGGTTGCGGCCTCGGAAGGACGCCAGGTCGAGGTCGCGGAATCCCAACGCCAAGCACGCGAAGAGCCGGTGGCTGTGGATGCCAAACCGGTCCCGAAAACTCTCGAGATTGACCGCAAGGTGGACGGCCCTGAGATTGGTCGTCCCTCCGACACGAGCCAAAGGTCCGAGTCATCGGCCAACGGTGATGCAGAATTGGATGAGACGAGGATGTCGTCGCCTCAGATCAGCATCCCCTGATGCCTTCCACGAGGTGCCATGGCCAACAAGGGCCAACCAGTCACAGCAGTGATGACGAACAGGCTAGAACGTTAAAGGATGAGTGTGGCATGACATCACAACATCAGCACCCCGCGATGACCACGCGTCTGCGGATTCGGTGGATCATTGCCGTCGCTCTGGTGTTGCTAGGGGTCCTCGCCACTCGTCTGCTCTGGGTTCAGGGGGTCGATGCGGCAGGTTTTGCCGATGAAGCCATGAATGAACGGCTGCGGTCGGTTCCGTTGCCGGCCGAACGCGGTTCGATCCTGGATAAGAACGGCAACGTGCTCGCCGAATCAGTGTCCCGCTATAACTTGGTGGCCGATCAACGCTTGAACGAGGATTATCGCGTCTGGGACGAAGAAAGTCGCTCGTATCAAGAATACGACATCGATGATCGGATCGATGAACTGGCCACCATTCTGGACATGGACCCAGATGATCTGCGGGCATTAATGATGGGTGATAGCCCCTACCAAATCATCACCCGCGGGGTCACCCCCGAGGTCCGTGATGAAGCTTTGGATCTGGACATTCCCGGTCTGATTGCTGAACCTGTCGCCGAGCGTAGTTACCCCAATGGCGCCGTGGCCGGTAATATTTTGGGCTTCTTGGGCCAAGAAGGCCACGGGCTGGAGGGATTGGAACAATCCCAGGAAGCCTCTCTGGAAGGTACCCCCGGGGAGCGAACGTTTGAAATCGCCGCCAACGGGGTACGGATCCCTCATGCCACGTTTGAAGAAACCGAGCCGGTCGACGGCCAAGACCTGCGGTTGACCATTGACCAGGATGTTTCGTGGTACGCCCAGGAAGCGATCGCAGAAAAGGTCGATGAGTACAACGCCGAATGGGGCAATATTGTGGTCCAGGAAGTCAAGACCGGCAATATTCTCGCTCTCGCGGATTCCACCACGGTTGATCCTTCCGATCCATCGAAAACGGATTCACTGTTTTGGCGCCCTACCTCGGTGACTCAGGCCTATGAACCCGGCTCGACCGGAAAAGTCTCGATTTTTGCGGCCGCGCTGAACGAAGGGGGTGTCGGCCCGACTACTCCCCATACCGTGCCGAATAAGCAGGAGTTCGATCACGAGGTCATTAATGACTCGATGCCGCACGATACCTATGACATGACCACCGCCGGGATCTTCGCCCGGTCCTATAACACCGGCACGGTGCAGGTGGCCGAAACGCTGAGTAAAGAACAGCGGTACGACTACATGAAAAAATTCGGTATCGGAGATCCGATCGATCTCGGATTGCCCTATTCCTCTTCCGGGCAGTTTGCCAACTGGCAAGACTGGGACCGCCGTCAACAGTTCACCACCACGTTCGGTCAGGGCTACTCCGTGACCGCCCTGCACACTGCCCAAATCTTCCAGACCGTGGCCAACGGGGGAGTGCGCAAGAATCCGCGACTCATTGACGCCTACGTGGACCCCGACGGTACCGAGCACGCCTACGATGGCGGTGAAGACCAGCGGGTGATCAGCGAAGAAACCGCCGACGAGATGCTGAAACTCATGGAGGGCGTGGTCGAAAACGGCAGCGGTGGTGCCTCCAAGATTCCCGGTTACCGGGTTGGCGGTAAAACAGGTACCGGTCAGGTCGCCGGTGAATCGGGTGGCTATGATAGCCACGTCACCACCTACGCGATGGTGGCACCGCTGGAAGACCCCGAGTACGTGGTGTCCGTTACGGTGTATCGCCCCGAGGGGAATTGGAAATCCTGGCAGGTCACCGATACTGCAGCAGATGTAATGTCCTACGTTCTGAATAAGAACTCGGTGCCTCACTCCACAACCGATTCGCAAGCCTACGACGTATTTGTCGACGACCCACAGAAGCGCCCATGGTAGATCCTTTGACTCAACACAACCCCTCCTTCCGACCAGAGCACCAGCCTGCCTATAGCATCGACGAGGTACTTGCGGTGCTCGAGCAGGCCGGCTCCCCGGCCATTGTGGTGCCCCCGGGCCAGGACGAGTCATCCCAAACCCACAGCACGGACACCCCGGAAATTACCGGTGTGGCGTTGGATTCGCGCGACGTGCAATCCGGAGACCTCTACATTGGGGTCCCCGGCGCGAAAGTCCATGGCGCACGGTTTATCGAAACCGCAGTGGCCGCCCCCGCTGTCGCCATCCTGACCGATGCGGAAGGCTTGGAAATCCTGCGCGAATATCCCTCGGGTCAGCAACTGCCGGTCATTGTGGTCAAGCAGGTCCGCGAGGTGATCGGTGCGGTCTCGGCACTGATCTACGGCACCGTCGCCACGCCCGGGGCCCCGCAGATCTATGCGGTCACCGGCACCAACGGCAAGACGACGACGACCTACCTGCTGGAATCCGGGCTATCTGGTATGGGGTTGACCACCGGGCTAGTCGGCACGATCGAGATCCAGGTCGGTGGGGCCAACGTGCCGGCTAAATTCACCACCCCGGAAGCACCCGACCTGCACGCGTTATTAGCCAGCATGCGCGAGCGTGAGATTCAAGCCACCGCCATGGAAGTCTCTTCCCATTCGCTGTCTTATCGCCGGGTGGCTGGCGTGCAGTTCGCTGTGTCCGGATTCACCAACCTCACCCAGGATCACCTGGACCTGCACGGGAGCATGCAGGAGTACTTCCTGGCCAAAGCGCAACTGTTCACCCCCGAATATTCCCAGACCTCGGTGATCACTCTCAACGGTGGCCCACAGATCGACTACGGCTACCACATGGCCCAGCATGCGTTGGCCGCCTATGGCGACGATACATTTGGCGACCATGTGATTACCTTGGATCTCGGCCCAGCGGCCGTCTCCCACGAGATCGCTGATCCGGCGCTGACCAAAGCAGAGATTCCCGCCATCTGGCAGGTGACCGATCTGCAGCCACGCCGGCTAGGATCGGTGTTTACGTTGCAACACCGGGACGGGTTCTGTCTCGACCTCGCTGTGGGCCTACCCGGTGAATTCAATGTCGCCAACGCCGCCCTGGCCGCCGTGATGCTGTTCACCGGATATCCCACCGAACGCTGGGATGAGATCACCAACGTGTTGACTGAAACCACCCAAGACCAGCCCGGTGCCTTCCGTGCGGTGCGGGTGCCCGGGCGGATGGAAATTGTCGCCAATGCTCCTACCACCATTGTCGACTTTGCCCATAACCCTGACGGGCTCTACCAGGCCCTGGAAGCGGTCAACCAAGCACACCAGATTGCAGAGCACCCGGGCAAAACCATCCTGGTCTTCGGTGCCACCGGCGAACGCGATACCACTAAACGTGCGGTGATGGGAGACATTGCGGTGCGCGGAGCCGACATTGTCATTGTCTCCGATGACGATCCGCACTCCGAGGACCCGACTGCCATCCGCTTGGACGTAATGGCCGGGGCCCGCCAAAGCATCGAGGAACACGGGCTGGATACCGCATTGCACGAAATCGCCCCGCGCAACAAGGCCCTGGCGTACGCCGTAGAGCTGGCGGGAGAACACGACATCATCCTGGCCGCCGGTCGCGGGCACGAGACCTCCCAGGACTTTGGCACCCACTCGGTAGAGCTCGACGACCGAGTGGCCTTAGAACAGGCTCTGATGGATTACGGATATGTCACAATACGAGACGACTCGTCGCGTCGTGAGCAGGTCGAAAGCCGTAACGGATAAACTCATCTCGTTATGATTGAACTCACCGCTGCTCAGATTGCCGATGCGACCGGTGGTCAGCTCGTTGCTGGCACCGATCCGGACACGAGCGTTAACTCAGCTACCACCGACTCCCGCGAGATCACCGCCGGTGGCCTGTTTGTGGCCAAACCGGGAGAATTTGCCGACGGTCACGACTTTGTGCTCAGCGCACGGGAGCGCGGGGCGAAACTGATGCTGGGGCAACGCGAAGTCTCCGATGACAACGGGACCCCGGTTCCCGGCATTATCGTCGCTGACACGGTGGTCGCCATGGGTGATCTCGCCGAATACATTGTGGCCCGGATTCGTGAACATTCACCCACTACGGTGATTGGCATTACCGGCTCGGTCGGAAAAACCACCACCAAGGATCTCCTCGCTGGGCTGTTGTCCGAGGCGGTCGCCTCCGATGACCCGGACGCGGTTATCGCCCCACAAAACTCCTATAACGGTGAAGTGGGCGTGCCGTTGACCATCTTCCGCGCCAGCCTCACCACCCGGTATCTAGTGGTCGAAATGGGAGCCGACCATGTGGGCAATATTGCCGACCTGTGCCGGATGGTGCGCCCGGATATCTCCGTGGCACTGACCGTTGGCTCCGCGCACACCGCCTCCTTCGGGTCGGTGGAGAATATTGTCAAAACGAAGGGCGAAATTGTTGAAGGTCTCAGCCAGGGTGGGGTCGCTGTGCTCAACGCTGATGACCCGCGCGTGGCCTCCATGGCAGAGCGTGTCCCCGAGGGGGCTGAGGTGCTGTGGTTTTCCACCGCCAACCGCCATGACAGTGCCTACGCACCCATTGTCTACACCGCCGAGTTGAGCACCGACGACAACGAACGCCCCCACTTCTACCTGGGATATAATCCCACCGGGCAGCCGGCGGATCTACAACTGACGACAGCTTATGTCACCAGCGGACTGACCGGTATCCACCACGCCACGAATCTGGCTGCAACCGCTGCCGTGGCTGTGACGGCAGGTCTCGACCCGGAGACGGTCGGGGGCCTCCTGCACGGACGCGGGCCAGTCTCGAAGCACCGGATGGCCCGCACCGACCGAGCAGACGGCATTACCATCATCGACGACTCGTATAACGCCAATCCCGAATCCATGCGGGCCGGACTGAAAACATTGGCCCTCACCGGACGTAGCACCGGCCGGCGGACCTGGGCGGTGCTCGGGGAGATGCTCGAGCTGGGTTCCAACAGCATCAAAGAGCATATCCACATCGGTGAAGCCGTGGTCCGGTTGAATATTTCGCAGCTGGTGGTGGTCGGACAACAAGCCAGACCGCTCTATACTGGAGCGGTTATGGAAGGCTCCTGGGGCGACGAAGTGGACCATGTGGCTGACATCGACGAGGCCGAACAGTTACTCAACCAGCGCCTTCAGCCCGGCGACATTGTATTTATTAAAGGATCGAACTCGACCGGCCTGTGGAAACTTGCAGACCGGCTCACCGCTGACCCAACAACCCCAAGGCAAGGTGACCTGCAGTGATCGGACTCCTGATCGGGCTGGCGCTCGGGCTAGTGCTGACATTGATTGGCACCCCGCTACTGGTCAAAGTCTTGGTGAAAAAACACTACGGCCAATTCATCCGTGAAGATGGGCCCACCAGCCACCAGACCAAACGCGGTACGCCCACGATGGGTGGGGCAGTGATTGTCGGGAACCTGGTGATCGTTTACTTCCTGACCCACGGCATCATGTCCCTGATGGGGCTGGGCAATGCCGGAGTCACCGCCTCCGGGCTCCTCTTGCTGTTTTTGACCGCCGGAATGGGGCTGGTCGGCTTCTTTGACGACTTCGCGAAGATCTCTAATCAACGCTCGTTGGGACTGACTGCCTGGGCCAAGATCATCCTGCAGGGCGTGGTTGGTATTGCTTTTGCAATCCTGGTGCTCAACTTCCCCGACGACCGAGGACTAACTCCCGGCTCCACTGCGATCTCTGTCTTCCGCGACACCAGTATCGACCTGGCCTTTGCCGGACCTGTGGTGGGTGTAGTGCTGTTTGTGATCTGGTCTAATTTGATCACCACCGCCACCACCAACGCGGTTAACCTGACCGACGGGCTCGACGGTCTGGCCACTGGCGCGGTGGCGCTGGTGACCATGGCCTACGGGGCTATCACAGTCTTCCAGCTCAACCAGGCCTGCGGTAGCGGGCCAGAAGACCTGCCGGGGTGTTATCAGACCCGCGATCCCATGGACCTAGCCCTGCTGGCCGCTATCCTGACCGGATGTCTGATCGGATTCCTGTGGTGGAACACGAATCCTGCCAAAATTTTCATGGGAGACACCGGCTCGTTGGCCCTGGGTGGTGCCCTGGCTGGCTTCGCAATTCTGTCTCGCACCGAATTGTTGCTGGTGGTCTTGGCCGGGTTGATGGTGGCCATTGCGCTGTCGGTGATTATTCAGGTCGGATACTTCAAGCTCTCCGGTGGTAAGCGGGTGTTCCTGATGGCCCCGTTACAACACCACTTTGAGCTCAAAGGCTGGGCCGAAGTCACCGTGGTCGTTCGGTTCTGGCTGGTCGGATTGGTGTGCGCGCTGGCCGGTCTGGCCATGTTCTACGCAGAATGGGTGATCGTGCGGTGACAGTGCATCATGATCTATCGGCCCTGACCACCTGGGACTCCGACTGGGCCGGGCTTCGCGTGCTGGTCACCGGGCTCGGTGTGACCGGGTTTTCGGTGGCCGACACGCTGGCCGAACTTGGCGCTGAGGTCGTGGTGGTTGACGGCCAGGACGACGACAAGCGCCGTCACGCCGCCGACACGCTGAAAATTGTCGGCGTGCGCGAGGTACTGCTCGGTCACCAGGCGGTATCCGGTCTACCCGATGAGAACCTCTGGGACGGGCCCCTGGAGTTGGTGGTCACCTCGCCGGGCTGGAACCCCGCTCAACCCGTCCTAGCTGCCGCAGCCACCGCCGGGGTACCGATCTGGTCAGAAATTGATTTGGCCTGGCGGGTGCGTATCCGTGAGGGTCGGCGCACCGCTGAATGGCTGGCCCTGACCGGAACAAATGGAAAAACCACCGTGGTGACCATGGCCGAGTCCATGGCCCAAGCAGCCGGCCTCGACGCCATTGCTGTCGGCAATGTCGGCACCCCAATTCTGGATGCCATCCGCCGTCCCGAAGGCTTCGATGTGCTCATCATCGAGCTGTCGAGTTTCCAGTTGCATTGGACTCACCACTTCGAACCAGCTGCCTCAGCGGTGCTCAACATAGCTGAAGACCACCTGGACTGGCACGGCGGTTTCGATAACTATGCCGCTGATAAAGCCAAGATTTACGAGAACACCCGGGTGGCCTGTATTTTCAACGAGAACCAGCCGGCCACGATGCGAATGGTTGAAAACGCCGATGTGCAGGAAGGCTGTCGCGCGATCTCCTTCACCACCGACGTACCAGCTCGGTCCATGTTTGGCGTGGTCGACGGGTTGCTGGTTGACCGGGCCTTTTTGGAAGACCGCCACCACTCCGCTTTGGAACTGGCGGCCATTACCGATATTGGCGTGATCGTCCCCGAGCACCAGGTCGCCAACGCCCTGGCTGCCGCCGCGCTGGTCCGGGCTATTGACGTCCCACCCCAAGCGGTGAAACAGGGACTACGCAACTACGCTCCCGAACCGCACCGGGTGGAACTCATTGCTGGGGGGCCTCAGGGGGAGACCCTGCAAACCCTGTGGATTGACGATACGAAGGCCACCAACCCGCATGCCACCGACGCGGCGCTGAAAGCCTTCAACTCGGTGATCTGGGTGGCCGGTGGCCTACCCAAGGGACTCAGCTACGACCAACTGGTGAAAGATCACGCCTCGCGACTGAAAGCTGTTATCGTGATCGGTCTTGATCCAGCACCTGTGACCGAGGCACTCACACGACACGCACCCGAGGTCCCCGTCTACACCCAGTATCTGCGAGACACTAACAGTGACCCCACCGATGGCTGGTCGGTGATGACGCACGTGGTCGAGTTGGCCGCGCAACTGGCAGACGACGAAGACACGGTGTTGCTTTCTCCGGCTGCGGCCTCTTTCGACCAGTTCAGCTCCTACGGAGACCGTGGCGACGCCTTCCAGCACGCCGTGAGACAACACCTGGGGATCGCCCCACCGCCGACCGACGCACCTGACGACGAGTCGTAGACATTCAGCCACCACCAGCGCAGACAGGAGACCGAGGTTATGAGCACAGCTGACTCCTCCTCGGACTCACGAGTGTGGCGCTGGCTTGAAGGGTCATCGCCTAAAACCTCCTACTGGCTGATCCTGGGATCCACCTTGGCGCTGTCGGCTCTCGGAGTGTTGATGGTGCTTTCGGCTTCCTCGGTTGAAAACATTGGCACCGTGGGGTCCTACGACTCACTGCTCAGCCACGGGGTTTACGCCCTGGCCGGGGTAATCCTGATGGTGGTGGTCGCCCGACTGAAACCCGAAACCCTGCGACGTTTGGCCTGGGGGATCGTGCTCGCTTCCATCTTGCTGTTGGTCCTGGTGTTCACCCCGCTGGGCCATGAAGTTAACGGGAATCGTAACTGGTTGCGCATTGGCGGGTTCTCTTTCCAGCCGGCTGAAGCAGCCAAGCTGGGTCTGGCGCTCTGGGGTGGCCACGTGCTCGCCCTCAAAGGTCGCTATGCGACCCACCCGTTACACCTGGTGCTTCCGGTGGTGCCGGTTGGCGGGATGATCATCCTCCTGGTGCTGGTGGGACGAGATCTCGGCACCGGGCTGGTTTTGCTACTGGTGCTGGCCGTGCTGTTGTTTATGGCAGGGATTAAGTTCCGTTGGCTCGCGCTGGCCGGAATAATCGGGCTAATCGGGGTTGCGGTGGTCACCATGCAGTCCGATAACCGCATGTTGCGCATCGGCGCCTGGTTCGGTAACTGCGATCATCCCTCGGACCCGTGCTACCAGTCCGACCACGGCTTCTACGCCCTCGCCTCGGGAGGCTGGTGGGGGGTCGGATTGGGCCAATCGCGTCAAAAATGGTCCTATATCCCCGAAGCCGAAAACGACTTTATCTTCACGATCCTCGGTGAAGAACTCGGGCTACTGGGGGCACTGGCTACCCTGGCATTATTTATCGTGCTGGCCATCGGGATGTTTCGGGTCGCTATTCGCACCCAGCACGCTTTCGTGCGCATCACCACCGGTGCCATTATCGCCTGGCTGATCGGCCAAGCCTTCTTGAATATCGCAATGGTGACCGGCCTGCTTCCGGTCATCGGAGTGCCACTACCGTTTATCTCCCGCGGTGGCTCGGCAATGATGATGGCCATGTTGGCGGTCGGGGTAGTGCTGAGCTTCACCAGACAAGAACGCCGGGACCAGCTGGCCGAGCACGAGCCAAGCCACGATACCACCCCGCTGGGGCCACCGCCGGCCGATGCGGAAAGACCCAGCACACAGCACCACGCCAACCACTCTGAAGTCACCGGTACCGAGGACATGTCGATGACGGCCCCGGTGCCTGGCACCACACCGAAGAAACCCTCGCCCCTGCGGCGTCCTGGTAGAAAGCAGGTCAATTCCTGATGAGCCCACGATCCGGCACGACTTCGACCGCCTCAACAGCCACCCCACCCGTGCTCCGGGTGGTCTTGGCTGGCGGTGGCACCGCAGGCCATGTGTCACCGATGATTCAAATCGCCCGGGCCATCCAGCGCGCCCACCCACAGGCTGAGATCACCATGGTCGGTACCCGTGAAGGACTCGAAGCCGACCTGGTGCCTGCAGCTGGCTTCCGGTTAGTAACCATCCCCAAAGTCCCGATGCCACGAACAGTGAATAAGGACCTGTTCTCCATGCCTTTCCGGTTGCGTGCAGCGATCAAAGCCTCCCGTGAGATCCTGCGTGATAGGCGCGCGCAGGTGGTCGTTGGCGTGGGGGGATACGCGGCGACCCCCGTCTACTTGGCAGCACAACGCGAGCGGATCCCGGTGGTGGTCCACGAAGGCAATATTCGCCCCGGACTGGCGAATAAGGTCGGTGCCCGTCGGGCCGCCGCGGTCGCCACCGCCTTTGAAGGTACTCCGCTACCTGGTGCCCGTCATGTGGGCATGCCCCTGCGACGTGAAATCACCACCCTGGACACCTCCGTCGCAGCACAACGCCGGGCACGTCAGAGTCTTGGATTAGACCCCGACCGCACCACCGTGGTGGTCACCGGTGGGTCCTCCGGGGCCCAGCACCTCAATGAGACCATTGCTGCCAGCCGTGAGGCGATGACTGCCACGGGTGCCCAAATCCTGCACCTGACCGGAAAAGGCAAGACCATATTGGACGAGAACGGCGCACCGATCCGCCAGGACGGGTACCGGCAAGTCGAATATATCGACGGGCTCGAAACCGTTTTTCAAGCCGCCGATCTGGTGGTAGCCCGCTCCGGAGCCGGCACCGTATGCGAGTTGGCAGCCGTGGGCAAACCCGCTGTCCTCGTGCCGCTACCGATCGGCAACGGCGAGCAACGCCTCAACGGCGCCGGGCTCGTCGATGCTGGGGCCGCAGTGATGGTAGACGACCAGGACTTCACCGACGAGTGGGTCCGGACCCACTTACCGGCGTTGCTCAACGATCCGCAACGGCTGGCCACCATGGCGGAGGCCGCCGCCGCGCAAGGGGTGACCGATGCCGATGAGGTGATGGCCCAGATCGTCACCGAAGTGGTCACCCAGCACGCCGGCGACTAACGTCTCGCTCCAGCTCGTAGCCAACCAGCTCGCACCCAACCAGCACCGACCAACACCTCCCGTACACTGACCACAACCGATGTGCCAACCCCAGGAGCCCCGTGATGACCGACCACCGTTTCGATACCGTGACACACGTGCACTTCCTCGGACTGGGCGGAGTGGGCGTCTCCGGCATTGCCCGGATCATGCTCTCCCAGGGTTATAAAGTCTCCGGTAGCGATGCCAAACACCTGCCCGTGATTGACGAATTGGCGGAGCAAGGTGCCCGAGTCTTCATAGGCTACCGGGCCGAGAACTTCGCCGCTGCTCACCATGACTCTGAACTGGGACCCATCGAGCTAGTTATTGCCTCCTCGGTAGCCACCGCCGAAAACCCCGAACGCCAAGCCGCTGAGGCAGCCGGGATTCCGGTGCTACACCGCTCGGAAGGTTTAGCCATGGCCATGCAGGGCCACAAGGTCCTGACCGTGGCCGGAACCCACGGTAAAACCACCACGTCGTCAATGGCTGCCACCGTGTTGACCGAAGCCGGACTGGACCCCACCTACGCGGTGGGAGCAGCGGTGGCTGGGCTGGGCCCGAATGCCCATTCTGGAGCCGGCGAGTGGTTCGTAGCCGAAGCCGATGAATCCGATGGAACCCTACTCAATTACCGTCCCGATATGGCTATCATCACCAACATCGAGGCCGATCACCTCGACTTCTACGGCACCGAAGAAGCCGTCCACCAGGTCTTTGAAGACTTCTCTCACCTGGTCAGCTCTGACGGGGCGCTCATCCTGTGTGCAGATGACCCCGGCTGCCGACACCTGGCAGACCAGCTGAGGGCTACTCGCGCTGACAACCCGTCGGTGCCCGAGGTGTATTTCTATGGACATGGTCGTGGCGACCACCCGGTGGATCTCGAGATGTGCGACTCTGAACCAGCAGGTAGCGGACAACGGGTGAGCTACCGTTTCGCCGGTCGACTGGCCGATGCCGGGGAACTCAGTGTCGCATTGGCCCAGCCGGGCACCCACAATGCACTCAACGCCGCGGCGGTGGTCTTAGCCGGACACCTGATCGGCATCTCACCTGATGAGAGTACTCGCGGTCTTCGTCGCTTCCACGGCTCGGCTCGTCGTTTTGAGTTCCACGGCGAAGTCGCCGGGGTGAAGGTCTACGATGACTACGCGCATCACCCCACTGAGGTCTGGGCAGCAATCCATGCCGCCCAGACCTTGAGCGGTTGCGGAAAGGTTCATGCCATTTTCCAACCGCACCTGTTTTCTCGTACCCGGGATTTTGCCGCCGAGTTTGCCAATGCACTGTCTACAGCTGATAGCGTGCGGGTTTTGGAAATCTATCCCGCCCGAGAAGAACCGATCCCCGGAGTGGACGCCTCGCTGATCACCAAGGAGCTGTCCGAGACGCTACGGTCCGGTTTTCCCGCCGCTGGCCAGGTTGCCATCACACCTGCCGAGGCCATCGAGACCATCGTGGACCGCGCTCAGCCCGGGGATCTGGTCCTGACGCTTGGAGCCGGAGATATTAACGCCTCCACCCAGACGATCCTCGACCAGCTGGCCGCCAGGGCACAGTCCTCACAACAGTGAGCACGGACAGTCCGGTATGAACAACAAGACTCACGACACCAACGCACGCACCGCCACCAGCACTGACGCGGACGTAGTACAGAAATACCCGGGGCTGGCTCAGCGCTCGGAAGACGACTCGCTGAGCGCCTCGAAGCCCCTGCCTGAGCATCTGCGGGATACCGAACAGACCGAAGAGTCTGAGTCCACGACAACGTCGCGGAGTTTCAGTGCTGAACGCGACCCGACCCAGCAGAAGCTAACACCGACGGCAAAACCGGCAGGAGGGCCGGTTGCGCAACGGGATGAACAACGGGATAAACCAGCGAAAAAACCTCGGCTCAGATTCTCCCGTCCTACCAAAGACAAGACCGAGAAAACTGACCGCACCTTGGCTGATCAGACCGTGGTGGAACTTCCCCCCACTGCCACACAGCTGACGAAAAAACGACTGAAACTAATGGGGATCTCTTTGGCCGGGGTCCTCGTACTCGCTCTGGTTGCCATTGCCGTGCTGTTCTATTCGCCCATTTTGGCGATCAAGAATATTGAGATCTCCGGAACCTCGATACTCAGCGAACAGCGCGCTACCGAACTATTAGGACCGCTCAAAGAGCGCCCCTTGCCGCAAGTTGGCGACGACGAAGTGATGGAGCTACTCTCCTTTTCACCAGCGGTGGCCTCGGTCAGCACTCGCGCAGAACCACCAGACACCCTGTTCGTCGAAGTGCACGAATTCACCCCGGTAGCCATGGCCCCCAAGGGCGATGGATACGCCGTGTTCAACGACGCAGCCGAAGAGATCGCAACGATCACCGCAGCCCAAGCACAGGACCAGACCTTACCGGTCGTGTCCTCAGCCGAAGACGTCGAAGATCCGGTGCTGTTCAATACCATCACCGAAGTCTTGGGTTCCTTGCCCGACGATCTGCGACAGGAGGTCACTCAGGCCTCCGGAGAGTCCATCGATTCGATTGAGCTCACCCTGGCCAATGACAAAACCGTGGTGTGGGGTAATGCCCAAGACGCCGAAAAGAAAGGACGTGTGGTACAAGCGTTGTTGGCGTTACCTGACGAGGAATCTGCCCAGATCTCCGAATACGACGTCTCTGCACCTGACCACCCGGTGACGCGATAATTCGCTGAAAATATCGACACGACACGCGACGGCGGTCATTGCCGTGACCGCCGTGGCACTCTAACGTCATGGGTAGAACTTTTAGGCTTAATGGACTCGGGATGATCCCGAGCCGTGGCCGGCCTGACATACCCGACATCAGATAAGGGAATCACATCGTGGCATCACCTCAGAATTATCTAGCCGTCATTAAGGTCGTCGGCGTCGGCGGAGGCGGCGTGAACGCCGTCAACCGCATGATCGAAGTTGGACTGCGCGGCGTTGAATTCATTGCGGTCAACACCGATGCACAGGCTCTGTTGATGTCTTCGGCTGATGTGAAGCTCGACGTGGGTCGGGAACTGACCCGTGGACTGGGAGCCGGTGCCAACCCTGAGGTCGGAGCACAGGCTGCTGAGGATCACGTCCAAGAGATCGAAGAAGCCCTCCAAGGTGCTGACATGGTGTTTGTGACCGCCGGTGAAGGTGGCGGAACCGGTACCGGGGCCGCTCCGGTGGTGGCCCGCGTGGCCCGGTCGCTGGGAGCACTCACCATCGGTGTTGTCACCCGCCCGTTTACTTTCGAAGGTCGCCGTCGCGCGACCAGCGCAGAGAACGGCATTGAGGCACTACGCGATGAAGTCGACACGCTGATCGTGATCCCCAACGACCGGTTACTGACCGTATCTGACCCCTCCATCTCGGTCATGGAAGCTTTTGAACTGGCCGACCAGGTGCTACTCTCCGGTGTCCAGGGCATCACCGATCTGATCACCACCGCCGGTTTGATCAACCTCGACTTCGCCGACGTGAAATCGGTGATGCAGGGCGCCGGCTCGGCGTTGATGGGTATTGGTGCCGCCCAAGGCGAAGAACGCGCTGTGAAAGCCACTGAAGCCGCCATCGCCTCTCCTTTGCTGGAAGCCTCGATCGACGGCGCCCACGGCGTGTTGCTCTCAGTCCAGGGCGGTTCCGACCTTGGATTGTTCGAAATCAACGAAGCAGCACGCATGGTGCAAGAAGTGGCTCACCCCGAAGCCAACATCATCTTCGGTGCGGTCATCTCCGATAATCTTGGCGATGAAGTGCGGGTCACCGTTATTGCTGCCGGGTTCGATGACAACGACGATGACCAGCAGCAGAGCGCTACCCAGTCACCGAGCCTGCCCAGCAACTCCGCTGGTCATACACGGAGCGAGTCGGTTCCTGGCCAGCAACAGACCGGTTCCGTGCCGACGGCGACTCCGTTGGCTCCGGTCGCCGATGACGCAGATCCGGCTGTCCCAGAATCCCTGGACGAAGACGGCAATGCCACAAACGAGGAATCAGAAGATGTCCCCACTGTGGTGGAGAACCAAGAAGATCGCCGCGACGACCTCGACGTTCCGGACTTCCTGAAATAAACTCTGCCATACACCCAGCGCCTCATACAGGCTCTGGTATTGCCTCAAGCCGTAGCGGACGGAACTATTCGTGACTGGGTCTGCCTTTGTAGAAACCTACCGTAGCCCCAGTGGACACACGGTAGGTTTCTCTCATGCCAACATGGGAAACCTCGGGTTGCTGGCCCGCGAACCAGGGGAGAGCATCGACGAGATTTATGCTCACCGGCGTGCTGTTGAAAAGCAGGCCGGGATTGCTGAAGGAACCACCGTGTTCCTGCACCAGGTACACTCGGCCACCGTGGTTGAGGCCGATTCACTCCCGGGCTGGTCTCAGACCACCGATTCCGTGGTCGCCGATGCAAGTATCTCGGCTACCGGCGCCACACCGTTGGCCATTCTGGTCGCAGACTGCATGCCTGTGGTATTCACGACCTCCGGGAAAGCCACCGCGGTAGCCCACGCCGGGCGCGTCGGTTTGCTCAGCGGAGTTTTGCAAAACACTATCGCCACCTTGCGCGAACACGAGCCAGAGGCCGAGATCACCGCGTGGATCGGCCCATCCATCTGTGGGAGATGTTATGAAGTGCCAGAACAGATGCGCTCGGAAGCCTCGGCGGTGATGCCGGTAATGTATTCCACCACCAGCTGGCAGACCCCTGCGCTGGACCTGCCTGCCGCCGGCCAGCAGCTCATGGAAGACCTGGGCGTGACCGTTCACCGCACCCAAATTTGCACATTGGAAGACTCGCGCGTTTTTTCACACCGGGGAGGCCACCCCGTGGGGCGGTGCGCAGGCATGGTCTTTGCCGACTAACCTGTCAACGACAACCAGAATTAGTCAGTGACACGCGGCAAAACACCGCCGTTGGTCCCGAGATTTTTAGCCCCGTGAATTAATGTGAGCTATAGAGTCCACGCTAGCTGAAAGATTGAGGAACTTATGGTTGGTGGAATGAAGAAGGCAATGATCTATTTGGGTCTTGCCGACGGTGACGAACACTACGAGCAAGAGCAACAACAAAAGGCTGAGGCCACGGCATCGCGCTCTGAGTCACGTTCCCAGGACCGTGGCACGTCGCGGTCGAAGAATCAGGCCGAGGCAGACGAACAGCAGGCAAAGGTCGCTGAGCCGGTCAACCAGATGCCGACTCTTCGGCGGGAGTTCAGCCCGGTACGCGCCGTGCCTTCCCCAGACAATAGCTCCGAGGACGGAGACGACAACGGGTACCGTGCACCGGTGACCCCGATCAAGCGTGCCACTCAGACCAGAGAGGAAGCCTCGGAAGTGCACCAGCTTAACACCATTCACCCACGTTCCTATAACGACGCCAAACTGATCGGTGAATCGTTCCGGTCCGGCGTTCCTGTCATCATGAACGTCACCGACATGTCCGAGGCTGAAGCCAAGCGCTTGGTCGACTTCTCGGCGGGGCTGGTGTTCGGTCTTTACGGCTCCATCGAGCGAGTGACCAATAAGGTCTTCCTGCTGACCCCCAACACCGTAGAAGTCATCACCGAAGGCTCACAGACCAACGAAGAAGAAGTCTCCTTCTTCAACCAGGCTTAAGATCAGGCCACTACAGCTTGCGTTTTGGCCGGACTCGGGTGAGCTTTCCACCAGGTTCAGCCGAGTCCGGTAGAATTAAAGTCTCCCGTACAACGTTGCAGAAGGAACTCTGAGAGTGAATATCGTCTTCGCGCTCTTGCACCTCGTGTTGACGCTGTACTGGTACAGCCTGCTCGTTCGAGTCGTTTATGACGTGGTGCAGTCCTTTGCCAGACAGTGGCGACCTCGGGGGATTTCACTCATCTTGGCTAGCGCGGTCTATACCGTTACTGACCCACCGATCCGTTGGTTACGTTCCAAGATCCCACCGCTGAATCTGGGCGGAATCGGCCTTGACGTGGCCTTCCTCGTGGTATTCATTGTGGTTATTCTTCTGCGGGCTCTTGTTCCTTTGCAGTAAAGTTTTTGACACTTCGTGCCACAAAGTTCCTCAACTGTAACCAGCTTCTCGTGCAGATAAATCCCAGTGGTCGATTGTTTCCCACAGCACTAAAAGGTTGAGATGTCCGCGCAATATCTGGTAAAAAATCAATATCATCATTCGAAGCAATGTCAGCTTGATCTCTGATACGGTGTTGCTGGTGGTAATCTAGTTACCAGGGATGACATTGTGACCAATAGTGGTCTGTGAAGATCACCGATAGCACCTAACCCTAGGTTTTACCCAGCTGGGTAGGACACGACACTTATTGAGGAGACCACATGGCTCTCACGCCGGAAGATGTAGTCAACAAACGGTTCCAGACCACAAAGTTCCGTGAAGGCTATGACCAGGACGAGGTAGATGATTTCCTCGACGAGATCGTCGTCGAGTTACGTCGGCTGAACCAAGAGAACGACGAACTACGTCGTCAGGTCTCCGAGCTCCAGGGTGGAGCCGGCTCCGAGAGTTCCCAGGCTGCCGTACCTGCCCCCGTTTCTGCTGATGGTCAGTCCGCTGAGACCCCGGCTGAAGAGCCCGCCACCCAGCCCGAGGCACCTGAAGACCACCAGCCTCAAGCTGAGGCTTCAGGACAAAGCGAAACACCCGCGACCGAGCAGGCCGCACCCGTTGCCGGCCCGCAGAGTGCCGCTGGTTTCGCCAACAATGACCAGTACGGTACCGGCGCTGTCCCGCAACAAGCCAACGTCCAGACCAACGCCGATGCGAACTCCGCCGCCGGCGTCCTGGCGATGGCTCAGCGTCTGCACGATGAATACGTTGCCGAAGGTCAGCAGACCCGCGACCGCATCATCTCCGACGCGCAGGCAGAAGCTGACAAGCTGGTCAGCGACGCACAGGAACAGTCGCGCAAGACCCTCAACGAGTTCGAACAGAAGAAGTCGGTTCTGGAACGCGAAGTGGAAGAACTACGTGGCTTCGAGCGCGACTACCGCTCCCGGCTTCGTGCCTTCATCGAAGGTCAGTTGCAGGACCTGGACTCCCAGTCTCGTATTGCTGAGTAATCAGCGCGGGTGACCGTCTCGATACCACTATCGACTCAGCCGACCACGTTCTTTTCAGCGTGGTCGGCTGAATTGTGTCAAGGACTGCGACCAGCTGGTACGTAGCCTGGAGATGAAACCCGCCCGACCTTGGAGCACCACCGTGAGCGATGCCCAATCACGCCGCCGCACTTTTCCCTGGTGGATGGCCATGATCCCTCTTGTCATCGGCTATCTGATCGATCAAATCACCAAATACGTCGTGGTGGAAAATATGTCCGAAGGACAATCCATCCCGGTCATTCCGCCCTTATTGCACTGGTACTTTATCCGCAACCCCGGGGCAGCTTTTTCCATCGGTACTGACTACACCTGGATCTTCACGATCATCCAAACCCTTGCTCTGGGGGTCGTTATGTATCTGATCATCAGCCGGGCCCGAACCCTTCCGTGGTTGATCACGCTGGGGTGTCTGGCCGCCGGCATTGCCGGCAACCTCACCGACCGGCTCTTTCGTGAACCGGGCTTCGGCGTCGGGCACGTCGTTGACTTCATCTCGTTGCCCAATTTTGCGATCTTCAACATTGCCGACTCACTGATTGTGTGTTCGATGATCGCGGTCGTAATCCTGATCTTTACGGGGCTACCTATGAACGATCATGCCGCCGAGGACGAAGCTTCCGTCGAGCCTGCCCGGGCGGAAAGTCCAGAGAATGTCTCAGACTAATCCCGAGCGCCCCGCAGAGCAGCAGATTGAGCTGACCGAATCCGGACGCGCCGATGCGGTGCTCTCGCGAGCGTTAGGGGTCTCGCGCTCTCAAGCAGCCGATTGGATCTCTCGTGGCCTGGTGACCGAGGCTGACAGCGGAGATCCGGTACTGAAATCCACCAAGGTTACACCGGGTACCAGAGTGGTGGTCACCGACGCGCAAGACCCCGACCCGCTAGAGGTTAAAGTGGAGGTTGTGCAAGACCTGACGATTATCGCCGAAGATCCCGATTATCTGGTCGTCGACAAACCCGTCGGCGTGGCTGCACACCCCTCTCCGGGATGGGTCGGCCCCACCGTGGTCGGCGGCCTCGCCGGACTCGGGTACCGGATCTCTACCTCGGGGGCCGCTGAGCGACAAGGCATCGTGCAGCGCTTGGACGTGGGAACCAGTGGACTGATGGTGGTGGCCACCAGTGAAACCGCTTATACCCACCTGAAAGACCAGTTCCGTGACCGGGTGCCGGCCAAAACGTATCACGCTCTGGTCCAGGGGCTACCGGATCCCGTCGACGGCACTATCGACGCCCCGATCGGTCGCGACCCAGGACACGACTGGAAGTTTGCTGTCCTGGACGGTGGTCGACATGCAGTCACGCACTACGAGACCTTGGAATCCTTCGGTACTGCCACGCTGATCCGTGTGGGGTTGGAGACCGGTCGCACCCACCAAATCCGTGTCCATTTCTCCGCGATGCGTCATCCGCTGGCCGGAGACCTCACCTACGGTGCTGATCCAAAGCTGGCCGCGAACCTGGGGCTGACCCGACAGTGGTTGCATGCCCACCAACTGGGTTTTCAACACCCCACCACCGGCGAATGGGTCACCTACACCAGCCTGTACCCTCACGATTTGCAGTTTGCTCTCTCGGTGCTCCGCAATCGGTAGTCGCCCCGTACAGAAGCGAGTGAGGAGCTGCCACACAGCAGGTGTGAAAGGACTAGACTGGGGTCTGGTGACCCTGGCCGTCGTCGAGGAGATGATCAATTCCTATGACCTCAACTGCCTCTGAGGATCGAGGTTTCGTTCACCTGCACACCCACACCGAGTACTCGATGTTGGATGGAGCGGCGAAACTGGACGAGTTATTCGCCGAGGCCAACAGGTTGGGTATGGAATCCATGGCCATTACCGACCACGGGTATCTCTTCGGCGCCTTCGACTTCTGGTCCAAAGCCAAAAACGCCGGCATCAAACCCATTATCGGGTTAGAAGCGTATTTGGCCCCCGGCCAGCAGTCCCGCCACGACAAAACGAGGGTGCGGTGGGGCGAACAGGGCCAGCGTGGTGACGATGTTTCGGGCGGTGGCGCCTATACGCACATGACCATGTTGTCGAAGAACAACACCGGCATGCACAACTTATTCAAAGCTGCCTCGATCGCATCACTGGATTCGGTCTACTCTAAATGGCCGCGCATCGACCGAGATCTGTTGAGCCAATACTCGGAGGGCATTATTGCCACCACCGGGTGCCCGTCCGGGGAAGTGCAGACTCGATTGCGACTGGGCCAGAAACAAGAGGCGCTGGAGGCCGCTGCGGAATTCCGCGATATCTTCGGTAAGGAGAATTTCTACCTGGAAATCATGCAACACGGCCTCGATATTGAGCGCCGGGTGTTTACCGATCTGCTTGAGATCGGCAAAAAACTCAATCTACCCATGGTCGCTACGAACGACCTGCATTACACCCACGAACACGACGCCGGTCACCATGAAGCCCTCTTAGCCTTGCAATCGGGGTCCCGACTGGATGAGCCCACCTACGATCAGGGCGGTTCCCGTTTCGCCTTTTCAGGCAACGAGTATTATTTGAAGTCATCGCGTGAAATGCGCACTCTGTTCAAAGAGTTCCCCGAAGCCTGCGATAACACCTTGCTCATTGCCGAACAGTGCGATGTCAGCTTCAACACCGATGCCAACTACATGCCGGCCTTCCCCACGCCCGAGGGGGAAGACGAGACCAGCTGGTTGATCAAAGAGGTCAATAAAGGCCTGCGCAATCGTTATCCCCATGGAGTCCCCGACTACGCCCAGAAGCAAGCCGACTATGAGCTTGACGTGATCATCTCCATGGGTTTCCCCGGTTACTTCCTGGTCGTGGCAGACTTCATCAACTGGGCAAAGAATAACGGCATCCGCGTCGGCCCAGGCCGTGGGTCTGGTGCAGGCTCGATGGTCGCTTACGCGATGCGGATTACCGAGCTGGATCCCATCAAGCACGGGCTGATCTTCGAGCGGTTCTTGAACCCGGACCGTGTCTCGATGCCTGACTTCGACGTCGACTTCGACGATCGCCGTCGTCCTGAGGTTATTGACTATGTGACCGAAAAATACGGGGACGAGCGGGTGGCAATGATTGTCACCTACGGCACCATCAAGACCAAGATGGCGTTGAAAGACTCTGCCCGTGTGAAGGGCAAACCGTTCTCGATGGGGGAGCAGCTCACCAAAGCACTCCCACCGGCAGTGATGGCTAAGGACATTCCGCTCAAAGACATTGAGAACCCCGAGGCGCCTCGGTACAACGAGGCTGCAGAGTTCCGCGAATTGCTCCAGACCGACCCGGAGATGGTAGATGTCTTCGAAACGGCGAAGGGCCTAGAAGGTTTGAAGCGGCAGTGGGGTGTGCACGCCGCCGGGGTGATCATGTCCTCGGCGCCGGTGATTGATGTAGTCCCCATTATGCGCCGACTCCAAGACGGCCAGGTCATCACCCAGTTTGATTACCCCACCTGTGAAGGCCTGGGGCTGATCAAAATGGACTTCTTGGGTTTGCGCAACCTAACCATCATCTCGGATGCCCTGGACAACATTGAGGCCAACCAGGGAACCCCACTGGATCTGGAAGCTCTCACCTTAGACGACACCGAATCCTATGAGTTGCTGGCGCGTGGAGAAACCCTCGGAGTCTTCCAGCTCGACGGTGGCCCTATGCGCCAGCTACTAAAGATGATGCGCCCGGATAACTTCGAAGATATTTCCGCGACCATCGCGCTATATCGCCCGGGCCCGATGGGTGCCAACTCGCACATCAACTACGCGTTGCGCAAGAACAACCAACAAGAGATTACCGCGATCCACCCGGAGCTAGCAGAACCACTGGCAGACATTTTGGACACCACCTACGGTCTGATTGTTTACCAGGAGCAGGTGATGGCCATCGCCCAGAAGGTCGCCGGCTACTCGCTGGGTCAAGCGGATATTCTCCGTCGCGCAATGGGTAAGAAAAAGAAAGCCGAGCTGGACCGACAGTACGTGGACTTCCACCAAGGCATGCTGGACCGTGGCTATTCGGAAGAGGCGGTGACTGCGCTCTGGGACATTCTGCTTCCATTCTCTGACTACGCGTTCAATAAGGCCCACTCGGCTGCCTACGGACTCGTCTCGTATTGGACCGCGTACCTGAAGGCTCACTATCCGGCTGAATACATGGCAGCCCTGTTGACCTCGGTGGGCTCGGATAAAGACAAGATGGCAATGTATCTCAACGAGTGCCGTCGCATGGGTATCACAGTGCTTCCGCCCGACGTCAATGAATCAGCTTTGCAGTTCACACCGGTTGGTAACGATATTCGTTTCGGCCTGGGGGCGGTGCGCAACGTGGGCGACAATGTCGTGCACGGGATCGTGAACGCCCGTGAAGAGCAAGGTCAGTTCACCAGCTTCCAGGACTTCTTTAAAAAGGTCCCGCAGGTGGTGTGCAATAAGCGCACCATCGAATCCTTGATTAAAGCCGGGGGCTTCGATTCGATGCGTCACCCCCGGCGCGCGTTGTTGGCGGTGCATGAAGAAGCCGTAGACGCCTCGGTGGTGCAGAAACGGCAAGAGGCCAATAACCAATTCGACTTCTTCTCCCTGCTTGACGACAGCGACACCTCAGCCGCTGACGTGGGCCTGGGTATCTCTGTGCCGGACGTGCCGGAATGGGATCGTAAGACCAAGCTCAGCTTTGAACGTGGCATGCTGGGACTCTACGTCTCGGATCACCCGTTGCAAGGCCTAGAATCGGTGCTGTCGCAATACGCTGACCACACCATCACCCAGATCCTGGATGAAGATGGCCCTGCTGACGGGGCCCAAGTCACCATTGCTGGCCTGATCAACACCCTGGAGCGCAGGATCGCGAAGAACTCGGGTAATGCCTATGCCCGTACCGAAGTCGAAGATCTCAACGGGTCGATGGATGTGATGTTTTTCGGACAGGTCTATGCACCGATTGCCACCGTACTGGCCGAAGATCTCATCGTCTCGGTCAAAGGCAGAGTCCAACGACGTGACGACGGGTCGGTCTCGCTCTCGGCCCAAGAGATGACGCTGATCGACGCACAGGAAGCCAGTGTAGGCCATGGGGGACCGGTGAACCTCAGCATCCCGCATTTCAAGGCCACCGAAAGTCTGATGCGGGAGCTTGGCGAAACCCTGAAGAACCATTCCGGGTCGACCGACGTGCGGGTGAAACTGATGGGCAATCTCGGCATTGACGTGATGCAGCTTGGCCCAGATTTCCGCGTGTCACCTAATCCAGCCCTATTTGGTGACCTCAAGGTGCTGCTGGGAGCCTCCTGTCTGGACTAAGCGCCACAAACCCTTCGGTTACTACATGTAGTAGCTGTGTATTTGAAACACGCCTATATGTGGGAGTATTGTGGGGGATGTCTAACGTCGATACCGTGACACGGTGAGAAAATCGGAGCGAAGATGCACTGTCCTTTCTGTCGACACGAGGAGTCCCGGGTGGTCGATTCTCGTTCCCTCGACGACGGCTCTGCAATTCGTCGCCGTCGGCAGTGCCAAGCGTGTGGTAAACGTTTCACCACGTTAGAAACCACGTCATTGATGGTGGTGAAACGTTCCGGAGTCGCTGAGCCCTTTGACCGCAATAAGGTCATCAACGGTGTCTCGAAAGCTTGCCAGGGTCGCCCGGTATCAAAAGACGACTTGGCTGTCTTGGCGCAAGAGGTTGAAGAGGCCATTCGATCGACCGGTAATTCGGAGGTCGATGCCCACGAAGTCGGGTTGGCCATTCTGGGACCATTGCGCCGATTGGACCAGGTGGCGTATCTGCGATTTGCCTCGGTGTACCAGGACTTTGATTCTTTGGACGATTTCGAGAAAGCCATTAGCGAGCTGAGAGAGCATCCTTTCGCGGTAGAACCCCTACAAGCGAAACTCTTTACTCGATAAAATAGTTTTCCGGTGGGATTGCGGAGGGGAAGCCGCGATCCCACCGGTTTTCAACTCAATGGACCGCGGCACTGCGTCGTCGCGGTGCAGACTGCGGTGTGAAACCGGCCTCGACTACATCGATGTGTCGGCGATCGAGGCGAACAACGCTGCGCCAATAATGCCAGCGTTATTGACCATCTGTGCCGGGATAGTTCGTGCGCGGAGCTTCACATAGGGCAGGAACTCTTCGGCACGTTGCGATATGCCACCGCCGATCACGAACAGTTCCGGGGAAAATAGTCGTTCCAGGTAGGAGAAATAGGGCTGTAACCGTTGCTCGGCATACTCCTGGAAACTTAGCTCAGCACGCTCCCGCGCCGACGCAGAGGCATCGCGCTCGGCCATATTTCCCCGGAACTCGAGTGAACCCAGTTCGAAATTGGGCACCAACACTCCGTTATGGATCATGGCCGAACCGATGCCGGTGCCCAGTGTAACCACCAGCACCGAACCAGACACCCCGCGGGCAGCACCGAAACGGGCTTCAGCCAGCCCGGCAGCATCTGCGTCGTTGATGACTCGCACATCGCGGTGCAGGTGATCGGAGAACAGCTCGTGAGCATTCGTCTCAATCCAGGACGGGTCGATGTTGTTGGCAGACAGCGCCAGCCCGTGGTGAATCACTGACGGAAAACAAATTCCCACCGGGCGATCCCGGGCCGGGGCCATTTCACGGCTGTCAAGTTCATCGATGATCTCAGCGACGGTGCGGGCGACCGCCTGGGGAGTCGCTGGTTGCGGGGTGGGAATCCGGAACCGCTCACCGGAGAGTTCACCGGCCTGCTGGCCGGAGGCTGAGATTGCGACGATGCCACCCTTCATCCCGGTGCCGCCAATATCCACGCCGATATAGGTTGGGGTGTTGTTACCAGACATCGCTACCACGGTTCCCTTGTACTCGTCTTCCGATCGTGTCTACTCGGCTAGGGTCAAAATTTCGGCGCCATCTTCGCGTACCACGAGTGTGTGCTCGAACTGAGCGGTGCGTTGACGGTCCTTGGTCGTGACCGTCCAGTCGTCATCCCACATCTCCCAGGAAATATCGCCCAGTGTGATCATCGGTTCGATGGTGAACACCATGCCCGGAACCATCACGGTGTTATGGTCAGGGGCGGTGTCGTAGTGGGGCACAATCAGCCCGGAGTGGAACTCCCGGCCCACGCCGTGGCCGACAAAGTCGCGGACGACACCGTAGCCAAACCGGTTGGCATATTTTTCAATCACACGACCAATCACGTTGATTTCGCGTCCGGGCTTGACCGCCTTGATGCCGCGCATCATGGCTTCGTGGGTGCGCTGGATGAGCAACCGGGACTGCTCGTCGGTGTCACCGACGGTAAAGGTCTTATTATGGTCGCCGTGGTAACCATCCAGGTAGGCGGTGATATCGATATTGATGATGTCACCGTCTTCAAGCACGGTGTCATCGGGGATCCCGTGGCAGATGACCTCGTTCAGCGAGGTACACAGTGATTTTGGGAAACCCCGGTAGTCCAAACATGAGGGGTAAGCCCCGTGATCGATCATGTACTGGTGGCCGATGCGGTCCAACTCGGCAGTGGTGACACCGGGTTGAATCGCAGCTTCGACCGCGTTCATCGCCTCCGCGGCCAGCCGTCCGGCAGCGCGGATTTTCTCGATAGCTACCTCATCATAAACATCGCCGTGCTGACCCTCATTCGGGTCTTTTTTGCCGACATAATCGGGCCGGGGAATTTCGGCGGGTACGTGCAAGCGTGGGGCAACATACCCCGGGGCGAGTCGTCCCACCGGCGCCAGCGAGCCGGGCCCAGGCCGTGCCGGACCATCGACCGGAAGATTATGGGAACCCTCGGTACCGGGTTCTGGGGCAGGATGAAGTGTCACTGAATTGCTGGGCATACCTTGATCCTAACGCTGAATAGCATGTGCGGGGTAGTTCGCCCCCGACGCTCAGCTCGGGACCATATGAGAGGATGGAGCCATGACTGACAGCGCGACACAGTACTGGTTCAATGTTGAGACTCACGAGGTTGAAAAGGGTCCCCAATCGAACTGGCGCAAATTGTTGGGCCCCTTCGAGACGGCGGAACAGGCTCGTCGGGCCTTGGAGAAGGTCCAGGAGAATAATGAGCGGTGGGAGGCCGAGGACGAAGCCGAGGACTAGCCGTCTCGCCCCGCCTGCTGGCGCGCGCTCGACCGCGCTACGTGCTCCCCGTTGCACGCTGATCCATCACGGACCTAACGGGCGAAGGAGTAGTCCTCGTCCGGGAATGCCCCCGAGCGCACCTCATCGGCATAGGTCTTGGCCGCCTGGGAGAGCTGTTCCGCAAGGGTGGCGTATTGCTTGACGAACCGAGGCAGACGCCCCGTACTAAGTCCGAAAGCGTCCTGCCAGACTAAGACCTGACCGGTGGTGGCATTGCCGGCGCCAATCCCGATGGTCGGTACCTGCAAGGCCTCGTCGACTGCGGCGGCCACCTCAGTGGGCACCATTTCCATCAACACGGTAAACGCCCCAGCTTCTTGAAGTGCTAGTGCGTCCTGGATCATCTGTTGGGTGGCGTCCTGGCCACGCCCTTGGACCCGAAACCCACCGAGCACATGTTCTGACTGCGGTGTGAACCCGATATGGCCCATGACCGCCACGCCCGCTGAGGTCATCGCAGCCACGTGTTCGGCATACCGGGCGCTACCCTCGAGCTTGACCGCCGCGACCTGAGATTCTTTAACCAGCCGAACCCCGCTGTCCACGGCCTGCTGCACCGAGGACTCATAGCTACCAAATGGCATATCCGCGACCACCAGGGACCGTCCGACGCTACGAGCGACCGCCTGGGAGAACAGCACCATTTGATCTAAGGTGACCGGGATGGTCGTGTCATAGCCGAGCACCGTGTTCCCCACGGAATCACCAACGAGCAACACCTCGATACCGGCCTGGTCGAAAATCCGGGCGGTCAGGGCGTCATAGCTCGTGAGCATCGCAAACCGGTGGCCGGCGTCTTTGAGCTGCTGGAGGTGGTGGGTGCGAACACGTTTCGGGTTCGGGCTCTCGGTGGCGTAGCTGATATTCTCTGAACTCGACATGCTCACAGTCTAGGGGATCTAGATCACAGAGGATGTTCTAAGATCGAGGCATGACAACACCACTGAACACCACAGACCTTGCAGATCACCTTGGAGAGTCGGTCCGGAGCTGTCCGATTCAACTACGGAACTTCGGCGGAGTGCAGAAATTCGCCGGCCAGATCGCCACGGTGCGTTGCTTCGAAGACAACACCGAAGTCCGGGCTACGCTGTCCACGCCAGGAGAGGGGCGGGTACTTGTTGTCGATGGGGGCGGAAGCCTGAACCGGGCGTTGCTCGGAGACAATATTGCTCAACTGGCCATCGACAACAACTGGGCCGGGGTGATCGTCCATGGCGCCATCCGCGACTCGGCCGAGATCGCCGAGATGGCGATCGGTGTTAAAGCCTTGGGCACCAACTCCCAAAAATCCCGCAAAGAAGGACTGGGTGTCACGAATGTTAACCTGGTGATCGGTGGGATTGAGTTCATTCCGGGAGAGTACGTTTACTCCGATGCCGACGGGATCGTGGTCACTAGTGACCCGGTGGAACTAGACGACACCGAGTAAGCGGTGACGTAGACTTGCCGAGGTAGCTCGTCACCGGCGAGCCCCACCACCTCACGACGCTGATGCAGGAGAGCGACCGTGGAACGATTGGACCGGCAGCAAGAATTCGTGTTGCGCACCCTTGAGGATCGAGACGTCCGCTTTGTGCGACTGTGGTTCACCGATGTGGTCGGTGCCCTGAAATCAGTGGCTCTGGCCCCGGCTGAAGTGGAGTACGCCTTCACTGAGGGCCTGGGGTTCGATGGCTCCTCGATCGATGGGTTCACCCGGATTTTCGAATCCGACATGCTCTTACAACCGGATCCCTCGACCTTCCAGGTTTTGCCCTGGCGGGGTGAAGATGAACAAACCTCACGCATGTTCTGCGACGTGAAGATGCCCGATGGGGAACCGGCGGCCGTTGACCCCCGCTACGTGCTCCAACGCAGTATCGACAAGGCCGCGGATTTGGGATTCACGTGCTACCTGCACCCGGAAATCGAGTTTTATCTGCTCAAGGCAGATCTGGAAGAACGCTCGGACCCGAAGCGGATGATGCACAACCCCGAACCGGTGGATGCTGCCGGGTACTTTGACCACGTGCCCGGTGGGGTCGCCCAAGACTTCCGCCGTCATGCGGTGTCCATGCTGGAGCAGGTCGGAATTTCCGTGGAGTTCTCCCACCACGAAGGGGGCCCGGGCCAGAACGAGATTGATCTACGTGCCATGGATGCGATGGCTACCGCGGATAACATCATGACATTCCGCACCGTGGTCAAAGAAGTCGCCACTTTGCAGGGTTACTACGCGACCTTCATGCCCAAGCCCTTTGGCGAACACCCCGGCTCAGCGATGCACACACACTTTTCGTTATTCGAAGGGGACGTCAACGCCTTCTATGCCCCCGGAGCCGAGTACCAGCTGTCGACCACCGCCCGTCGTTTTATCGCCGGACTGCTAAAACACTCCGCGGAGATCACCGCGGTAACCCACCAGTTCGTCAACTCCTATAAACGGCTCTGGGGCGGGGGAGAAGCACCACCTTATGTCTCCTGGGGCCACAACAACCGCTCCGCCCTGGTCCGTGTTCCCTTATATAAGCCGGATAAGGCCGGATCCGCTCGGGTGGAATACCGCGGTATTGATGCCGCGGCCAACCCCTATCTGACCTATGCGTTGCTACTCTCTGCCGGTCTGAGGGGTATTCAGGAAGAATATGACCTACCTGAGGCTGCCCAAGAGGACATCTCACAGTTGACCTCACACGAACGCCGACTCTTGGGGCACTCACCGTTGCCATCCACCCTCCACGATGCCTTGGGGGTGATGGAAGAATCTGAATTCGTTGCCGAGGTGCTCGGCGAACAGGTCTTTGAGTCCTTTCTGCGCAATAAACGCGAAGAATGGGAACAATACCGGGTCAATGTGTCCCCGTTCGAGCTCTCCCGTTACCTCGGGGCGGTGTAGCTCCTTGACCAAACGTACCCCCACCTCCGCATCCGGTTCACGATCCCGGTCCTCACGCGGGCGCACCCTGGCCGGAGCGGGGTTCACCGACCTGTCGCGAGCGGAAAGCCGGCTACAAGCGCCCGAGCTCGCTGAGCTGGATCGAGACCAGTTGCTCGATGTCATCTCGGTGGCTGCCAATCCTGACCAAGCGCTAATCCTGCTAATCCGACTCGTGGAGGCCGAAGCCAGTGTCCAAGAGCTCTTCAACCAAGCTGAGCAACACCAGATCCGCTCGCTGATTCGGCTGTTGGGCACCTCGGAAGCCCTTGGTGAATTTCTGATCCGCTACCCTGAGCACCTGGACGTCGTCACCGGGTCCGAGGACGCTGTGGCCAGCGCACCCGCAGTTGCTGGGATCTACGAGCCTGACGCGCACGGAGAAGCACGCTATGCTCCCGAGGCTTTGCGTTGCCTGTTACTGGAGGCTGTGGGAGCTGATCCACAGCAGGAAGAACCGGTGGCCACCCAGGGTGGTAAAGAGGCGGCGGTGGCGCTACGGGTTATGTATCGGCGACAAATTCTCAGCATTACCGTCCAAGACCTCAATGCCCCCGATCCCATGGGTGCCCAGCCGATTATTTCCCGGTGGTTGGCTGACCTGGCTGCTGCGGCCCTGGAGGCCGCTCTGGCGGTGGCGAGATTCGATGCTGAGTCGAAGTTTAGTCGCGAAGAAATCGATGGCACGAGCCTGACCGTGATGGGGATGGGCAAATGCGGTGCCCGAGAGCTGAACTACCTTTCGGATGTCGACGTGATTTTTGTGCACGGACCGGCAGCCTCGGAGCATGTGGAGTCTTTGTCGGAGGAAACCATGACCGCGGTGGCCCGAGAACTGGCCACCGGGATTTCACACACCATCCAGTCTCCCGCCCCAGAGCCCGGGCTGTGGGAGGTCGACGCCAACCTGCGCCCCGAAGGCAAAGATGGAGAACTGTCGCGCACGGTAGCGTCACACCGCACGTACTACAACCGGTGGGCCCATACCTGGGAGTTCCAGGCCTTGCTGAAGTGTCGTCGACTGGCCGGTAACCACCGCTTGGCTGAGGAATATCTCAACGCCATCTACCCCCTGGTCTGGCAGGTCTCCACCCGGCCAGGCTTCGTCTCTCAGGTCCAATCGATGCGACGCCGGGTGGTAAAGAATATTCCGGCGAAACAGCGTCACCGTGACATCAAGCTCGGCAGTGGGGGACTGCGTGACATTGAATTTCCGGTCCAGCTGTTGCAACTGGTGCACGGAAAAACGGATTCGAGCCTGCATGTGCGCTCCACCGAAGAAGCTATCCAGGCTTTGGAAGCCGGCGGATACGTGGGACGGGCCGACGCGCGCTCGATGACGGACTACTACCGGTTCTTACGCGTGATGGAGCACCGGTTACAACTTGCCCAGATGCGTCGCACCCACCTGCTACCCGAAAAAGAACAACATCTCCGGGTGCTAGCCCGGGCCGTCGGCTCAGGTGCGCAGGAACATCCGCATAACGCTGATGAGTTGCTGAGCAGCTGGAAGAAGACGGCTCGAGCCGTCGCCGAGGTCTTTGAGCGGTTGTTCTACCGGCCGCTCCTTCCTGCCACCGCGGCCCTGCCGGCCGACCAGGTCAGACTCTCCTCTGAAGCTGCCCAACAGCGGCTGGTCGCCCTGGGGTACCGAGACCCCAAGGGCGCGATCCGCCATATTGGGTTCCTTACCGAGGGCGTGTCTCGCTCGGCGGCGTTGCAACGTCAGCTCCTACCGGCCATGTTGGGCTGGCTGGCTGCCGGTCCGGACCCCGATGGTGGTCTGCTGAGTTTCCGGCGTCTGTCGGAATCGATCAGTCGCTCAGGATGGTACCTGCGTATGTTGCGGGACTCCTCCGATGCTGCCGAGCGACTCTGCACCGTGTTGTCCAGTTCCCGGTATGTCTGCGACTTGCTGGAACACTCTCCGGAGGCCACCGCCTGGCTAGACCGTGACCAGGACCTGGTGCCCTTGAGCCTGGACGCCATCCTGACCGAGATGCGCTCGGTGCTGTCGCGTCACCCTGAAGTCAACGAAGCGATGCGCCACATCCGGCTGATTCGTCGACGCGAAATTCTGCGTACCGCAATGGCTGACGCCTTGGAACTGATCGACCAAGATGAGATCTCTCACGCGCTATGCCGGGCCGACCAAGCCAGCGCGATGGCCGGACTAGATTTGGTGGAACGCGAACTTGCCGACAGTGGTGAGAAACGACTGGCGAACCTGGTGGTGGTGGCCATGGGGCGCCAAGGCGGACAGGAATGCGGCTATGGCTCGGATTTGGACGTGATGTTCGTTCACCAACCCACCGAGGCAGCCACCGACGAGCGTGAGGCCCACCAACAGGCCGTCAGCCAAGCCAAGAAACTCACCCACTACCTGAAGATGCCGCTGAAACCGGCCATCCCGTTGGAACCGGTACTGATGATTGACGCGGACCTGCGCCCCGAAGGTAAACAGGGTCCCTTGGTGCGCTCGATGGAGTCCTATCGGAACTACTACCAGCAATGGGCTGAGATTTGGGAAATCCAGGCGCTGTTGCGGGCCCGGACGCTAGCTGGAGAACAGGCTCTGCAGGATGAATTCACGAACTGGGCAGACTCGGTGCGCTATCACACCGAGCTGACCCCGCAACGGTTACGGGCGATCCGTCGAATGAAAGCTCGGGTGGAATCCGAGCGACTACCCCGCGGGGCTGATCCTAACCGGCATGTGAAGCTCGGGCGTGGGTCGCTGTCGGATGTGGAGTGGCTGGTGCAGACCTTCCAGTTGCGCTACGCCGGTCAAGCAGAGTCATTGCGCACCACCTCCACCGTGGAAGCGTTGGAGGCATTGCACGAGCTCGGGCACCTTGATGCCCACGAGGCCCAAGCCTTGGAAAACTCCTGGAGACTGTGCTCTAGGATCCGCTCGGCGAATATGATCTGGTCGGCCCGTGCCTCCGACACGTTGCCCACCAACCGAGATGACCTAGAAGCGGTCGCCCAGTGGTGCGGGTATGAGTCGGGCAATGCGGGTGTTTTCGAAGAGGACTACTTGCGCATCACCCGCCATGCTCGGCAGGTGTTCGAACATCGGTTCTATGGGATGAACTAGCCTCAACCCATCGGGGTGACTGGAGTTTATCGGTTGATGACCGAGGAGCCGACCAGGTCCAAGGTGGTCAAGCGACTCTGCAACGACGGGGCCAGATTAGTCATGATCAGCTCATCGGCTGAGACCCGTTCGGCAAACTGATCCATGTACTCGCGTACCACTGAGGCGGTGCCCACCGCAGTGTACTTCAACATGCTCAACACCTGTTCGCCGGCCGGAGAGTGGATCAGCAAGGACACCTCATCGTCGCTGAGGTTCTTACCGCGACCCAGGAAGGACCGAATCCGGGAGCGCTGAGCGGCCTCCAAGCTGGCCTGGGCGCCCTCTTCGGTCTCATCGGCAATGACGTTCAGGGCCGCAATGAAGTAGGGCTCCGGGTGCTGTTCAGAGGGCTCGTAGTGCTCCCGGTACAAGCTGGCAGCCGATTCCAGCATCTGCGGAGCGAAATGAGATGCGAAGGTGTAGGGCAGGCCCAGTTTGGCAGCTAGCTGCGCGCCGAAATGTGAGGAGCCGAGAATGAAGATGGGCAAGTTGGTGTCCTTACCCGGGTAGGCTTCCACCCCGGGAATCTGGGAGTCCCCACTTAAGTAGCCCTGCAGCTCCACAACGTCTTGGGGGAACCGGTCAGCGGACTGAGGATCGCGACGCAGTGCCCACAGGGTCTTCTGGTCGGTTCCTGGTGCACGGCCCAAGCCGAGGTCGATGCGGGGGCCGTAGAGTTCCTGCAACATCCCGAACTGTTCGGCAATCAGCAACGGAGCGTGGTTGGGCAACATCACGCCACCAGAGCCCAAGCGGATCGTGCAGGTGTGGGCGCCGATGTGAGATAGCAACACGGAGGTTGCCGACGAAGCGATCGAGGGCATGTTGTGGTGCTCAGCGAACCAAATACGGTGGAAACCTCGTTCTTCGGCCCGCTGGGCCAAAGTCAGCGATTCACCGACCGCGTCACCAATCGACTGCCCATGGCGGACGGTGGCTAAGTCGAGAATGGAAACCCGGTAGTTCGTTGAAGCGCCAGCTTCAGGCATTCGAAACCTTCTTTCAGTGAGCAGGATCTGTGTTTCTGTCGCGTATAGCTCCAACCGAGAGACAAATATTCCTTGGCGGTGCTACGACGCGTGTCAGATTCACCACGGTATTAACCGACGGTGCTGGTGGGGATCACTGTGATCCCCACCAGCACCGTTGCACTTACCTGAGTCGCCAGGTAGAAGGTCGAAGCCGTCCTTGATGGCGTAGGTGCTAGATCGAGTAGTAGAGCTCGAATTCCTTCGGCGAAACGTAGGCGCGCAACACATTGATTTCGTACTCACGCTTATAGTCAATCCAGGTGCTGATCAGGTCTTCGCTGAACACATCACCGGCCAGGAGGAATTCGTGGTCCTCTTCCAGAGCGTCGATCGCTTCTTCCAGAGTGCGTGGCGCCTGCTTCACATCGGCGGCTTCCTCCGGAGGCAACTCGTAGAGGTCCTTATCCACCGGCTCCGGTGGCTCGATGCGATTACGAATTCCGTCCAGACCGGCCATCAGCTGAGCTGCAAAAGCGAGATAGGGGTTCTGGGAGGGATCCGGCGCACGGAACTCCAGTCGCTTGGCTTTGGGGTTGGTCCCGGTAATCGGAATGCGGATAGCTGCCGAGCGATTGCCCTGCGAGTAGAGCATGTTGATCGGTGCTTCGTGACCTTTGACCAGACGCTTATAGGAGTTCACCGTCGGGTTGGTGAAGGCCATAATGGCTGAGGAGTGCTCCAGCAGTCCGCCGATGTACCAGCGGGCCAGATCAGACAGTGAAGCGTAGCCCTTTTCGTCGTAGAACAGCGGTTCTCCGTCCTGCCACAGGGACTGGTGGCAGTGCATGCCTGAACCGCCATCACCGTAGACCGGCTTGGGCATAAAGGTCGCGGTTTTGCCGAACAACAAGGCGGTGTTTTTCACGACATACTTGAACACCTGAGCCTTATCGGCCGAGTGCAACAAAGAATCGAAGCGGAAATTGATCTCGGCCTGCCCGGGCGAGCCCACCTCGTGATGAGAGCGCTCGACTTCGAGCCCAACCTGTTCCAAAAGTAAGCAGATTTCATCACGCACATCGGCGATTTGGTCAATCGGGGAGACCGGGAAGTAGCCACCACCGGACGGAGTCTTGTGTCCTAGGTTGCCACCGGGCTCTTCACGACCGGTGTTCCACCAGGCTTCTTCAGCATCAATTTCGAAGAACGATTTATGTGCCTGATTCTCGTAACGGACGCCATCCAGCAGGTAGAACTCGGCTTCAGAGGCGAAACTGGCAGTGTCGGCGATACCGGTGGAGGCTAAATAATCCTCTGCTCGCGTGGCCACACCGCGGGGATCCCGGTGGTAGGGCTCCCCGGTGCGGGGATTAATGATAGAGAAGAACATCGCCAGAGTCTTCTGCTCCCGGAAGGGATCGATAAACGCGGTGGTCACATCGGGAATCAGTTGCATATCGGACTCTGCGATGGTGGCGAAGCCGGGAATCGACGAGCCGTCGAAGAGCTGGCCACTTTCAAAAAAGTCGTTGTCGACAGCCTTGGCCGGCAGGTTGAAGTGGTGCATTCCACCGAAGAGGTCGGTGAACCGCACATCAACAAAGGCCACATCCTCGTCTTTGAGATAGGCGAGAATTTCTTCTGAGGTGGAGAACATTCTTACTCCTGTCATAGTTTCCGCGATGCAGACTTTCCGCGATGGCATTAACCCTACAGAAAGCGCGCTTTGATCGGGGGAAAGCCGTCGGGAATTTCTGCAATAGCGCAACGGAGAAAGGGTCTTGGTCAGGCGGAGCCGTGCCTGCCACACACTGAGGATGACAAGACCGAACCGATAGAGTTGTCTTATGTCCGCAGAACACCGTCGCGAAGACAACGCCGAGGACCCGTTGATCACCCGGAAAGATCTTGCTTCCTGGGTGGAAGGTCCCCCGGGAGAGCAAGATACCTACCCCGGTGAACGATTAGGGCTCCCCAGAACCGGGCCGAGCTCGGTTGCCTCGCTGGGACGCCGTGTCGGAGCACTGTTTAGCGACTGGTTTATCTCCGTAGGATTGGCTTGGCTTGTTGGCAGTGATCAGCCCTGGCTTCCCCTGCTGTTTTTCGTGATGATGCACTGGCTGTTGGTAGGACTGTTGGGAGCTACCATCGGCAAAGCCCTATTCCGCATTCAGGTGGTTCGCGTTGGCGGGGCCTCCGTGGGACTATGGCAGGCAGCAATTCGTGCGCTACTCCTGGGCCTGTTTATCCCGGCGATCGTGATGGACAAGGACCAGCGTGGAGTCCACGATCTGCTCGCCAAAACGGTCGTGATCACCGCCTAGTTAGTGTATCCACGCTCGAGCTCCGGGGCTTTAGCGCCCTCGCATCGCCCGACGATCTGGACGGGATTTGAAAGGATCCACACCCTTAGGAATCGGGAGCTTATTACTAGGCAAGGACGCCAGACGGTTCTCAATGGCCCGAACTTCGTGCTTATTGAGGGTTTTTTTCATCCGTTTGATGGTCTTTCTCAGCTGGTGTAGTGACACTTCATTCTTTCCATGACCGACCTGCAGAATACGGATCTCGACATTAGGCAAATAACGGCTCATGTGGCGACGCTCTTTTTCAGCCAGCTGACGGGCCTTGTTATACGAGCCCTCAGCCACCAGGACCACACCAGCTTTCCCGGTGGCACGGTACACCGCTTCCTGAGACTTAGCGTTCATGGCGACCGGCTCCTGGGGTACCACCCAGCCGCGGCCTAACGTTGACAAAGCCGCGCCCGTAGCACCAGGACGTCCGTCGATGCGCGCAAAAGCCGCGCGTTCAGCCCGCCGGTTCATGATAATCAAGGCGGTCAGCAAACCGAACGGGATAGCAATCAAGATCCACGTCACCCAGTTGCCGGTGAGACCGGCAAGGATGACACCGATCAGAATCGGCACCGCAAAACCAAGTAGCATCCACCACACCACGGCGGGATCGTATTCTTTGGTGTCTTTAAAGACTCGCCCAATACGTTTGAAAAAACCGTCCTGGTTCTTTTTGCGGCTCTTCTTGTTCGCCTTCGCTTCGGCTCTCTGCTGTCGCCGACGCTCTTTCTGCTCGGCTTTGACAGTCTTGAGATCTTTAGTGGGAGAAGAATTATCTGAGGCCATAATGACACCTATACTACCGAAAGTTATCTGTGGATAACTCACCCCGTGAGGGGAGCGATTCCGGCAGAATCAGGGGCAGACATTGTCACCTTTGTCCTCGCACACCCGCATCGCACACCGCGTTGTTACGAGCCCAGGATTATTTGATGACCTATCCCTCATCGCACACCTCCGACGCACTACCTCAGCCTCCACAGCCGCTCTCGGGTGAGGTCGGCGAGCTGTATTGCACCGGCGAACGCTTTAACCTCTGGCGGTTTCGTCCCCCGGGATTTAGCTCACGAGATGCGCCCGCCGTGCTAAAAATTCCAGACCTCGGGCAGGTAGGGGAGGAGAGACACTCACAGATTATCGACCGGGCCCAACGGTTTAGCCATCCGCACGTGGTGCCACTGATTGGCGCCGTCGAGCTCCGCGACGATTCGGCGCCACAGGTGGGATGCTGGCAACTGATGCGAGGTTCTCATGCCGCTAAACTCGTCAACACCATGGGTCCGCTGGAACTCGAGCAATGTTTGACCATTGTCATCCCGGTTGCTCAGGCTTTATCTGAACTACACCGACAAGGGCTCAGTCATGGCGGGTTGGGCCCGGCCGAGGTGGTTTTTGACCTCAACGGGGCGCCCTATCTCACGGATGCAGGACCGGGCCAACCGGTGCACGGTTTTGCAGCACCAGAACAGCACGCTAAGGCGTCAGCCGTGACATCGGCGACGGACGTGTATAGCTGGGCGGCGCTGTGCTGGTATCTTCTGACCGGACGAGTGCCGGGCAAAACATACGTGCGCGCTCCGCTCCCGTCCTTGGTGCCCAACATTGATGAACACGTGGTAGATGTTCTGGAGGCGTGTCTGGACGATGATCCGACACAACGCCCCACTATGCGTCATTGTCTGGAAGCTGCCGTGCATTGGGGCGAGCCCAGGGCGCTGGAGTTGCATTCGATTGTGGCTGCAGACTTGAGGATCTTACTTCCCACCAAATTGTCGGAACCACCGTCGGAGAAGAAAAACCGCCCCCGACGCCCCGCCCGAAGAAGGTTACCGAAAACGCGTCGTGGCCTTCGGCAACGGGCCCAACGACGATTCATCGCTGGAGCGGGTGCCATGGCGGTTGGTTTAGCGCTGATTAGCGGGTCGCCGTCGTTGACGGCAGAGTCTCAAGAACCAGCCAGGGCCACACAGGACACTGTCTCGGTCACCGACCACATGGATCCGGAACGTTTGGATGAGCGGTTGGAACAGATTGTGCAACAACGCTCAGCGGCGTTTCGTACCACCGATCCGGACATGGTGGATCGTTATGCGGTCGGGGAATCTGAGGTGGCGGTTCACGATCGAGAAATGATTGAGGGCTTGGCGGAGCAGGGATTGAACTTGGAGGACTTTTCAATGCGCGGACAACGCACTGGCGAGGTTGAGATCCTGGATGATACGACAGTGCGTATTCCCGTCCAGTGGGGGTGGCCGCAACAGGAGGTGACGGACGAAGGTGCTCACGGCGTGGTCAGGGCGTCGGTACAAGAGTCACACGCTGATCTCGTGGTCACGTTGCAGTATGACCAGGAATGGAAAATAAGCCGGGTCCATGAGCACTAACGGCGCACACAGGCTTCGGGGCCACCGTCAGGATCCTCCTGGCAGGAATTGACGGTGGCCCCGAAACGTTGGGGATGATCTGCTTAGGGTATTACTGCCATAGCACAGCTACTAAAGCGGTAATGAGCGCGGTCCCGCCGGTCGCGTGGGCAATGCCAGTGGGGACCAGCTCACCCTTATTGACCTTGCGTTGGCCCACCCAGGCAACCACCAGCACCGTAATGCCCAGCACCAACTTGATAGTGAGCTTGATGCGGTTTGGTTCGCCCATCATTTCGGCCAATCCAAAGAGTACTAGTCCGGACAGCACAATCACGATGGCGCCCCAGAACTGCGACTTGGTTACCGTCGGTCGCTTGAAATGCGCGAACCATCCACCGACCACCGCTGCGAAACCGAGCAAGTGAATTGCAAGAAAAATGAGACGAACAATTTCCATAATGGTGGGGTCAAGCTCCTTTAGTTCAGACCAAGCTCAGCGCCGAATTCCGCATTTTCAAGGCGGTTCTTCAACGTGGTCATGAAACGACCTGCGTCGGCACCATCGATGATCTGGTGGTCGTAGGTCAAGGACAGATACATCATGTCGCGGATCGCAATGCTGTCGTTACCTTCAGCATCCGGAACGATCATTGGTCGCTTGACGATGTTCCCCGGACCCAAGATGGCCGACTGCGGCGCGTTGAGCACCGGGGTGTCGAACAGGGCGCCGAAGGACCCTAAATTGGTGATCGAGAAGGTACCACCTGAGAGTAGATCTGGCGAGATCTTGCCGGTCCGGGACTTCTCAGCCAGCTCAGCGATCTGGGAGGCGATGCCGGAGAGGTTCAGGTTGCCAGCGCCCTTGATAACCGGCACCAGCAGACCCTTTTCGGTATCAACGGCGATGCCGATGTCCTCGGAATCGTGGTAGGTGATTTCCTTGGACTCGGAGTTGTACTCGGCGTTGATGACCGGGTGAGCACGCAGTGCCTCCGCAGTTGCCAGAGTAATGAAGGCCAGGTAGGTCAGCTTGACACCGTGCTGGGCCTGGAACTGTTCCTTGGCGGCATTGCGCAGGGCGACGATACGGGTCAAATCGACCTCGTGAACCTGGGTGAGCTGGGCAGTGGTGTGCAGGGAATCCGTCATGCGCTGGGCAATCACCTGGCGGGTGCGCGAAGCCTTCTCGGTGGAACCACGCTTGGACGGATCGACCGAGGACTTCGGCTCCGGAGGAGAGGATTGTGCAGGAGCCTGAGATGGTGTCGTTGCCGAGGAAGACTTCTGAGCCTGCTTCTCTTCGTACTTCTGAGCTTCAGCGGCAGTGAGCACGTCTTGACGACGGATCCGACCACCCACACCGGTACCGGTCACATCATTGAGGTTCACACCGGACTCACGGGCCAGACGACGTACCAGCGGGGTGACGTAGCCACCGCTACTCTGAGTCGCAGTGTCGGATTCCGCATCAGAAGCCGGTGTAGCCGGTTGTTCAGCGGGTTCTGCGCTCTGGGTGTCTTCGGTCTTGGCCTCGGCTTCGCCCTGATCCTGTGGCTCGGCCGGTGCCGGCTCCTCATCAGCTTGTTCGTCTGCGGTCTCGTGGGTGGACGAGTCGTCTGACGGCGTCTCGGAGGGGGACTCGGTGGCATCGCCGGAGCCCACGATAGCCAGGACATCACCGACCTCGGCAATATCGTCTTCGTTGACCTTGATCTCTAATAGAGTACCGGCGACTGGGGAGGGGATCTCCGTGTCGACCTTATCGGTGGAGATCTCCAACAGAGCTTCGTCCACCTCGACGGTGTCGCCGATGTCTTTCAGCCAGCGAGTCACGGTACCTTCGGTGACCGATTCGCCGAGTTCTGGCAGGGTTACCTCTTCGCCCTCGCCGGAACCGCCGGAGGAAGCAGCCGGAGCCTGCTGGTCAGCGGAGTCGTCACCGGACTCCTCCGGTTGCTCTTCCTGCTGTTGATCTTCAGGTTTCTCTTCAGTTTCGTCTGCGGCGCCCTCGTCGTTGGAGGAAGAACCGCTGGCTTCATCGGCATCGCCAATCTGGGCTAAAGCCTGACCAACCTCAACGGTCTCGTCCTCGTCAACCAAAATCTCGACCAGGGTTCCGGCCACTGGGGAGGGAATTTCGGTGTCGACCTTATCGGTGGAGACTTCCACAATGGGTTCGTCGACTTCGACGGTGTCGCCAATTTCTTTGAGCCAACGCGTTACCGTTCCTTCGGTCACGGACTCGCCCAGCTCGGGCAGGTTCACGGTTTCTGACATGGTGTCCCGTTTCCTCTCTCAATTTCCCACTGATCTTGGGCCAATGATGTGCTGATGTCTTCGCTGCAGATCAGTAGTTGTCGGTGGTTCAAGGGTGGACGACGGTCGGTGCCTGCCAGCCACCCGGTGGGGTGGATGATTAGGCGTGCAGGGGGTGACCGAACAGCATCATGGCTGCTTCACCCAGCGATTCGTTCTGCGTCGGGTGAGCGTGCACCAGCGAAGCCACATCCTCAGGGTAGGCTTCCCAGTTGACGATCAACTGGGCTTCACCGACCTGCTCGGAAATGCGGGCACCAACGCCGAAGACTCCAACAATCGGGCCGTGCTTCTGGCGCACCAGCTTAATCAAACCCTTCGTACCCAGGATCGAGGACTTACCGTTACCGGCCAGGTTGTACTCGGCGACTTCCACGTTGTCTTTACCGAAGCGCTCTTCAGCCTTGGGCTGGGTCAAACCAACCGAGACGATCTCGGGGTTGGTGAAGGTCACTGCAGGGATCCGTTCATCGGGAACGACCATCGGGTTGTTGCCAGCGATTTCTTCGGCCACGAAAATACCCTGCTGGTAACCACGGTGGGCCAGTTGCTTGCCCGGGACGATGTCACCGATGGCGTAGATGTTGCCCACGCCGGTGTGCAAACGTTCATTGGGGGTCACGAAGCCACGGTCCATCGGGATACCGACCTCTTCATAGCCCAAACCTTCAGTGTTGGGTCCACGGCCCACCGCGACCAAGCAGACTTCGGCTTCAAATTCTTTACCGTCCACCAGGGTGACCTTGACACCGTTGTCAGTTTCTTCGACCTTGTCGAAGAAGGTCCCCAGGTTGGACTTGATGCCCTTGGACTTGAACTCACGCTCTAGGACCTTGATGATGGCCGGATCCTCGTTGGGGACCAAGTGGTCCAGGCCTTCGATGATGGTCACCTCAATGCCGAAGGAATTCCAGGCGGAGGCGAACTCAGAACCGATGACACCGCCACCGAGCACGATCGCTGACTTGGGCAAATAGTCCAGCTGTAAGGCCTCGAAGCTGGTCATAATCTTGTTGCCGATCGGCAGGCCCATGGTCTTGGAGTAGGAACCGGATGCCAGGATGATGTTCTCGCCCCGGTAGCGGGTACCATCGACCTCAATTTCGGACTCGGACACCAGCTTGCCTTCGCCCTCAATCACCGTGATCTTGCGCATCTTCATCAGGCCCTGTAGACCCTTGAACTTGCCGGAGACGATTTTGTCCTTGTAGTCACGGACCTTGGACATGTCGATGGACTCCAGGTTGGAGTTGACACCGATCTTGGAACCGCCGCGTGCTTCATCGGCTACCTCTGCAGCGTGCAGGTATGCCTTGGTCGGGATGCAACCAAAGTGCAAGCACGTCCCACCGAGTTTCTCTTTTTCGATCAGACCTACGCTGAATCCGTGCTGCACTGCTCGTAGAGCGGCACCATAACCGGCGGAGCCACCGCCGAGGATTAGGACGTCGAATTCTGTGGCGTTTTCGGTCACGTTGAGTTCTCCTCATCTAGGTCAAGCCTGTTTGGCTCGACAAATATCGACTTTTCGTCAGCGGTGCACCGTGCAGGACCGCACACTGATCCTCGATGCCTTTGATAACCAGCTTATCGCTGACAACCAGGCTGTTGCCACACATTGTCTGCGGTATTAACGACTGCGGTGTAAAACTCGTCACAGCTGATCTTGGAGCGCTGTTTTCGGGGCTGTCTTCGAATGTTTAGCTCTGCTGAGCGTTCTGGCGCAGGTATTCCACCAGGGTTCGAAGCATGACTCCGGTGGCATCTTTGGGCGTGTAGCCAAAGGGTGCCTCTTCGTTGAAACTGGGGCCGGCGATATCCAGGTGTGCCCAGGGGGTCTCGCCGACGAAGTCTCGAAGGAACGCCGCGGCGGTGAGCATTCCGCCAAACTTCGAGCCCATATTAGAGATATCAGCCACGCGTGAATCCAAGGACTCCCGCTGGTTCTCTGGTATCGGCATCGGCCAGATCAGCTCTCCGGCCCGTTGGGCGGCCTCGACCAGCTGGGTGCGGACCTGGTCGTGCCCCATGACGCCGGTGGTTCGTTGCCCCAAGGCCACCATTTGAGCGCCGGTGAGAGTGGCAATGTCAATTACAGCAGCGGGGGCTTCTTCGGTGGCGGCTACCAGCGCATCGGCCATCACGACGCGACCTTCGGCGTCGGTGTTCATGATTTCCACGGTCTTTCCGTTACGGATGGTCACGATATCGGAGGGCTTGACGGCCGTGCTGGAGGGCATGTTTTCGGCCATGGCCAGCCAGCCGGTGACCTTGATCGGCAGGTTCAGTGCCGCCACCGTGTTGATCACCGCGGCCACGGTGGCAGCTCCGGTCATATCGGTTTTCATGGTCAGCATAGAATTGGCGGGCTTGAGCGAAATCCCTCCGGTGTCGAAGGTGATGCCTTTGCCCACCAGGGCAACGTGAGTCGGCTGGACGTGCGAGTCCGTGGCGGGCTGATAGGAGAGCCTGACTAGCCGGGGCGGGTGGGCCGATCCCTGACCGATACCCAGAATGCCACCGCACCCTTCGGCGTGGAGTTGTTGTTCATCCCAGATCTCGCACCTGATCTGTGGCTGATCGGAGACCAGCTGGGTGACGAACTCGGCGAAAGACTCGGGGTAGAGCACCGAGGCTGGAGTATTGACCAGGTTCATCACGGTGTGCACACCACGACTGATCTGAGACGCCTCAGTCACAATACGTTCGGCTTGTTCTTCCTCCACTGCGGTGCGGATCACGAATTCGTCAGCGACCAAGCGATCCTGTCGCTGCCCGGTCGCATCGTGCGGAGTCTCGTCGTTGCTGGTACGCGTTGAAAAGGCGGTGAACCGGTAGCTTGCAATGGCAGCACCTTCGGCAACGGCCTGGAGCAGCTCGGGCGAATCAGCGCCCATCTCAAACACCACGGTGGACACCGGGTGCTGGTCCAACAGGTGGCGAACCGCAGCACCGGCGGCGCGACGGTAGCTTTCGGGTCCCAGAGTATCCGGTGTGCGCTGATCGGGGACCGGCGTGCCCTGCGGGGCTGGTTTGGCCGAGCCTAAGCCAACGAAGGCGATCTTGCGGGCGGCAACATCTTCTGGAGCGGGGAAGACCAGAACCTTCTCGGCAGCACCGGTGACGTGGAAATCACTCAGCAGGCGATGGAGACTCTCCGGGGCGTCGGAGGCCACCAATGTTCCGGATTCTTCTCCGACGGCGACCCCGTAGATCACCAGATCGGCTTCCGGTGCAACGGTGGCATAACGCAGGTGCGGTTCGGCGCAGAACTTGCTCATGAGTTCGGTGATTTCAGTCAACGACATCACTTCCCGGTGATTCATACATCTTTACAATGACAACGCAGTTAATCCTAGACAGTCACCGCTATCTTGTCGCCCGTCACAGGGGCGTAACGTGAAGGGTTCCTCTCAGAGCGCAGACGAGTAAAGAGCTGCCTGACCCGGTCAAGGGAGGATGGAATTAAAGGGAGGTTGGAATAGATCGGGTAGGGAACACAGTTATAGTGCACAAGATCGATAGAATCGACAGAACACTTGATATTCCAGGACGTGAGGAGGCTTCTGGATGCAGGATCCGCATCACCTAATCCAGTTCAGTCCCGCCGGTCGTGACCTCATGACCGGGTCCGAGGACGATCCCTCACCGTTGCGAGGAACCAAGCTACTACTGCTTTTCGGTGGTCATCTGGATGCCGGGCACCTTACCGAACAGATCCGGTACCTTTTGTTCAACCGGCTCAATCACGAGCAACTGATCACCTTTGATACTGATCAGCTCATTGATTACCGGGCTCAACGCCCCCATATTACCTTTGACGGGGAAAAATTCACCGACTATCAGCGTCCAGAAATCTCACTGGATGTCTTTACCGATGAAATGGACCAGCCGTTTTTGGTACTGTCCGGCCCTGAGCCGGACTACCAGTGGGAACGTTTCTCCGATGCGGTCATGTCCATCGTGCGCGAACTGGACCTGTCACAGGTCGCGATAGTGGACGCTATTCCGCTTCCGGTTCCACACACTCGTCCCTTGGGCGTGACCACGCACGGTAGCCGGGAGGAATTACTCGAAGGACTGTCCACCTGGTCTCCTCAGGCCCAGATGTTGGCCGGTATGTCGCAATTACTCGAGGTCAAGCTCACCGAGAACGGCCGAAAGGTCACCGGGTTCACCCTGCACGTGCCACATTATCTGGCCGATGCAACCTACCCGCAGGCGGCCGTGGCCGGACTGGAATACCTTTCAGCGGCGATGGGCATCGTGGTGCCCACCGATGAGTTGCGTGAAGCAGGACGTCAGGTTGATCGGCAACTGGCCCAACAAACCGAGAACTCCCCCCAGATTTCACACATGGTTGCGGCCCTGGAAGCTCAGTTCGACCGGTATACCGAAGACCAGGAACAGCCGCGTTCTTTGCTTCTGCCGCCGAACCAGCACATTCCCGACGGCGAAGAGATTGGTGCTCAAGCCGAGGACTTCCTTAATACCCAGTCGCAGCATAACGCCGAGCGACTCGGGTTGAGCTCAACTGCACACGACGAGGACGAGTCGGCCGAAGAATCCAATGGCGCGGAGTCGGGTTCGGAAACTGACGGAGACAACCCTCAGGACTCGGACGGGCGCTAGATCCCCAAGCACTAAGTCGGGCTGGTTCTCCACAATGTCGGTCCTGCGCTGGAACCGTCCACAGTTCATCTCGCTGGATAGTGTCGTCTCCGATGATGGGCTGATGCTGGGTACATGACAGAAAATAATCAGCATTCAGTAGCCCTTGGAACCACCGACTCAACACCACCAGTCCGGTCGCAAGGACCACGACAGTTTCTCGCCAGAACTGAAGAAGATGTCCTGGCCTTCGTGCAGAATACGTTGGGATTCGTCCCCCAACGAAGTTGCGTGTTAATTAGCACCTGCGGGTCCAGCTTCCGCGCCGTACTGCGTGTCGATCTGCCAGCGCTAGATGACCCCGTCGGTGAGGACGAATTCCCTATTTCCACCGGATTCTTCGATCGCGTGGCGACAACCCTGCGCACCGATCCAAAGGCCGACGGTTGCTTTATGCTCTTGCAATCCGAAGATGACACGGTGGGCGATCCCGGTCCGGTCGACCGGCTAGCTGGATACCGACGCTTTGCTGCAAACCTGCAAGAGCATTTGCGCCACCACCAATTACCGGCTCAAGAAGTTTGGGTGCTCAGCCCACACCGAGTATGGCACCTGGACTGCGCGCACGGAGCCGAATGCCCCGTCCAGGGTGCGACGTTGGACGCGACCGAAAACAGTTTCTTAGACCTCTCAATGCGCGCCGACGGTGTTGACACACCCCGAGGCCCGAACGATTTGGTGTTGCCGTTTAATACCCAACGACTGGCCGAACAACTTGAAACGTGGCCAGCAATGGACCCCACACAGCGCCATCAGGTCGCTGAGGCAAACACGCCCGAGCAAATTCGTGCCTTATACGCGGACCTTCAGGCGTGGGACCGCCTGCTGTCTGGCGAGACCCTACCGCAGTCGCTGGAATCTACTGAATGGTGTGATCTCGTCCGTGGGCTGGGCGAAGACCGTTACCGTGACATGGTGCTCAATATCGCCTGTTTTGGTCTTGAGCCTGCCTTGGCGGGAGCCATCCACCTGGGCCTGATCCCTCAAGGCTATGCCGATGAGTTCGACGTGATCCCCACAGCAACCAGTGGCACACAGTTCAGTCAAGCATTTATCGGTGCTTCGGACACCGTGGCAGACTGGACCCGGATCCAGCGGTTTGAAGATTGTGCACGGTATGCAATGAGTATCTACGACGGTCCGGAAGTCCTTGTTTTAGGGATTTACCTTGTCTATATCGAGTGGGTGAGAGGCCGAGGGAGCATTGCAGCCAATTACCACCGCCAGCTACAACATGCCGGGGGAGACGGATATGAACTGTTGAACCTACTGGGCAAGACTCTGGACCGTGGAATGGTCTGTGATTGGGCCAAAGATGCCCAGCGGGCATGGTCTTCCAGCGGTCGTACCTGATGTTCATCTTCTGGGCAGGACTGTGTTCGCTGTCATGGTGCAAAAGACCAGCGAAAAACATGTAATAATGAGTGCCTAGTTCGACGATGACGTCTGCTGGGTGAAAAGCGAAGAACTTTTTGCCCGGTTTAGGGAATAAGACCTCGACTGTGATCGTTGCACCTGCTATGGACCCTGTTTCTGCGGGACAGAACCGGTTGGCTTTCCGATGCGAAAGAACAGCGAGATTCTGTCCATTGCAACGCAGACTTGACAGGGTCATAGGTGTGTAGACCACTGTCTGTTGAACGGGATTGACCCGTAGGAAAGGTATCGAGTGACTGACAGTACCGTAAAGATCGACGCTGTCGACCCAGAAAGCGCGGCATCGAAGTCTTCGACACGAAAGAAGACCACGACGAAGGCCTCGACAACGAAGGCCTCCACGGCCAAGGCCTCGACGACTCGGACGAAGAAGAGCTCGTCCAAGAAGAAGACGACGGGTACTTCGTCCACCGGTAAGTCTGGTGCTAAATCAACGGCCAAATCGACGAGCAAGAAGTCGACTGCGGGGAAGAAAACCACCGCGAAGAAGGCTTCCGGTAAGAAGGCAACTCAGGCCGAGACCGAGCCGGTGGTCGACGACGAAGAGGTTGACGATACCTTATTGGATGAGGACACCGATGACTTCGCCGAGGATGAGGCCGATGATATCGAGGTCGAAGGTGAAGACGATACTCCGGTAGATCTCGATGATCTGGTTGAAGACCAAGAGCCGGAGACCAAGAACGACCGGGGAGTCGTGGATGCGTTTAAGGGGCAGAAGGTCTCGCCGAGCAAAGACGACAATGATAGTTCGTCCTCCGGCTTCGTGGTGTCTGATGCGGAAGATGATGCCCCGGCTCAGCGCGTAAACGTCACTGGTGCCACCGCCGATCCGGTCAAGGACTATCTGAAGCAAATCGGTAAGGTCGCGCTGTTGAATGCAGAACAGGAGGTAGACCTTGCGTTGCGTGTCGAGGCAGGTCTCTACGCTGAGCACAAGATGCAGAAAGAGACCTACGATGACCCGCGCATGCGCCGAGACATGCAATTGGTGATCGCTGATGGACGTCGGGCGAAGAACCACCTGCTAGAAGCAAACCTGCGTTTGGTGGTGTCGCTGGCTAAGCGCTACACCGGTCGTGGCATGTTGTTCCTGGACCTGATTCAGGAAGGCAACCTCGGTCTGATCCGTGCGGTCGAGAAGTTCGACTACACCAAGGGCTTCAAGTTCTCGACATACGCCACCTGGTGGATCCGCCAGGCGATCACTCGCGCGATGGCAGATCAAGCCCGCACGATTCGTATTCCGGTGCACATGGTCGAAGTCATCAACAAGTTGGCTCGCGTACAGCGCCAGATGCTCCAGGACCTGGGTCGGGAGCCCACACCGGAAGAATTGGCCGCCGAGCTCGATATGACGCCCGAAAAGGTGGTCGAGGTTCAAAAGTACGGTCGCGAACCGATCTCCTTGCACACTCCACTGGGCGAAGATGGAGACTCTGAGTTTGGTGACTTGATTGAGGACTCCGAAGCAGTTGTTCCTTCTGACGCGGTGTCTTTCACGTTGTTGCAAGAACAACTGCACTCGGTGTTGGACACCCTGTCTGAGCGAGAAGCTGGCGTGGTGGCGATGCGCTTTGGTCTCACCGATGGACAGCCCAAGACGTTGGACGAGATCGGTCGGGTCTACAGCGTGACCCGCGAACGCATCCGCCAGATTGAATCCAAGACGATGTCGAAATTGCGCCACCCATCTCGGTCGCAGGTTCTGCGCGATTATCTCGAGTAAGAACTCTGCCGTCGCCTGAGACAGCAGGTCTGAGCAGATAACAGCGGGGCGGTTCTCATGATCTGGGGAGAACCGCCCCGCTGTTGCTGTTTGTGCGTTGGAGTCTTATTCGCTACTGGCACCTTCGTGCAGACGCTGGGTCTCATCGTGCCAGGTGCTGGTTTGAGGACGCAACTGGTCCTCGACCTGGCGCGCATGGTGAGCGCAGAACAACAACACGCCACCGGAGGCGAGAACTGCCCGAACGTAGGCCTGTGCGCCGCACCGATCGCAACGATCGGCACCGGTCAAGGTCGGTGACTCAACTGTTGTTGCTGTGGACATTGGGCCTCCTCTGTGTGGTCCAAGCGAAGTTGGGCGGTTGGTACCACCCTCGCAGGTACATGCTGTCTTTGACAAGTTCAACACAAGCATCTCGCCTTTTAGTCCCGGCACACCCCTGAGTGGACAACGCCGTGGGCGAAACGCCATCGAACGGGTGCTGGACCTGACCAATGATTGCATTGATTTCCGGACATGGTCGCGTTTCTGTCAGAGCTTAAGCGAAAGGCGAACCAAGAACATGTGCTGGAACGCCAAAATACTTCCGGCGAGACAAAAAACGGCTAGTGTCAACAGGAGAGAAAATCCAAGCTCTTAAGCGCCCATCACTCAGCAGATGAAAGGTCAGCGGATTCCGTGTCTCGAAACAGTGAATACAATGCCCATCAGCTTTCCGTACTCGAAGGACTTGAGGCGGTTCGTAAGCGGCCGGGCATGTATATTGGCTCTACCGATTCCCGGGGGCTGATGCACTGTCTCTGGGAGATCATCGATAACTCCGTGGACGAAGCTCTGGCCGGCTACGGGCAGTCCATCACCATCACGTTGGATGCCGATGGCAGTGTGGAGGTTGAAGACCACGGACGCGGTATTCCTGTCGACCTCGAGCCCCGTACCGGCTTGTCTGGTGTCGAAGTGGTGTTTACAAAGCTCCACGCCGGCGGAAAATTTGGTAGTGGTTCCTATAACGCCGCCGGTGGCCTCCACGGTGTGGGCGCGTCAGTCGTTAACGCGCTGAGCTCTCGTCTGGACGTGCACGTTTTTCGTGGTGGCAAGACTTACCAGATGTCGTTCCAGCGCGGGAAGCCAGGGACCTTTGAAGATCATCGGGTTCCCAGCCCCGAGGCGCCGTTTAGTCCGAAAACAGAAGCCGGAGATATCCCCGTGGTGGGCAAGGCGAAGCGCGGACACACCGGTACGAAGGTGCGCTATTGGGCCGATGAACAGATTTTCACCCCGGATGCCACCTTCCAGTACCAAGAACTTGAAGACCGTGCCCGTCAGACCGCATATCTGGTGCCCGGCCTGAGGATTACGATCCGAGATTTGCGTCGGTTGCCGGGTACTGCCGGAGCCGAGGGGCCCCACGAACAGGTCTTCCAATACGACGGGGGTATCTCGGAATTCGTCGACCACCTCTCTACACTGAATCCGGTTACCGATATTTGGCGGTTGCAGGGATCAGGGTCCTTTACCGAACGCGTGCCGGTTCTCGACGAGGAGGGACATGCCCAAATGCAGGATGTGGACCGTGATTGCGATGTGGATGTCGCTCTGCGTTGGGACATTGGGTACGACACTCGGGTGAAAACTTTCGTGAATATCATTGCTACCCCGAAGGGCGGTACTCACCTCTCCGGTTTTGAACAAGCTATGACGAAGGTGTTCCGGAAAGCGATTCAGGCCAATTCCCGGAAACTGAAGCCCGGTCAGGACAAAATCGAGCGCGACGATATCCTGGCGGGACTCACCGCGGTGCTCACCGTGCGTCTGGCCGAACCGCAATTCGAAGGTCAAACCAAAGAGGTGCTGGGTACTCCGGCTGCCAAACAAATCGTCAATAAGGTGGTCACCGAGCAACTGGGTGCCATTCTGAAGTCCACGAAACGCCAGGACAAACAACAGACCACCCAGCTGTTGGAAAAGATCGTCGCGGAGATGAAATCTCGCGTATCTGCCCGAACTCATAAAGAAAATCAGCGGCGCAAGAACGCACTAGAAACCTCGACCATGCCGGCCAAGCTGGCCGACTGCCGCACCAATGACGCCATCGGGTCAGAATTGTTCATTGTTGAGGGTGACTCAGCGCTGGGGACGGCGAAAATGGCTCGTTCCTCGGAGTTCCAGGCCCTGTTTCCGATTCGTGGCAAAATTCTCAATGTTCAAAAGGCCTCAGTGGGGGATATGCTCTCCAATGCTGAGTGTTCAGCGCTGATTCAAGTGGTCGGCGGTGGCTCGGGGCGGTCCTTTGATTTGAACGCGGCCCGCTACGGCAAGGTGATTTTGATGACCGATGCTGACGTGGACGGGGCTCATATTCGCACCTTGCTGTTGACCTTATTCTTCCGCTACATGCGCCCGATGGTGGAAGCCGGCCGGATTTACGCCGCTGTTCCACCGTTGCACCGGGTTGAAATTATCAACTCTGGCTCGAAGGAGAACGAGGTCATGTACACCTATTCCGAACAAGAGCTCAAAAACCTGCTGGGCTCGCTGGAAGCCGATGGCCGGAAGTATAAGGAGCCAATTCAGCGGTATAAGGGTCTGGGCGAGATGGATGCCGACCAGCTCTCAGAAACCACGATGGATCCGCGCTACCGCACGCTGCGGCGGGTGAATATTTCCGAATTTGAGGCGGCCGAAGAGATCTTTGAGCTACTGATGGGGTCCCATGTGGCCCCGCGCAAGGATTTCATTATCTCTGGGGCACAAGAGCTCAACCGGGAACAGATTGATGCCTAGCGGTTACCGTAATACTCGGCGGTGAGTTCTAGCCCGCGGTCAATGCTGATCTCGGGTTTCCAGGCCAAAACCTCACGGGTACGACGCTGGTCGAACCAGTGGGCGGTGGAGAGCTGTTCGGCGAGAAACCGGGTCAGTGGGGGCTCATCGTCATGTTCTCCGGTGAGGTCCCAGATCTTTTCAATCACGGCTCCAGCGACGGTGGCCAGCCCGGCCGGTAATCGCAAGGTGGGTTCTACAGCGCCACCGGCGATGGCAATCTGACGAATCAGTTCACCGACCGGACGGGGTTCCCCGTTGGTGACGACCAGGGCTTCACCGTGGTGGTTTTCGATAGCTGACACGGCTGCGAGCACCGCCGAGATAGCGTTGTCGATAAACAGCGTGTCGATCGGTGGGGCACCGGAACCCAGGATGGGCATACGGTGGCTGCGGGCGCGATCGGTGATGCGTTCGGTCAGCTGGGTATCACCAGGGCCCCACATCAGATGGGGGCGAAGCACCAGCACACGGAAGTCTTCGCGGTCAGCTGCAAGGACCAGGCGCTCACCGGCTGCTTTGGTTGCGGCGTAGTGCCCGCGTGCCTGGTCGGGGTCGGCCGGTTGGGCGGTGGTACCCACCAGAGAGCGACCGGCGTGAGCGACCGAGGGAGAGGATATGTGAATCCAGCGGTTCACCGTTCCCGCCCGGTGTGCAGCATCTAGCAGGTTGCCCGTGCCCTGAATGTTGACGTTACGGTACGCTTCGGCCGGACCCGAAACAGAAACCTTGGCGGCTACGTGGATGATGGTGTCTACACCCTGGACCGCGCGGGCAACCAGTTCCGGGTCGGTGATCGATCCCAGCACGTCGTAAGCGCCGGCGATCCCGCTTCGGCGACGCTGCAACGTGGTTAGCTGTGCGCCGGCAGCGACCAGCGCGGATGCGACACCGGAACCCAGCAGTCCCGAGGCTCCGGTGACCAGGACATGACGCGTGCTGAGATTGGGCAGAGCAACGGCGAAACGATTCATGGCTTGCCAACCTTTCCTCCGGTGAGGACTCGATCGGCCCAGCGGGCCAACCGGGAGCGGTCAATCTTGGAGTTATGGCGGGTATCCACCGGGATGCTGTCGACTACCAATACGGCGGCGACCGGAACATCTCCCGGTGTGGTGACCGCGCTGCGCACGGTTGCCGTCAGTTGGGTGGGAGCCAGTCCAGGCTTGATTGGGCCAGTGACCTCACGCTCGGGTTCGATAATGACCACCAGCGCTTGGGTGCCGGCCGGTCCGTGTCCGACAGCTGCAGCCCGGTATACCTCTGGTAATGCGGCGACGTTTTCTTCGATGTGCACCGGACCCAGGGGTCCAGCCGGGGTGGAGATGACGTGGTGGGTGCGTCCTTCGATCCAGAGTCGGCCGTGCGCATCCAGGTGCCCGATATCGCCGGTGCGGTGCCAGCGTAACCCGTCGAGCTGATCGTGGGAGGCTTGAGCGGTGATGTACCACAGTGCGTCATAGCCTTGGCGCATATGGGAGGCCGACACCACGATTTCGCCCAGCTGGTCCACCGAATCCTCGGGGTTATACAGTGTTTCGGCCGGGATACCATGGTCATCCAGCGGGGCCATGGTAAGGCGGACTTCACCGGCCGGGGTGCCCACCAGTACACCGGGGTTGCCAGCGGCTCGGTCATGCCATACGGGGAGTGGATCTCGGCTTGTGGCATCAACACCTGAATATCTCTGACTAGGTCCTGGGACACCGGAGCCCCGGCCGAGAGCATCATGGTAATCCCGGCCAGTGCTTCGCGCTGGGCACGGGAGAGTTCCCGGGCGGTTGCTGCCACATTGCGCAATGCCGCCGGGGAACCAAAGGCGATCGTGGACTGACCGGCAATGGCCGCATCGGCCAGAGCAGAGGCGGTCAGGGTTGCCGGTTTGGTGACCGACATGCGCGGGGTGACCGAGGTCGCACCAATGGCCGGGCCCAGCAGCGCGAAGGGCGCGAACCCAGCCAAAAGCGAGGCGCCGGGAGTGACGCCGAAGGTATCGCGCAACAGCTGGGTGAGGTGGGAGAGCCCGGTGTGGGTGTAGCGCACACCCTTGGCCGGCCCGGTGGAGCCGGAGGTGAACAGGATGGCGGCCAGACTCTCGGGGTCCGGGGTGGGAGCCTGTAGGGCTGAAAGCCGGGTAGTGGTTTTCTCGCGCAGTGCCATACCATAGAGCGAGTCTTCGACGCCCAGTACGCCAGCCAGCGGAGTGGACAGGGTGGACACCGAGATGCGACGGCCTGGCCATCCCTGGGCGCGAGCCAGGATCAGTCCGGGGGTTTCACCAATAATCCAGTCCGGGTTGGCGCTACGAACAGCTCGGGTCATACCGGTGATCCCCAGCCCTTGATCGGCAATTACCGCGACACCGCCGATGCGCAACAGTGCGTAAAGTCCCGCGGTCAGATCACGTCCGGGAGGAACCAGGATGCAGACCCGGTCCCCGGGGCGCAGTCCAAGATCCCACAGCCCCTGGGCTATGGCGGCCACGAGCTGGGAAAGCTGAGCCCAGGAAACGGTGAAGGGTTTTCCGCGGTCGCTGACCGACATATCCACCAGGGCCGCAGCTGCGGAGTCTTCGCCACGGTACAGGAACTCCCACAGTGGCTGGTAGGGCACCTCGTGGGCTGAGCCGGCGGGGCGGGGTTGGTTGGCAGAGTGACCACTGTGTGTGATGGTGGCGGTGGTGTTGACGGTAGGAGAGTTGTCGTCGGCGGAGAGTTGTTGGGAGACCCATTCCAGGACGATAGCGGCGTAGTCGACGTCTTCGACGATCAGGTGCCCGCCGGTTTCCACTCGGTGCACATCGGCTTGAGGCAGGCGTTGGCGCAAATCGTTGAGGTAGCGATCCTGGAATACCGGATCTGTAGCACCCCAGATGATCAGGGCCGGTAACGAGGTCTCGCTGAGTGCTGTGGCCACTCGGCGGAGCGCAGGAGCACTGCGGTGGGTGGCATCAGTGGGGATGTCGGCGACGAACCCGCCCACACCGCCACGGTCGGCTTGGCGCCGGTAAGGCAGGTTCAGTGGATCGCGCACCGCAGGGGAGCAGGAAGGGGATCGTCCTCGGACTGGTGCACGGCCGTGTTCAGTGTCATCAGCCCGGCGAGGTGATGGGATCCAGCCTGATGCGCTCGCAGAGCAGCGCCCAAGGAGATGACCCCGCCCCAGTCGTGGCCGAGGGTGAAGACCGGGTGCTCAGCTTCCGGGATGAGAACTGTGAGCAATTCCTGCAGATCGGTGATCCGATCCTCCAGGGCCAGGTAGTCGCCACCATTGCCGCTGTGACGAGGCAGTCGCCGGTGGGCTAACCGGTCGGAGAGTCCCATGTCCCGCTGGTCGGGGGCGATCACCCGGATGACTGGGTATCGTTGTGGGTCGGAGACGGCCCGGTCGTAGGTGGTGTTGAGCAATGCGCGCCACAGATACGACCAGGTGGGGTTGCCGTGTACGGCCACGATGGTGGCGTGGGGGGTCAGTCCCTGGGCTTCGAGAGCCGGGCCGGTGTCCATGACGTGGAAGCCGGCGGGATGTTCTGCTCGTGCGAGAGTGACCAGGTGAGAAAACTCTGGACGGAAACCGGGAAGCTCGGTCTGCATGGTCTCGGAGTCGGGTTGATGGGCGGCACGAGTCACAATCACAGCAACACTCTTCTTTCTCGAGGGTGTGGACCGGGTGGGGCTATTACCACTGCAGATCGAGCATGGCCACGTTGAGTCCGGAGCCAACACCCATGCACAACACAGAATCGCCGGGGCTCAGCATGTCTTTTTCCCGGGCCAAGGTCACCGGTAGCGCGGCGGGTCCGATATTGCCCAAATCCGGGAACGTGACCGGGATCTTGTCTGGGTCAATCCCGGCGGCCTGAATAATGGCGTTGGTGTGCTGGGAGGAGACCTGGTGGGTGATGTAGCGGTCGGCCTCGGACCACTTCCATGCCGGGTCGGCGTCGTTCCAGGCAGCCATGACCAGGTCGAGACCATTGGCTAGCAGAGCCGCGGAGTCGGTGCTCATGCCCTTATGGTCTCCGGCGCACAAATGGTTGAACTCGGTACCTGCCCGGGTGACGCTGTGCAGGATGCGGTGCCCCTCGGGGTGACGGTCGCTCGGCCCAATAACCGCAGCGGCGGCCCCTGATCCCAGGGTCAGGGTGGCGAATTGGGAGAGGAAGGCATCGCGGTTGGTGGCTTCGTGTACCTTGGAAGCATCTTCTCCGGCAACGACCACCACCTAGTCCACTTGTCCTGAATCAATCATGGTCGCGGCCAACCCCATCCCGTTGACAAATCCCAGGCAGGCGTTGGTGATGTCAAAGTTCATGGCCGAGCTCGGCAGTCCCATTTTGTCGTGAACCACCACGGACACCGCTGGTTCCAGGTGGGTGCGGATGACCGAGGTGTTGATCAAAAGCCCCACCTGGTCTGGGGTAGGGCACGATGACGCGGAGACTTCAGTTTCGCGGAACCAGGTCTGGGGCAATCGCGATGATAGGGTTCGCGACGACCGCTCGCCTAGCCATGTCTTCTTACTCTATCGGTCACGAAGAAGTTGACGGCATTTGGCCTTAATGAAAGCCTGTTAGTTTTCTTACACCCCGCACAGCGTCAGGGCTGCCGGGACAATCAACAGGCAGGCTGCCAGGGTGATGATCAGGGCTTGTTGCCAACCGGGTAGAGGGGGGCGGCTGGAGAGGAGCCGTTTGAGTCGTACCGCGGTTACCGAGGTAGTGCGGTCGGCCGGCTGGTCCGAGGAGAGGGGTTTGGCGATGGTATGTGGGGAGTCGTGGCTGGCAACCATGGCCATAGACCGGATTAAGGTCGCGCGATCGATGCGCGCCAGAGCTGCATCATCGGCAAGCATCTCGGTGAGCGTGGTCACCGCAATCCGTGAGGTCTCGGTGGCGACCAGCCAGGATGCCGCCCGGTGCCAGGCCTCAAACCCCACCCGCAATAGGTCGTGACGCTGACGCAAATGGGCCTTTTCATGTTCGATCACCGCTGACAATTCGGCCTCGGTTAGTCGCTCCATCAATCCCTGAGAGATCACGGTATACGAGCCGGACAGTGCGGGAATGCAGTAGGCCAGCGGGTGCTCGGAGGGGAGCAACAAAGTGGTGACGCCACCGGAATTGCGTTGGTATGGGGTCAGGGTCTCAGAGGCCGTGGGGTCGTGGATGACTTCGGAGAGTAACTGCACCGTCTCGCGGTGGCGACGACGCTCCAGGGTGGTTCGCCATGCGGAGTACACCAGGCTCAGCACCAGATGTACGCCGATGGCGACTGCCAGGGTTCCAGCCACGATCTCTAGCCCACCCCAGCGTGGGTCGAGGTGGAGAGCGAATAAACCGTGGTTGGTGATCGCCTCGAATATTTCTGTCCCGGCAGGGATGAGCCCGGAGCCGAATTTGCGGACTGCATAGAGCAAGGGTGCTGAAATCAGGGCTAGACCGCCACCGAGCCCCACCGCTTGCCATAAAATCATCGCTGCCACGGGAGCGCGAGCAGGCCACTGGGCGCGCCCCAGAAGCACAGGTACGGGCCAGGCCAATAGCACGGCCACGAGGGCGAGAAGAATGGGGGCCATAACAACGTGGGTCGAGAATGCGACGAATGGGCGGACGGCGTTGCGGTTAAGGGACTGAGCCCCTCTAGTTTACTGACTGAGTGATTCGTCGCGAGCATTCAGGATGCTCCGAAGAGTCGCGAGTTCCTCAGAGTTAATGGAGCCCACAAATTGAGCAAGCACCGCTTGACGATCTGGCGCCTGGTTGAGGACCTCGTGCAAAACATCAGCGGTGTGGGCTTCCCGGGTTGCTCGGGCGGTGAAGGTGTGCGGACGCTGTTGCTGGTCCTTATTCACAAAACCTTTTTTCGTCAGCCGGGTCAGCACCGTCAGGATCGTGGTGATCGCCGGAGTATTCTTGGTGGAGCCGGTACGCTGCTCTAATCGCTCGCGTAAGTCATTAGCGGTCATCGGCGCAGAGGAATCCCACAGCAGATTCATGACGGCTTGTTCCAGCTGTCCTAATGAACCAGTGTTCATACTCTGTACTCCTTGGGGCTGACGGTCACGGTAGTAGATTTATTCTACGCATTGTAGAAGTTTCGGTGCACTATGACGACATAGTGGCCTGATGCCATATCCACGACCGTTGCTCTCGGGTGCTTTTCACGGGGCGCGCCTGCTTGATCTGCGTCATACGCTACCGGGGCACCGTGTGTTGACCTCAGTCTAGGCGAATTTTCTACAACGTGTAGAAATCTTTTCTACGCAGCGTAGAAAAGTGGTTATGATGGTGGTAGCTTATCCGGCGATCAAGCGTTGTACGGAGTGAGTCTCACTGCGAGCATCGTGTCGTATCACCGTTTGAGCCTCGAGTTTGAGGCCTTGGCGACAGGGTTTTGACCGAGGTCGACCACAGCCGAACTCGACCCATCTCTTGCATTCGTCGGCGCGTTAGGCGCTCGTGAGGAAGGAATCCTGATGGATCCACTTGAGGTAGCCCGGTGGCAATTCGGTATCACGACCGTTTACCACTTCCTGATGGTTCCATTGACAATCGGCCTCGGTATTGTGCTGGTGTCAATGCAGACCATGTGGCATCGCACCGGTAAAGAACACTATTTACGCATGACGAAGTTCTGGGGCAAGATCTTTTTGATCAACTTCATCATGGGTGTAGCCACCGGTATTGTCCAGGAGTTCCAGTTCGGAATGGCCTGGAGCGAATACTCCCGGTTCGTTGGCGACGTTTTCGGTGCCCCGCTGGCCATGGAAGCTCTGATCGCATTCTTCTTGGAATCGGTCTTCCTCGGTATCTGGATTTTCGGCTGGGGCAGAATTTCCCCTCGTTTGCATTTAGCGACTCTGTGGGCCGCGGTGATTGGTTCGGTGGTGTCGGCCTATTTCATTCTGGCCGCAAACGCCTTCATGCAGCACCCAGTCGGCATTGAATACGCCGATGGTCGAGCTCAGATGATCGATATCTGGGCCGTGCTAACTAACCCCACCTTGTTGGTGCACTTCCCCCATACCATTTTCGGCGCCCTGTCCGTGGCCGGCTCCATGCTTTTCGGTGTGGCCTGGTACCACCTGTGGAAGCGTCGCAAAGACGGTATCGACTCCGTCAACACCAACGGCGAAGTGATCATTGGTGCCACCGGCTCCAAAGCTCGTGACGGTATTGACCATACCGTGTGGCGGACCTCGTTCCGCTGGGGTGGTTGGATCGCCCTGGGTGCCTTCCTAGGCACGGCCTTTACCGGTCACGCTCAAGCTCAAATGATGATCGAACAGCAACCGATGAAAATGGCAGCCGCTGAAGCTGCCTGCCACGACGGGACCGGTTTCTCGGTGCTGACGGTCGGAGATATTTCCAATACCGACGGAGCCACCACCTGTGATGACGTGGTGGGCGTCTTTGAGATTCCGGGCCTGCTGTCCTACCTGGCCTACGGCGACTTCAACACCGACGTCCCCGGTGTGAACACCCTGATCCCGATTTATGAAGAAAACTTCGGTACCCACCTGCCCGACGACCCCATGTACGGTGAACGTGCCGGGTCAGAGATTGAGTACCTGCCGGTCATGGAAGTCACCTACTGGGGCTTCCGGCTGATGATCACCTTTGGTGGTCTGGCGGCCTTGGCAGCCGCTATTGGACTCTTCCTGGGGCGCAAGGGCACCGTGCCGCAAACTCCGTGGCTGATGCACGCCGCCTGGCTGTCGATCCTGGCACCGTTTGGCGCCAACGCGGCCGGTTGGATCTTCACGGAAATGGGGCGTCAACCCTTCACGGTCGCCCCCAACCCCGACCCCACCGGAGTGGATCAGGTCTGGCAGTTTACCGCTGCCGCGGTGTCACCGGGAGTCGACGGGCGTGAGATTTTGTTCTCGCTGATCGTCCTCACTCTGGTTTATGCGGTGTTGCTGGTGGTCGAAGTGGTTCTGTTGGTCCGTTACATCCGCGGTGGTGTGCCGGCAGGTATGCCGGAGCTGACTGCAGATGAAGAAAACGACGGGGATGACCAGAACAAAGATTCCTCTGATGTTCTGTCCTTCGCGTACTAAATGAGAGAACCCAGTAGAGAAAGGTAATCACGCCATCATGGAATTTCTTCCCACCCTGTGGTTCATCCTCATTGCAGTGCTCTGGACCGGATACCTCGTGCTTGAGGGTTTCGACCTCGGTGTCGGAATGCTCATGAAGTTCTGGGCTCGCAACGAGTCCCAACGTCGTGTGTTGCTGAACACGATTGGCCCCGTGTGGGACGGCAACGAAGTGTGGTTGATCACCGCCGGTGGCGCCACCTTCGCGGCTTTCCCAATGTGGTACGCCTCGTTGTTCTCAACCCTCTACATCCCGCTGACCCTGGCCCTGCTGGGGCTCATCTTCCGCGCGGTCGCGATCGAGTATCGGGGCAAAGCCCACACCACACGAGTGCGTAACTTGTGGGATTGGGCACTGTGTCTCGGGTCGTTGACGGCAGCCTTCTGTGTCGGGGCGATGCTGGCCATCACCACCACCGGTCTGCCACTGAATGAGAACGGTGACCGAGTGGGTCACGCCTTCGTCTGGCTGAACTCTTGGGCTGTGATCGGCGGACTGGCCGTGGTTGGTTTCGCCTTGGCTCAGGGATGGGCCTTCCTCGGCCTGAAGACCATGGGCGCTCCACGAGCAGCCGCCAAACGCCACCTGTCCCGGTGGCTGTGGGTCTACCTGTTACCGATGGCCGGCTGGGCTGTCGGTGTCCTGATCCTCTACCCGAAGGTGATGCCGTGGATCCTGCTTGTTGTCGCCGTGGCAGGCATGATTGCCGCACTGGTTTTTGCGGCCCAGGAACGTGAAGGTTGGGCCTTCTTTGGGATGACGGTCTTCGTTGCCGCCGGTGTGGCAGCGATCTTCTGGGCGCTGTACCCCAATGTGTTGCCCTCTACGCTCAACGACGCGTGGAACCTTACCGTCAACAACGCCTCCTCCTCGGATTACACGTTGACCGTGATGGCCGTGGTCGCAGCGATCTTCGTGCCGATCGTTTTGGCGTACAGTAGCTGGAGTTACTGGGTGTTCCGCAAGCGGATCGCCGAAACCCATATCCCTGAATCCAAGGTCGTGACTCCGGTCTGAAACCAGAACTACCAACCTCTGCGACAGGACGCCGTGCTCTGATAGGGCTCGGCGTCCTCGCCGTGGTGAAAGCTCTCGGATGGATCCTGATTGCCATCGGGATCGCCCGAGGCATCTCGCAGCTGGCTGCCTCACTGCCCACCCAGGACGCAGCCCAACTCATTGACCTCTTCTTCAATCCTCCGGCCACCTCACCGGGCATCGTCGAATCACTAGCCCAAGCTGCCTTCACAGCCGAATTCCTCGCTCCCGTGGTGACTGGCTTCGGGGGAGCGGTGTTGCGCGGTGTCGCCGTCTGGGGCCAACAGGTGTTGGCCTCCCGGGCCGCGCTGGGCGAAAAAGAATATTTGCGCGCCCAGCTGGTCACTCATCGGCTCAACGCCGCCGGCGAACACGCCGATCGAGCCGGCGAAGACGCGGTACTGGCCTCCAAAGGTCTCGATGGGTTGGATAAGTACTACACCGAGTTCCTGCCGGCCCTACTTTCCGCCCTGGTCATTCCCGTTCTGCTTGGCGGCTGGATTCTGCTACACGACTGGGTTTCGGCACTCATTTTGGTCATCACTGTGCCCCTGATCCCGGTCTTTATGATCCTGATCGGTCGGTATACCGAATCCCGGGTCGATGACGCCACCGCGGGGCTCAATCGGCTCTCGCATCACTTATTAGAGCTCGCCCGCGGTCTGCCCGTGCTCGTTGGGTTGCGCCGTGCTGGGGTGCAGCGGAAGTCCTTGGCGACGGTGTCAGAAAAATACCAACGCACCACCATGTCCACCCTACGAGCCGCGTTTATGTCCAGCCTGGCTCTGGAACTCATCGCGACCCTGTCGGTGGCGGTGATCGCGGTGTTGATCGGGGTGCGTCTGGTCTACGGGGGACTAGAACTCAACGTGGGCCTGATGGTGCTCACCCTGGCCGCGGAAGTATATTTGCCCTTCCGTGATGTTGGCTCTGCCTTCCACTCTTCCGAAGACGGTGTGGACGCCCTGCGACGCGCTCGCGAACAGATCAACCAGCCCGAAGCCAAAACCCTCGCCGAATCCCTGCGGGCTGAGTCAACCTATGAAACGGGCACTGTCTCCATCGACAACCTCAGCATTGCCTACCGCTCCTTCACCGAAATCACAGCGGAAAAACTCCCCGATATTCGGGCGCTCCACCACGATGACCCACGACGGGCCAAAGTGCTGGCCCACAAGAACCATGCGGGCCCGACCCATCGGATGCAGGTGTTAGACCCGGTGGTCACCGGGTTGAGTTTGAGCTTGGCACCGGGAGAAATCACCGTGTTCGGTTCGGCCTCGGGGACCGGAAAATCTACGGTGCTCAACGCCTTGGCCGGAGTACTCACCGAGGCCGAAGCAGAATTCCGTGGCAGGGTGAGCGGCCTCGATGAGCTCCATGTGGCCTGGTTGGCCCAGCACCCCAATTTCAGTGAACCCACCGTGGCCGAGGAATTGGAGTTCTATGTCCGACTGGACCGCCCTGAGGCCACCGCCGATACCGTCGAGTCCTTGGTGGCTCACGCCTTGGCTACGAGCGGGCTGGTCGACTATCAATCCCGCATCGTCAACGATCTCAGCCCCGGGGAGCGCCGGCGCCTGGGCTTCGCCCGCGTGGTCATCCGGTTACTCGCCGCCGGTGACGACGCCCGTGGCTGGCTACTGATACTGGATGAGCCCACCGCCCACTTGGATCCAGCCTCCGCTGACGCCGTCCGGGAGACGCTGGCCACGCTGAGACAACGACGTCTCCCTAAAGCGACCGATCGCACGCACCACGTCGGCGAGACACCACTGCTTCCACCGATCACGATGGTGGTGGCCTCCCACGATCCCGAAGTGCACCACCTGGCCGACCATTTGGTGGACGGTGCCAGGGTGACGACCGATGCCACGACCGTTCAGACCGTGACACACGCTGCGACCACACCGGTAGCAGATACCGTGTCTGCCGGTGCACGAATCACCGACCAGGCGGAGCATAGCGCTACCACGCCCCAGAGGTCTTCCCCAGACCACCACAGGGCGCACCAGCCACACGACACCGAGAACCACCGGCTCAACCTGGGACAGTGGTTCCGGTTCTTGCCGTTGAACCGCGGAAAATTCCTGGCCGGAGTCTTTTGGTCGGCCGCTGCCGTGCTTTCCGCCGCGCTCCTATCGGCCCTGTCCGGATGGCTCATTGTGCAGGCCTCTTACCAGCCCCCGATCCTCTATTTGCTGGCCATCATTGTCGCGGTTCGCTTCTTTGGCATCGGCCGGGCCGTGTTTCGTTACGCCGAACGCTTGGCGGTCCACGACGCGGTGCTGTCCTGGGCTGATGACTTGCGCCTGAAGATTTGGGACGCTCTAGGCTCCCAGGCGCAACAGTGGACCCGACTGACCCGCACCGGTGGCGCCCTGTCGGTGCTGATCTCTGACGTTGACGAACTGCGCGATGCAGTTCCGCGCGTTATCGTCCCCATTCCTGCCGCTGTGATCGCGTGGTTGGCGACGCTGGGGATAACCATGTACTTCGCCCCCGGAGCCTGGTGGCCCGCCCTGGTTGCCGGACTTTTCGGCATCGTCGTCATCCCGGGCTTGGTTGCTCTCAGCGATGCGCGGTCGACGGCGATCCTGGCCGATCACCGCACCCAGGTGATGTCGCAAACCTCCCGACTGTTGACAGCGGCCGCAGATTTGGCCGGCAATGGGGGCGCAACGGTGGCCTCGGAACGCTTTGCCCGCTGGGATCTCCACCACCAGCGCCCCTTGAAACGCCATTCGATGGTTGCCGGCCTCGGCCAGGGGCTATCCTCATTGGTCTCCGGCTGGGCCGCCATCCAGATCATGTGGGAATGCGTCCAACACGGCATCAACGCCCCTCATACCGCGCTGGTGGTGATGATGATGCTCGCCCTCGCCGAGCCCTTCGGACTGTTGAACCAAGGGGTTCAAGAGTTCTCAATTCTCCGCCGGCAACTGCAGAAGATCGGTCCATTACTGCAGACCTCGCAGACCGCCACTGGTGGTTGGGTGCAGGTCGAGGCAGTGCCCACCCCACCGGCGACTGACGACGTGGCTGAACAGAAGCGCGCCCACCATCGCGATGTGGTCGTCAGCGCGGTGGAGGTTGACCAGATTGACGTGGCTTATGCGCCACACGGACCGTTAGTACTGGCAGATTTGAGCTTGCAGGCCACCCGCGGTGACTTTTGTGTGGTTACCGGACCGTCAGGGTCTGGAAAGTCCACGCTGTTGGCGGTACTGCTGGGTTTCTTGCGACCACAATCCGGGCGCATGGTCCTGCATGCCACCCGGCGCACAGACGCCACCGAGTCCGGTACTGACAGCATCATCGGCCCGGAATCTGCCCTGGGCGCGATCGCCTGGTGCCCGCAGGAGGCGTATCTTTTTGACTCCACGCTACGCTCCAACCTGGCTCTGGCCCGCGACCCGGATGACCGACCCGAGGATGCCGAGCTCATCCGTGCCCTGAAAACCGTGGGACTGGCCGACTGGCTCGAGGTGGCCCCGAACGGGCTCGACACTCGACTGGGCCCCTCCGGACATTTTGTCTCCGGCGGTCAACGTCAACGCATCGCTGTCGCCCGGGCTCTCATCGCTCGTGCTGACGTCGTGCTCTTGGATGAACCCACTGCACACCTAGGTGCCGATGAAGCAGCGCACCTCGTAGCGGATCTCAAGAGGGCCTTGGCTGATCGAACCGTGGTGATGGTCACCCACGATTCCCGATTCGCCACCGCTGGAAACCAGGCGGTGACGCTGGGTTAGCCGGTGCGTGGGCAGGGGCTAGAACAATCCTTCCGGTTGCTGGTCGGATGGTTCGGACGGTGCCGACGCGCTGTTTACGGTCACCGGTGAGCTGGCGGTCCCCACGGTCTCTACGGCCGAATCCAATAGCACACCGGAGGCATCCCGGTCACTGTGCTCAGTGGGCAGGTTCCGAGCCGTACCACCGCTGGTACTACCGCGCGGATCGCTTCCGGCCCAGGCGAGTTTCAGCCCGGTCTCGCCACGTAGCATCCGGTGAGCGCGCACGCCCCTGGTCGCCCGGCCTTTGGCCGGGAACTGACTGAGCAGGCTACGCTTAGCTGACCCCACCGCGCCTAACAGGTCTTCCTCTGCCTCGGTGACGGTCACCACCTCCGCCTGCTCGGTTGCGACAGCCGGTATGACGCCCAGGGCAATGACCTCATCCTCCTCGGAGAGCTTGATGCCGGCCACCCCACCGGCGTGGCGCCCTTGAGGGCGCACCTTGCTGGCTTCAAACCGCAAGAGCTGTGCTTGGGCGGTGATTAACACGATCGTGTCGTCGTCACGGTCGGCCACGGCGACTGCCACCACCTGATCGTTGGTCTTTAGGCTAATGGCATCAAATTCGTCCTGGTTCAACGGCCACTCATCCCGCACCCGCTTGATGACACCCTGGCGGGTCGCCAGTGCCAGCACCTTATTGAGTGGCACCAGGCCGACGAGGTCTTCTCGGTCCGGTAAGGGAAGGAACTGCGAGACCTTCACCGCATCGGTCATTGTCGGCGATTCGGTAGGTTGACTGAGCACCGGTACATCGACCGTATTGAATCGAATAATCCGCCCCGTGGAGGTCACCGCGCCCACTTCGCCGCGGGCGGTGGTCGCGACCACCGACTGGAAGACATCATGGCGTTTCCGTCGCCCGGCGGCCACGAGCGGGGTTCGATCCACAGTGCGCACCAGCTGACCAGAGGTCGACAAAATTACCCAGCACGGGTCATCGGCGATCATCATCGCCGAGGCAGCTTTCTCCGGGGACTTCTTCGCCTGGGCGGTCGAGGGGACCGGCGCCAATTCCTCGGACTTCAGCAAGGTTGTGCGGCGCGGGTCGGAGAAACTCTCTGCGATCTGCCCCAGCTCGTCCGAGACAGTTTCGCGGAGCTTGTCATCAGAAGCCAGAATCGCTTCCAGTTCGGCGATCGCTGCCGTAAGCTCTGCCTGTTCAGATTCGAGTTCGATCCGGGAGAACTTTGTCAGCTGTCGTAGTCGCAACTGCAGAATATGGTCGGCTTGTACCTCGGTGAGGTCAAAGACCATCATTAGTCGTGACCGGGCCGTTGCAGCGTCATCGCAGGAGCGGATGATCTCAATAACCTCGTCAATATCGACGAGTGCCAACAGTAGTCCCTGGACCAAATGCAGCCGGTCCCGGCGTTTGCCTAACCGGTATTCGGTGCGCCGACGCACCACGGTGAGTCGGTGGTGTACATAGACGTGAAGCAGTTCTTTTAGTCCCAGCGTGCGCGGCTGGCCATCGACGAGGGCCACGTTATTGATCCCGAAGGATTCCTCCAACGGAGTGTGCTTATACAGCTGAGCCAACACTGCCTGCGGATTGAACCCGGACTTCAGCTCAATGACCATCCGTAGCCCGTGATGCCGGTCGGTGAGATCCACCACGTCGGCCACGCCGGTGACTTTTTTGTTATTGACCGCGTCCTTGACCTTATCGATCACCTTTTCCGGCCCCACCCCGTAGGGGAGGGCGGTGATCACCAAACCGGTCCGGCGAGCACTGACCTGCTCCACGGTGATGCTGGCCCGCATCTTGAACGAGCCACGGCCGGTTTCATAGGCCTCTTTAATGCCCTCCAGCCCCACGATCTTGCCACCCGAGGGCAGGTCCGGGCCGGGCACAAACTTCATCAACGCGGCGGTATCGGCCTCAGGGTGGGCCAGCAGGTGTTGGGCGGCAGCAATAACCTCACCTAAGTGGTGGGGTGGCATATTGGTGGCCATCCCCACCGCAATACCGGAGGCGCCGTTGACCAACAGGTTCGGAAAGGCCGCTGGCAACACCGAGGGCTGGAAGATCTGATTATCGTAGTTGGGCTCAAACTCTACGGTGTCTTCACCAATATCGGCGGTCATCGCCACCGCGGCCCGGGTCATCTTCGCCTCGGTGTACCGAGAGGCCGCTGGACCGTCATCGACCGAGCCGAAGTTCCCGTGACCATCCACCAGTGGCAGGCGCATATTAAAGTCCTGAGCCAACCGCACCATTGCGTCATAAATGGCCCCATCACCGTGCGGGTGGAGCTTACCCATCACTTCGCCCACCACGCGCGCCGATTTCACGTGCCCTTTCTCTGGGGTCAGCCCCATCTGGCTCATCATGTACAGGATGCGACGTTGCACCGGTTTTAGTCCGTCCCGGGCATCGGGCAGGGCGCGAGAATAAATAACCGAATAGGCATATTCCAAAAAGGACTGTTCCATCTCGGCAGACACATCGATATCGATGATCTTCTGTTCCTGGTCCGGCACGGTTTGGGGCGCCAGCTTGCTGTCAGCGGTGGAACGCGGTGTCGACTTTTTCGCCATGGTCCTCTTCGGTCTATACTTTCGCTGATATCGGTCCAGAGTCTAAGCTGAGTCTATGGGAGAGCTCACCACAGACCGTGCATATCCAGCTCATTGGGAAGCAGATGTCGTACTCGCCGATGGTGCCACTGCCCGGATGCGCCCGGTGTCACCTCATGATGCGCAGGCGCTACAACAGATGCACCAGCATCAGTCCCAGGACTCTATCTACTTCCGCTATTTTACGTATAAGTCCTCGCTGTCAGCCAAAGAGCTCGAGCGTTTTACCGTCGTGGACTATCGCGACCGGGTCGCGTTCGTGATCTTGCACGGCGACGAACTGCTTGGCATTGGCCGATATGATCGCTTGCCCAACTCCTATGACGCCGAGGTTGCCTTCAATATCGCCGACCGGCACTCCGGTCGCGGACTGGCCTCGATTCTGATGGAACACCTGGCCGAAGCCGCCCGCGAGAACGGGATCCGACGTTTCGTGGCCGACGTGTTGCCGGAGAACCAGAAGATGCTCTCCGTTTTCCAGGCCGCCGGCTTCGATATCAAACGCTCTTTTGAAGACGGTGTCATTGTTGTGGAATTTCCGCTGGACGAGACCGCCAAAACGCGTGCGGTCATGGAATCGCGCGAACACCGCGCCGAAGCTAAGTCCTTGGGTGAGTTGCTACGGGCCGAATCCATTGCGGTGATCGGTGCCTCGCGGGACTGGGGGTCGGTCGGTTACGCGCTGATGGAAAATATCATTGAAGGCAAGTTCACCGGACCGGTCTACGGCATCAACCCCGAAGCACTCGAGCTGGCCGGGATGATCTCGTTGGGGTCCATCGCTGAGGCTCCCGGCGATGTGGACGTCGCGGTGATCGCGGTGCCGGATCACCAGCTTGATAAGGTCATTCGTGACTGTGCGGCCAAAGGTGTGCGCGGTCTGGTGGTGGTCTCCGATCTGAGTGCCCAGGACACTTCGGCCTTAGACCGCCAGCGCCAGCTGGTCTCCTTGGCTCGCTCCTACGGGATGCGTCTGATCGGGCCCGCCTCGGCCGGAATTATTTCCACCGACCCCGAGGTTTCGCTCAACGCCTCGGTGGCTGCGGCGATGCCCAAACGTGGCTCCATCGGACTGTTCTCCCAATCGGCTGCGCTCAGCGCTAATCTCTACACCGAATCCAGCCGACGTGGCATCGGGGTCTCCTCGGTGATTTCGGCCGGGAACCGTGCCGATGTGTCCGGTAACGATGCGATGCAATACTTCGAAGACGATCCCTACACCTCAGCGGTGGGTATTTATCTGGAATCCTTCGGTAATCCGCGGAAGTTCTCCCGTATCGGACGGCGTCTCTCGCGGAAGAAACCGGTGGTGCTGGCCAGTTCACCGGCCATGGGACGCCGGTTGCCTCCCGGTCACTCCACCCGTACCACCCAGGCTCCGCTGGGCACCGTGGAATCGATGCTGGACCAGGCCGGGGTGATTCAGACCAACTCCACCGCCCACATGATGGACGTCCTCCAGGTGCTGGCCTGTCAGCCGGTCCCTGGTGGCGACCGGCTCGGCGTGATCGGCAATGCGGTTGCTATCAATGAGCTAGTTGCCGAATCGGCCGAAATGCAGGGTCTGAAGGTTACTCGCCGGGACGCGGTGTCGGGACTGCCCGAAGACCATACCGTCGAGCAGGCTTTCGGTGCCTTCTCCGAGGCCATTGAACAGGCCGTGGAATCGCAACAGGTCGATACCGTACTGGTCTGCGTGCAGTCAGCCATGACTCAGTTGCCTGGCGATGCCCGAGAATTGGCCAATCAACTCGGTGAGATCGCTGCCGACACTGATGTTACCGTGCTGGCCTGCTTTACCGCGGTGCTGGACCAGGCCTTTACCCCGACCGGCGTTTTCGGTGCGGGCACCTACCGGGAACGCACCGAAGCTGAAGCCGCGGAAGAAATCACACTGTCGGCCCAGCACGGACTACCGGTCTTCAGTACTCCGGAAAGCGCGCTGAAAGTCATTGCCCAGCTGACTCGCTACCAGGCTTGGCGGGACGCCGATCAGGGCAAAGAACTCGAATACTCTGATCTTGATCGGCACCGTGCCGTTGATCTGGTCACCGAATGGGCCCAAGAAGCCGTCGGCACCGACCTGCTGGCTCTGGATCAGCACCAAACCGCCGAGCTGTTGGCGTGCTACGGGATCTCGGTGTTGGAATCCCGGGGATTTAGTACCGCAGACGAAGCTGTGGCCGCTGCTGAAGAACTTGGCTTCCCGGTCGCCCTAAAAGCCGTGGACGCCAATCTGCGCCACCGCTTGGATCTTGGCGGGGTGCGCCTGAATATTGTCGATGCTGAATCACTGCGAGGCAATGTCGCCCAAATGCGTGAGGTGCTCACCCGCTACGGTAGCCCTGAACTCGAGGTGCAATCGATGGCACCGGCCGGTCAAGGTTGCACGGTTGTGGCCGTGGAAGACCCGCTGTTGGGACCGGTGGTGTCCTTCGGGATCTCCGGTGACGCCGTAGAACTCCTCCACGACTGGGTGCATATGGTGCCACCGCTAACCAGCGCAGATCTGGAACGGATGGTGCGCACCCCGCGGGCGGCCGCCAAACTCTTTGGCTACGGTGGGCTTCGTCCGGCCGATATTCACGGGGTGAAAGAAGTACTCGGACGGCTGTCGATCTTGGCCCATGACTTACCCCAGGTGGTGCGGGTGCGGTTCTCGCCACTATTGGCCTCCGAAGACAACGTCAGCGTGCTCCAAGCAGAAGTCCAGCTGGCCAACGCAGCTCGCCGGACCGACTCAGCCCGCCGGGCCTTGAGCGGATGATGAGATATCCAGTAGCAGACCACCGGTTACGCTTTATGATGGGATCATGACAGACCTCTCCTCGGACATCGATACCTCGCTGTCACCCTGGTCAGACATTTACCACGCTGGGTTCTACCCCGAACTGGTGATCAGTGCGCTGTACGATCAACTCGATTCCCGTGAGATCCTCGCTTCGCTAGTCCACGTGGAGACCCACGTGGACTACAACGACCTACACCGCCACCTGACGGTCTTGGCACTGACCGACACCGCACTGGCTGCCGTGCACCTGACCGACTTCGTCGCCGAAGAATACGCAGGTGCCACCCGGGCGCAAGTGACCACCGAGATGGTCCCGCTGGATGCGCTGGACTCGGTCTCGGTCACCACCGTCCACGACCAGCCGGCCACGTGGACCCCGGACCTGCCGGTGGCTGAGGTGACCCTGAGCGTGTTGTGGCGTGGCAATCAGCGCCTGGAGCTGGTCCCGGCAGTCTGCCCGGATCCCGACTGTTCTGCCGACCACGGGGTGACCGGAACCAGTACACCAGAAGATCTTGCTCTGCGGGTCGCTGCCGAAGCCGAGGGCCAACAGGCTGTGGACCAGGCCCTGGCCTTTGCCCGCACCCTGCGGACCACCTTTTTGACCGCTCGGGACCAGCATCGCTGATGATCGATCGTCATACGCACTACCCCCAGTCTCCGGGGATCTGGGACGTTGTTCCGGCCCTGCTGAATTCGCTGAGGCCCTCGTCTGATGCCCAGCCGGTCGCGACGACGAGCCTGCAGCTTCCCCAGGCTGGGTCTGGCATGGTGATTCTGGTCGACGGGCTAGGAATCCGCCAGCTGGTGGCCTACTCTTCCTACGCTCCCACCTTGCGCCAGATGCTCACCCGCCAAGGAGATCACGCTGCTGCTACCGGTGGTGCCCCAACCGAAATCTCTACGGTGTTACCCACCACCACGGCGAGCGCTTTGACTTCGATGGCCACAGGGTTGTTACCCGGCCGACACGGACTAGTGGGCTATGACAGTTTCGACCCGGATCGTGGCCAGGTTATTAACCAGCTGGGCAACTGGGACCCGGAGGTTAATCCCGAACAATGGCAACCCCATCCCACACTTTTTGAGAGTGTGCAGGCACCGCTGGAGGCCGTCACGGTCTCCTTGCCGGAGTTTGCTGACAGCGGGCTGACCCGGGCTGGTTTGCGCGGTCCGCGCTTTGTGGGGGCACGGTCCCTGGGAGCCCGCTTTCATAAGGCGTTGACGGAGTTGCAACGACCCGGCGCGCTTGTCTACCTGTATATCCCGGAACTGGATAAAGCAGGGCACCGTCACGGGGTCGGTTCTGCCGAATGGATTGAGGTACTGGAAGCGATCGATAGTCACATGCGTCGGCTACGCAGAAAACTATCGACGATCGGCCACCCGGTGAACGTGCTCCTGACGGCCGACCACGGTATGGTCACCATTGCCCCGGCAGACCGGTTGGACACCCGAGAACATTCCGAACTCTACGACGGCGTGCTGCACACGGCCGGGGAACCTCGCTTTTTCCAGTTGTATTTCGCTCCCGAGGCCGACGACAGTCACCGGCGCGAGATCCAGCAACGGTGGGAGAAAATCTATGGCGAAGTAGCCATCGTCATTAGTCGCGACCGAGCAGAACACGACGGCTGGTTCGGGCCCTTAGAACCCCGGGTGGTGCCCCGTATTGGAGACCTGCTGGTGGTAGCCCAGAGCGATATCGCACTCTACGACTCACTCCGGGCTTCAGCGATGTCCTGGGAGATGTGGGGCCACCACGGATCGACCACCGACGATGAACGCCTGGTGCCACTGCTGGTGATCGACTGAGAAATCTCACAACGAGCGGAGGCTGTAGAGTAGCGCTTCGTCTCAGTCGTCTTTGCGGGTGCCGAACATAATCTCGTCCCAGCTGGGCACCCGGGGACGCTTGCGTGTGGACTTAGACGCGGAGCTACCGCTCCGCCCGTCTTTGCCGTCCTGGTGGTGTTGGGTGGATTGCTGGTGCAAGGCGTTACCGCGAGAGGCCTCATCCATCCCGTCAAAGGCATCGGTTTGACCCTCATATTCAGAGGATGAGACAGAAGACAGTGATGATGTAGACTTCTCTGGTTGGCTTGACTCGTCCTCGACCCCTGCCCGCGTGGACGGCTCCGGCTCCTGCTGCCCCGGTTGTTCCGTATCCGGATCGGTCTGATCAGCTGTCTCAGACTCAGCAGGTTTAGCGGAATCGGATTCCCCGCTGACCACCAGACGTGGTCCAGTCCAGGAGGTGGGGTGCTCCTCGCGAGTGATCATCATCGCTAGCTCGTCATCAGCGTCTTCATCGACGCCCAACCGTTGCCCGCGTCGGGCGTGCAGGACCTCGAGTAACTCTTCTTGCGCATCGGAATCAAAATGCCGTCGCGGTCGCGGGTCAGGCTTTTCGGTGGATTCCACGTCAAAAACACGTTCCGCTGATGACACTGCGCTCAGCCGTCGGGTGGGTGTCGCGGTAGGAGTATCGAGTGGTTCGAGTTCGGAGAGCACCTGGGCCCACCGGTTGAGATTATCGACATGCTTGGCGGCGGGACGGAAACTCCAGCGGGCCACCGGCTCGTCGCCGATTTGGGTTTGGGCGCCGTTATCTTGGAAACTGGCCGAGATGGTCCAGTGGTTGGAGCCCTCTTCCTTCCACGCGTCCCATTCCAGGGTGGAGGTGTCTAAGCCCAGTGCCGCCAGCCGGTGTCGCACCATGGGTTCCAGCAGAGCCGGTTCTTCACCAAAAACGGCCCGGTAAATATCGTGACCTAATTGCGGAGAAGAGACTTCGATCGCGCGGGCCTGATCAACAATCCAGCGGCGTTCGGCTAGCACCGGGGCCTCGTAGATCTTCAACCGGTCCAGGCTGACGTCGTACCGAGAAGCCAGCTCGTCCACAGAGTAGCCGGCGCGGATCTTGGATTGAATATCTCGGGGAGACAACGTCACCGCTGCTGCCTCGTCGGCTGCGGCCGCCGAGGGCCGGCCAATGGGGCGGGTGGTGGCATGACGTAAAGCATCGGTGATCGGCAGGGAGAACTCTTCGCCAGCATCATTGGACAGAATCAGGTGGTCACCGGCATCATCGACACCAACGAGGCGCAACGGTTGGGCGCGACGTGCACCGGACGCGGTGGTATGGTCTGGTGACTGCGGTGAATCCATAAATTGCCTCCAGAATAGTCCTAGTTCTGTGCTGAACTCTGCCACGTCAGCCCCCACTACACCAGAATCTCGCCCGGTGTGGCGACACATCGCAGGGGGATCGACGAGTGTGAGCGATCCCATAAAGCGGTCAACACGGCGCTTCAAGGCACTTCAAGATGTGTTCACTGTTGGCGATTTGAAATTTTGGTCGGGGACAGTAGGATTCTCTGCGAAATGATACTCGGTGAGCGCGTTGTCACGAGGGTCATTCCAGGGATCATGCACCGCGGTAAGCCATCGGTTTGGGCCTGGAATAAAAGAACCAATCACCGAGATTAACCTGTCAGACACTGACACCTGTGCGTTCAGTCGATGACTTAGTGGAGTGGATAGCAAATATATGGCAACTGATTACGATGCGCCCCGCAAAAACGACGATGAGGTCCGGGAAGACTCCATTGAGGAGTTGAAGAATCGTCGGACCGATACGCAGTCTGCCGCGGTCGATGAAGACGAGGCCGAAGCTGCTGAGGGGTTTGAGCTGCCCGGCGCTGACCTGTCGAATGAAGAACTGCAGGTTACTGTGCTGCCGGCACAATCTGATGAATTCACCTGCGCCTCCTGTTTTTTGGTGCGACATCGATCCCAGGTGGCTTATGAAGAAAATGGTCTGCTGTATTGCACCGACTGTGAAGGGTAGCAAGGTTCAGTTGAGCAACAACTGATCGACAACCATGTAGTGGGCGGGCCCGGTTACACCCGGGCCCGCCCACTACGTTGTTATGTCCCTGAGCTGACGTTCCTGCGTCGCGCCGGCAGTGTTGCTGAGCGCGGGGGCTGATGTTGCGCTAATCGGTGTTGGAGTCGGTGGGGGTGTGACCTTCGGAATCGTCGCGCTGTTGTGCTTGTTGTGTTTCTCGTTCTTCGCGCAACCAGTCGGGGATGTTCTCATCCTCGAGATCTTCGGGACGGGCGTACATAGCCCCACCGAGGGCATCAACGAGTTGTTCAGGATTGCGGGTTGACGTCAGCCAATAGGGAGTGCGGTCCCGTTCGTCGGTAATTTGAATACGCACCACCGGCGAGGCCCAACTGCGCAGATTGGTGTAAGCCAAACCGTGAAGTTTCTGACCGCGCTGTTCGAAGGCGTCGTCACCGCGATATCCGGTCACGTTGCCCACGAATCGTCGTTCAATCCCGGCACGACCGACTTGTAAAAACTGTTTGGTGACAATAATTTCAGAGCCCATCCCGACCAAAATGGCCACGGTGATCAGGGCCAATACCACAGCGGAGCCGATTCCGGCCGCGACGTTGATCGGTGCCAGCACCATGTATCCGAGGACACCGAAAAGGACCACGAGTAGCCACATCCAGGGTGTGGCCCGAAGCTTTTCATGGTACAGCACCGGATCATCGGCGGAATCAAGACTGTGTGGAGTCGTCGGTGAAGAGCTCATAATTCTAGGGTCCCATATTTTTGTTCTGTTCATGTTTTCCCGGTGTTGTGTTTTCCCGGTGTTGCAGTGACCTGCAGGTAAGGTGCTCGCCACCAGCCGGGGCCGAAAACAGGCCGAACCCTGGCAGAATACGTGCTGGAGCACACCGGTGCATCCAGTCTCGGGAGTCCAGCCCAGGAAATAATCTCGGAAACGATCCAGAAAGGAACCTTCGACCATGCCTCAGATCGATGTAGCCCTGCAACTCTTAGCCCCCGATGTCCCGGTCCCGCACTATGCTCAGCCCGGTGATGCCGGTGCCGATCTGGTCACGGTAGAAGATGTGCGTCTGGGTCCGGGGGAGCGCTACCTGGCTTCCACGGGGATTGCGATTGCTTTACCGGAAGGATTCGTGGGGTTGGTACACCCTCGTTCTGGATTGGCTGCGAAAAAAGGCCTGAGCATCGTTAACGCGCCTGGCACCATAGATGCGGGATATCGTGGCGAGCTCAAAGTGGCCCTGATCAATACCGATCCTCACACCGAGATTGTGCTCAACCGGGGGGATCGTATTGCGCAATTGGTCATTCAGCCCGTCTATCAGGCCTGTTTCCAAGTGGTCGAGGAGTTGCCGGAATCGGTTCGTGGCCAGCAGGGTTTTGGTTCTACCGGTGGGTTTTCGCACACAGAGAACTAGAACGAACCCCCGTCGTGCTCTGAAACCGCGCGCGAATCCGCGTAGACTATCACCGGTGAGCCAGTCACGACGGCTAGTTCGCTCAGTCAGGACGACACCGCAGAACGCCACGATAGGTGAACACTGCAGCAGATGGATGAACCAGAAACTGCCCCACCGCTGGAGAGAGGACAGGTTGATTGAAGCTCTTTGGACGCAACCGCGACGTGAAGGTCGAGCGTGTGACACTTCCAGAACACCTGCGGGAAGCGCCAGAGTCGACCGACCCCGACGCGCGCCCGGCAGGTCCCCGCGACATTTCGGAAATTGATCATGCCAAGGGCCTGGTCGATCTCGGCGCGTTGAAACTTGCTGCTGACCCTCAGATCGCTGTGCGACTGGACGTCGAAGAAAAGACCAAGGACATCATTGGTGTCACCTTGTCCCACGATAAGTCCAGCTTGCAGATCCAGACTTTTGCGGCCCCACGCTCGCAGGGACTATGGGACGAAATTCGGGAAGAACTTACCGAATCGTTGACTTCTGCCAACAACGCCACTGTGACCGAAGAACAGGGACGGTTTGGCACCGAGCTCTTGGCCAAGATTCCGGCGAAATTGCCAGATGGTCGTCCTGGCTGGCGCGTGGCTCGGTTTATCGGCATTGATGGACCCCGCTGGTTCGTTCGTGCCGTTGTGGGAGGCCCAGCGGTCTTGAAGTCCGAACACGCTGAACGGTTGCTCGACGTGCTGGGTCGCTCTGCGATTGACCGAGGCCAGGAACCCCACCCCTCGCGGGAGATCCTGCGCCTGCACGCTCCGAAGAACCTGCGTCGGGTCAAACCAGCCGCCGAACAATCGGAGGCAGGTCAAGCGGAGTCAACCCCGACCGATGCGAAGGGCATGCCCACACGCGGCCCTGAGATCACCGAAACTCGCTGATACGTCGCGGACCGAAATGAGTCTTGTTATTCCCGGCGATCAGCGTATTCTGTTTTTGTGCCCTACCTGCTTAAATTTGAGGGTTCACACGGTACGCGCATGATGAAAGAGACCGGTGCATGGTGAATGTGACTACCTTAGACGAGACTTCGACGCTCGGCGTCGGTGACACCGGTGATCCGGAAATCCTGACCCTTGAGGTGGGAGTCATGGCCCACGGTGGTCACTGCGTGGCCCGGCACGAAGGACGCGTTGTTTTCGTCCGCCACGCCATTCCTGGCGAAGTCGTGCGAGCCGTGGTGACTTCCGGTGGCGCGAAGGCCCGCTTTTGGCGGGCCGATACCGTCAACGTGATCCGGGGCTCCGAATTCCGGCGGGCACACCAGTGGAAATTGGCCGACTCCTTGCGCGCCTATCAGGCCGGGCGTCAGCCGATCGGTGGCGCCGAATACGGTCACATCACCCTGGAACACCAACGCCGGCTCAAGGCCCAAGTTTTTCGCGACACACTCAATCGGATTGGTCGCCTCGCCGTAGAGCCTCAGGTGACCTCAGTGCAAGCCGATGAGCCTACCGGTTTGCACTGGCGGACCCGCAACCGTTTCGCGGTGACCGCCTCCGGGCGCTTGGCGATGTTCGTCCACCGATCCAAGACCATGATTCCGGTCCGCAATATTCCCCTGGCGGTGCCCGAACTCGATGAGCTACACCTGTGGGATATCAATTTCCTCGGGGCCTCCAGCGTGGACGTCATCACCCCCGGCTATAGCCAGGAAGTCATGGTCGTCATCCACCCGGCTACCGAGACGCTGGCGCACGAGCCCACGCTGAATAAGGCGATCAACGATTGGCGACGCCAACTCTCCGGGCTACCCGGTACCGTCTCGGCAGTGGTGTCTGTTCCTCAACTCCAACCGGACCAGAAGCCACGCACCATACGGTTGCGCGGTCGCACGTGGGTGAGTGAAACTGTGCGCAGTTTGCACCACGGAACTTTTACATTCCGGGTCTCGGCCGAAGGCTTCTGGCAGTCCCACCGCGACGCCCCGCATATCTTGGTCGAGGCCGTCATGCAGGCGACGAACCCGCAACCCGGTGATGTCATTGCCGACTTATATGCAGGAGCTGGGCTCTTTTCAGCGTTTCTGGCTCGGGCGGTCGGGGAGACTGGCCGGGTCTACTCGGTCGAACGGGCCCGTCAGGCCAGCAAAGACGCCCGGAAGAACCTGCACGAGATGAAGCAGGCCGTAGTGATCAATGGTCGCACTGAGAAAGTGGTCTCCTCGTGGGCGCACCGCCCTCAGGCCCCCAGCGGCCAAGGCGGACTGGAAGGTCGTGACATCGATACGGTGGTGCTTGACCCGCCACGCTCTGGTGCTGGCCGGGCTACCATCAAAGGCATCAACGCGTTACCGGCCTCCAAGGTCGTCTACGTCTCCTGCGACCCGGCCTCCCTGGCTCGAGATGCCAAACTGTTGGCCGAACTGGGCTGGCAACACCAGAGCTCGGAGATTTTCGACCTGTTCCCCGACACCCACCACATGGAGTCGGTCAATATCTTCACCCGGTAGTGTCGCGCTGATCCGGGTACCGACGTCATCGTGACGCAGGTAACGACATCTGATCCGGATCAGTGGCTGCGCGTTGTAGAATAATTTTCTGGTCGCTGGATTTCGAGCCCAGCGACACTGGCATCGCACCGGTACCGAGTCGCACGTCGCTGATCAGCGAAGAGGGACTGCTGCCAGCGGCTTCGGCGAGATCGGTTGAGCGCCCCTTGATGGGCAGGAAGAGGAATCTCCGTGACTACTGTCGATAGTTTCGGCTCGAAGGGCGTATTGGACGTCAACGGCGCCGAGTATGAAATTTTTAGACTTAACAAGGTCGAAGGTGCACAGAACCTTCCCTACTCACTGAAGATTCTGCTCGAGAATCTGTTGCGCACCGAAGATGGCGCCAACGTCACGAAGAAGCAGATTGAAACGCTGGCCCAGTGGGACCCGCAGGACGATCCCCGCCACGAGATCCAGTTCACCCCGGCCCGGGTGCTGATGCAGGACTTCACCGGTGTGCCCTGTGTGGTTGACTTGGCCACCATGCGTGAGGCCATCGCGGATTTGGGCGGTGACGCCAAGCGCGTGAACCCGCTGGCACCGGCCGAGCTAGTGATTGACCACTCCGTGCAAATCGATAGCTTCGGTAACCCTGACGCCATCGAGCGCAACATGGAAATCGAATACGAGCGCAATGGTGAGCGCTATCAGTTCCTGCGCTGGGGTCAGACCGCCTTCGATAACTTCAAGGTCGTTCCTCCCGGACAGGGCATTGTCCACCAGGTCAACATCGAATACCTGGCACGCACCGTGATGACCCGCGAGGTCGACGGCGTGTTGCGCGCCTACCCGGACTCCTGTGTGGGCACCGACTCCCACACCACGATGGTCAACGGCCTGGGCGTGCTCGGCTGGGGTGTGGGCGGCATCGAGGCCGAGGCCGCGATGCTCGGCCAGCCGGTCTCCATGCTCATCCCGCGCGTGGTGGGCTTCAAGCTCACCGGGTCCATCCCCTCAGGTGCCACCGCAACCGACGTGGTGCTGACCATCACCGAGATGCTACGTCAGCACGGTGTGGTGGGTAAGTTCGTCGAGTTCTACGGTGAAGGTGTGGCCTCGGTGCCGCTGGCGAACCGCGCTACCATCGGCAACATGTCGCCCGAGTTCGGTTCCACCGCCGCGATCTTCCCGATCGACCAGGTGACCCTGGACTACCTGCGACTGACCGGTCGTACCGAAGAGAACATCGCGCTGGTTGAGGCCTACACTAAGGAACAGGGTCTGTGGCACGATCCGGCCAATGAGGCTCAGTACTCCGAGTACCTGGAGCTAGATCTATCCACTGTGGTGCCTTCCATCTCGGGTCCGAAGCGTCCACAGGACCGGATCGTGCTCTCTGACGCCAAGGAGCAGTTCCGCAAGGATATCCACAACTATGCCACTGAGAGCGACGATGCGGGCGTAGGGCGTCCCTCGCACACCGTTGACGTGAAGATGGAGGATGGGCGTGAGTTCGAACTCGACCACGGTGCTGTGTCGATCGCCTCGATCACCTCTTGCACCAACACCTCTAACCCTTCGGTCATGATGGCCGCCGCGGTGCTGGCCCGCAATGCCGTGGACAAAGGCCTGTCCTCCAAGCCGTGGGTGAAGACCTCAGTGGCTCCCGGTTCCCGGGTGGTGACCGAATACTACGAGAAGTCGGGTCTAATCCCGTACCTGGAGCAGTTAGGCTTCAACATCGTCGGTTATGGTTGCACCACCTGTATCGGTAACTCCGGTCCGCTGGAGTCCGAGATCTCCCAGGCCATCCAGGAAAACGACCTGTCGGTGACCTCGGTGCTGTCGGGTAACCGTAACTTCGAGGGCCGGATTAACCCGGACGTGAAGATGAACTACCTGGCCTCCCCGCCGCTGGTGGTCGCTTACGCTCTGGCCGGTTCCATGGACTTCGACTTCGACAATGACGTGCTGGGTCAGGACCAGGACGGTAACGACGTCTACCTGAAAGACATTTGGCCGGACCCCACCGAGGTGCAGCAGATCATCGATGACTCCATCGACACCGAGATGTTCCACACCGAATACTCCACGATCTTCGATGGTGACCAGCGGTGGCAGTCGATCGATACCCCGACCGGGGACGTCTTTGACTGGAACGATGAGTCCACCTATGTGCGCAAGCCCCCGTACTTCGAGGGCATGAAGGAAACCCCGGACCCCGTCCAGGACATCTCCGGGGCCCGCGTGCTCCTGAAGTTGGGTGACTCGGTGACCACCGACCACATCTCTCCGGCAGGCGCCTTCAAGTCCGACACCCCGGCCGGTCGCTACCTGACCGAGCACGGTGTGGCCCGTAAGGATTTCAACTCGTATGGGTCCCGTCGCGGTAACCACGAGGTGATGATTCGCGGTACCTTTGCGAACATCCGTATCAAGAACCAGTTGCTGGATGGCGTTGAAGGTGGCTTCACGCGCGACTTCACCCAGGAGGGTGGACCGCAGGCTTATGTCTACGACGCCGCGATGAACTACGCTGATCAAAACACTCCGCTGGTGGTGCTGGGCGGTAAGGAATACGGTACTGGTTCCTCCCGTGACTGGGCCGCTAAGGGGACCGCACTGCTGGGCGTCCGCGCGGTGATCAGCGAATCCTTTGAGCGTATTCACCGCTCGAACCTGATCGGCATGGGTGTGTTGCCGTTGCAGTTCCCGCAGGGGGAGTCCGCGAACTCACTGGGCCTGGACGGCACGGAAACCTTCGACATCTCCGGTATCACCGAGTTGAACGAGGGCACCACCCCGGCCACCGTGCACGTGACCGCCACCCACCCTGAGGGTAAGGTCACCGAGTTCGACGCCGATGTGCGTATCGACACCCCCGGTGAAGCTGACTACTACCGCAACGGCGGTATTCTGCAGTACGTGTTGCGTCAGATCGCTTCCTCCGAGAAGAACTAACGCAACCAGCAGCCAAGCCAGTCCTCGGGGCCTGCGCCCACGACCCACGCGGTCACAGTGCAGGCCCCGAGGCCATTAAACCGCTTTCTTGATCAGGTCACGGTTACGCTAAACTAGCAGGGTTATCAACCGGCCCGCGCGCAGGAGGTGCTCACCGTGTCCATTATCCGAGCCTATTTCTGCCCCGAAGATAGCACTCGTCCCACCCACTACCGGGAGGCGTGGTGGGATGAAGACCAGCACGAATTCGTGGTCCACTACGGCAAAGTCGGTGCCACTGGTGTAGACACTGCCGAGAAACTCGAGGACTGCGCGCAGGCCGAAGCGCTGCTGTCAGGCTTCAGCCAACAGTGCACCGAAGACGGCTACCAGCCCATCGACCCCGCCGAGATGGAACAGCTACAGATCACCTATACCTTGCGTGGCACCGAGCCGAGTGACGTGGAATCTCATCAAGCGCAGACTCTGGCAACCTTGACCACCCGCGAGCTGGCCTGGCGCGGACTCGGTGAGGCCGACTCGCCGGTCCTAAACGCCGGAGCCTTTACCATTGCGGTCGCCACCGTCCACCCGGGCAGGTCCCGCGAGATCATCCCGACCGTAGTGAAAGCTGCCGGCGTGCAGGCCTCAAAAGTCACCGTCCGAAAGACCAACGCCTGAATGCTCGAATCAGCCCTATGGTGGATTGTCTCCATCCTGGTCGTGGCCGTGATGGTGTGGTCAGTGATCAGCCTGCTACGGTCGCCTCTGGAACCACAGCGACGTATCGTCTGGGTTGTGGCGATCTTCTTATTGCCGGTGCTCGGGAGCCTGGTGTGGGCGTGGTGGAGGCTGTACTACTACCCGCGCCGGAAGGCAGAAACCCCCAACTGGGATCCCAACCGTCCCGGCACCGGGCACGTGGTGCCCCGACGGTTACGTGCCGATCACCGGCAGCGCGGGGCGTGGAAACCTTAGAGACGAGCTCGACGACCCGCTAGACCTCGACCCAAATGCCGCCGTCGCGGACCTCGGCGGGGTGACGTCGCAAGCCCCGGGGAGCCGGCCCGCCCAGCACATCACCGGTTTCGGAATCAAAGCGGGAAGAATGGCAGGGGCAGGTGAAATCCGGGGCGGGCTCCGACCCTTCACCGACACGTACGACGCATCCCTGGTGGGGGCAGATCGCGTGAAACGCCTGCACCGAACTCTCGCTGTCCCGATAGATCAGCAGGTCATAGTCGTCGGTATGGACCCCGGTGGCTTCCCCGACCGGCAACAGATCGGCGTCGAGGACTTCAGTGGGCTGACCGGAGAAGTCCTCGACCGTATCCGGCTGGGCCGGTGCACAGCTGGACAGTCCCAGCATGCTGGCACCACCTGCCACGATGGCTGCGGTGCCAGAGAGCAATTGGCGACGGTCGAGATGAGAGGAACCATCGGCACAGGTGGAACCTGTCTGTTCAGGATTCTCAGTCATGTCAGGGCTGCTCGTCATCGCTGTCCCATGGATCCGGGTCTAGTAATGCAACGGTAATGATTGCTGAGCAGGCCCAGACCTGCCAGTTACGGGCACCCCGGTCTTTGAGATACTCTTCGACGGTTTCCGGGGTAATGGGTGAGGGCGGACGCCAACAGAGATCTCGTAGCGTCGAGGGGAGTAAGAGGTTCTCTAACGGCACGCCCATCGCCTCGGCTTGGCGAGTCAATCGCACCTTACACGTGGCGAATCGCCGAGCGGCCAGCTCGTCGACAGACTTCCACCTTTTCACCGGCGGAGGGCCACCGGAGCCAGCCGGTTTCTTCTCCGGTCGCGTTGCGGGATCCCGTCCGTCGGCCACCCCGCGCCGAATCGCCTCCAACCACCGGTCCTTCTCCCGGCCGGCAGCCCGGCCGGTGAACCCCTTGGTGTTCATCAGCTCACCTGCGGTTGCAGGTTGTGCGGTCGCGGCGGCAATAATCGCCCGATCGGGTAGTAGCCGCCCCGGGAAGACATCTTCCTGACGGCCCAGTTCATCACGGGCATGCCACAGGGCACGGACAATGGCCAGCTGTTGTGGTGATTTCACCCGGTGAATACCGGAGGCTCTCCGCCAGGGCTCGTGAGGGGGCTCCGGGGGTTGCCAAGCGGTCAACGCTTCGAACTCTTCGGCAGCGATCTCCAGCTTGTCCTGCCGACGTAGTGTGTGAATCATCTGTGCGCGTAACGGGACCAAAAATTCCACATCCAAGGCGGCGTAGTTACGCATCTGCTCGGGCAACGGGCGCTGCGACCAATCGGCAGCTGAATGCTCCTTGGCCAAGGTTATTCCCAACGTACGCTGTAGCAGTGCGGCCAGATTCACTTTCTGGAAGCCGCACAGGCGTCCGGCTAGCTCGGTATCGAAGAGGGCACAGGGACGTAATCCACAGTCAGCCAGACACCCTAAGTCTTGCGTGGCAGCGTGTAAGATCCACTCGGTGTCACCGATGGCTTGCTGAATAATGTCCAAATTCTCCAAGGGTTCGGGGTCGATGAGCCAAATGCCGGAGCCTTCACGCTTGAGTTGGACCAAGAATGCTCGCTGACCGTAGCGAAATCCGGAGGCGCGTTCGGTATCGATGGCCACCGGTCCGCTACCGGCGCGGAGCGCTTCAGCGCATTCGGTGAGCCCTTCGGGCGTGTCGGTAAGTTCTGGGATGCCCTCGGCCGGCTCGGTGATCAGAACCGGTGCCTCAGATTCTGCGTTTGTGGTCAGGATGATGTTACGTCCTTCGTGCTCGAGGGAGAACTGTGACGCCTTCAGGAACCGGTGGTAAACCAGCAAAGGCGCAGACCATATCTGCCCAGGCCTCCAGGTGGTTCTCCATCGATTCGCCCATCAGGTTGGTAGGACTCCACGAGGCCCGCATTTCAATGTCAATGGCATCGGCCCGATCATCCAACACTCCGAAACTTTCCGACAGCACCCGCGTGGCGGTCCCACCGGCTTGGTCATAATCCACCTGGTGACCATCTAAGGCTTCCACCAGCCATGTCCACGCCACCTCAGCGGCCATCGGGTCCACGCCCATTTCGGCTTCAACCGACGCCCGAATGAAGGTCACAATGCGGAACGTGGATTTCCACACGGCCGAACCGGCCGGGTCATGCAAGAGAATAAAACGCCCGGTGGCTAGTGGCTCATTGGGGTCCTGGTCTTCAACCGCTCCGAGTGTGGTGACGGTTGAGGTGATCGGGGCCGGAAGCACGGCCGGGTAAACATCGGCGGCCATAGCCACCGCATAGGGTGCGATTCTCTGCGGTGCCGGGATTTCAGTCAGCCGGACTTCCGCTCGGGGCTGGGCCATCCGCAGTCCCGATAGCGCCCGACGAAAAGTCACAGGCGCCGAAGCCAAGGTTTCTGCACTCGACCGATCAATGCTCACCCCTCAAGGTTAAAGCGCTACCTGAAGGATGGGGGGCAGGCCACGCCGAGAACCCTCGAGCTTATCGGTCTGAGCGGGGGACTTTCTCCAGGGAAATGGAGTTCATGCAGTAGCGCAGGTCCGTCGGGGTATTGAAGCCCTCACCTTCGAACACGTGGCCCAAGTGGGACTGACACTGGGCACACAAGACCTCGATGCGGGTCATCCCCAAGGAGGTGTCTTTGCGGTATTCCACCCGATCTTCAGCCAACGGGGCAAAGAATGAGGGCCAACCGCAGTGGGCATCAAACTTCTGATCCGAACGGAACAGCTCAGCCCCACAGGCCCGGCACCGGTAGATCCCTTCGCTGAAATCATCCCAGTATTCCCCGGTAAAGGGTCGTTCAGTGGCCGCCTGGCGAAGCACCTGGTACTCCGCAGGACTGAGGCGTTGTTTCCACTCGTCCTCGGAGAGCTGACCGGAGCGGGTAGTGGTGGTTTGTGTGGTGTCGTCTTGGTGGTGAGAGGTATCTGAAACTGTCATATCCGCTATAACGTCACAGGCCAGGGGATTGTTCCCGACCCGACGTTTGAGAAACTGGAAATTCCCCGGTGAACGGGGAAGAATGACCAGTATGCGAGTCTTCCCCCGATCCCGCGCTGAGTCTGACAACTCGCGTTCTCGAGCACGGTTTTCCCAAGTGCTCGCCGTGGTCGGTGCCTCTGCTGCGGTGGTGGGCTCGCTGTTTGCCGGCACCATTTCTACCCTGGCTACCGTCTTTGCCCGTACGGTCGTGACCCCGACGCGACGGGTGGCCGAAGACATCCGGATTTACGCAATCATTGAGCCCTACGGTCCCCGGCCTCACATCGCGTTGCAGGCCACCCGTGAAACCACCGTGGAAGGTCGCTATTCGCTGACCTTCGCCGCCGGTGAAGGTATCGCCCGCATCGGTAAGATCGTTGACCGCGACGCTGAAGCCGGGATTGTGGTGCGAGAAATTGAACAGATCTATTCCGGGGATCTCACCGCGGCGCAAAAAGGCTCCTGGACCGGCTTTACCTGGCCCCACCCCGGTGATGCCGGGTTTGTGTCCGAGGAAGTGTCCATTCCCGTCGAACGTGGCGAAGCCCCGGCCTGGTATGTACCACCCCAAGTCCCGCGTGTCGCCGAGTCCCCCCTTCCTACCCAGACCCCTGAATTCGGAGAAGACACCTGGGCGATTATGGTTCACGGACGTGGCTCCCGGCGTACCGAAGGAATTCGTGCCCTGCGCGTCGCCGGCGCTCTAGGCATGCCGAGCTTATTGATTTCCTACCGCAACGACGGCAACGCCCCGCCGGCCGGAGATGGCCGATACGGGCTCGGAGCGACCGAATGGCCCGACGTGGAAGCTGCCATGCACTATGCGCTGAGTCACGGTGCCCGACAAGTCGTGATTTTCGGCTGGTCCATGGGTGGTGCGGTGTCCCTGCAATTGGCTGCCCAGTCACCGTTACGCGACCGGATTGCGGGGCTGGTCCTCGACGGACCGGTTATTAACTGGATTGATGTCTTGGCCTACCAGGCCCGGTTGAACCGGCTTCCCGACGCGGTGGGTCATCTGGGGCAATTTATGATTGCCAATAAATGGGCCCGTCGTCTTGCCGGGCTGGCAGCCCCGGTGGACTTGAAAGCCTTGAACTGGGTGGACCGGGCCGAGCAACTCCAGCACCCGGTGCTGATTCTGCACTCTGAAGACGACGACTTCGTTCCGATCGGGCCGGCTGGACAGCTGGCGAATCTGCGTCCGGATTTGGTCTCGTTGGTGCGATTCACCAAGGCCCGGCACACGCGAGAATGGAATGTTGACCCTGACCGCTGGGAACAAGCAACGCTGAGCTGGCTCTATGTGGTGCTCAGTGGCCCGCGACGTGTAGTGCCACAGTTATCGCGGTAGAGAAGCGGGCTGGGTTTAGACTATAGGGCAGAGTTTTATTGTTCGCACCCTGACCCCCATAAGGAGGCTCCATTGGCCGGTCACTCAAAATGGGCAACAACCAAGCATAAAAAAGCTGCCCTGGATGCCAAGCGCGCCAAAATGTTCGCCAAGCACATTAAGGCGATTGAGGTAGCCGCTCGTGCCGGTGGGCCAGATCTGGAAGGTAACCCGGCGCTGGATCTTGCAGTCTCCAAAGCCAAGAAGCAATCGGTGCCCAATGACAATATTGACCGTGCCATCAAGCGCGGTGCCGGTCTGACCGGTGAGGTCATTAACTACGAAGAGATTATCTACGAGGTTCGCGGTCCCGAAGGCTCGGCGTTGATGGTCGAATGCTTGACTGATAACAAGAACCGTGCTGCAGCCGAAGTGCGCCACACCGTCACCCGCAATAACGGCACCCTGGCCGACTCCGGGTCGGTCGCTTTCCTCTTCAACCGCCAAGGCGTGGTCCGCATGGACGCCGAGGGTAAAGAAGAAGACGAAATCCTGATGGCGGTCCTGGATGCCGGAGCCGAAGAAGTGGCCAAGTCCGGTGGTAGCTTCGAAGTCTACTCGGACCCCTCCGATCTGCAGGATGTAGCCAAAGCACTCGACGAAGCCGAGATCGACTACGAATCCGACGAAGTCGAGTTCGTGGCCACGATGAAGGTCGAGCTCGATGCCAAAGCTGCCCGCCAATTCCTGCGCTTAGCTGATGCTCTCGAAGAGCTCGACGACGTACAGAACGTCAGCTCCAACGTGGACATCACCGATGAGGTGGCCGCAGAACTTGAGAACGAGGACGACTAACCGGTGCGGGTTCCCAGCAAACCCTTGCGGGTGCTGGCGGTCGACCCGGGACTGACACGGTGTGGCATGGCCGTGGTCGACGTCGCCCCCAACCGGCAGGCCACTCTGGTGGACGTACGCGTGGTGGGGACTCCGAACACGGCCTCGATCGGTGAGCGACTGGCGACCATCGACGAGGCCATTGCCGATTTCTTTGAGTCGCACCGTCCCGACCACCTGGCCGTGGAGCGGATGTTCGCTCAAAACAACACGCCAACCGTAGTCGGTACCGCCCAAGCTTCCGGAGTGGTGATCGCAGCGGCGGGCCGACGCAATATTCCGGTCGCTTTGCTGACCCCCTCCGAGGTGAAAGCTGCGGTCACCGGAAACGGTTCCGCCGATAAAAACCAGGTCACCGCGATGGTAACCCGGGTCCTGGGCTTAGATTCGCCACCGAAACCCGCCGATGCAGCCGACGCGATGGCACTGGCGATCGCCCACGCCTGGCGCGGGGGACTCCACGGGCGTGGACTGGACACCGGGAAATTGACCAGCCCGGCCCGACCATCGAAATTTCCCGGTGCGACAGCAAAGAATTCCCGCCCCACAACCCCAGCCCAGCGAGCGTGGTTGGAAGCCGAACGGCGTGCCCGTTAACATCGGTTGCACCCTGCGGGGTACAGTGTTCGTAGATTAGTTCTATCATTTGCGGTACGGGCAGTGGACAAAACACCTGGCGGAGCCCGACGCACAGCTACGGAGGCTTCATGATTTCCTCGTTGACCGGAGTGGTTGAGTACCTCGGCGTCGATGCGGCGGTGCTCAATGTCAACGGTGTCGGCTATACCTTCTTCGCCACCCCGCAAACACTGGCGACACTGCGGATCGAGGACCAAGCACGCGTGCTGACCGAGCTGATCGTTCGTGAAGATGCCATGACCCTCTACGGGTTTCGCTCCCGGGACGAACGCGAAATTTTCACGACGATGCTGACCATCTCCGGGATCGGGCCCCGGATCGCTCTGGCGGTTCTGGCGGTCTATGCACCCGAAGAGGTCCGGCGCGCGGTCGCCCAAGACGACGATAAGGCCTTCACCCAGGTGCCCGGCATCGGTGCGAAAACCGCCCGCCGGATCATCCTGGAACTGTCCGGTAAGCTCGTACCGGCCGAGAACCCCGCACAGGCAGGGCAGCCGAGCGGTGCCACGCCGGGCAATGACCCGGTGTGGCAGGAGCAAGTTCACGAAGCTCTCACCGGGCTCGGCTGGACCGACAAGGATGCCACCAAGGCGTTGAAATCCACTCTGGAACATGAACCCGAATTGCGCGAGTCACAGGACGTCTCCCAGGTTCTGCGCGCGACGTTGCGTCACCTGGGACAAGGACAACGTCGCGTCCACTCATAACACGTTCTCCGTCGGAAGGCATGCTAGATCGAGATGAGTACCGATCCCCACAACGCTGAGCAGGATTCCCGCCTGATCGGGCCCAGTGCCTCCACCGAAGAACGTGAAATTGAGGCCGCGTTGCGTCCGAAGCATCTCGGAGACTTTGTGGGCCAATCCCGGGTTCGCGAACAACTGTCCTTAGTGCTCGAAGCCGCCAAACTCCGTGATGCCACCGCCGACCACGTGTTGCTCTCAGGTCCTCCGGGGCTGGGCAAAACCACCCTGTCGATGATTATCGCAGCCGAAATGAACGCCCCGCTGCGGATCTCCTCTGGTCCGGCCATCCAACACTCAGGTGACCTCGCTGCGATCCTTTCTTCGCTCACTGAGGGAGAAGTGCTCTTCCTGGATGAAATTCACCGGATGTCACGTCCAGCTGAAGAAATGCTCTATATGGCCATGGAAGATTTTCGGGTCGATATCGTGGTCGGCAAAGGTGCTGGGGCGACGTCCATTCCGCTCGAGCTCCCACCCTTTACGCTAGTCGGAGCCACCACCAGAGCGGGGCTCTTGCCGGGTCCCCTACGGGATCGGTTTGGTTTCACCGGTCACTTGGAGTTCTATGACGTGGCCGAACTCGAACTGGTGCTACGCCGCTCGGCAGCCATGCTGGATATGCGCCTGTCACCGGGAGCCTTTGCCGAAATCGCAACACGGTCCCGTGGTACCCCGCGTATCGCCAACCGACTGCTACGCCGGGTGCGTGACTGGGCACTGGTCCACCACCTTGACGAAGTGGATGCCCGGTCGGCCTCCACCGCCCTGGATATCTACGAAATTGACCGGCGTGGTTTGGACCGCCTCGATCGTGGCGTGCTCGAAGCATTGTGTCAGAAATTTGGCGGAGGCCCGGTCGGACTGTCCACCCTGGCCATTGCCGTCGGTGAAGAGGTCGAAACCGTCGAAGAAGTTGCCGAGCCCTACCTAGTGCGTGAAGGACTCCTGGGACGTACCCCGCGCGGGCGGATCGCGATGCCGGCGGCCTGGGAACATTTAGGACTTGATGTTCCTCACAACGCAGAGGTGCAGTCAATGTGGCGACTCGCAGAATCCCAGACCGATGAACCCGGTCAGACCTCTCCGTTATTCGGCCCAGATGACTTCTCCCGGGACGAGTCCCACGACTAGACCCGGGCAAAAATCAAGCGACCGTGCCGTGAGAATGGTCTCCAGCGTGAAGGTGACCCTTAAGAATTAGGCCCGACCTCAGGTGCCTAAGGTAGCCTGAGAATAATGCGTTCCACCACGAGACTTGTCGTGGTGGAAGATCTAGACATCATTGTCCCGAGGAATTGGATCGATACATGCACTTTGCTGACCTGACTCATCTCGTCAACCCACTGGCTCAGAATGCTGAAGGTGGCGGCGGTTTTGGCGCTGGCTTTTTGATCGTCATGCTGGTCATCTTCGGTCTGCTGATCTTCTTGTCCATGCGTGGCACCCGGAAACAGCAGAAGAAGCAGATGGAAACTCGCCAGGCCTTGGCCCCGGGCGTTGAGGTCATGACCGCTGCCGGAATCTTCGGTACCGTGATTTCGGTCAACCACGACGACAATAAGGTGGTCCTTGAGGTCTCGCCCGGCAACAGCGTGACCGTACACCTGCAGACCATTGCTCAAGTCATCGAACCGGTGGCAGACACCGCTGACTCGACTGCTAGCTCGGAACCAACACCGGATGAGTCCAACAAGATCGTGATCAACAGCGAGAACCGCGACGCCACCGACACTCAGGCATCGGGTAACCCGGAGGATCCCCGCGAAGAATACGGTTCGACCGAGGAGACCGACAAAGATTCCCCAAACGACGACGAGAAGAAATAACCACCAGACCATCACGAAAGGTTCAGCACCCCGGGGTGCTGAACCTTTCGTGAGTCCGCACTCCAGAACTGAAAGATCCACACCATCATGGCCTCAAAGACCCCCCAAGGGCGCGCGCGACGCACTCTGGGCTGGCTGGCAGCGATAGTCGTCGTGCTGGCTGGCATCCTCGGCGTAGGTATCGCCACCAACCAAACCAATGGCTTGCCCCTGCTCGCCTTGGACCTCGAAGGCGGTACCCAGATGGTGCTCTCACCGCAGACCGCCTCTGGTGAAGAAGTCACCGACGAAACGCTGAACCAGGCCGTCGAGATTATTCGTGCCCGTGTGGATGGTTCCGGTGTCTCGGAAGCTGAAATTAATACCCAAGGCGATAACAACGTTGTGGTCGCCCTGCCCGGCAACCCGGATCAACAAACCCGCGATTTAATCCAGGCCTCGGCCAATATGGAATTCCGCGCGGTCCTCCAAGGCGCCCCGGGTATTGCTACCCCGGAAGAGGAGCGCCAAGACGTGGAGGATTTCCCCGAGCCAGAGGCGGAACCCGAAGATGGCTCGGATCAGAACTGGATCAGCCCAGAGCTGGCCTACGAGTTTCAAAACACCGACTGTCGTGAGCAACAACAGCAGGAAATAAACGAACAACTGCCCACAGATGAAGCGGTCGTTGCCTGTGACCCCGAGTATGGGATGAAATACATTCTGGGCCCCGTCGAAGTTGAAGGGACCCAGATCGACAACGCCGACTACGGTATGGCACAGACCCCAACTGGAGTGTCGGCTAATAACTGGGTGGTCAACCTCAGCTTCGACGACGAAGGCACGGAGGCCTTCCGCGAGGTCACTCAGCGCATCACGGGCATGCCGGAACCACAGAACCAGTTTGCGATCGTCCTGGATGGCACCATCGTTTCCGCACCGCGTTCGAATGCGGTGATCACCGACGGCCGTGCCACGATTGAAGGAAACTTCACCGAAGTATCGGCCCAAGCCCTGGCCGAACAGCTCCAATATGGTGCTCTGCCGATTAGCTTCACTATCGAATCTGAACAACAGATTTCGGCGACCCTGGGCCAGGACCAGTTGTTCTGGGGCGTGGTGGCTGGACTGATCGGTTTGGGCCTGGTGGCGGTCTACCAGTTCTACCAGTACCGTGCCCTGGGTTTTGTCACCCTGACCTCGTTGCTGGTGATGTTCCTGCTGACCTACGTGGCGATCGTGTTGCTGGGTTGGTCGGATAATTATCGATTATCGCTGGCCGGTATGGCCGGTATTATCGTCGCCGTTGGTCTGACCGCGGACTCCTTTATCGTCTACTTTGAAAGAATCAAGGACGAAATGAGGTCGGGGCGACGGTTCGAATCAGCCGTGGAATTCGGGTGGTCGCGGGCTAAACGTACCATTATCGTTTCTAAGGCCGTGAACCTGCTGGCCGCGGTAGTGCTGTACTTCGTGGCTGTCGGTAATGTCCGCGGTTTCGCCTTCACTCTGGGCCTGGCGGCACTGATCGATGTGTTGCTGGTGTTTATGTTCACCCACCCAGTTATGCAACTGTTAGCACGAACGAAGTTCTTCGGTGGCGGACATCCGCTGTCGGGGATGGACCCCTCGTTGCTGGGACAAAAAGCGCTCTACCAGGGCGCTGGCCGGGTCCGGGAGTTTAACGACGAACCCAGCCGGGCACCCGTGAAGAAGAAAAAGATCAAGGGCAGAGCCAAAGAAGCTCAGCGACGCCAAACCATTGCCGAGCGCAGGCAACAAGAGCGTGAGGAAAAGCTTGGTCTGACACAGGACGAGAAGACCACGGAGGACGCAGAATGAGTAGCATCGCTGAGTGGGGAAATAAACTCTATACGGGCAAAAAGTCCTACCCGTTTATCCAGAAGTGGCGACTGTGGTTTTCCATCGCGGCTATAGTGCTACTGGTGGCAGTCGGTATCACCGTGGCACGGGGTGGCTTCAACTTCGGCATTGAGTTCCGTGGTGGGTCCGAGTTCACCGTCTCCTCGGTGCAGAACACCGACCCGACGGTGGGCGAGCAGGCCGTGACCGACGTCGTTGCTGAGGTGGAAGCCACCGCGACCAATATCGCGCCCGGAACCATGCGGGTTCAAACCGAAGAGCTCACCGATGACCAGACCCTTGAAGTGGCCTCCAATCTGCAAGAGGCCTATCAGGTCTCGGCCAATGACGTGACCTCCAGCTTCGTGGGCCCGACCTGGGGTGAGGCGATTTCTCAGCAGATGTTGATTGGCTTGGTGATCTTCATTGTGCTGGTTACCGTGCTGATGGCCATCTACTTCCGGACCTGGAAGATGTCGTTGGCAGCAGTGCTGGGGTTGTTCTACGTGGTGGCCCTCACCGTGGGAATCTATGGGGCCACCGGGTTTGAGGTCACGCCCGCAGCCATTATTGGGTTCCTGACCATCTTGTCCTACTCGCTCTACGACACGGTGGTCGTCTTCGATAAGATTCGTGAAAATACCGCGAATATGGACGAAAATACCGTCAGAACCTTCCGCGAGATGGTCAACCTGGCGGTTAACCAGACCTTGGTCCGGTCCATTACCACCTCTATAGTAGGTATTTTGCCGGTCGGGTCCATTCTGTTTATTGGTGCCGGGCTTCTCGGGGCAGGGACCCTGCGCGATATTTCGCTATCGATCTTCGTGGGGATTATCGTCGGTACCTTGGCCACACTGTTTATTCAGGCGCCACTGTATGCACTGCTGCGGGGTGGGGAAGACAAAGTCAAAAACCATGATCGCCGAGTGCTCAACCTCCGTGAGGAAACCGGTCTGCGCCCTGAGGACGTGACTGAAGAACAAATTACGACAGCCTAACGGCGCCGGACCGTCGCACCACAGTCCGTCTGCCCCGATGCTACCGGTGTTTTGTCACCGGCGACATCGGGGGACTAGTGTATGAAAACAATCAACCACAATCCGTACTGGAATCAGCGTTTGGGCTCCAGAGGTCAGCGGAGAGAAAGCGGGGCGGTGCCGGATGAGTAGTACTTCTGATGCGCAAAAATCCGGTCGCCACGGTGCCGGAGAGCAACGGTCTGCGCCCAAACGTCACCGCTCCCGACTGGCCAGGCTCACCGGCAGAATGCGCGGCACAGACTATTCGCCCATCCTGGAGCCGTTGATTCGTACGCTCAAGGTCCGCCACCCCAAAGAAGACCTGGACGTGATTATCCGGGCCTTCACCATTGCTGAACAACACCATGACGGCCAATTCCGTAAGTCGGGGGACCCCTACATTACCCACCCGGTGGCAGTGGCCACGATCTTGGCTGAATTGGGTATGACGGGCACGACGTTGGCGGCAGCGCTGTTGCATGACACCGTCGAGGACACCTCCTACTCCCTCGAGCAGCTCACCGCCGAATTTGGCGAAGAAGTCGCCCTGCTCGTCGACGGTGTCACCAAGCTCGATAAAGTGCACTTTGGTGCCGCCGCACAAGCGGAGACTGTGCGCAAAATGGTGTTGGCCATGGCCAAAGATGTCCGCGTGCTCCTGATCAAACTCGCTGACCGTCTGCACAATGCGCGCACCTGGCGCTACGTGCCACCGGAGTCCTCGGCTCGGAAAGCCCAAGAGACCCTGGAAATCTATGCCCCTTTGGCCCACCGGCTGGGCATGAACACGATCAAGTGGGAGTTGGAGGATCTCTCATTTGCCGCCTTGTGGCCGAAAATGTACGCCGAGATTGTGCGCCTAGTGGGGGAGCGCACTCCGGAGCGACAAAAAAATATTGCCCAGCTGACCGACATCATCGAACAGACCCTGCGCGAGGCGAAAATCAATGCCACGATCACCGGCCGCCCCAAGCACTACTACTCGATCTATCAAAAGATGCAGGCGCGCGGAAAAGAGTTCAACGATATCTACGATCTGCTCGGGGTCAGGGTCATGGTGGACTCTGTGCGCGACTGCTATGCGGCCTTAGGCGTGCTACACGCCAAGTGGTCGCCGATGCCGGGGCGTTTCAAAGACTATATTGCGATGCCGAAGTACAACATGTATCAGTCGCTTCACACCACGGTGATCGGGCCCCGCGGTAAACCGGTGGAAATCCAGATCCGCACCCATGAGATGCACCATCGGGCCGAATACGGTGTGGCAGCCCACTGGAAGTACAAGCATCGCGGTGGTGGGAACGCCGCGGACACCGCGAGCACACCCGGTTGGCTGAAGGCCGTGTTGGATTGGCAAAAAGATGCTCAGGACCCCGACGACTTCTTGGACTCGCTTCGGACCGAAATAGGGTCCTCGGAGGTCTACGTTTTTACACCGCAAGGTGAAATCAAAGCCCTCCCATCGGGCTCGACACCGGTGGATTTCGCGTACGCGGTTCACACGCAGGTGGGGCACCGCACCGTAGGTGCCAGGGTCAATGGTCGCTTGGTGGCCTTGAACTACGTGCTGAATCACGGTGACTGGGTCGAAATCTTCACCTCCAAGTCCGAAGATGCCGCACCCAGTCAAGACTGGTTGGGCTTCGTCCGCTCCGGTCGTGCTCGACATAGAATCCGGCAATGGTTCTCGAAAGAACGTCGCGAAGAAATTGTCGAACGTGGCAAGGAGCAGTTGACCAAAGAAGCCCGCAAACATCCGTTGCCACTCCAGAAGATCATGAACGCCGGGATTCTGGGCGATGTGGCCGACCAACTCAACGTTGGGGGAGTCTCCGGGGTTTACGCGGCGATCGGTGATGGCAACGTGTCGGTCGAGAATGTGCTGGATCGGGTGGAGAAACTGGTATCACCTCCCAAGCCGGAACCGAAGCTAGTGGACGATAACGACCCCGACACCATCTCCCTGCCACTCATTCCAAGACCAACCCGCGGCTCGGATTCTGGCGTGGTGGTTCCAGGAGCCGGAGACGTGATGGCAAAACTGGCCCGGTGCTGCACCCCGGTGCCACCCGATGAGATCATCGGATTCGTCACCCGTGGTACTGGCATTTCGGTCCACCGTGCCGACTGCAACAACATCAGTAATCTCGCCAACGATTCGGAGCGTCTCATCCAGGTCGATTGGCAACCAACCCAGGACTCGGTGTTCATTGTCGACATCACCGTTGACGCCCTGGACCGGACCTCGTTGCTCTCTGATGTCACCCGGATCCTTGCTGAACACCACGTCAATATCCTCTCGGCCACGTCCACCACCCGGAAGAACAGGATCGCCTCGTCGAGCTTCGTGTTCGAAATGGGAGATCCCGGCTACCTGAAGCACCTGCTCAATGCGATTCGTCGGATCGATGGTGTCTACGAGGTTTACCGGTCCTCCGAGCGGAAAAAGCGCTCGAGTAAGAAATAATCCCTAGGCTGCTGGCTGGACGAGCTGACCATAACGGGCTATCGCGGTCTCCATCCCCGCCAGATGACGCTGTGACGCCAGCGTTCGGGCCAGCCGAGCCTCATCACAGTGCGGTAAGAGCTCGCTGACGGTGCGGAGCTGGTGATTTCCCGGAAAGAAGCGCAACAGGTCGATGATCGTTTGTTCCACACTGGTAAACAGGATCGGACCCAGACTCAAAATGAGCCCGTGGTGGAGGCTAGTCTCCACAGCCTGCATGTACTCGATTTTGCGCATCGTGACCTGGATGCCACGCGTCTTCGACCGCGACATCCGTCGAGGGTGACCACTGACCGCCTGAAAATCCGCTGGTGCAGGGCCTGAGAGATGAATCCAGGCTGCGGTGGAATGAGATAGCGCCCAACGTCCGGTAAATAAGTTGGCACCAAAGCAATAGGCGGCTACTGCTCGTTGCAACACGCTATCGGGATGTTCGGTCTTGATGAAGCTCCCGCCAACTTGTTCACGGATCACGCCACGTAACTGCAAAGCCTGCAATTCGCCTGGGCTCAACGGTGCGTCGGGATGAATTAAGCGACTTACCGCACGGTCGAGACGTTGGCGGGTGGTGGGAACCGGGATCGAGGACGAAGTGTCTGGCTGAGGCATGCCTCCAGAATGTCACGAGGTGGCACCGGGAAAAATACTCAGGACACCATTGTGGACAGCCAGTACTTGGTAGCTGAGGCGGGTGTTCCCGCTGTGGACAGCTAGCCCCGAGGTCTTCATTAACGACCTCGTCGAGACGATCGATCGTGCAGTTACTCGGCCGAGGCTTGGACCGCTTGCAACCAAGCCCGGCGGGCGTCCAGTGCTTCTTGCTTCTCAGCAATCTTGCGTTCATCGCCGGCTTCTTGGGCTTGTGCCAATTCTGTCTCCAGTTGAGCGATGGTTTCTTCGAGCTGGGCCAGGGCAGAATTGGTGCGTGCCTTAGTTTCCGGGTTGGTTCGTGACCAGTGGTCATCCTCGATCTGTTGCAACGCGTCTTCAAGTTCGCGGAAGCCAGCATCCATGCGCGAGATATCCTTGCGCGGAACCTTTCCGGCCTCATCCCACCGAGTGCGTAGATCATTCATGGTAGCCCGGGCTTTCTCGACATCGGTAAAGGGCAGAAGGCTGCGACCTTCCTCCAGGATTTGTTCCTTGACCTGAAGATTCTGCTGGAATTCGCGATCGATCTCGTCGTGAGCGGCCTGACGAGCACCGAAGAACACGTCCTGAGCGGCGCGGAAACGAGCCCACAGCGCATCGTCTTCCTTGCGCGCCGCCCGCGGAGCTTTCTTCCACGCCGTCATCAGATCACGGTACTTCTGCGTGGTGCGAGCCCAATCCGTGGAATGCTGTAGCTCTTCAGCCTCACTGATCAGCTTCTCCTTGACCTTCTTGGCCTCAGCATTCTTGCTATCCAGTTCCGAGAAAAAGGCCCGGCGCGCCTTATCGAACCGATTCCGAGCCGAACGGAACCGCTTCCACAGTGCATCTTCGACGTCTTTGGATAACCGCGGGCCGGATTTCTGGAGTTCCCGCCAGCTCTCAAAGAGCTCCTTCATCCGGTTGGAGGTCTTCTTCCAGTGAATCTGTTGGGGATCTTGTGCAGCCAGTTCCTCGGCTTCGTTGACCACTGCTTCACGCTGCTGGCGCTGTTCTTCCAAGGCCTCGGCCCGGGCCTGCTTTTCCCGCTCGCGCCGATTCTCGAGGGCGGTGGAAAGCTGTGCAACCTTCTCCCGCAACGCTGACATATCACCGACCATGCCACGAGCCTCCACGGCATCGGCTAGAGGCTTCAGCGTCTTCGTCAGCTCGTTGGTGGCGGTATCGGTGGACAAGCGTTGCTCCAGCAGGAGCAACTGTGCCATCACGTCATCGTATTTGCGCACGAAGTAGGCCAGCGCTTGGTCTTCAGTGGCATCGGTGACCTGACCTACTTCGAGCCGGTCGTCACCATCGATCAAGAACACGGTGCCGTCCTCGGCGACATCAGCGAACGGGCGCGCCTGTGCCAGATCCGTGTGGAAGTCCGGCACGGCCGGAGCAACCGGAGTCTTCGGCGTCGCCGTGGCCGGTACTGTCAGCGGAGTCCCCGGTTTGGGAGCCAGAGCGCTGGGTTTGGGGGCCGGCGTCGGCTCGGGAGCCGATTCGGTAGCTACCGTGGATGCCAACACGTCCTGTTCCTGGGCCTCAGCGGCTTCCTGGACCTCAGTACCATCGGCGGACTGTTGGTCCACAGTCTGGCTTTCTGTCGCCGGGCTGGTCTGTTCGGCATCGGACGGGACGGGTTGTGGGTTGTCGGATTCTTGACCGTTAGTCACCGCTAAAACTCTCCTGGTATTGGCCGGGTGTGCCTGCCTCCATAAAATGGAGAATCGGCACACATGGTCACAAATAGCCTACCCCGATAGGCATAGAATGGCATGGTATTCAGTGAATCGATGCCGAAATGACATCCCAGCGGCATCACCGCAATCGACCCCTGGAGAACGCAACACACTATGGCACGGAAGAGCTCCCTCTCTGGCTTCAACGAATGGTTACCAGCTGAACGCATGGTGGAATTGCATGTGTTACAGACATTGACCGAGGTCTTCCGGCTCCATGGGTTCACCAATATTGAAACTCGTGCTGTGGAAACTCTCGGTACCCTGTTACGTAAGGGAGAGATCGACAAAGAGGTCTACGCGGTATCACGCTTGCAAGGTGATGAAGACCAAGCCAGCGACGACCCCAACCGCCTGGCCTTACATTTCGACCTCACCGTTCCCTTCGCCCGGTACGTCACCGAAAACGCCGGATATTTGCACTTCCCGTTCCGCCGCTACCAAATTCAGAAAGTCTGGCGGGGTGAACGCCCCCAAGAAGGTCGTGCCCGTGAATTCACCCAGGCCGATATCGATGTGGTCGGCGACGGTCAGCTGGGTTTCCGCTACGACATCGACGTCGCCCTCGTGATGGCCGAAGCTCTCAGTAAACTTCCCATTGGCGAGTTCACCATTCGGATTAATAATCGCAAACTCGCCGAAGGCTTTTACCGTGGGATTGGGTTGGACGACACTGAGGGCGTGTTGCGCAATATTGACAAGCTAGAAAAAATCGGTGCTGAGAAGGTTGCCGAAGCGCTGCAGGATGAAGTTGGGGCCACCGCTCAACAGGCCGAACAAGCCCTGGCCTTGGCCCAGATTCGCACCGAAGACACCGGATTCGTTGATCAAGTTCGTGCTCTCGGCGTGGAACACGAACTGCTGGAGGAAGGTCTGACCGAGCTGGCCGAGGTCATCGATCAGCTCCACCGCCGGGTTCCGGGCACCGCCGTGGCGGACTTATCCATTGCCCGTGGTTTGGACTACTACACCGGTACGGTGTATGAAACCGTGCTGGTCGGTCACGAACAACTCGGGTCAATTTGCTCTGGTGGTCGCTACGACTCGCTGGCCACCAAAGGCAAGCGCAGTTTCCCCGGTGTGGGGCTATCCATCGGCGTGACTCGCCTGGTGATGCGTATCCTGTCGCAGACCATGGCCGAAGCCTCGCGCTCGGTACCCAGCTGTGTGCTGGTGGCGCTGACCCACGATCAGGACTGGGACACCGCACTGGATACCGCTCAACAGTTGCGTGAGCGTGGCATTAGCACCGAGGTCGCGGTCTCGGCCGAGAAATTCGGTAAGCAGATCAAATACGCCGATAAGCGGGGCATCCCCTTCGTGTGGTTCTCCTCGGTCGCTGAGGATGGCAGCGTCTCCCACGAGGTGAAAGATCTTCGCTCCGGGGAACAAGTCCCAGCTGATCCCACCACCTGGATGCCACCGGCCGACGACCTGGACCCTCAGGTACGAGCCACACGTTAGGGGCCAGCGCGCCTCCAGGCCACAGGCTCCAGGCACGAGACAGAGCCGGTAGAATACAAAGCTGATCGTGTCCACGAGCATCAGATAGACAAACCACAACACGTTTAAGGGGTCGTTGCACTGTGTTGCGCACTCATCAGCTTGGCGAGCTCACCGCCGAGAACATCGGAGAAACCGTCACCGTGGCAGGCTGGGTGGCCCGCCGGCGCCATCACGGAGGGGTAGCCTTCGTCGATCTGCGTGATGTCTCGGGGCTGGGCCAGATCGTCATCCACGATGAGGCAGATTTCGATCACCTGCGCAACGAATACGTCCTGCAGGTTACCGCCGAGGTCCGACGTCGCCCCGAAGGCAACGAGAATCCGAACATCACTTCCGGGGACGTCGAGCTGTTTGCCTCGGAGGTCACTGTACTCAATGCCGCCGCCCCGTTGCCCTTCCAGATCGATGAGCACGTCGAAGTCGGGGAAGAAGCCCGCCTGCGCTACCGGTACCTGGATCTGCGTCGCCCGGAGCCGGCCCGGATTATCCGCCTACGCTCGGAGGTCAACCGGGTGGCACGCACGTTGCTGGCCGAGGAAGGATTCCATGAGGTCGAAACCCCAACCCTGACCCGCTCCACTCCAGAAGGCGCTCGCGACTTCTTGGTTCCGGCCCGGCTAGCACCGGGCTCGTGGTATGCGCTACCGCAGTCCCCGCAACTGTTCAAGCAGCTTTTGCAAGTGGGCGGTATTGAACGCTACTACCAGATCGCCCGTTGCTACCGCGACGAGGACTTCCGCGCCGACCGTCAGCCAGAGTTCACCCAGCTGGATATTGAGGCATCGTTCGTAGAAGAAGACGACGTGATCGAGTTAGCCGAAAAAATCATTGCCCAGCTATGGTCGCTGATCGGGGTGGAACTGTCGGCCCCATTTCCGCGGATGACCTACGCGGAGGCCATGGCCTCATACGGGACGGACAAGCCGGATTTGCGCTTTGGCTTGGAACTGACCGAGCTGACCGAGTACTTCGCTAACACCCCTTTCCGGGTGTTCCAGAACGACTACGTCGGCGCTGTGGTGATGCCCGGTGGCGCTTCCCAGCCGCGTCGCACCCTGGACGCCTGGCAAGAATGGGCCAAGCAACGCGGTGCCAAGGGGTTGGCCTACGTGCTGATTCAGGATGACGGTGAGCTAACCGGCCCGGTCGCGAAGAATATTTCCGAAGACGAAAAGGCCGGGCTGGCTGATGCCACCGGCGCCCAGCCCGGGGACTGCATCTTCTTCGCAGCCGGCAAGCCCACCGAGTCCCGTGCGCTACTGGGGGCAGCTCGGGTGGAAATCGGTCACCGCACCGGTTTGATTAAGCACCCCTCCGAAATCGCCGCAACCGACCAAGACTGGGCATTCGTCTGGGTTGTGGATGCTCCGATGTTCGAACCCGCTGACGAAGCGGTGGCCGCCGGAGATGTGGCCGTTGGGTCCGGCGCCTGGACAGCGGTCCACCATGCCTTCACCTCGCCCAAACCGGAGTTTTTGGACACTTTCGACACCGACCCGGGCTCGGCATTGGCCTATGCCTACGACATTGTCTGCAATGGCAATGAAATTGGTGGTGGCTCGATTCGTATCCACAATCCCGAGGTTCAGCAACGTGCCTTTAACGTCATGGGCATTACCGATGAAGAAGCCCGGGAGAAGTTCGGGTTCTTGCTGGATGCTTTCCAATACGGGGCACCCCCGCACGGCGGAATTGCCTTCGGGTGGGACCGGATCGTGGCCCTGCTGGCCGGAACCGACTCAATCCGTGAGGTGATCGCCTTCCCGAAGACCGGTAACGGTTTCGACCCGCTCACCCAGGCTCCGGCGCCGATCACCGCTCAGCAGCGCAAGGAAGCTGGCGTGGATGCCAAACCGGAGCCCACGACATCCGAGAAGTCAGAATAATCTGACCACCTGTGCAGAGTGCTGGAACGGGATCTGGGGGGTGCTTCTATCGTTTTCGTCAAGCCGCTGGTGTTAGTTGGGCTGGTCGCGATTCGTAGAAGGTGCCGTTTCTGAGTATGGCGAATAGGATGTCAGTTCTTCGACGGGCTAGGGCGATGAGGGTTTGGTTGTGACGTTTGGTTTCGGCGCGTTTTTATCATAGTAGGCGCGCGAAGCGGGGTCGTCTTTGATCGAGGCAAAAGCAAACAAAAACAGCGCCCGTTTGAGGACTTTGTGGCCACGTCTGCAGGGCGCTTGGCCGCGGGTCGAAGTCCCCGATTGGCCAGTGACGGGTGCGATGCCAGCATACGCGGCCAGGTCTGCTGCGGATTTAAAGTCTTTGCCCACCACTTCGGTGAGGATGCGTGCTGGTGTCCTGATCCCTACGCCGGGCATGGATGTCAGGAAGTCGGTAAGTCGCTACGCATCAACTACTGACAGGATCTCAGTTTCGATGTCGAGTCGTTGTTGGGTGAGCTGCTGAAGTTGGGTAGCCAAGCGCCCGATAATATGTTCAGCGACTCTGGTTCCTTTCACGACGGTGGTTTGTTCGGTGAGTGCTGCCAAGATCTCGTCGCTGAGTCGAATCGGGATACGGGGCGCGAGTTTGTTCAGCCTGGTTCTGACATGACCACGCCCAGCCCGTTGGAGGGCTGCTGGGGTGGGATACCGGCCCAGCAGATCCACCACCGCTGGATGAGCGAGTCGAGGTCCTAGTACTGTCTCCAGCGAGGGATGGATCTGGGTCAGCAGGTCTGGCAAGCGATTGCGCACCTGGGTCAGTTGTGCGGCAGTTCGGCAAGGTGCTGTTCAGCTACAGCCATACCGCGTAGCGTATGGGGCATGGTGCCTGCTGTTTCAGCGATAATGTCGGCGTCTCGAGCATCCGTTCTGGCCTGGCCCGGATGCAAATCGGCTACCCGGCGCATGGTTAATCCAGGCACATACGGCATCTGAATCCCACGCTGTTGCGCAACGGCAATCACCAATGTGCCGATAGTCTTGGGCTGATCCACGACCACCCACGGCTTAGCGTGTTGGGCCACAAGATCTTTCAGCAGTTCCTGAATCCTCGGTTCAGATGGTGGCAGTGATTTGTCATGTACCACCGTGCCATCGGGTGTGACAGTGGTGGCATGATGGTCGGTCTGGCCGATGTCGATGCCACGAAACAGGTGGAGTTTTATCGGCCAGTTTCTGTGGTTCAGTCCAGTACACGACCAGGTCACCGATGGTTCCTGCGTTCACATCCACGTTACACAGTGCCACCATGATCACAGCGTGCTTGTAGTAGCGATCCGAACGAACCAGACCGGTTCCGGTGACAACACCCCTGGATCATCAATGACTGGGGGCAAACATCATGCCGGAACCACCCGGTAACCTACACCGCACATCCTGCCGGAAAACAGCGACACCTAAAAAGTAACGAGGCGTCGTTGGTTGACGCTGAGGTGCCAGGCTGGCAGAAGGTCCTGCTGCCCGGTGGTCCAGTTCTTCGAGCGGGATTTCACCTGTATCAGGCCGTTGAGCCTGGCCCGGCGTTCCACGAGCTGCCAGATGATGGTCGTGGTGTTGGTCTGCGGGGCGGAGATCGTGAACTCGGTGATCTCCAACTCGCGTAACTCGTCTAGTAGGGTGGGGACTTCATGGTCGAAGACCTCGCGGGTGAGATCGACTAGTTCGTTGCCTGCTTCCAGGGTGTCCTTATAGCCCGAGACAATCGCCATCAGATTCTTCTCCTGGCGAGTCTCGATTTGCTCATCAAGTGCTCCGATTGTGCGCATCGTATCCATCCTTTGTTCTTGGCGTGTATTCGGTCATGTCTATACAGCCATAGGTGCGCGCACATATCTAGCCATAAAATCTCTCGTCAGGCACTGTTTTTCCGAGATATACAGCACTTGTGCCGCCAGGTTTTCTGGGTGCTGGTTTTATGCGCAGGCTTTCACCGGTGGGGTGCGCCAGGCCGCATCCCCGGTCAGGTTCGCCAGCAGGGTGCGCCACAGCGCTTTGTCCTCAGGCCCAATGAAACCGAGGAAAGCAGGAAACATCACATCGTGTAATAATCATTCCCTTCTGCAGGTGGAAGTGAACTTTGAGGATGGCTCGGCTTTCGCACATCCATCGTGGCCACGCCTTCCAGACGACTGCCCAACGTGTGGCACTGGCGATCCCGCCACCTGGGAAGTCTTCGGCCACTATCTCCAGCAGATCTGACAATGGCCGAACCGACAGAGCAGGCCATACGTCTGAAGCCAGTCCGGGGGCGGAAGCTCCGCGACGGCATGTGGGTGGTCGTCGCCGACGGCTCGGAACCGCTTGTAGTCAGCGAGCCCGTCGCACACGCACTCCGAGCACAGGACGATCATGCCTCCATCATCGCCCCGCTAGCCGCCACGTTGTCAGATGCGGGATTCATGTGCGACTTCTCTGAGGAGGTCCGGCAACCTCCTGCCGCGCCCGTTAGTGGGAGGTGGAAGGTCGCGCGTGCGACGCTGTGGGTGGCCGGAGTAGCGCTCTGCCCCTCCGCAATCGTGCTCCTGCTCCAAGGCGGCATTCCCACCGGCGCGGACGTCATCTCCGCAGGCTCGCATCCGCTGCTCGTGATTGCCGTGGCGCTCGCCGTAGCGATCACCACGGCCGTGCCGCATGAGCTTGCGCACATCGGCTTCGGGCGCAGGTTCGTGCGCCCAGGAGGTACCGTGCGAATGCGCGTACTTCAGGCGGCCGCCACCACCAATCTCACGCACGTCTGGGCGTGGCCATTGTCACCACGTCTATCAGCGGTTGCTGCAGGCGTGGTAGTCGACTTCGCATTCCTAACGACGGCGCTTGCCTGGCGTGCCCTGACAGGCTCGTGGATCGCGACCGTCGCCGTTGCAGTGATGGTCGTGCGCCTCGTGTGGCAGTTCAGATTCCATCGAAATTGCGATGGTCGTCACATGGCAAAGATGTTGCTCGATGCCCCCACGATCGACACCGTCACTAGGAAGTTACTCACGGCCCGGCTCTGGACATCTGCACCCATAACGCCTTGGCTATGGCTTGCGTTGGTGGCAGTTGGCGCATTGGCTGAGCTCGCCCTACTGGCGATCTGGCTCGTGCCCGCCATTCTGCGGCTGTTGGGAGTACTCTGACTCCGTACTTGCGTCGTAGAGCGTGTGGGCGAGCGAGAGCACAGCCGTCTTGTACAGCTCGGGCTTGACGTTGTCCGGATCGAACAGCCCCAGAGCGGATAATCCTAGATCGAGCGCCGTCAGGATGCGGAACTGATCTCCAACCGGGATGCGAGCGAAGGTGCTATCGGATGGGATCGGCGACTCCGCAATTGAGATATCGTCGGCAGGCGAGATGAACTCCAGAAACCGTGCGGTCAACTGCTCGTCCCGCAGGGCGTAGGGAATGAAGTCAAACAGTAGGCGGACATAGCTGGAGCGATCACCGCTCCTGGCTGTCAGTATCCAAGCATCGCACCAAGCCTCTAGGCGCTCGCGGTCGTCAGTAGCGCGATCAAGGATCGCGTGGAAGTCCTGAGCTTCCTGCGAGAGTGTCTGACGATACCGGATTACCTCCAGGATCAAATCACCCTTGTTACGGAAGTTTGAATAGACCGCCCCCTTAGTTAGACCGGCTTCTAAGGCCACATCATCAAGAGAAGCACCCTCCACGCCACGCGCAGCGAAGATACGCTCACCCGCCTCAAGCAATAGCACTCTGTTGCGTTGCCGTTGCTGAACGCGTGTCATCCGAACCATAAACTCCATTCTATTAGACAGCACCCCCGGCACACCCCGGAGGTCGCGTCACCATTGATTCACATTGCAGATACCAATAGTATGTGAAATATGTTAAGCTCGACCCCTCCCAGCCAACCACTCCTGCTGGAGGCGATCACCAAGACGTTCCAGCGAGGAGCTGTCGCGGCGAATGACGCCATCAGTCTCACGTTCCACCCCGGAGAGCTGATCGCGCTCATCGGACACAACGGGGCAGGCAAGACTACCCTTCTCAACCAAATCGTCGGCACGGCCAAGCCTACCTCCGGCGATATCCGCTACGGCACAGAATCGCTCGCGAAAAACCCGGATCTGGCTCGGCGCATCGCCTCGATGATGCCGCAGATGCACGCTCCTCTAACTGGAGTCACACCCCGCCAGGCGATCACATCCATCGGCAGACTGCGGGGCCTTTCGGCGAGAGATGCACGCTGCGAGGCCAGCGCTCTCATAAACGAGCTCGACATCACACCGTGGCAGAATGTCGGAGGTGAAAAATTGTCTGGCGGACTGCGCCGCCTGACCTCATACGCGATGGCCGTGATCGCGCCTCCACCTGTCCTGCTCATCGACGAGCCAACCAACGATGTCGACCCGACGCGACGTCCCCTGATCTGGCGGAACCTGCGCCAACTCGCTAACGCGGGACACATTATCATCGTCGTCACTCATAATCTGCTCGAAGTGCAACGGACCGCCGACCGCTACGTACTGCTTCAGAACGGCCAGGTGCTGATTGACAGCACCCCGAGGCAGCTATCGCAGCAGGCGCAAACAACCAGCCTCAGCGTTTCCGTCCGATCCCGCGCCGACCTCACAAAGACCCCATCAGCCTCGCGGGTTCATCCAATCGACGACGGGCAACTTCGACTCGACCTCGAACCCAAGCATATTCCCGGCGCCGTGGCTTGGGTCCTCGAACAGGTTGAGGCCGGAAACGTAGACAGTTACGTGCTCGCACCGGCATCCCTGGAATCGCTGTATGAAGGGATCACTAATGTCCGTTAATAACGCGTCTACTCAGACCGTTAGGTTGCCTCGCAAACTCGGGTGGTTCCGTAGCTGGACCGGTCTCGTGCGTTGGAGCTTGCTCCGCCATAAATATCTACTCCCTGTTTTCACTGCGGTCCAGGCACTGTTTGCCGTCGCGGTCATATACGGCCTGGCCTTACTCATCCCCGACATCGATAGCGAAGCTGCCCGCTATCTGTCCTCCGGTGCCTGGACCCTCGGCATCATTGCGGTCGGATGCGTCCTCGCTCCGCAAATCACAGGCTCTTCGAAGCAGGAAGGCCTCCTCGACTACCAACGGACACTCCCGGTTCCCCGCTCGGCGATTCTCCTCGCCGATGCTGCGGTTTGGAGCCTTGCAGCCCTTCCCGGAATCGCGGTCGGCATGCTCGCAGCGGCCTTCCGATTCGGGGTTGACATCCAGGTCGATGCGCTCACCGTCGCCGCCGTGCTCGGCGCGCAGTTCACGATGGTGAGCATCGGGTATGCCATCGCGTTCTGGCTGCCCCTCAACGCCACGTCCCTAGTAACGCAGATCATCATGATCGGCGGTCTGTTGTTCACTCCGATCACATTCCCAGCCGAGCGCCTTCCGGAATGGGCGGTCACAATGCATCAGTTCCTTCCGTTCGCGCCAATCGGTAATCTCATCCGAGAGGCCACTTTCCGTGCCGGTGACCCCCAACTGCTGAACCTCGTCGCTGCGGTTAGTTGGGCTGTTGCCGCCTACACCGTGGCCTATTTGGCCCTCCGGAAAAGGAGCTGACCATGACAAACACCACTCCGACGCTCGAACTCACCGGTGTCATGAAATCGATCGATGGCCGGGACATCCTCACCGGGTGCAGCATCACGCTTCACCCCGGTGAGATCTGCGCCATCATCGGACCGAACGGGGCTGGGAAAACCACTCTCTTCAAACTGATCGCAGGCCTGGCCTTCCCTTCCTCGGGCGCCATTGTCGTGACCGGACGGATGCTTGATTGCGACTCGCGCGATGCACTCCTGGCGCGAATCGGTACGAGCATCGAAGCACCAGAGTTCCGAAACGGTGCCACCGCCGAGCAAGTTCTCCAGCTACACTTCGATCTTCTCGGCCTAATCGATCACCGGCCAATCGACGAGCTGCTCGCACTGGTCGGCCTCACTGCGGCCGCCAGATCGCCTGTCGCCTCGTTCTCACTCGGCATGAAACAGCGTCTCGCTATAGCTCGAGCGATCAGTCATCGGCCCACCCTGCTAATCCTCGACGAGCCCGCGAACGGCCTTGACCCGACTGGCATTTCTGACCTGCGTGACCTGATCACCAGACTGGCCGCAGAAGGCGTGACGGTGCTCATGTCTAGCCACGTACTCACCGAGATTGAACAAACGGCACACACCGTTGCTGTACTCACAGATGGGCGCCTTGGAGCAAAGCAGGATTTGACCAGCATCCTGGACAGGAACGATGGCAGTCTCGAAGAGTTCTACAGATCAAGCATTGCGGAGGCAGGACGATGAACCACTTCCTTCGACTCGAGCTATCCCGATACGTGCGGGTCATTCCGCGCTTCGGAGCAACAGTAGCCTGCTCAACACTAATGGGACTGTACTTCTTTACTTTCGTCGGTCGGTTCGACGACAGCTCCGACAGCGCGATGCTACGAGAACCTGCCGCTGTAATTACGCTTGCACTCACCGTCGCTTTCTGTGTCGTCGTCATTTACGGGACGGTTGTCTACCAGCGTTTCATTGTCTCGGATTACATTGGCAACCGACGGATCCAGCTGTACTCATACCCCGGCGGGCGTAGCCCTCTTTTCCTCGCTAAGAACACCGCTTATGCTCTCGCCATCGGAGGCAGCGCGGCGGTCGGCTTCGTGCTCAGTACAGCAGTTTTCTTGACTTTTGAGTCGTTCATACCCGTGTCCGATGCGCATGTGACTGCGCGAACTTGGTCCGCGACGCTCACTATGGTTGCCTGCATCACTCTGCTCACACTGAGTGCTATCACGATCGCCGGGTTCATCGGCGTGCGCCGTAGGTCAACTGTGTCGAGCATCGTCACCGCTGTGATTCTCATCGTTCTATTTGGAAACGCCGTTGCCATGTCATTGAACGCTCCACCGTGGGTTCCATGGACGGCAACGGTAGGAAGTATGGCTCTTGCGCTAAGCTTGCTTGCAGTTCAGAATCTCGCAATCCAACAAGATGAGGTGCTCTGACGCAGGGATAGTCAAATCGGATGCCGTGGAATACGCTCAATTACACGGCCACCATCACCGGCGACGACCGCGCGCAAGGGGTAGCGATAGCCTCTGCCTTCTGACATGACCCGCACCGAGACCGTCATACCGGACAGGGGAACGGGTTGACGTGAGTGCGTGTAGGTGCTTGGTCATAGAGGAGCGTCATGCCCTCTGAATAGTGCCTCGTAATCAGAGATTGTGTTACAGCGTGATTGGTGTGGAGGTGACCGAGGTTGAGGCGATTATGAGAAGTTGGTCACTTAGTCTTTCCTATAGAAGGCGCACTCGTAGCCATCTGCGGCCAGTGGTAATCCCTTGGACCAAGCTGGGGTGGTGGGCAGAGGTGGCAGATGTCTCCAACGGTCGTATCTGCGGTTTTCGATGACGATTTTGTCGTGGATGTGCATCACGATCTCGTGCCCTGTAGCCTCGACATGGTGCATGGCGTGGGTGAGCGGGTCGCGGGCGATGGCTTGGACGATGTTCTCGATGAGTTTCCCGCCACAGGTCTTGAGCTTGCCCCGCTTGCGGCCCTTGGTGATGCCGTCATAGATGATGGCGGTGCCGCCGAACCGGTTCTCACTCAACCGTGGCCGCGCATAGGCCAGTTGCCTCCCTGAGGGTAGGTGGGTGAACAGCCAGTGTTCGACGGCGAACGTCAGCGGACCAATCTTGACAGGCTGGCTAGTGCTGATTGCCTCGATGGCGGCGGCGTTGACATCAGTCCAGAGTTGGACGATGTTGGGGTTGGCGTCCCGCCACGCATCCACCAACGGTTGCAGCTCGGACTCGGCCAGGCCCATGCGCAAGGCTCCCATAGCTTTCAGCGCACCAACACCGCCTTGATAACCACAGGCGAGCACTGCGATCTTTCCTTTTTGGCGCAGCTCACTGTTGGCTCCGTGTTTGTCGACGGGGACACCGAATATGCGGGAGGCGGTTTCTCAGTAGAGCTCCTTGCCCTCAGGAACGCTTCGACTGTGGTGGATTCTCCGGCGAGCCAGGCGATGACGCGGGCTTCGATGGGCTTGTCAGGTTTGTTGTGTACGGGGTTGGGTTTAGAGGTTAGGGGTTGATTCGGTCGGGGTAGGTGGCGGCGAGTTGTGAACCGTCCTGGGTTTTATTCCATCCTCTCATTTCAGGACGGAACAAAACCCAGGACGGTTCATACGGCATCTGAATCCCAAGGTGTTGGGCAATGGCAATTGTAGTTCCTCGACACGTTGTGAACGGTCCGTGACTTAAGCGGAGACCTCCGATATCGATGTGGGTTACCACAACTCACCATCAGATACGGAGGTCTCCTATGGTTCACCGTAGATCACCGCTGGCCCCGGAGGGAAGGCGACGCATCGTAGCCCTGGTTTTCGATCAGGGATGGCCCCAGCGCCGAGTCGCAGAGCGATTCCAGGTCTCTGCGGCCACGGTCTCGAAATGGGTGACCCGCCACCGGGCCGGCCACGGATTCCAGGACCGCTCCAGTCGCCCTCACCATAGTCCCCGAAGGTTGCCACAGCGCACCG
>NZ_RDQR01000040.1 GCF_003703835.1 Auritidibacter ignavus
AAGTACTCGCAAGCTGACCTGGATCAGATCGCCCATGAACTCAACACCCGGCCCCGGAAATGTTTAGGCTACCGCACCCCGATTGAAGCCGAACACGCCGGTGTTGCCTTGACGATTTGAACCCAAGGCGGCTTTTTTTAGGAATTCATTTTCCATTTTCAGCCGCCGGTTTTCTTCTTCTAACTCCGCTAACCGGCCGTGATCAGCAGGAGTCATCGCCTTCCCCGGCTCTGGATTCTCTTGCCTGTATTTCTTCACCCAGTTACCCAACGTGCCAGGCTTGAGCCCAAGCTCGCCGGCAACCTCGACAATCTGCCGATCCGACTGGACCACCAACTGGACCGCCTCAGCCTTGAACTGCGGACTGAACTTCCGCCTCGATGATGTTGCCACACTCTTGATCCTTCCCCATCAAGAGAAACTGACCAACATCCTTGATACACCCCACTTGTCAAGTTTGTTGTGTAGGGGATTGGGTTGAGAGGTAGGGGTTGATTCGGTCGGGGTAGGTGGCGGCGAGTTGGGCGAGGGCTTGTTTCCAGTTCGTGGTGACTTGTTCTTGCACGAGTCTGCCGGCGGGTTTGCCGCGTTCCTTGGCTCGTTCGCGGGCGCGTTTGTCCTCGATCGTGCAGAGCGCTAGCTAGATCAGTTTGACCACGGCCTCGTCACTGGGGAACTGCGTGCGGTTCTTCGTGACTTTGCCCAGCTGATAAGTTCAGCGACTCGATCGTATTCGTTGCATAGATCACCCGGCGCAGTGCTGGCGGGAATGCCAGAAATGGCACGAACCGCTCCCAGGCGTTCGTCCACGTCGTGACCGCTAACGGGTATTTCTGGCCGAGCTCAGAGGCTGCGACATCATCCAAACGCAGCCTTGGCGGTATCCTCGTTGCTTGTGGTGTAGATGGCCTTTAATGCCCGTGATACGGCCTTGCGATCGCCGTAGGCAACGAACCTGTTCGCAGCCCGGCTCAAGGGGTACGACACAGGTCTGGACGAACGAGTCCAGCCAGGTCGCTTCGATTGCCTCTGGCAGTCCGGTCAGCCCGTCGCAACAGCCGTTCGAGCCCGGCCAGCGATGGGGTCAGAGTCAGTGCCAGGACGAAGGCGATGCAGGCGAGTCACTATTCTTCCTCGACAACGGTCCAGACGCTCGATGACACCACCCACACCCGACAGACCTCGTGGAAGGAATCACCGTGCACACCCGCCAGACCTTTCCCACTCCACACCGACACTATCGCCGTCTTCAACGCCCCGTCGTTCGACGATGAACGCGAAGCGACCATTATGCTCCACGGATGTCGTCGGTAGGCAGGTTGCCACCTACGTCTACTTCGTTACCGTCCTCCTCCTGGCCACCGGAGGTGCCGGATGCTTCTCAGCCCTGCCGATTCGCGCCGCTGCCACCGGCGCACAGGCCATCACGTGGTACTGAAAGAAGCACGGCGTGAGCTACTGGGAACTGGTCGAACGCGCCGACCGCGGCCGGCGATGGGAATTGGCTGCCAATGCCGTCATCTTCAACGCTGCCTGGATCAGCGTTCGCGCCGAATGTGATGACCGGTTCCCCGCTTGTATCCGTACCCCCGTCGCTCGGCACAAATGACCCCAGCCACACCCTCATCGATGCAATCGCGGGCCTGGCCGCCGGACCAGCCGTCGCCGAGCTCTTGACTACTCGCGCCCGCCATCGCGAGGCAGACACTCCCGATGCGGATTGAGCAACACGAGCCCCTTACCCCCGCACATCACTGCACGGACACGATCCTAAATGGGGAATGGTTCCACACGCCGTTCTTGAATACCAGGTTCACGACACCCGACGAATCATCCACACGACAGAGCTCAGGCTCACACCCTAATACCGGTCCACGAGAGAAATAGCGGATACCTGCGCCAATACGTACGACAGGTTCTTCGACAGATACCACAGTCGGTGCACTGAAATTCGCTGGAATCTGCTTACCATTCACGCACAGCACCGGTGAAGCAAACATTCTCATGAACCAGCCATTCATCCAGTGTGTCTTCACGTTCACGCGTATGCGATTCATCCTCGCACCTCTTCGGCATTCGACAGTGAGCGAGGTTCCCGCACATCAAAGTGATTCCATAAGGCACAATCTTGCAGTTTCACCGTAGGCCCCGTTGCCGCAAGCACAGCTCCGATCATCACGAAAGCGAACGACCACAATCTAATCATGGCGATAAATATTCCATGAAGCAAGACGGCCAACCAGAACGCAACGGGACGCCACCGGACGGGGCCGAGCAAGAGCAACGCTATTGTAACCTCGATCAATATAGCCCCCACGTCATCAGCAGGGAAAAACAGGAATATTGACTAACCAGTCAAAGATTGGACCGAACGGACCCGGTGTACCAAACATAGGATCCAACGTAATGAAATATGCAGCAGTCCCATCCTTCCACTCAGGCACCGACGTTTTCGATATAGCAACATTCAAGTACACCCAGATTAGCTGAAAGCGCAGCAGGTGACTCGCAGCCCATGTCACCGGAAGCAACGGAGACCCACTGGAAGTTGTGGCATGCCAATGATTCAAACGACCATCAGACAACAGGACTACTGCAAGGATGACAACAACAATCTGAGAGACTGCTTCCCGCCGTCAGGCAAACTAATTGCCGGAGAGATCGATAACGTAACCCATGCATGGAGAATCCCCGTATACCTGGGAAAGACCCCGCTCAGCACGACCACTAAGCTTACTAACAACACCACTGAGGGAAACACTAGGCCAAGTTCATCGTACATTAAGCAGTATGCTTCTGCTCTGCTGTCCCCATGACAAGATGGACCAAAGGACCCCCCGTCAGTCGGAACAAAGAGTGTATCCCAATTTGTGAATAACAAGACAGACAACTGCCCTGCGGCTATCAAGGTTCGAGCTAGCGCGACATTGCGGGAGCCGGCAGGAATAACAGATATCGCCCTATCTACCTCGGAAAGCCCAGACACGGTCTTTTTCAACACTTCACGCTCAGCTTCACAATGCGCAGAGGTCTATGACTATAAGGGGTGAAGCGCCCTGGGTTTTGTTCCGTTTTCTATACGGGGCTTAGGGCTTGTGCCTGGGTCATATGGTAACTTGCTTCGGCTTCGGTCGGGGTCTGGTAGTTCAAGGCTTCATGCAATCGGGTGGTATTCCACCAGTGGACCCAGTTCATCGTTTCGAATTCCACCTCAGTAGCTGACGGCCAAGCGGGCCGAGCATAAATC
>NZ_RDQR01000041.1 GCF_003703835.1 Auritidibacter ignavus
TCAGGACTTGCCTGCAAAAGCTGTTCCTCCAACAGGCCGCGAAGGTCGATACTAGAAGGGGTGACGGTCATCGTGAAACGTCCTTTCGAGAGTGCTTTGGTAGGTTCACTCGAAGGATCACACGGTGGCCGTCACTCTGTAATGAATGACGCTCTCACCGGGGAGCCGTACACCACATTAAAGGACGCTACTGTTTTCAGAGCGAGTAGTTGCTATCAATTCGTCCCGTGTGTATGGCAGAGGCGTTCAAGGTCATAGCGAGTAGGCCAGGGTGCGGTATCTAGCTGGTTGCGGGTGACTCGCAGGCTTGCCGTCTTGATGGGCAGGACGTGTCGTGGGCTTGAAGCGGATTCGGTGGTTCAATGTGCTGTTATGTGAGTAGTCCAATGCCGAAGGCTGCTAGTGAACCGTAGAGAATTCCCCAGAGGGTGATGGAGAGGCCTTGCCACAGTGCGACTTTGCGAATCGGCATTCCTGCCCTGATAAGGGTGGCGGCAGTGATCTGACTGGGAAGAATCACCTGGCTCCCCAGTGATACTCCGGCAATCCCGTATTTTTCGAAGCGACGTCGCAGCTTCGGGTTTCGAAGGTTCGTTTGGAACTCCGTTGCGTCTGCGTGGGCACTATGTCCTTGGTATGACTGTCGATGGTTCTGCCTGAGGTGAATAACGTAGATCACGCCGATGGTCGAGGCCATGTTTCCGGTAATGGCTGCGGGGATTGCTAGGAGGGCTGGAACTCCGGCGATGATCCCGATGACCGAGCCGTAGTAGGACTCAAGGAAGGGAATTGCCCCCGTCAACAGTACGATCAGGCATTGAAGAGCGATGGGCTGTGAGGCGGTGAACTGCCATAGTGACTCGAAAGCGTCTGACATTGCAGTGCCTTGAAGCTGGTGGCGTCAGGCTCGGATGCGATCCGTGGGGGCTTGTCAAGTGGTTTGTGTGCGGGAGATTTTCAGAGGTAGTTGGGGATTCGGTCGGGGTAGGCGGCGGTCAGCTGCGCGAGGGCTTGTTTCCAGTTCGTCGTAACTTGGCCCTCGACGAGCCGACCGGAGGCCTTCCGCGGGCCTGGCTTGCCGCGCTCCTTCACGCGTTCTCGGGCTCTCTTGTCCTCGATGTTGCAGATCGCCAGCCACAGCAGCTTCACGACGGAATCGTCGTTGGGGAACTGCGAGCGGTTCTTCGTGACCTTGCGCAGCTGGTAGTTCAGCGACTCGATGCTGTTCGTCGTATAGATCACCCGACGCGCGGCCGGCGGGAACGCCAGGAACGGCGTGAAACGGTCCCACGCGTTCTCCCATACCGCGACCGCCGACGGATACTTCTGGCCCATCGGGGATTCGGCGAACTCCGTGAGCGCCTGCAAAGCGGTGTCCTCGTTCGCCGCGGTATAGATCGCCTTGAGTCCCTTGGACACGGCTTTGCGGTCGCCGTAGGCCACGAACCGGTTCGCGGCCCGGATGAGATGCACGACGCACGTCTGGACGAGCGAATCGGGCCAGGTCGCCTCGATCGCCTCCGGCAGGCCTGTGAGCCCGTCGCAGCACACGATGAGCACGTCCCGGACACCCCGGTTGGCCAGCTCCGCGCAGACGTGGGCCCAGAAGGACGCGCCCTCGGTGTTCTGCACCCAGATGCCGAGCACGTGCTTGATCCCGTCCATGTCCACGCCGACGGCGATGTGCGCGGCTTTCGATCGGACGTGGCCGTTGTCGCGGACCTTCACCCGGATCGCGTCGAGATAGATCACGGGGTAGAACTCCTCGAGCGGTCGGTTCTGCCAGTCCATCACCGCCTCGAGCACCGCGTCGGTGATGTTCGCGATCGTCTCGTGCGACAGCTCGGTGCCGATCGTCGATACCAGGTGATGCTGGATATCCCGGATCGTCATCCCACCGGCGTACAGGCTGATGATCATGTTATCGAGGCCTCCCAGCCTCCTCGAGCCCTTCGGCACCAGCCTCGGAGTGAACGACCCGTCCCGGTGAAGCGCCCCGGGTTCTGTAGAGACTTCCAAACCAGGAAAGAATGGGAGTTACTATGCCAGCACCACGGAAGTACAGCGAAGAGCTGAAGGAGCGCGCCACCCGGATGGCGTTGGACGCGCGGAAGAACCATGAGACCAAGATCGGAGCTATCCGCCGGGTCGCTGAACAGCTCGGGATCCATCCCGAGGCCCTGCGCAACTGGGTCCGTCAAACCGAAATCGACGGCGGGCTCGCCCCGGGCCGGACCACTGAGGATTCCGAGCGGATCGCCCAGCTGGAGCGTGAGCTGCGCGAGGTCAAGCGAGCTAATGAAATCTTGCGGACCTCTGCGGCTTTTTTCGCCGCCGCGGAGCTCGACCGCAAGATCAAGTAGCCCCCGGCGGCCAGGGCGCCTCCCAGCAGTCTGTCTCAACTGAGGCTGAGCGGGGCTGGGAGGTGCCCACTGGTGTGGCGGTCGATTACATCGATGCCTACCGCCACCAGGTCGTTGAAGGATCCGAGCTCGGAGTCGAGCCGATCTGTGCCCAGCTGAAGTCCATGGGCGTGCAGATCGCTGCGAGCACCTACTACGCCGCGAAGAAGCGCCCGCCCTCAGCCCGATCCCGCAGAGACGCGGAGTTGGTGCCTCTGATCCGTAAGACCCATGCGGAGAACCTCGGGGTCTACGGGGCTAGGAAGATCCACGCCCAGCTGACCCGCAACGGCCACCAGGTGGCCCGGTGCACCGTAGAGCGGCTAATGCGTGCTGAAGGCATCCGCGGCATCCGCCGAGACAAGACCATACGGACCACCATCACCGAAGGAGAAGAGAATCAGATGCGTCCCTCAGATCTCGTCGCCAGGAGCTTCACCGCCACCGCCCCGAACCGGCTCTGGGTAGCGGATCTGACCTATATCCGCACCTACTCCGGGTGGGTCTACGCCGCTTTCGTCCTGGATGTGTTCAGCCGCCTGATCGTGGGCTGGCAGGTGTCCACCTCTCTGCGCACTGATCTGGCCCTGGACGCCCTGGATATGGGCCTGTGGGCCCGCCGCCGAGCCGGGCAGGAACTTGACGGGCTGGTCCATCACTCCGACCGCGGAGTCCAGGGCGGATTCAACTGGTCGTCGCAACACCTTGAGGTGAGAAAGGTGTTCAAGGATGGTGACCAAGGACTGGAGCATGAAGATCAGCGAGGTCCCGGAGGGGATGCGGCGGCAGTGGCGCGCGGACCGG
>NZ_RDQR01000042.1 GCF_003703835.1 Auritidibacter ignavus
AGGCACGTCGAGGTCTTTCAGATGGCTTGTGTAGGAACTTCCATCATCGGAAGGCCTCGACCTCTATCCAGCTATCGACGCGCCACTTCCCCGAGACCCCCGTCTACACCCTCGATTGTGAAGAGCCCACAATGGTGCCCATCACCACCGGTGGCATGAGCGCGTGAATCCAGCCGGTACCGACCTGATGGACGACCAGGCCCACTAAGAATAAGGTGACCCCGGCGATGAGTACCCCGCCCATGGCGGCATACATGTTATGGGCCTGGGTGGCGGCGGTAATGGGTGCGATGAAGGCAAAGGAGGATCCCAGGTAGCTGGGCACCCGCCCGGCGGTCAGGAGCAAAAACAGCACCGTGCCCACTGCGGAGAAAAACAGGGCAGTGGTCGCCGGAAACCCGGTCAGCGTCGGCACCAGCACAGTCGCACCGAACATGGCCATCACGTGTTGCACTCCGACCCCGATGGTCAACGGCCAGCGCAACCGCTCTTCTGGTAGCACCACTTCACCGGGACGAATGTGCCGTCCATCGCCATGGAGTCTCCAGGTGAGTCCGAGTTTCTGTCTCAAAGTGCCGGCCATGGCCTCCCCTTATGCACGAGTGCGGTGATCAGATCGGCTCGATTGTAGCCCATTCTCACCCGGCGTGACTTTCTCCGGTAGCGTTAACCCCGTGAGTAAACAATTGGGCGTGATTGGTGAAGCACTCGTTGATGTGGTGATCTCGGATACCGCCGAACAACGAGCCTTTCCGGGCGGATCGCCGCTGAACGTGGCCGTCGGGCTGGCCAAACTGGGTCACGATGTCTTTTTTGCCGGTCGCTGGGGTCGGGACGAGTTCGGTGATTTGATCGATCAGCACGTGAGCACTCACGGCGTGAAACCGGTGCTCGAGCGGGTGGAGACCACCTCCGTGGCCCGGGCCTACCTCGACCCCTCCGGAGTGGCCTCCTATGAGTTCGACCTGAACTGGGAGGTGCCCGAGACCTTGGTCGCCGAGTTCGCCACCGCCACCGGCGGGGCCGAGCTCGATCACGTTCACGTGGGATCCATCGGTACTGTGTTAGCACCTGGGGCCGCCACGGTGCTGAGAGCTCTGACCGCTGTGCGCGAGCACGCCACCATCAGCTACGACCCCAACTGCCGGCCCACCATTTTGCCCGATCGGCAGGCCTACCGGCAGCGGGCCGAAGAGATCGTGGGCTTGACCGATATCGTCCACGCCTCCGATGAAGACCTCACCTGGCTGTATCCGCACCGCGAGATCACCGACTCACTGCGCGATTGGGCGGCCCGCGGGCCGGGGCTCGTCATTGTCACCCGAGGCGCCCGCACCATTCTGGGAAGTTGTGCTGACGGGGAGATTTTTGAGATGCCGATCGTCCCGGTACAGGTCGCCGACACCGTCGGGGCCGGGGATTCCTTCACCGCCGCATTGTTGTGGGCGTTGCACCAGGTGCTCGGCGATCGTGCGGGCATCCACCGACTTTCCACCAGCGCCGCCCAGCACGCGGTGCGCATCGCCGCCCACGCCTCGGCGATCACCAGCTCCCGGCCGGGAGCCAACCCACCCGAGACCGCAGAACTCCTGGCAGCGCTACAGGTTGCCGGCATCGACCCGCAGGGCTTACCGTGAACCGGGATGGCCTGAGCCCGCACGGGGAATCCGTCGAGCGTGACGCGACGGGCCATCCCGTGCGCCGGCCGGGCCTGATCGCCTCCGATCTCGACGGCACCATCATCTCCTACCGTCACCCCGCCGGTGGGTCGGTCATCACCCCGCGCACCACCGCTGCCTTTCAGGCCGCCCAAGAAGCCGGCATCCCGGTGGTCTTTGTGACCGGCCGACCCATGCGGTGGATGTCCGGACTCGTCGCGACTCTGAACGGGCCGGCGATCTGTTCTAACGGGGCGGTGATCTATGATTTGAGCTCCGAGACCGTGCTGGAGGCCCACCCGATCCCGGTAGCGAGTGTGGTCGCCGTCTACGAGGAGCTCCGCCGGATCGAACCCGGAGCTCGGTGTGGATTTGAAACCCTGACCGGCTTCGTGGTAGAGCCCGGCTTTCGAGATGACCACCCCGAGGACCCCAGTGGATATCACCCCGGAGGGTTGCACCACTACCCACGCACCATTGACGGCTTGGACGAGCATCCCGGGGTGCTGAAGTTCATGGTCCGCGTTCCCGACCGGGAACCCGACCAGCTCTTGGCCAGGGTGCGCGCACACCTAGGTACCGCCGTGACCGTGACCCATTCGGCCCCCGGCCAACCCTTGTTGGAGATCTCGCGGGCCGACGTGAATAAAGCCGCGACCCTGGCCGATTACGCCACCTCTCTGGGAGTCCACGCCAACGAGGTCGTGGCCTTCGGCGACCAGCTCAATGATGTGGAAATGATTCGCTGGGCCGGCACCGGGTACGCGGTCGGCTCCGGACACCCCGAGCTGAAAGCAGCCGCCAATGCGGTCACCGCGGACTGTGACGATGACGGGGTGGCCGCGGTGATCGAGCATTTGATGCACCTACCCACCTAGGATCTTCTTTACCGAGAGCGGGGCAAGTGCCGTGCCTCATGTTGTTGAGCATGAATGGATTGTCGTAGTTCAGATTTGAAGGATTGCATCGTCGTAGCAGGGTCTGATGTTCAAGCTGGTGTCGTAGCGACTTTACGTTATTTTCTGGCTTTATGGGTTTGAACTGTTAGATGTCTTCGTTTTTGTTATGGCCTTCTGGGTCTGCCGTGCTGGGAAATGATTTAGCTGAGCTCGATCGGATTCAATGATTGGTAGAACTTGAACCGTCCTGGGTTTTGTTCCGTCCTAAAATGAGAGGATAGAACTATGCCAACCAAATACCCGCTGTCGTTTAAAGATCGTGCCACGCGCATGGTGTTTGATCGGCTCGAAGATGAGGACGCGCCGAGCCGGTATGTGGTGATTCGTGAAACCGCGCCCAAGCTCAGTATCGCGACAGAGATGTTGCGTCGTTGGGTGGAACAAGCTGAAGTGGATACCGGTCAGAAGTCAGGGGTGTCCACGGATGCCCAAGCGCAAATCCGGAAGCTGAAGCGGGAGAACGCGGAGCTGTGCTGGGCTAATGAGATC
>NZ_RDQR01000005.1 GCF_003703835.1 Auritidibacter ignavus
CCAGTGGAAGCACAAAACTGATCTAAAATCGCTGACTTCTCCGCCTTGGACCCCGTGCGATAATCCCTACGTAATTGCTTGGTGACTTCAATCCGAGCACTCATCGAGACAATGTCCTTATCCATGCGTTCACACTATGGCTTCGCGCTCACGATACGTGAGGCACGACCTGAGCTACGCGCTCAATATCAATAAGGTACGTCGGGGCCCTTACACACATGACGCAGATGATTAGACTAATGGGCATGGCCGATGAATCTTCCACGAGCACCGGGGTCTTCACCGAGCTTTACCAACAGCTACCCCACAATCTGTTAGGGCGAGCCTGGTCGCCTGCCGACGGGATGCCGTTGCAGACACTGGCCGAACGGCTGGCTGCTGGACCGATCTCCGCCGAACTGCGCGACGCACATGAGCCGGTTCTCAGCGTCAACGACCTACCGATTTCTCTCGTTGAGTTCTATCTGTGTTTAGGGTCCTGTCCGGAGCTACTGGAAACGACCCATTTCTTTTTCGACCCGGATGAGTTTTTCATCGTCGATGACCACCTGGTATTTCTCGAAGATGAGGAAGAATCTGCAGCCTGGGGGATCCCCGTCGATCAGTTACCACTGCCCGACCCGTTGCTCTGGCGACGTACCGTCGGTGCAGACACACCAGATGGTGAAGGTGACTGGCTCTGTGAAGATGGCACGATCTCAGAAGTCGTTACTGACGTCATCACCTGGGCCCTGAGTGATCCCGACGAAGATGCCGAGGACCATGCCTGATTTCCACGATGTTCCCCTCACCTCCCATGCCCCAGAGGGTTACGTCTGCCCGTTTTGCGGTTTGGTCTCCGGAGACGTGGCTGATCCCAATAACCGGTGTGAAGCCTCCGATGTCGTCTATCAAGACGATGATCTGATCGTCTTTGTTGCCGTTGACGGTTTCGGCCCACATAAAGGACACGTCATGATTTCCCCGGCCGAACATTACGAATCACTGTATGTCCTCCCGGACCGGGTGCTGACCCGCATTGCCCTGATGGCCCGTGAGGTCGCCCTGGCGATGAAGCGTGCTTGGAATCCGGAGGGCATCTCCACGCGACAGCATAATGAGCCGGCCGGCAACCAACATGTCTGGCACTACCACCTCCACATTTTCCCGCGCTACTCCGACGACAGCCTGTATCGTCAGCTCCGTCAGCCGGTCGAAGTAGCTGACCGCCAGCGCATCGCCGAGGGCCTACGCCCGCATCTCAATGCCTCGGCCACCCGGTTGAACCTGGCCTGCTCCTGACTCGTGCTCCCTGGCGTCACCGGCTGACAGCCACCTGTGGACAGCGGTGTCCTTATCCACAGTTGCTCCTGAGCGAGTCCTCCCGATGCCGGAGACGGTTCTAGTCTGGGTGCAACAAACGGGTCACGCCTCGCACGTTGACCAGATCCTCGACCACGACCAGGCGGTGTGTCATGGCAAAAACGCAGAATTTCCAGGCTAACCAAAGCCAGGGGCCAGATTGGAAAAGTTGGTTTGTCGACACCGAGGGGGCCCCGAGTGTCAGTCTGGGCGAGTTACTAACCACCATCGAGCACCTCGTCTTGCTGGCCTCAGAACAAGCGAAAAACCCCAGCGTCTCGGCACAACTGGCGCACTTCGGAACGGAACCGGCCACAGATTGGAACACCCTGTGGGCGAGCGCGGAACGGGTAGCCGATGATCCGGTGCAGTCACGAGTTATCACCCCACCGAAAGATCTGGACAATGCGTTGCCAGAGATGCACCATCGGCTGGAGAAGATCTCGTATCTTTGCGACGCCATCAAGACCGGACTCACGCAGGTGACCCAGCACGCTTTAGAAACCAGTGTCGATCGCCAGAGACTACTTGGCATACCAGAACAGCAGACAGGGATAACTCAGGTCCGACGGTATCTCAGCCAAACACTCGGTGTTGCCGGAACCGAGGCCTCAAAACGTTCTCGGCGAGCGGATCTGCTCGAACCGAGCCCGGCCCGATTAGGACGACCCCCTTCTGCTCCTGTCCTTCCGCTCTTGGCGCGATCTTTTCACGCCGGTCGGGTACCCACAGCCAACGTTGATCGGCTGGTGCGGCTGATTTACGACGTGCGGACATACGGCCAGCAGACAGCCACTGATCCGGAACTGGTACACCGGGTGATCGAGGCGGTCGAACCAGAACTGGTGGAATCCGCACAAACCGTGAACCCCGCCGTCTTCGCTAAGATGTGCCGGCGATGGTTGCACACCATAGCATCCACGATCGATCAGGACGGGCCAGAACCTGCCGAAGTGCTATCTCCCCGGACGGAACAACGCCTTTGGGTTACCAAACGATCCGACCGTGGCGTTGATTTTGGTGGCACCGTTTTCGGGCTGGGCGCCGAACTGTTGCTGACACTAGACGCTGCAGCTAATCAATTCGCTCACGCTACCGGGGGCGGTATTCAGCAACGCCTGGAATTCCCCGAACAACCAGATTCCATTCCCCACCCCATCCGCACCGCATTGCGCGTTGCGTTCCCAACTTTGGATCCAAACACGGTTATGGTCGATGACCGCCACGGCAACACCCTGACTGCGCATCACCATACGTGGTTCGATACACGCAAACGCACCCGACGGACCTTGGATGTGGTGGTAGCAGCACTCTTGGCAGCTGTCGGGCTCAACGCCGAAACCAACGGCCTCCCCCGCCACCGGGGTAGCTCAACCAGAATTTTGACCCTGATGGATTACCAGTCGCTACTGGCCACCTACCGCAACCATCACAACGCACCACACAGGGTGCCTACTGTCATGGCGGAACAACGCGTAAGCCAGGGCCAGTTCCTGGGGCCACTATCTGCAGCGGAACTGCGGATCGCCAGTTGTGAGGCAGAACTCATTCCCGTGGTGTTCGGTGGTCGTTCGGAGGTTTTAGATATCGGGCGGGCTCGGCGTCAGTTTTCGCTCAAGCAGTATCAGGCCGTGGTTGCTCGAGATCGAGGGTGTACCGTTCCGGGGTGCACGATCCCGGCCCTATGGTGCCAAATCCATCATTGTCAGCCGTGGAGTCACGGGGGTTCAACCGCGGTGGATAATGCCATTCTGGTCTGCGCAGCCCACCACGCCGATCTCCATCACGGCACGTGGCGATTCGTCGCGCTCGATCACCACGGCGCGTGGTTTATTCCAGCCCCGTGGGTAAATCCGGACTCCACCCCGCAGCGAAATCGCTATTGGAAACACTAGCCTTCTAGGCTAGTTTTGGCGCTCCACGACGTAGTGGGCAAAAGCAATCAGGGCTTGTTTAATCGGAGAGTCGTCGAGGTTTTCGATAGATTCCAAAGCCTTACGCTCCCAGACCCGGGTCAGTTCCCACGCCCGCTCAAGCACCGGGTGCGTGGCGATGGCTTCCAAGGCCTGGTTAACCTGTTCTTGGGTGTCCAGCGGACCATCAATCAAAGCCACAGCTTGCTGTGCCGACTGATCACCCTCCGCAGCTACCTGACGCAGCAGCAGGGTCGGCAAAGTCGGGACGCGTTCTTTCAGATCAGTGCCGGGGACCTTTCCTGATTTCTCACCTGGAGAGACCAGATCAATAATGTCATCGGCCAGCTGGAATGCCATGCCAACGTTATGACCGTAGTTGCGCATCATGGCCACGACCTCGGACGAGCACCCGCCGAGCAACGCGCCAATGTGCGCGGTGGTAGCAATCAGAGAAGCGGTCTTACCATCAATCACCGCCAGGTAATGATCCAACCGATCTTGGTCTGCGCGCGGTCCGACAGTCTCCCACATCTGGCCCATGACCAAACTTTCAAAGGTTTGGGCATGGACCCGGATCACTTCCGCGCTCATCTGCGACATTCGCATCGACGCGCGGGCAAAGATCAGGTCACCGGCCAAAATGGCCAAAGAGTTATTCCACTGCTTATGTGCTGCCGGCACCCCACGACGCATATCGGCTTCATCCATCACATCATCGTGATAAAGCGTCGCTAAATGGGTCAGTTCCAACGCCACCGCGGCACTTCGAATGTTCTCTGACGGGGCATGAACTTGACCGTTGGCAACTCCGGGATCGGCCAACATGCTGGCCAGCACCGCCAGCAGGGGACGTAACCGTTTTCCGCCCGCATCGAGCAGGTGTCGGGTGGTTGCTTCAGCGAGCTCATCTGCATTGCGCAACGCCTCAGCAAGTTCCTCTTCAATGGCGCTGAGAGACTCGACGAGCACCGCCACCAGGTCAGGGTAGTCGTCTAGTACCGAGAAGCCTGCCGGTAATGAAGCAATGGATGGTTCGGTCACTCGTTCAACCCTATCCCATGCGTTGAGATTGTTGGCACTTGGTCAGTCCACATGTCGCGAACGGTTCTGTCTGGAGTATACTCCGGACATCCTCGGACCCGATGTGACGAACACCTCCGGGGATGGTCGATCACCGTCCAGACCGTGAGCTGATTACCGGTGCATAGAATCCGGTATCTTGAAAGATGCCATGCTTTATACTCTGTCTGTTGCGATCGACCCCGCCGAGTTTTCCTCTGATCTGTCTGCCTTATTAGCCACGGATGTTTCGGCCGCTTGGGTGCGTGAGGGCTACGGCACCGTCGGGTGGGGCATCACCGCCCAGCACCACACCAATGATGCGCAACGGTTTCAGAGTTTAGCGTCGTGGTGGTCTCAGCAAGCACACACCCCGGCACCTGGTACCCACTACCCAGTCCCCCGTACCCCGGGCTTATCATTGGGGATGATCCCCCCGCGGGCGATGATTTCTGCCACCTTCGATGCCCGCTCGGCCACCGACACCGTTGCACTCGTTCCAGAAGTCCTGTTGATTCATACGCCTGGAATAAGCACACTGGTGTGGCAACTTGATGACTCAGATTCACGTCTGAATCAAGGCTCACAATTCAGCCTATCGATAGAGCAACTCCGTGCCCGGTGGCGTGAGCTACAGGGCGCAGCCCACCTGCCGATACAGACGCCCGAGGGCTGGTCGGCAACCCGTGACGCCGAGACCGTCTCGGCGTCACGTATCAGCCGCGGAACGTTCCGGACCGCTGTGGGCCGGGCCCTGGACCACCTTGAGACCACGAACCTGGACAAGGTGGTATTAAGTCGGGACCTGGTGGTGGTCTCGCGGTCTGAGGGCTTCCGCCTACCCACGACTGCCTCCGCACTGGCTCAAAATTATCCGCAAGCGTGGACCTATCTGATCGATGGGCTGGTAGGCGCTACCCCCGAATTACTGGTGGGCCGGACCCATGGACGGATGACCGCACGGGTCCTGGCTGGAACGCTGTCCCGACAACAGGTCGAGTCCCTGGCTCAGACGTCAGCCGAACCGGTCGATGTGAGCCGGGAGCTTTTGGAGGATCGTAAACAGCGATTTGAGCACCAGGCTGCTGTGGAGTCCCTGTTAGGTCGGCTCCGCCCACTGGCTGAGACAGTGCAGGCCGATACCACGCCCTACATTCTCGAGTTACCCAATGTATGGCATCTGGCCACTGATATCAGCGCGACGATGACGGAAAACACCTCGGTACTGGACCTGGTCGAGATCTTTCATCCCACCGCGGCTGTCAATGGTGTGCCGACCGCTGAGGCCCGCGACGTCATCCACGATCTGGAATACCGTGCTCACGGTCTCGATCGCGGGCGCTATGCCGGGCCGGTGGGCTGGTGTGATGCCACCGGAGACGGTGAGTTCGGTATTGCACTTCGTGGCGGGGTGCAAGAAACCGCCCAAACCATGCGACTCTTTGCCGGTGGCGGGATTGTGCCTGGATCCGTTCCCGATCAGGAATTAGAGGAGACGACCGCAAAGCTAGAACCTATGTTGCAGGCTCTGGGTGTCAAGCTTCGAGACAGCACATCGAGACCTACACAAAACTAGCCCGTACCGCTTCCTGGACTGCCTTCCGGGTGCTGGGACGTAGCTCGCGATCGGAACGGACCTCGATCACGCGACGTCCCGTGGTGGGTTCTGCCAGCAACGACATCAGCTGAAACTCGTTGTTGATCAGCTGGTAGTCGATGTCAAAGGCTTGAGATAGCGCGGAAATGTCGGTGCGGTGCGGCGTCCCAAAGAAACGTTCGACAACCGGGGACATCCCGGGATACTGGGCCACCTGGCCGTGTTCCAGACCGGCGAAGATGGCCCCACCGGTGTCGTTGATGACGACGATGTCCAGATCCGGCTCGGTTTCTAACGACCCGAGAGCCAGGGAGTCATAGAGGAAAGTCAAGTCTCCGCACAACACCACCGTGCGAAGATCGGTGGCCAAAGCAATTCCTGAGGCCACCGAAAGAGTCCCGTCGATTCCGGCCAGCCCCCGATTGGCGTAAATGGTGGAGTGCGGGGTGAACGGCGGTCGCCAGGCGATGTCGATATCGCGGATCACCGAGGAGGACCCGATCACAAGGTTTCCGCGAGCGGTGGCGGCCACGACTTGGGCTGCCCGCATGGCGGTCAGTGCGGACCATTCGCGGTGCCGGTCCTCGGCAACCTGTTCCAACGCTGATTCAATTCGAGCTTGGGCGTGGTTGGAAGCCGCTTGCCAGGCGGCCAACCATCCGGGTGCTCCTTGGCCGGCGAAGCGTGCCAGCTGGGGGAGCTCTTTAATCATGGTTTCCCGCCGGCGGGAGCGGTGGAACCATCCGACCGGGCGGGGCAAATACATGGCAGCTTTCACATCGGGCCGTTTCAACAGCGCGGCAATTTGTCGCGACAGGGTGGGGCGTCCGAAAATGACGGCGTGAGAAATATGTTCAGCCAGCGGGTGAGCGTCCTGACCGGCGCTGGTGCCCAGCAGGAGCGGGTAGCCGGCGACCGCATTACGTCCGTAGCGGGCATTTGAGCTGGGCTCGGCGAACAGCGGCAGTCCGAGTGCGTGAGCAAATTCGGCGGCAACGGGGCCGGCTGTATGCCCGGCGATGACCACACTGTGGTGTTCGGGTAGCTCGGAAACATCCAGCGTATGTTGCCGTATCAGAGCCCGACCGGGGTCGTGGTCTCTGGGATCCCATTGTTCGTCGGCAATCCGGTGAACCAGTGGCAGTGGTCCGGTCGCGAAATCGGTCGGGGCAAGGCTATCCGGGCTCGGGACCAGCGGCTCACGGAACCTGAGGTTTAGATGGACCGGTCCGGCCGGTTCCGAGGCGGTCCCGGTACTCAGGGATACCATGGCCTTCACGGTGGCTCGCAGGCTGGCGGGATCGTAGTCTTCGGAGTCGATCGTCACGCTCGCGCGGGCATGGACACCGAAAATATTGCGCTGATCGGTGGTCTGGTTTGCCCCGGTTCCCTGCAGTTCGGCGGGACGATCTGCAGTCAGAGCAATAAGTGCCACGTCGGCGTGGGCGGCTTCCATCACCGCCGGCATCAGGTTGCCAACCGCCGTCCCAGAGGTGGTCAGGACCGCTGCCGGGGCACCAGAACCAAGGCTGAGCCCCAAGGCAGTATGAGCTGCTGCCCGTTCATCAACGCGAACGTAGAGCTTGAACCCTTCCAGATGGGAGGCCTCGGCCAAGGCATAAACCATTGGGGCCGAACGAGAGCCGGGCCCGATCACGACGTGACGAACACCCGCCTGTTGCAAAGTACCAACAATGGTGCGCGCGGTCAGCATGGAGTCCATGCTCACCATGGTAGACCGATCAACCTGCCAGCACGGAATAGGCCTCCTCCAAGCGCTGGTGCCATACCTGTTGGCGGTCTTCTGGGAGACGAAAGCGAGCCAGCTTGTCTGGGTCAGGCTCAGGCACCTCGGAATGAGACGCCGGAACGGTAAGCTCTCCGTGCTCGGGGATGAGCCGAGGCGAACAGACGTCCTCGGAGAACAACGCCACCGTCCCCAGACCGCATGCATAGTGCAGTTCGGGCAACGCCCCGGCCAGGGCCAGCCCAGCGCTCATTCCCACGGAGGTATCCAGTGCCGAGGAGACCACGGCCTGCAGACCGGTGGCCTCGACGACCGCCAGCGCGCGACGAATCCCGCCCAGTGGCTGGACTTTGACCACCGCGATGTCGGCAGCTTCGGTGGCAACGACGGCGAAGGGATCTTCGGCTTTGCGGATCGACTCATCGGCGGCCAGGGGTAGGTCGATACCATTTCGAGCCAGCCGGGAACGTAATTCTGCCATGGCGGTCAGACCGGGCACCGGCTGTTCGGCATATTCCAGCCCGGCCTCTTGCAGCACGCCCAATAGGTGGACCGCCTCGTCGACGGTCAGCGCCTGGTTCGCATCAACCTTGATCTGTGCTTCGGGCAACAACTCCCGGACCCGCATCACCCGCTCGTAGTCGGCCTGCACACCGTGTATGTGTCGATCGAGCTGGGCCGGATCGGCCGGGAGTTTTTCGGCGATCTTAATCTTCACCGCCGAAAGGCTCGATAGATCACCGTCGGTCGTGAAACCACGCAACACAGTCTCAACCTGCTCGGCGGCAATAGCTGGCACGGTGGCATTGACCAACACCGTGCTACGCCGCGGCGTGGGAAAACCCAGCCAGCCAGCTTCCAGAGTGGCCGACAGCCAGCGCGAGGATTCCACAGGCCCGTATTCGGCGAAGGGTGAAAATTCTGCCCACCCTCGTGGCCCTTTGATCAGCATCGCTTCCCGCACCGTCAGCCCGCGGAAACGGGTCCGCATCGGAAGCCAAACCGCCACTGCCACACGGTGCAGTTCCTCCCGCGAAACCAGCCCCACCGGTGAGATCAAATCGGGTAACCGGTCATCGCTCCAAGGTGTGTGATCACCGACAGTCTTCATCCTCTCCAGTGTAATTGCGTCAATTCCCAGATAGGTACGGGATAATGGCGCTGTGAACTTTCGGCATCGATCATCCCAGCACGACCCGGAACAGGGCCCCGAATCTGAACCGATCTCCGCCGAAAAACAGGTGCCCTTTGATCCGAAGAAAACATATAACCAATACGGGGAAACCGACATTTTTCAGGTGGATGAGCTACATCCGAACGCCGCCTCCTCCCCTGCCTCACCAGACAGGCTATCCGAGCCCGGCCTCGTCTCCCATGTCTCGGATGAATCGGCTGGCTCACGCCGACGCGAACGCCACCCTCAACACCAGCCGGGGCACGCTCCGATGGCCATCCAGCCGGCCTCCCGTCTGGGACTCTGGGCCCTTTGGGCGCTGGTGATGGCACTGGCGCTGTGGGGCATCTATACCTTCTTCGTGACCTCACATACCGGCCAAATCATCGAACAGGCCGCCATTAACTCGGCCACGCAAAACCTGCAGTCCTTGCACAGCTACTCCCAGATGGTGCTGAGCGAGTTGCCCACCGTGGTCGCAGTCTTGGCGGTGCTGACGTTTGTGGTGATCACCTTATTCCGCCGGCGCTGGCTGGCGTCACTGATCGCGGTAGTGGTATTTGCCGGGGCCAACATCAGCACACAAGTGCTCAAGAATGTCGTGCTGACCCGTCCCGATCTCGCCAATGGCGTGCCCTACTACACCGGCAATTCCATGCCCTCGGGACACACCACCTTCGCTGCCGCTGCGGTGATTGCGATCTTTTTGGTGGTGGCACCACGCTGGCGGTCACTGGTGGCGTTCTTAGGCGCGGTTTTTGTCTCGGCGGTGGGAGTAGCCACCTTCCTCGAGGCCTGGCACCGTCCCGCCGATATGGTCGCGGCCTTGCTGGTCTCGGGCATTTGGGGGCTGATCGGCGGAGCGATCATTTTCCGTGTCGAACCGCAGTGGAATGCTTTCTCAGCTCGGGGCCGCCCCCGCGATCTGGGGTGGAACGCTTTGCTGTGGACTCTGGGGATCATGGTGCTCCTGGGAGCCGCGGCCACCGTGGCGATTGCCACCGGACTGAATATGGTCCCCGAACAGTTCAACCCCGAGTCCTTGGCCAGCATGTGGTACCTGGCTTATGGCGCACTGTTTATTGCCGGGTCCGGCTTTGTGATCTACGGAGTGCTCTCCACGTTCTTCCGCGCTGAGACCGGCCAGCGCGGAAGTCGATAAAGAATTTTCTGCTGAAGGCTGAGCGCTATAACATAATCGGCATGGCCAACAACAGCTCTGAACACGGCTCTGCCAAGATCGATTCCGACCATCTCGTGACCGTCAATTCGGTCGCCGATGCCCGTCCTCGCAACGCTCTCGATCGCTACTTCAAAATCACCGAACGTGGTTCCACGCTCGGACGCGAAGTTCGAGGCGGGATCGCCACCTTTTTGGCGATGAGCTACATTGTGGTGCTCAATCCCTTGGTACTCTCCGGGGAAGATGCCGCCGGGGAGGTGCTTGGCATTCCTCGCGTTGCTGCCGTGACTTCCCTGTTGGCCGGGCTGAGCACCATCCTGATGGGCTTGTGGGCCAAACACCCCTTCGCGCTGGCGGCGGGACTGGGAATCAACGCATTTATCGCCATTACCGTGGCGACCACCCCGGAGCTGACCTGGCCCCAGGCCATGGGCCTCATTGTGGTCGCGGGCCTGGTGATGATCATCCTGGTTGCTACCGGTTTCCGTGAAGCGGTCTTCCGTGCAATTCCGGACTCTTTGAAAACCGCCATCGTGGTCGGAATCGGCCTGTTCATTTCCCTGATCGGGCTCGTCAACGCCGGTTTCGTGCGCCGTCTACCCGATGAGGCCGGTACGACCGTGCCGGTTGGTCTCGGAACCGGCGGAGAACTCGAGGGCTGGCCGGTGCTGGTCTTCGTGATTGGACTGGTCATCACCGCGCTACTGGTCATTCGCAAGGTCCCCGGAGCGATCTTGATCGGCATTGTCGCCGGAACGGTGCTGGCCAATATTTTCGAAGCCATCTTCCAGATCGGCCCCGCCGTGGATGATGATGGTAACGTCAACCCGGTCGGTTGGTCGCTGGTGGCCCCCTCAGTACCGGAATGGACCGCACCGGATCTGAGCCTGCTAGGCAAGATCTCCTTCGGTGCCTTTACCGCCGATTCCGTGGGCGCGGTGATGGCTACCTTGCTGGTCTTCGCGATCCTCCTGTCGGTGTTCTTCGATGCCATGGGCACCTCCACCGGTCTGGCCCGGGAGGCTGGCAACGTGGACGCCCAGGGCAATATTCCGCATCTGAACCGGGTACTGATGGCCGATGCCATTGCGGTCACCGCCGGTGGTGCTGGCTCCGGTTCCTCCAACCAGATCTTCGTCGAATCGGGCACCGGCATCGGTGAAGGGGCCCGCACCGGTTTCGCGTCAGTGGTTACCGGCTTGCTGTTCATCCTGGCGATGTTCCTCTCCCCACTGATCTACCTGGTGCCCTTCGAAGCCGTCGCCCCCGCCTTGGTGGTGGTCGGTTTCATGATGGTCACCCAGGTCACCAATATTGATTTCTCCGACTGGGGTGCTGCTATCCCGGCCTTCTTGACGTTCATCCTGATGCCCTTCACCTACTCGATCGCCAACGGCATCGGGGCCGGTATGATTGCCTACGCGGTCATCCGCACCGGTCAAGGACGCATCAAAGAAGTCCACCCGCTGATGTGGGTGGTTGCGGTGGCTTTCGTACTCTTCTTCGGTATGGGCGTCTTCCGCGGATTATTAGGGCTGAACTAGCCCACCAGACTCGGTCCATTCGGTTGCGTAGCATGGGGCTATGAGCTTTAATCCACCCCTCGCAGCCAAACGTCCCCACACGGTCACTCACCACGGCCGGACCCTCACGGACCACTACGAGTGGTTACGTGATGCCGATAATCCCGAGGTGTTGCAGCATTTGCGGGAGGAGAACTCCTACACCGAACAGCTCACTGCCGATCAACAACCGTTGCGGGAGCAGATTTTCGCCGAGATCAAATCCCACACCATCGAAACAGATCTTTCGGTGCCAATACGCCGGGATGACTGGTGGTATTTTGTCCGCACGCGCGAAGGTAGTCAGTACCCCATTCACTGCCGGGTAGCAGCCGAGAACACCGGTGATCTGGTAGCCGATTGGACCCCGCCGGTGGTGGAACGTGACCAGCCCCTGTCCGGTGAACAGGTAATTCTTGACGCCAATGAAGCCGCCGAGGGCCATCCGTTCTTTTCGCTGGGTGGGATGAGCGTCTCCCCCGACGGCAACACGCTGGCCTATCTGGTCGACACCACCGGCAATGAGCTCTACCGGTTGCTGGTCCGTGATCTAACCACCGGTGAGGACCACCAGGAGGATCTCACCGGTGTCTTCGCCGGCCTGAGCTTCGACCGCACCGGCCAGCAGGTCTTCTACTGTTTGCCCGATGATTCCTGGCGCCCCAACCGGGTCATGGTCCACCGGCTGGGCGCCTCGAGCAGTGCGGACCAGCTGATCTATCAGGAACCCGACCAGATGTACTGGACCGGGTTCAGCCTCTCAGCCGACCGCACCGAGCTGATCATCTCCTCTGGGACCTCAGAGATCTCCGAGACCCGAGTGCTTGCACTGTCGGAGACCGACCCGAGTATTCCCGCCCCGCAGCTGGCCGTCAGTCGCCAGCTGAACAGTTTGCACACGCTCACCCCAGTCGTCATCGACGATCAGCGCTTCTACCTCATTGTTCATGACCGGAACCCACTGGATGGCACACCGCTTCCGAACAACACGGTCTCGATGGTGGCCGCGCAGACCGTCACCGAACCCGAGACCTGGCGAACCGTGATGCCGCACTCGACCGCGACCAAGATTGATGAGGTCGACGTCAACCGCACTCACGCGATCGTCTCCGCCCGGGTGGAGACCACCCCGCGCACCATGGTGATCCCGCTGGACGGGTTAGGCACCGAGAACCAACAGCCGGCCGTGGAACCACAGTTTCCCGAAGAGCTTTTTAGCTGTGAGCTGGTCTCGGCTCCCTACCAATCACCGCTGATCCGGCTGAGCTACAGTTCCTGGGTCACCCCGGTTCACGTCCTGGACTATGACCCGACCACCCGCGAGTTGTCAGTGCGACGCCGCCAAGAGGTCCCCGACTACGACCCGAGCGCCTATCTGGTGGAACGCTGGTGGGCGCCCACGTCCCGCCCCGAAGAGTCCGTGGCCATTCCACTTTCGATCATCCGTCACCGTGATGTGGCCTGGGATGGTAGCAATCCCGCTCTGCTGTATGGTTACGGCTCCTACGAGATCTCCATGGATCCATTCTTTGCCCCGTCCCGACTGTCGTTGCTGGACCGTGGCGTGGTCTTCGTGGTCATCCACGTCCGTGGCGGCGGGGAACTGGGACGTCCCTGGTACGAGCACGGCAAGAAGCTACATAAGAAAAATAGTTTCACCGATTTCGTCGATGCCACCCGATTTGTCGCCTCCTCCGGGTGGGTCGACCCCGACCGGATTGTAGCCATGGGTGGCTCAGCCGGTGGACTGCTGATGGGTGCGGTTGCCAATCTCGCTCCCGAGCTCTACCGGGCCATCTTGGCCGATGTGCCCTTCGTGGACGTGCTCACCTCGATGCTGGACCCAGATTTGCCGTTGACCACCTTGGAATGGGATGAGTGGGGTAATCCCCTGCAGGATCCCGAGGCTTATGACTATATGGCCTCTTATACGCCCTATACCAATGTTCGGCCCGTGGACTATCCGGCCATCGCTGCGGTGACCTCACTGCACGATACCCGGGTGCTGTATGTGGAACCGGCCAAGTGGGTCCAGCAACTGCGACAAACCGTCACCAGCCGCCACGACGCCCCTGTGGAGGCCGGCGGATCGCCGGTGTTACTCAAGATTGAAATGGATGGCGGACACGGCGGAGCCTCCGGACGCTATCGCATGTGGGAAGACCAGGCCTGGGAGTACGCGTTTCTGCTCACCGCCTTGAACGCCACCGAACGGCGGAGGTAAGAAAAATCCCCAGGCACGCACCATCAGCACTTCTACAGCAAAGACACAGTATCCACTCCTATTAGACACGGGCAATTGCTGTTAGGCTTGGGGTGTATCCTAGCCGGCCCGGCATCAGCAGGGTGTCAGGCCAGAGAACCGTGAAGAGCACCAGATCAAGGAGTACTCATGACCATCACCGCTGCCATTGTTGGATACGGCAACCTGGGCCGTTCCGCTGAAAAACTCATCAAGGCCACCGAGGACTTCGAGCTCTTCGGCATCTTCTCTCGTCGGGACAATCTTGACACACAGACTCCTGTCTACCCCGTCGCCGATGCCGCCCAGTATGCCGACCAGGTTGATGTGCTCCTGCTCTGCCTGGGATCAGCCACCGATATCCCGGAACAAGCTACTGGATTCGCCGAGCACTTCACCACCGTGGACACCTACGACAACCACTCGAAGGTCCCCGAGCACTATCAGAAGATGAACGCAGCCGCTGAAAGCTCCGGCCACCTGTCGATCATCTCCACTGGGTGGGACCCGGGCCTCTTCTCGATGAACCGCGTGCTCGGCCAGGCACTATTCCCTCAGCCGGTGCAGAATACGTTCTGGGGTAAGGGACTGTCACAGGGTCATTCTGATGCGGTGCGCCGGGTGGAAGGGGTCAAGCGCGGGGTGCAATACACCGTGCCCCGCGAAGATGCCATCGCCGAGGCTCGCGCCGGTGAAGGCGAGGACATTGTCTCCACCGAGGCTCACGCTCGGGTGTGCTACATCGTCGCCGATGAGACCGATCACGACCGGATTCGCGAAGAGATTGTGAACATGCCGGCTTACTTCGCCCCATACCAGACCACCGTGAACTTCATCTCTGAGGAAGAATTCGAACGTGACCACCTCGGCATGCCACACGGCGGTCATGTGATCACCACCGGCGATCTGGGCGGTTCCCAGCAAAGCGTGGAGTTCACCCTCGAGCTCGAGTCCAACCCAGATTTCACTGCCGCCGCCATGGTGGCCTTCGCTCGTGCCGCAGCACGGCTGGCCGAAGCCGGTGAAACTGGCGCACGTTCGGTGCTGGAGATTCCCCTGTACCTGCTGTCTACCCAGGACCACGACACGTTGCTGGCCCGCGAGGTCTAAACGCTCGCCTCAGGTAGTAGCCACCATGTGACCAACGGGCGTAGCATCGGTCCCTGCTCCACCGACGGGACGGGTGTTACGTCCGCATCACAATGGCATCACTGCGATCGCAATGCACTCAAGCGACATGAAATACACATTGGCGAGCGCCAAACCTCCAGGCAAACTTACTATATATTGAATATATGCATGAAATGAAAGAGAACCGCAGGCTAATGATATAGGCTATGACGAATTGAATATTAACCTAACCACTAGGGCGTCAACGCCAGCGCCTCTGCCCCTCGGTTAGGCGTTAGGGAAACCTTTATTTTCCCTTCGCGACAGCGCTATCCTCAGAAAGGCGGTGGCCGCCGGGCTGAGCTTTGCATTTCGGTATATCCATTCAATTTCCAACCCGATCGGGACATCGAGAGTTCGAGTTACCAGGCCAGAAGCTTCAGCAAGCCCTCTCCACGAAGCGCCTACAGTTGCCAGGCCTGCGCCAGCGCGCACCAGCGGTATCAGAGCCTCACGTTGTTCGATCTGCACTACAGCTTGAATACGATCACCCTCAGTGATTAGCAAGTCCGCGACTCGACGCATACCGGTTCCCCTTTGGCCAACGATCAAACGTGAACCAGCCAACTCATCAATTGTGATTGGAACAATTGATCCATCTTCATTCTGGCGCGCGGGCGGTAGTTCTTTCTGAGACCGCGCCAATATGATGAAAGGATCGCGACGAGCTCTACAGCTACGCAGACTAGTGGGCAGTGAAACGGGCGAGTGATGCGCGTATATCCCAATCTCCGCACGACCAAAACGAACTGAATCAAACATCTGATCCACAGTCGAGGCGGCATCAACATTTACTTGCATACCAGGGTAGTCGCGAAGGAAATCTGCCACGACATCCGCTAATGGATCAATTGACTGTGAAGGCGTGCTAGCCACAACCAACCTACCCTGCTCGAGCCGCTCAGCAGATTCTGCGTGTGCACGCGCAAGCTCTACGCCACGTACCACATCGCGCGCGTGGTCCAGGAAGACTTCGCCCGTGGCCGTTAACACCATATGTCCGGACGCTCGGTGAAACAGCGTCACACCAAGATCCCGTTCAAGGGCGCGTATCGCTTGAGACACAGAGGGTTGCGAAATATAAAGAGCCTCGGCGGCGCGACTAACACCACGATTATCAACAACGGCGAGAAAATATTGCAACTGCCTGAAATCCATCACTCCACCTCACCCATAAGTACATCCTATAGGGTCGTATAACACTTATTCTTGGACTTGTCGCTTTTAACGTGGTGTGATGGCGTTCATACTCAGTCGGTGGCCACAACCGACATACGGGCTAACCCCCAAGGAAGAACCAGGCTCAAGTGTTCGGAGAGAATCCTCAACTATCGTCCCAACCCACGGGGGTATTGAAACATGTCAGATAGTGGTACAAGCAGTATCCTCTGTCCACTTTTCGTTCCCGGTGATAAACCAGAACGATTTCAAAAAGCCATGACGTCCGGTGCCGACAGCGTTATTTTCGACTTAGAGGACTCTATTGCGAGAGCCAAGAAAGAGACCGCCCGGAATAACGTCAAAATTTACCTCAGCGGGTCATCTAATAACATCGATATTAAGACCGGGGTGAGAATAAACGGAATCAAGAGTTCCCACATTGTAGACGACCTGCGTTCCTTGACTTCAGTCATTCACCGCATCGACTATCTTGTGCTCCCGATGGTCGAAAGCGTCAACGACATCGACTATGCGATAGCACGCCTAACTAGAGAGAACGCTAACCCATCAATCCCTAAGATTCCTGTACTCGCACTCCTCGAAACAACACAGGGGATTCTTAATGCTCATCAGATTGCAACCCATAAGAATGTGGAGCGGCTCGGGTTAGGCGTAGCTGACCTCTCAGCAGAGGTTGGTCTATCTGAAGAAGAAGCACCCACACTTTTCGACGCTTTACGAATCAAGCTTGTGATGGCGTCTCTTGCTACGGGGATTACGCCACCCTTAGACGGGCCTCCATTGCAGATTGGGGACCCAGATAGAGCCCTAGCCTCTACACAACATGCAAAATCATGCGGAATGTTCGGGCGAATATGTATACATCCGAGTCAGGTAGCTCCCGTCAAGGCAGTATTTACACCTTCCCTCAACGAAATCCGTAGAGCACGCAAAATATGGACGGCGTTTTCCAGGGCGGAGATGAGGGGATTTGCAGCAATAAAACTAAGTGACGGAACATTCGTTGACTATCCCGTAGCAACTCGCGCAAAGAAAGTACTTCAACTCGCCAATACATTCCTTTCACACGAATAACACCATCAAGAAAAAGACTGGATGATATAATGAGTGATAAATCAACTCAATCACGGCAACGTAACACGCCTCGATTCGATATACCAGAATCAGGCGACTTATATGACGCAACCAATAAATTTAGTTTGATCGGTGGCATACACTGGTCGTACTTCATAGTTGTATTAGCTATTGTTTTTGTGGCCGGGTGGGCCGGTATCTACCCGGACAACATGATTGGTGGCTTTGTTGGCGCCATTGCGCTGGGAGCTCTTCTTACGTGGGTTGGTAGTGCCATTCCATATTTCCGCGACTACGGTGGCCCGGTTTTACTCTGTTTATTAGTACCGATTCTAGCCTTTGAGGCTGGGTTAATCCCAGAGACGGTCGGAACTGCAATTGAGAACTGGACTTCAGGGTACGAGTTTATTGATTTTTACATTGCTGCGCTGATCGCTGGCAGCATTTTGGGCATGCCCCGAAGAATGCTTATTTCCGTTGGAATTCGTTATGGCATACCACTTGTCGGCACCGTTCTACTTGTGTTCGCTGTGATAGGAACAATTGGCGCCGCTTTAGGTTTCGGTTTCACCAGTGCTATCTTTCTGGTCGCTGCACCGGTGGTTGGTGGCGGGGTAGGCGCTGGTGCTATACCCATGTCAGAGATGTACGCAGAGAATCTTGGTGGTTCCTCCGACGACTATCTTTCGCTACTAATCCCCGCCGTACTTCTAGCAAATATTGTAGCGATCGTGCTTGCCGGAGTTCTTAACGGGATCAACCAGCGCGGGGAGCCGTTCAAAGGGTTCAATGGCAATGGTAATCTCCTTAAAGCGAGGAACTCGTCTGAGAACCTCACCATCCCGAAGAGGCCATTGCGAGACCATTTCAATGCATTAGCAGTGGGCGTATTGTTGTCCGGCGCGCTTTTTATCGCCGGTAGCCTGATGAATGCTGTGGTACCTCCGATTCACGGTTATGCTTGGACCATTCTATTCGCAGCCTTTATAAAGATCTTTGGACTACTTCCAAAGAATTACGAAGCGGCTGCCTCCTCGTGGTTTGGATTTGTCGCAGGGGCATGGACGCCAGCACTACTCGTCGGTGTGAGCTTTGCATACATCGACGTGAGCTCCATGCTAGAAATTCTAACCAACCCTCTGTACCTATTTCTGGTGGTACTGACGCCTATTATCTCCGCCGTTATCGCCGGTCTCCTAGGTCTTCTCGTTCGTTTCTATGCTATGGAGTCGGTTGTATGTATTGGGCTTGGTATGACCGATTCTGGTGGCACGGGCGACGTAGCCGTTGTAACTGCCGCGAAGAGGCTTCAGCTTATGCCATTCATGCAGATTTCGAGTCGCCTTGGGGGAGCGTTTGTGTTGGTAGTTGTGTCAATTCTTCTGGGCCCGCTCGGCTTGACAATCTAGGGTAAAGGAGGACTCTCAATGGCATATGCCCAAACAAACGGATCTTCAGAGGGCATGAATTTTTGTTTCCTGCATGGGATAGGTGGTACCCCGCAACACTTTGACCCACTTGTGTCGGAGCTATTGACCCAATTGGATCGAGACACCCGACTTAAATTGCCAACGAAGGTCCCCGTCAGCGAGCTAAAACACTGGAATTCACTAACGCATGGCAGAGAGGATGTAGGGCTACTCGCAGCCGTCGAGTACATTGCTCGTCAAGTCGACTCATGTGACGTGCTCGTCGGCCATAGCACCGGTGGCGTAGTGGCTCTCCAATCAGTAGCTTGGGGTATGGTAGCGCCCAGACTTGTAGTGATTATTGATTCCAACGCCCCCGTTGGTAGTTCGAGCCTGAAAGCGCGCGAGAGAAAAGCCAATCTAGCAAGTCAACCTGATTGGCGACAGGCGATGCGGGCGTCTCTAGCTCGAGATTGGGACGGCCCAGCCGAGTGGAAAGACCGTATTTTTAACGATCTTGACCGCACCCCCGACTTACCAATGAGATACATATGGAATTCCGTTCTCAACTGCGATTCGGTAGCACTGTGGAAGTCACTCAATGTAAGGGGACTCTATATTCGTAGTACGCGTTCATTGACTGCCTCAGAGCTGGCAGAAGTGAATGACCTTGTGTCTCACGTAGAAATTCGCGGAGGACATTGGCCCCATGTATCAAAGCCCGCTACTGTAGCCACCGCTATACGTCTATGGCTCTGAATTTTGGTTCAGATTAGCTTACCAAGGTTCTAGTTCTTCAAATTGTGACAATACAAGGGAATATTATACAGCCCCTTTTATCCGTCACCTCGTTTTGAAAGGTGTAAGTATGTTACTCGACGGTGTCCGCGTACTGGACTTGTCACGGCTGGTAGCGGGAAATCAGTTGACTTCTCTCCTTGCCGATTTCGGCGCCGACGTAATAAAAATCGAGCGTTTAGGAATTGGCGATACGCTCCGAAATTGGAGAGTCCGTGGTGTGGAAACCCATTGGAAGGCGTATTCACGGAACAAGCGAAGTGTTGAGCTTGATCTTAGACACCCAGATCACAAGGAAATACTTCTGCGACTAGTTGAGCGTTGCGACGTCGTGGTCGACAGTTTCAAACCTGGAGACATGGAGCGTTTCGGCTTATCTGACAATGCACTACTCACACGCAATCCAAAGGCAATAATCGTTCACATTTCGGGGTGGGGAAGTACGGGTTCGCGTTCTAACATGCCCGGCTTCGGTACTCTAGTTGAAGCTGCCAGCGGATTAGCATCCAGGACTGGAGAAGCAGACGGGCCGCCCCAGCTTCCTCCAGGTTCGTTTGCTGACATGATCTCGGGAACGTATGGCGCATTCGCTGTTACAGCCTGTTTAGCGCGACGGTTTTCAAGTGAAGGTTTCTGTGGTGAGATCATTGACCTTTCCCTGTTCGAGCCTATGTTCGCCATCATGGGCCCGCAAGCGGCTGACTTTGAACTAACAGGCGAAGCACCTAAGCGTATCGGTAGCCGGATTACTTCCGCGGCACCTCGTAACGTGTATAAGTGTGCGGACGGTCTATGGATCGCCTTATCCGGGTCGACCCAGGCCATGAGCGAGAGAATTTTTACTGCCATAGGTCGCCCCGAGCTTATCGAGGACCCCCGTTTTTCGAGCAACAACCAACGCTTGAAACATGTGCAAGAACTCGATGAAATTTTAGGATCCTATTTCCTCGAAAACCCCAGAGAAGTGGTGCTGTCTAAATTGCAGGCCTTGCAGGTTACCGCCGGAGCGGTCACAACTATTGCGGATCTAATTGGCTCAGATTTTTTTGAATCGCGGCAAATCCTTTGTAGGGACTCGGGCGATGAAACGGGTACCCTTATCCATGATGTTATTCCCCGTTTGAGGAACAACCCAGGACGGATACGGTCTGTAGCACCCAGCCTAGGTGAACACACCAGAGAAATATTGGCTGAAGTATGTTTCGACCAAGAAGTTGAACGTATTCTATCACATATCGACCAAGAGTGAGGCTAGCGTTACCAGAATGATAGACCACTACTACCCTGAAAGGGGAGTAATTAGTTCAGCTAGCAAATCCTCGATTCCCCGTTATTGAATACGTGGTTCCCCTAGTCTTATGGGTGAGCCCCTAAGGTACGCATTATCAGTTCAGAGATGCGGTCCACAAGGTATAGATGGATACACATTGACTGTGTTTCTTGATGGTCGTTCATTTATAACAACGCCTAGTCGGCAGAAGTGCCACCCAACGTGGAAGGGGACTAGTAGAAGAAGCCACTCTGAATCATTTCCACGGCTGCAGATGAATTGAAGGACAAGCGGACTAATTCAGATTTATTCGACCCACTCGGATTCATCGCAGATGGAGTAATTCTTTACATACCCCGCCTCAATTCTCAAAAATATCGTATCATTTTACCGTATTTTGAGATACATGTATAGACTTTTCAGGACGATAGACGCTCCTACACAGAGTAACTTGCAAGCGCTCAATATTCCATTATAGTACGTCACCAACACATATTAACTCGCAAATTCGTTATTGTTTTACGCGCCGATCATAAGAAAGTATTCAAGGCCCATTAATTGGGAGGGTTAGTTAAATACACTCAAGCCTATCCAATAAAGTTCAATATCCCTGAATATTGTGACTCTAAAGACGTCGAACGTCGAGACAAAAGCGGTTAACGATCCTAAAGTGTCTGATGCAAGCAGAGATAGTCAGGAATGGTAGGTAATTGGTCTCCCCTGTCGCTAGAAGGCCATAACATTCCGAACAAATCGATACTGTCTACCCAGGACCACGACACGTTGCTGGCCCGCGAGGTCTAAACGCTCGCCTCAGGTAGTAGCCACCGTGTGACCAACGGGCGTAGCATCGGTCCCTGCTCCACCGACGGGACGGGTGTTACGTCCGCAGTCGTCAGCTGACGACTCATTCAGGGCCTGGGCATGCAATCGGCGACGCACTGTCCTAGCATCATGGCATGGCTCACTCATCATCACACACTCTCACCGGTAGCGATGTCGTCCAGAATCTGCCCTGGAAATGGAACGTTCAGGGACGAATCTTCCTGATCGGCGGTCTGGGATTCATGTTTGACGCCTGGGACGTCTCACTCAACGGTGTGTTAATCCCGCTGCTCTCCGAGGAATGGAATCTCGAGCCAGGTCAAGCTGCCTGGATCGGCGCCGCTAACCTGTTGGGCATGGCCGTCGGTGCCTTTGTCTGGTCCACCATCGCTGACCGCATTGGGCGCAAAGCCGCCTTTACCGCCACCATTGCAACTTTCGCACTGTTCACCATTGCCGGAGTGTTTGCTACCGATGTCGTCACCTTCGCGATTCTGCGATTCATTGCCGGGTTCGGGCTCGGGGGCGCGATTCCGGTCGACTACGCCCTGGTCGGAGAATTCACGCCACGTCGACAACGTGGCCGAGTACTGGCAGCCATGGACGCGTGGTGGCCGATCGGTGCCGCGCTGGCTGGGTTCGTCTCCGCCTGGCTCGTGGGGATTTTTGCTGACTGGCGACCGACCATGCTGGTCATGGTACTGCCAGCCATACTGCTGATCTTCGTGCGGCTCTGGGTCCCGGAATCACCGATGTATCTGATTCGCACTAACCAACACGACAAGGCTCGCCACGTCATTGACCGGCTGGTCGAGGCCACCGGGGCCGAACCGAAACCCTATCAGCTGGAAACCATGACGGATGTTCCCACGATGTCCTCGGGGGCGATTTTCGACCAGCTACGTCGTGTTTGGGCGTACTCGTGGAAAATCACTCTGTCGGTCTGGTTGCTGTTCTTGACCATCATGTTCGTCTACTACGTTTCCTTGCAGTGGTTGCCGACCTTCCTCATCGAGGCCGGGTACGTCGAGTCCCAGGCCTTTATCACCACCGGTGGTATGGCCGCCTCCGGTCTGGTGGGCGCACTGATTGCCACTTACTTGATCGAAAGAACCGGTCGTCGACCGCTGCTGGCCATCTCGGCGATCATCGGCTCGCTACTCTTGGTGCTACTGGCGATGGTCTTGGACGTCCCCTCCGCGGTACTACCGGTGATCTTGACCTACGGAATGGTCATTCAGGTCGCGATCCCAGTCATGTATGCCTATGCCTCTGAGATCTACCCCACCGAGCTACGGGCCTCTGGTTTCGGTTGGGCTTCAACCATCTCCCGTATTTCCGCCGGTGTTGGACCGCTCATCTTTATCACCGCGCTGGTCCCGGTCCTGGGTCTGCCGGGAAGCTTCCTGGTGGGAGCCGGCACCGTGGTGGTGGCCGTGATCGTCATGTTCGTCCTGGCACCGGAAACCACCGGACGCAAGCTGGAGAACTAGGTGCGGTCCTGCTCGGCGAGGTCCAAGAACTCCGCAACCCGGCGCGGTGTCCATTGTCGCACAAACTTTTCCAGAGCCCTGGCACGAAAAGCTAGGTCGCGCTCAAACTCCTCGCCGGTGAGCCCACGCTCGACCGGATGCGGAACCGCCGAGTGCAAGTGGTGGTCGTTGATGCCACGTAAGGCGGCCTCGTGCACGGCGAGAAGCTCGTGCAGGGTCGTACCACCGCCGGGAACGCGGCCGGATTGCAGGGCGAGGGTAACCACCAACCCGGTCCGGTCGCGACCTGCCGAGCAGTGCACCACCACCGATTCCCCACGCTCCAGCGGAGCCAGCACCGCCTCCACCGCGGTGGCGACCATATCCGGGAAGGTCTCGATGATGTCCTGGTAGCTACTCGGGTCCCGCGGGTAGGGGTCATACCGGGCCCAAAACTCCTCGCGCTGCAGCTCGTGGACAGGCGTGTTGACCCGAGTGAGCGCTGCGGGACGCTGCCCAGCTACCGGATCGGTGGACCGTCTGCGCATCTCGGGAGTATTACGCAGATCAACCACCGTCCCCACGCCGGCATCGACCATCTGGTCCCAGCCACGAGAAGTCAGCGCTTCAGCCCGTCCCATCCGGAAGAACCCTGGACGAATCTGCCAGGCATTGACCGCTCCATCCCAATCCAGTCGTTGCAACGAGTGTGTAGTCATGATGTGCTCTCTGTTGAGGTCTCGACACCGTGAGGTAGTTACTGGCTGTTGCTGTGCTCACCAGTCTAACCAGCGACCATCATGACTAGACTGGGTTCCATGACCGAGACTTCGCCCACGCACTCTGCACAGCCTTACCCTGCCCGGCCCCAACCGGCCGATACCTCCGTTCCTGAGAAGGTCTCAGATATTTTCGACCCGAGCCAGTGGCGGGTGGTGCCAGGATGTGATTTCACCGACCTGACCTACCACCGCCAGGTGCTCCGCGATGACAACGGGGACTGGGTGGGCGATCTGCCGACCGTGCGCATCGCCTTCAACCGTCCCGAGGTACGCAATGCTTTCCGTCCCGGCACCGTCGACGAGCTCTACCGGGCCCTGGACCACGCCCGGATGTCCTCAGACGTGGGGTGCATCCTGCTGACCGGTAACGGCCCCTCGCCCAAGGATGGTGGCCACAGTTTCTGTTCCGGTGGCGACCAGCGGATCCGTGGCCGGGATGGCTACCACTATGCCTGCGGGGATACCGCTGAAACGATCGACCCCGCCCGTGCCGGGCGCCTGCACATCCTGGAAGTCCAACGCCTGATCCGCACCACCCCCAAACCGGTCATCGCCCTGGTCAATGGCTGGGCAGCCGGTGGTGGCCATTCATTGCACGTTGTCGCTGATCTGACATTGGCCTCGGCCGAGCACGGAAAGTTCAAGCAGACCGATGCGACCGTGGGCTCTTTTGACGCCGGCTACGGCTCAGCCCTGCTCGCCCGGATGGTGGGCCAGAAGAAGGCCCGAGAAATTTTCTTTACCGCGCGTGAGTATTCTGCCCAAGATATGGTTGACGCCGGTGCGGTCAATGAAGCGGTCCCGCACGAGAAACTCGAAGACGTGGCACTCCAGTATGCCGCCGATATCAATGCCCAGTCCCCACAAGCCATTCGCATGCTGAAATTCGCCTTCAACCTGGCCGACGATGGAATGGCGGGCCAGCAGGTCTTCGCCGGCGAGGCAACCCGCCTAGCCTATATGACCGATGAAGCCGTCGAAGGCAAGAACGCCTTTCTGCAAAAGCGGGACCCGGACTGGTCGGCGTTCCCTCGCTATTTCTAATCCCGTCCGCGCGATAGGGTCGTCACGGCATGGACTTACCAACACCGCACCAGCTCGACCAGATGCTCGTTGCGCTGCAACGCGCGATGGACCACACCGGTGATCCGGTGGAGTTCACCGGCTCCGGCGAGGTGATCTTCCGCCCCGAGGCCAGAGACCCCGCTCGGGGCGGGGGCCCCGACATCGCCGCGGTGGTTCGCACCTCCGGGTCCACCGGCAGGCCCAAACAAACCCTGTTGTCTACCTCCGCGTTGCAGGCCTCGGCAACCGCCACCGCGGAAGCGCTGGCCGGTCAGGGACGCTGGCTGCTGGCGGTCGGGGCCCAGTTCGTGGCTGGTCTCGCGGTGCTGTCTCGATCGATCATGGCCGGAACCACGCCACTGGTGCTGCCCTCCGGATCTTTTACGGCCGAAAAGTTCGTTGCTACCACCGCAGGCCTCAACGGGCGCACCCCGGTGGACCAACCCCGGTACGTCTCGCTGGTCCCCACGCAACTGACCCGGCTTCTGGAGGCCGGGGAGGCGATCCCCGAGGTGATCGATGGCCTGCGGTCCTACAGCGCCGTGTTGGTCGGTGGCGCCCGCGCGCCGCAGGCCAGCGTCGAGGCAGCCCGCCAGCACGGCATCAAGCTGATGCTAACCTATGGTTCCTCGGAAACGTGTGGTGGGTGCGTCTACAACGGTCGGCCGCTACCGGGCGTGGACCTGGGGCTGGCCCGGCACACCATCGCCGGCGGGGCCGCGGTGGACCGGGTCACCCTCACCGGCGCCATGGTCGCTACCGGCTACCTGGACCAGCCCAAGCTCACCGCCGAGCACTTTCGGACCGGCCCGGATGGCACCCGCACCTACCTCACCGATGACTACGGGGAAATCCTCACCGCCTCAACCTCTCACACTCCGCAACTGCGTGTGCTGGGACGGGTGGATGATGTGCTGATCTCGGGAGCGGTCAAGGTCTCCGCCGCCGAAATCCAGCGGGTGCTGGAGTCACATCCGACAATTCGCGAGGCTTTTGTGACCGGGGTGGCCGATGACCACTGGGGACAACGTATTGTCGCCGGTATCGTGCCGGCTGAGGATGCGGCCATCGAGTCGGAGAACCAACGAGACACAGCCCTTCGTCGTTGGGTACGTGCGCAGCTAGGTGAGGCGGCCGCGCCCAAGTCCTTCACAGTTCTGGATCGGATCCCCTTGCTCGCCAACGGCAAGCCCGACCGGCGTTATCTTCAACAGTTGCTCTCCGAGTGAGTACTACAGTGAAGGGGTGCCATCATCGGCACCGGAAGGCACTCCATCCCGTGATGCCTCGAGTCAGACCAAGGAGTAACACACCAGGTGGCAACATTTTCTCAGTGGGTCTCAGCTGCACGATTGCGCACCCTTCCCATGGCCATCGCTCCGGTCGTGGTTGGCTCGGCCGCAGCTGCGGAGCTGGACTCCTTCAACCCACTACGCGCTGTCCTTGCGCTCATCGTGGCGCTGGCCATGCAGGTCGGGGTCAACTATTCGAATGACTACTCCGACGGCATCCGTGGCACCGATGACAACCGGGTCGGTCCCTTCCGGCTGACCGGTTCACGATCCACCGAACCGCGTCGAGTCAAGCTGGCGGCGTTCGGATGTTTCGGCGTGGCTGGACTCGCGGGTCTGATCCTGATCGGCCTGTCAGGAACCTGGTGGCTGATCGTCATCGGCGTGCTGGCCGTGTTGGCCGCCTGGTATTACACCGGGGGCAAACACCCCTACGGGTACATGGGATTAGGCGAAGTCTTCGTCTTCATTTTCTTCGGACTCGTCGCGGTATTGGGTACCACCTACACTCAGGCGCTCGCCCTCTCCGGGCTGGCGTGGATGGGAGCGATCGGGTGTGGCCTGATCTCCACCGCGCTGCTGATGGCCAATAACGTCCGCGATATTCCCACCGACCGCGAGACCGGAAAAATGACGCTAGCCGTGCGACTAGGTGACACCGCTGCACGCTGGAGCTATCCGGTGATGCTATTCATCGCCGTGGTACTCCCGCTACTCTTCGTCCCGATCCACCCGTGGTTGCTGTTGTTACTGATCGTGTTGGGCATCTCCATCCGCCCCTCCATCATCATGATTGAGTCCACGGACCGCCAAGACCTGATTCCCGTCTTGAAACTCACCGGTATCCTGGGCTTGATGTATGCAATGTTGTTCACCGCAGGCGTTCTGCTCTAGAACACTGGTGCCCTACCGCTTCTCGGAGCGTTGCGCGTCGAGTTCGGCTGCGGCCCGTTGCGCTTCGGCTTCGGCTTCGCCACGTTGCTGCTGGGCGTCGTGGAACCGGCCGGCGGTAAAGCTGTCCTCGGCTTCGGCGTCCTTGAGTTCTTGGACCCCATTTTCTTTGCGGTTCGGCGAGAAAATATCTGCCAGGTTCTGTCCGGCTGCATTGCGTAGCCGGTCCAACAGGAGGTATCCCACCGCGAAACTGACGATGAGACCGATCACCGTGGCAAAGGTCCACGAGGCAGCCAACGGCCACGACGAGGTGACATAGGCGGTGATTGCAAAGGCCAATCCGAACAGCAACAGGCGCAAGCCACCATAGACCAGAAACTTCATAGTGTCCCAGTCTAAACCCGGGATCGTTCTTCCGGAGAAACGAGCACGCGCGATGACCCGTTCCTTCGTAGACTGGTACCATGCGTTTTCTGATTCCACTAGCGATCGTCGCCCTCGGCGTGATGATCTACGCTTTCGTCGAGTGCATGCAAACTCCCCGAGAGCGCATCCGCACCCTGGCAAAACCGGCTTGGCTAGTGATTATCGCTCTCGTTCCTGCCGTGGGAGCCTTGCTGTGGCTGTTCTTTGGCCACCGTCGTGCACTGCCACAGCCCGGCAGTTTGGGGTCGAGTCCACAACGTGGCAAACAACAGCCGGCCCGGCCGAAGTCCCCAGACGATGATGACGAATTCTTGCGTCGTCTCGATATTCAGCGTCGCCAGAAAGCTCGTGAAGAACAGCTCGACGCTCGAGAAGCCAAGTTAGACGCCTACGAGCGGAAGCTCAGAGAACGGCACGATTCTGCTCACACCAATGACAGTTCCGAGACTCCAGACGATCCCGACGACGAGGATTTCCCTGGCGACTCGACCGGATCGCAACGGTCCTAGCCACAAGCCAGAAGCACCGCTACGTGTGGGGTTGCCGGTGTCCTGAGATGTCTTCCGTTGTCCAACATTCGATGTTTTCCAGGTCAGGCATATCGGAGGCGAGAAAGATCGGTTCTTTACCGTCACGTCGTTGTGCTGTGTAGTGTTTGAGTAGGCGGATCGCGGTACCAGACATCTCAGTGATCACCACAAAATTGAACAGCGCGATGACGACCATGGTGACTCCAGCAATCGCCCAGGCGATATCCACCGAAATCGTCGATCCCACGAAGACCACGCCGGTCAGCACCACCGCGTAGATTTTGCGCAGTTTCTCTGAATCCGACAGGAACAAGATGTTCGCCTCGCCATAGGAGTAGTTGCCCAGGATTGAGGTGAACGACACCAGCAGAATGATCACGGCCAGGGCAACAGCACCAAACGCGCCGAACGTTGAGGTCAACGCCATCTGAGTCAGTTCGACCCCCGGATTGGCGTCTGCGGTCGCAACTGGATCGGGGTACGTAAACAGGATAATGAAAGACGTAACTGAGCAAATGACAAGGGTGTCCAGGTAAACCCCCAGGGACTGCACCAGACCCTGTTTCGCGGGGTGAGAGACATCGGCCGTGGCGGCCACGTTCGGCACCGACCCCATGCCTGCCTCGTTGGAGAGCATGCCACGTTGGATACCGGCCATCAGCACCGTGCCAAATGCGCCACCGGCGGCCGCCTCAAAATTGAATGCCTCACCAAAGATCAGGCCCATGACGGTGGGAAGCTGGTCAATATGGATGATCATCACCGCAAGCCCGAGCAGAATGTATAGCATCGCCATCACGGGCACCACGTTTTGAGCCACCCTTGCCACGCGGCGCAAACCGGCGATGACAATCAGGCCGGTGAGAATCACCAGCACCACGGCCAGACCCCAGATGAGTGCGGTGGTATCCTCCACGCCGAGTTCGGTCGCGGCACCGGTCACAGAGTCCACGATGGTATTGGCCTGTAGCGAGGTGAAGCTCAAGGCGAAGCAGAAGATAAAGATCACGGCAAAGACAATGCCACCGGCGCGAGAACCGAGACCTCGTTCGATGTAATAGGCCGGTCCGCCCTTAAAAGTGTCGAAACGACGGGTCTTGTACAGCTGGGCTAGTGTGGACTCCACAAAAGACGCGGCCGAGTTGAGGATCGCCATGACCCCACATCCAAAAAACGGCGCCCGGGCCTCCCATAGCAATGGCACCGGCCACTCCGGCGATATTTCCGGTGCCAACTCGGGCCGAGGCGGTCACTGCGAAGGCTTGGAAGGCCGACAGAGACCGGGTGCGTCCCGTATCGTCGCGCGTGGCACGGTCGGTGATCGCCCGGAACATATCGGGCAAATGTCGAATCTGGACCATTCCGGTACGCACGGTGAGATAAAAGCCGAGCAGGATGATCACAGGCATGCCCAGAAGTTGCCAGGCCATGTCCTCTACCTGACCGAGCATCTCGGAGATGGTCTCTGCATTCATAGAAGGTGAGGTTACCGGATCTTAGGCCACGTCCCGAGTGCCCCTCCCAGAATCCCGGAGATCCGGAAAAACATCGCTGTTCGGCATGTCATGATACGTCATATGCAGGCTTTCGTGACCGACCATGTCCGGGCTTTTTGAGGCTTAGACTCCAGCGTAAGAGTGTAGCGAGGGGAAGTAGAGGTTGACGATGGTGTAGTTGAAGACCAGGCAGGTGAAGCCGATGATGTTCAACCAGGCCGCACGGGTCCCGGTCCAGCCGCGGGTGGCGCGCGCGTGCAGGTAGCCTGCATAGACCACCCAAATCACGAAAGTCCACACTTCTTTGGCGTCCCAGCCCCAGTAGCGCCCCCAAGCCTGCTCGGCCCAGATCGCACCGGCGATCAGCGTGAAAGTCCACATCACGAAGGCCACAGCGTTCAAGCGGTACGTCCAATTCTCCAAGGCGAAGGAGGAGGGGACCAGGCGCAAGAAAGACCAGGGTTGCTGTCCGGCTTTGGCTTTGACCTCGGCGCGCTGTTTGATCAGCTGCAACACCGACATGGCGAACGTCAGGGAGAAGATTCCGGTGGCCATCACCGCCACCGAGACGTGAATAACCAGCCACCAGGACTGTAACGCCGGTTGCTCGTTGGCGACCGGCGTGGCGAAACCAATCGTGGCTGCCGTGAGCATCAGCACGATGACGGCGGTGACGAAGGTCCCCACAAAGCGGAGGTCTTTGCGGATCAGGAACCCGAGGTAGACCAGCGAGATAACCAACGCTCCGGTGGTCATGAATTCGTACAGGTTCGACCAGGGCACACGGTTGGCTGCCACGCCACGAGAGATCACAGCGGCTGTGTGGATCACCGCAGCAAAAACCGTGATCGCAACGGCCACATTGGCCCAGGGCCGGCGCGTGTGGCCGGAATAGTCCATATCGTCGGAGACCAGTCGAGCACCCACCCGGTGGTCACCGAACATATCAGCTGTGTGTCCTGACGTCTGACGCTGGTCGAGACGGTCGGCCGGACCCGAAACATCGGTGTCTTCCCGCCCGGTGTCGTCCCACGCGGCGGTGGAGCTACCACCACCGGCACCGACCAGCGCCGGTGCGCTCACCTCCGCGTTGGCGGTTTTCTGGGCCTTGCGCTCCCCAACTTCTTCCAGTTCACGCACGTGATCATCATAGAGTTCGTTCTCGACGCGGCGAATGGTCTTCGAGGCAGTGGCCATGTCCCACATGAATAAGAAAAAGGCGACAAGGTAGACCAGGGCAGCGATGAGCATAAAGAGATCGCTGTACTCGCCGAGGGTCTCATTGACTGGTTTCATCGAGGGTCTCCGTTAGTCGATGGTCGAACTCGCGGTGGGGAGTTGTCACCGGTATTCTACGTTTCTTCCCACACCACGCGCAGTTATGACGAAGGGCCAGATCGCTTTGCCCCACGAGCCGATTCCTCAGGTACCGGTCCAGATTCCTCAGGTGGAATCACCGGCCAGATCTCTTCCATGGCCAGCCGAATCTTGATGTTTTCTTCGCGCAATCCGAAGGACTCTCCGCGCGCTAACAAACCATACTCGATCGCAGTGGACCCCGTGATGGGATCCTCGGTGGCGCGCACCCAAACACGACGGCGACGGACAAACAGTGACACCGCCAGTGCGCCCAACGCGAGCACCGCAGAAATACCCACACCCCATTTGGCCGGATCGTAGTGAATATCGAGCCCAACGTAGCGATCTAAGGATTCAAAGGTGATCGACCCTTTGCCGTCGGGCAGTTCGTACGTTTCTCCCAGTCCTAAGGTGATCCCACCGTTGTCGTTGGTGCGTGAGTTCAGCTCCGTCATGTTCTCGGTGTTGAGCACATAGACGTTCTGCGGTTCGCCACTATCCAGGCCGAGGTCGCCGTAGTAGGAGTTCAGGATCAATTCGGGATTGCCCGCATCGGGATCGACCGAGACGGCGACTCCATCCTCGCCGGTGTAGGAGGTCGGCAAAAACAATCCCACAAAGCCCAGCTGGTCCGGCTGAGCATCGGGGGCTTTAATGACCGCCAAGGAGGTGTTGGTGCCCGGCTCTTGGATTTGGGCGATCACCGGCCCGTCAAAGGCGACATTCCCTTCGCCGTCTCGGACCACAATAGTGGGCGCATAGCCGTTACCGACCAAGAGCATCCGCACCCCGTCGACGGTCAGTGGGTCGTTGACTTTCAGGGTATCGTGATACGGCTCGGCCTCGGGCGAACTCTGGACTGTCATCGTCGCAGTGTAGGTCAGCGGTTGCCCGTAGTGGGAGGTGGAAGTGCGGTCGTACTCGATCTCGAAGTCGTCAAGCTCGACGTAGAAGGGCGAGAGCATCTCTTCGTCGAAAGCGGTGCCCGGGGTGAAGGAGTCGTAGGCGACCAGGTTATTGGTGAACCCTTCCCCCTCAACGAGAACTTTTTGGCCGTTATAGCTGAACATGCCACCCACAGCGATGAAAATCAGCACGCCGAGGAGTCCGAAGTGGAAGATCAGGTTTCCGATTTCTCGCAGGTAGCCACGTTCGGCTCCCACCGAGGCGGCCCGGGTTTTGGTGTGTCCCTTACCGGCGGATTCGTCACGAACATCGACCCGGTACCCGCGCTTTGACAGGATCGCGGTGGCCTGGTCGATCGCCTCGGTAGGGTTTGGCCCCTGCTCGCGCAACAAGAGGCGACCGTACTCCGGAAGGCGGGATAGCCGGCGCGGCGTCCGCGGAGGTTGAGAGCGCAGTTGTTTCCAGTGTTGCTTGGCCCGGGGAATCAGACAGCCCACCAATGAGATGAACAGCAACAGGTAGATCGCGGAGAACCACACCGAGGAGTAGACATCAAAGAACTGCAGGGAATCCAGCACCGGGCCAATTCCGGGGTTGTCTTCGATCCATTGCTCAACAACTTCGGGGCCGGCCGGTCGCTGGGGGAAGATCGATCCCGGCACGGCAGCCACTGCCAACAGCAACAGCAACAGTAGCGCGGTGCGCATGGAGGTCAGCTGGGTCCAGATGAAGCGGAGGGTTCCGGTGACACCCAGTTTCGGAAGCTGTGGTTTTTTCGTCTGTTCTGATGTCATTAGATCGGTAATCTCACTTCGTTACTGAACCACACCTGCAACTCGTTGACCCAAGCGCTCCACAAACCGGAGACCATCAGCAGGCCCAACACAATCAGCAAGCCCCCACCGAAACGCATCACGGCGACCCGGTGGGTGCGGAAGAATTTCAGTGCCCCCAGAGATTTCTTGAATCCCAAGGCAATCAGCAGGAACGGGATACCCAGTCCCAAACAATAGGCGAAGGCCAGAATACCGCCACGCCAGGGGTTGGGGGATCCAGCGGTGGATAGCAGGAGTACAGCCGACATGGTGGGACCGATGCAGGGAGCCCACCCGAGCCCGAAGATCATCCCCAATACCGGGGCACCTGCCAGCCCGGCGGAGGGCTGGTAGGTGATCTTGCGGTCGCGCTGGAACCAGGAGAATCCGCCCATGAACACAATCCCCATCAAGATCACCACCACCCCGAGGATTTGGGTCAGCCATTGTCCCTCGCCTTGTACCCAGACAAAGACCTGTGAGAACACCAGCCCCAATAGCACGAAGACCAGGGTGAATCCGGCGACAAACAGGGCAATGCCGGCGGCCATGCGGCCACGTTTCTCATCGGCGAGATCGGCCCCTGACAGACCGGTGACGTAGCCGAGGTAGCCGGGAACCAGTGGTAGCACACAGGGAGAAAGGAACGAGACCAGACCGGCCAATAAAGCCACCGGAATTGCTAATAGCAGCGAGCCGTCCAGCGCAATTTCGGCGAAGGAGTTGGCCTGAGACAGCGGTGCCAGACCGGTCAAGTGGGTGGCAAGGGGCAGATGCGGGGTCATCAAGGTACAGTTTAGGTTTACTCGGTTACGACGGTATCGATCAAGGAACGCAACGTGGCGCGCTCAGCAATACCAAGGATGCGGGCGGCCACGCGGGTTTGGGAGTCCAAGACCAGTGTGGTCGGTACTGCTTGGGGCGGCACGAAGTCAGACAGCGACAGCAACACCTCCCCGGACCGTTCTTCCAGGGACGGGTAAGTAATCTCGAAATTGCGCTCGAAAGCTTCGGCGGTGCCGGCAGTGTCGCGGACGTTGACCCCGTAGAAGGCGACCCGGTCACCAAATTCATCATGGAGCGCCACCAGGTCGGGGGCCTCAACCCGACATGGGGCACAGGCGGCGTACCAAAAATTAAGCATCACCGGCGATCCGGCGAAATCCGCGGTGCTCACCGGCGTGCCATCGAAGGTAGTGGAGGTGAACTCGATCGGTTCGCCACGGTCTTCCGGGCTGATCTCCAGCACTGAACCGTCACCGGCAATGTAGTTTTTGCCGTCGGCGTTCCCGGCCTGTTCTGCTAGCGGATCGGTGGAAGAACAAGCGGCCAGCACCGGGGCAACCAGCACAGCGGTGAGGCCACCCAGGACCGCACGGCGACTGGTGGCAGAAGTGTGCAAGCGAGGATCTCTCATCGTTGGGTTTCTCCTACGCGAACGAAGGACTCGAGGTGTGTTGCGACGCTGACAAACGGGTCCGTCTATTCTAACGGGGCCCGGCGGTCTGATTCGCATTCACGGTCTCAGGTGCCGATATCGCGATGCTCACGATCAAGCCCCCGGCAGTGCCGCGGCTGAGCCGGTCAGCTCGGCGTTCGGCTCCCGGTACTCGATCCGCGGCAAGTGGTAGCCGGGATCAAAATGGAAGGTTGTCACCGAGGTCAGGGAACATTCTCGCTCTCGGGGGTCGTGCCAGAGTCTGGCGCGCTCAGCACTAAGCCGAGTGACCCAAATGGGCAACTGGTGGGACACCACCACAGCTTCGCCCCCACCGTGCCGAGCCAGCAATTCATCGCGCAGGTCAAACATGGCCGAGCTAACCCGTTGTACCTGGGCCCGATAGGGCTCGCCCCAGGACGGGCGGAACGGGTTCAGCACCAGGGGCCAATTCCAGGGTTTTTTCAGCTGGCTTGACATATCGGAGCGACCCTCAAATTTATTGCCGGCTTCAATCACACGACGCTCGATACGCACCGGCAAACCCAGAGCTTCGGCCAAGGGCTGGATGGTTTCTTGGGCCCGCAATAGCGGGGATGAGACCAGAATCTTGGGGGCTTCGCCGCGTTCGGTGGCACGGTCGACAAACCAGTCAGCGATCGCATCTGCCATCTGGTATCCCAGCGACGAGAGATGGAATCCAGGTAATCTGCCGTACAGCACCTGACCGGGGTTGTGCACTTCCCCGTGACGGACCATGTGGATCGTGGCAACACTCATGCTGTCTAGTCTCTCAGATCTTGCTGAAAGATCGCCGTGATGACGTCCGGATCGTTAGGATAACAACCAGAGTATGCACGGTATCAGTCAACAGATAAGGACAATCTTGTGAGTGAGAACCACCGTCGGGACCCGGATGAGCAGAATCAGCAACCCTCCGGTTCAGAGCCCACCCACGGCTCCCAGCATCCCCAGGACGAGCAGCATCACGATCGAAAAACCTCCGGTGCGGCTGAAGAAGATCAATCCGACCAGCCCCGGTACGGTGTCCGACTCACCGGTGAAGAGTTCCAGCGATGGCAACAGGAACGTAGCGCACAGGCAGGATCTTCCGACCAGACATCGAACGCCCAGCATCACGCTGGGTACACCAAACCCCGCTACGGCACTTTCACTCCACACCAGCCACAGCCTGAACAGCAGGACAACCAGCAGGCCTACGGTTCCGAGTACGGCACTCCCCCGACCGAATCACAGCTGCCCGCACAACAGTATCCCTTTCCGGCCGGTTTCAATCAGCCACCGACCGCTCAGCAGAGCACGCAACAAGCCACCATGCCCGCACCGCAACACGTGGTGTGGTCGTATTGGATGATCCTCATCGCAGGCCTGCTGTATGTGCTCACCTCCATTATTCAAGCGCTGTTACCGAACTTTGGTTTGAGCTCGCAAGAGATCGCTCAACTAGACAGTATGATGGCCGCCATGGATACCACCGGAGAAATGGGAAGTTTCTCTGAGATGATCGCCGGGCCGATGGGCATGGCGACCCGGACCACGATGATCGTCATAGCGCTGGTGACCGGTCTGCTGTACTGGCTCGTGGCCCGGGGCGTGCGACGCGGGTCGAATATCGCCCGCATCATCGGATGTGTTTTCGCCGGGTTGTCGTTAATCAACCTGTTTTCGCTGTTCACCGTCGTCAGCGTGGTACTGGGTGTGGTGGCGATGATTTTGACCTTCACGCCCACTTCGCAGGAGTATTTCCGGTTTAAGGCCTGGGAGAAGGTCCAGCGGTTACAGGCCATGCAGCTGCCACCACAGCCTCCGCAGGACCACTAGTCACGTCGCCAAGCGGGTGCACGCTATTCGGCCTCTATCGATGGTCTGTCCGATGACGGTCTCCTGGCGCTCAAGAGTGCTCGGAGCCTGACAGTGTCGATGCGCCAAAAGTCGCGCTGTAACCCGTCAACGAACAGCACCGGGATTTCTTCGACGAAGCGCTCAGCCAGATCCGGGCGGAGACTAGCATCAATCACGCCACAGTCCACGTGGAATTCCTCTGCGATTTGTTCGGCAGTGGCAATTGCCTCCTCGCAGAGGTGGCATCCGCTTTTCACCAGCACCTGCAATACCGGTGGCGGTGTGTCTGGTGCGCAGTCGTCAGTGGACATCGGTATCGCCTAACCTTCCATAGCGCTTTGGGGCGGAGGAGGAATGTTCAGCTGAAACACCAAGAGCCACCCGAACAATCAGGTGGCTCTGTGCGTCTGAATCAGCGCACCACGGCAACTAGACCCTACGCGCCGGGATGCTATTTGTTGCGGCGCTGGTGGCGGGTGCGACGCAACATCTTGCGGTGCTTTTTCTTGGACATGCGCTTACGGCGCTTCTTGATGACTGAGCCCATGGGCTTCCTTCCTGTCGTCTCGTCTTTCCCGCAACGCGCCACAGTGGAGAACTCTCAACACCACAACACGTACAGATTCCCAGCTATTTTACCGAAGACTAACGTTTCGGCGATCTAGGTGTTAACGAATGACAACACTAGCAGAGGATTCTCGGCGGGCTCGCGACAGCAGACTAGGCCTCCGTGCCCGTTGCTTGATCGGCTGAACCAGTCGACAAGATTTGTTCAACAGCGTTTTCGGGAACACGATAAGAACGTCCGAACCGGACGGCGGGGAGTTCACCGGCATGAATCATCCGGTAGACCGTCATGCGGGAGACTCGCATCATCTCAGCAACCTCAGTGACGGTCATGAATTTCGCATCGGCGAAGTTTTCACCCTGTGCCACGTTGTGCACCCCTCCACGGTGTTCAACATTGATTAATAAATAAACGGTGTTGTGACGAAGAGCGCGATGGCGTTGCCATCAACGTTTCCGTGCCGTGATACCCGAGGGGAAGTTCGGGGTGATCGCGTGATCATCCCTGATTTGGGTCACCTTGGAAATTGTAGTGCATCCACTCCGGTTACAGAAGTTCAGTTCGGTTCCGAAGTGAATTGTCATGACTTTGTGATCAGTCAAACCAGGGATCGAGTCCGTGCAGTGGAAAGATCTCCTTGCGGGTGGCCATCACTGACTGGTCGTTATGGTCAGCCGGATCATAACCAACTTCCCACGACCTCCACCACACATCGACATTATCTGTCATCAGCTCCGGTATTTTTTCCAACTCCAACCCGGAGACTTCGGCAACTTTTTCGCGCCACTGACGCGGAATGCCAGTGCGCAACGGGATCGGGTTCCCGGCGACGATCGCAATCAAATGTGCCCAAATACGTGGCACCACCTGATAAGGGGTATACCCTCCGCCCCCGAGGGCCAGCCACCGGTTATCGGCGAAATCTTCGGCCCACATCGCAGCATCCAACATCATCTGACGTTGGCCGTCGACGGATAGGTTCAAGTCGGCCAGCGGGTCCAGCCGGTGACCGTCGCAACCGTGCTGGGTGATCAATACCTCCGGAGAGAAGGCCTTCAGCACTTGCGGAACCACCGCGTGAACCGCCCGCAGAAACGCGGCATCGCCGGCTCCAGCTGAAATCGGAACGTTCACCGCTGACCCCTGGGCGTCATCGCCGCCGAAATCCCGGGCAAAACCGGTGCCGGGGAACAGCATCAGTCCGGATTCATGGATGGAGATCGTCAGCACCCGCGGATCGTCCCAGAACAGCGCTTCCACGCCGTCACCGTGGTGGGCGTCCAGATCAACATAAGCGACTCGCTCGACCCCGGAATCCAGCAGGTGTGCAATGGCCAGCCCGGCGTCGTTGTAGATACAAAACCCGGAGGCCTGAGCCCGGTGGGCGTGGTGGAGTCCGCCGGCGAAATTGACCGCGCGAGAGACCTCCCCGGAGGCGATGGCTTGGGCTGCTCGCAAGGAACCGCCGGCGATACGCGCCGAGGAGGTGTGCATATCAGCGAAAATCGGACAGTCTTCAGTTCCCAGACCGGCCCGGTCGAAGCGTTCCTTGTCCTGGTGGCGGGAAGGATCGGTCTCGAGCTGGGCCGCGTCATCGTAGTCCGAGGCGTGTTTAACCGCGGCAATGTAGTCCGCTGTATGGACGCGGGCCAGCTCGGCATCTGTGGCCACCGGCGGGTACATGATACTCAGCTGGTCGTTGTCCAGCACGCCAAGTTGTTCGGCCAGGTGGTAGGTCAGCTCCAGGCGAATGGGGGCCATCGGGTGGGTATCACTGAAACGGTACTTCAGTAACTCTTCATCCCACATCACAGCGGTGGGCACCGGGGTCTTGTCTGTGTCAGTCATCACTCTTAGGGTAAGTGCTCCGAGGCCCGGGCGGTAGTTTGTGATGACATACAACGGAAAAGACTAGGCATTTCACCGTTTCCGGAGCATGATGGTGTCGCTATGATTCATCAACGCTCCGGTAGGTTCCCCACCCAGCAGGACCGGGAGTATCCCGCACGAACCATCCCCGGATACTCCACCATGCGTGGCATGGTCTCCTCCTTACTTGTGCTGTCTCCAGCACGGGTAGCCATCGGGCTGTTCATGCTGGTCATTCTGGTTTTCACCGCACTGCTGTCGTTGCCGGTCGCGGCAGCCAACCATCGTCCGACCGCGCTCAACGATGCCGGGTTCACTGCGGTCTCGGCGATCACAGTCACGGGGCTGTCCTCGGTCAATACCGCAGAACACTGGTCATTGACCGGACAAATTATCATTCTGATCGCCATCCAAGTCGGTGGCATTGGGGTGATGACCATGGTCGGGATGCTCGCGATGGCCGTGTCAGAACGGATCGGACTCAGCTCGCGATTGCTGAGTATGCAAGCAACCGGCTCATCCAGCATCGGTACGACCCGCAGACTGATTCTTACCGTCCTGGTCACCACATTCGCCATTGAGACTGTTCTCGCCGCGGTGCTGATTCCCCGATTTATTGACTACACCGACGATGGGCTTACCGGCATCTGGTACGGCATCTTCTACGCGATCTCTGCTTTCTGCAACGCCGGATTTTCGCTTCACCCGATGGGATTAACGGCCTACGCACATGACCCGTGGATCATTCTCACCGTCTGTCTCGGCGTGATCATCGGGTCACTGGGAGCCCCCACCCTGCTGGTCCTGCAACAGGTGATGAGACGTCGCGCGCGACTGAACCTGCACGCCAAGCTCACCTTGTGGGCCACCGGAATCCTCTTGATAGTGGGTTTTATCGGGTTCGGTCTGTTGGAATGGAATAATCCGGATACCCTGGGTGAGTTCAACACGATGGAAAAAATCCAAACCTTGGTGGTTTCGACGGTGATGCCTCGCTCGGGAGGTTATGCCGTCTATCCGGTCGAAGAGCTCACGCCGGCCTCCATGTTTTTGATGTATGCCCTGATCTTTATCGGAGGCGGATCCGGATCCATGGCCGGAGGTATCAAAGTCACCACCTTGGCGGTGCTGTGTTTAGCCATTGTCGCCGAGGCCCGCGGACGTCAACATGTGACCGTCTTCCATCGCACCATTCCTGCTGATACCATCCGAGTGGCGATTGCACTGCTGGTCGGTTCCGGAGTCGCGGTGCTGACAGCGATGATTGTGCTGTCGGTATTGACTGGCGCCAGTGTGGAGCAGGTGGGTTTTGAAGTTCTCTCGGCTTTCGGAACCTGCGGGCTGTCCACCGGTCTGTCGGAGCAGGCCCCGGCCTGGGGGCAACTGGTGCTGTGTGTGATGATGTTCCTCGGCCGGGTCGGTACCATTACTTTCGCCGCCGGGCTGGCAACGCGCCATGCCCCCACGCTGTATAACTATCCCGAAGAAAGGCCCGTGATCGGCTGATGTCTCCTAAACGCACCATTGATTCCCACGCCCCCGTGCTGGTGATCGGTTTGGGCCGTTTCGGCGCCGCCCTGGCGCTAGAATTGACCGCGCGGGGCCAAGAAGTCATGGCCGTTGACCGTGATCCGGTTTTGGTGCAGAAATACTCGCCCGCGTTGACTCACGTGGTCCAGGCCGATACGACCGATCCGGAAGCGTTGGAACAGCTCGGTGCCGCCGAGTTCGACATTGCTGTGTGCGGTATCGGCACGTCGATCGAGGCCTCGGTGCTGACCACGGTGAATTTGGTGGAGCTGGGCATCGATAAAGTCTTAGCCAAAGCGGTCACACCCTCGCACCGGACCATTTTGGAACGGATCGGGGCCTCCCGCGTCATTTTGCCGGAACAAGATGCCGGCGAGCGCACCGCACACCTTTTGACCGGGACGATGATGGAGTTCATCGAGTTCCGTGGTGGCTGGGCTATTGCGCAAATGCAGGCCCCCGAACGAATCACACACAAACCACTGGTTGATGTGAAGACCCGCTCGCGGTACGGGGTGACCATTGTGGCCTATCGTCGCAACTCCGGTACCTACACCACGGCCCTGCCGGAGACGGTGCTACGCACCCGGGATGAGCTCATTGTGGCCGGTCCGATCGAAGACCTTGAGAATTTCGCCGACCGATCTTAGGCAGCCGGGACCGGGACGAGCGGTTCTGTCGTGAGCCAACCTTAGGAGTTGGCGATCTGCTCGCTGCGGGCAATATTGGCGTGCACAGCCGTCACCAGCAACTCCTGAAGCCCAGAGTCATCCATGGCATTCACCGCAGCTTCGGTGGTACCTCCCGGGGTGCAAATCTGGTCGGTGAGCGCCTTGGGGTCGGCTCCGTCTTCACCCAGCATCGCCCCCGCACCGGATACGGTCAAACGCGCCAGCTCCACCGCGGTCTCAGGGTCCAGGCCGAGCTGGGCACCAGCCTGGGCCAGCACATCGGTGATATGGAAAATGTACCCCGGCCCGGATCCGGCAATGGCAGCAACCAGGTTGATCTGGTCTTCGGGCACATGGAAGACACGCCCCGAACCGGAGAAAATCGCCTCCGCTTGGGCCAGCCCTCGGTCAGTGACCGCCTGATTACCGGCCATACCCACCACGCCTTTGCCCAGGGTCAGCGGTAGGTTCGGCATGCACCGCACCACCGGCTGGTCGGCTCCGACGGCCTCGGTGATCGCCTGCAGGGTGATGCCTGCAGCCACCGAGACCACGACAGCCCGGTCCGGCAGAGCTGGTGCCAGGTCGCTGAGGGTGGGCACAATATCGGCCGGCTTGGTCCCGACCAGTACCACGTCTGCCTCAGCCACGGCTTGGCGGTTAGCTTCGGGGTTGCTGTCCAGGGAGACGACAGTGATGCCCAGTTTCTCGCTTTTGGCGGTAGCGCTGGCGATAGAGTGCGTGGTGGCCTGGATGGCCGCCGGCGCAGCGCCGGTGGCCACATAGCCGGCCACAATGGCGGTGTTCATATGACCCAGTCCAATCACGGCTAGTTTCACATCGGCGGGCTGGTGTGCTGCGTTAGTCATCGTCACCTCGGGGCATTTTTCTTTGGTGGTTGGAAATAATCTGCATTGGTTGGGTCTGAGCCTGTTCATGAAGTGAGGCGATGTGCTGGCCGTTGCACTGCCCTGTGGCCTGAGCTTGGCACTGGGCAGTTTGCCCGACGGCCAGGTGGAAGCGAGTGAATCTCAGGGCCTCGGCAAGCATTTCTTCACGTTCCCCGGCATAGGAGACTTTACGGGTGGAAACCTCGACGCAGGCGGCTCCGTCCCATCCGGTGGCTCCCAGATACTGCAGGCATTCGGCCACCGGTTGTTCACCCTGGCCCGGAATCAAGTGGGAGTCTCCGGCACTGGTCGTCCCATCGGTGACGTGGACATGTTTCAGCCGCGACCCGAGCAATTTGAAGACCGCCAGCGAGTCGGCGTCAGAGATTCCAGCGTGGGAGAAGTCCCACGTGATGTGGTCATAATCTTCCGGGGTGGGGTCCCAGTGCGGCAGGTACATTTTGATTTCTTGCCCGGAGACCTTCCAAGGGTACATATTCTCCACCGCAATCATCACCCCGGTGGCATCCATGATGTCGCGGATTCCGTCTTTGAAGCCTTTGGCGTAGCGCCCCTGCCAGCGGAAGGGCGGATGAGCAACCACGATATCAGCGCCCAGTTCGCGGGCCATGTCGGCCGAGCGGGCAATTTTGTTCCACGCCGAGCCCCAGACTTGTTGGGTGAACAGCAAGGTCGGGGCGTGAATCGAATGAATGGGCATGGAGTATTTTTCCGACAGTTGGTCTAGTTTCCTCGGGTCTTGCGTCCACGAGTTTTGGGTGACCATGATTTCTACGCCGTCATAGCCCAAATCTTCGGCCATTCCGAAGACGTGTTGTGGCGGGAGGGCAAACACTGAGGAAGACGATAGCGTGACGGGTATGGGCGCCACGTCGGCCGGAATCTCAGGCACTGACAACCCCCAGCGAGAACCCGGGAGTTTCGGCACCAGAGGAAAGATTCAGCGAGCCCACCCACGGGTCCAGATCACGACCGACGACGCCTTCCATCAACAACGCGTCGAGCCGTCCCATCATTAACCCTTCGCGCAACGCCCAGGGGCAAATCACCAAGCGTTTGACGCCGAAGTATTTCATCGCCGCATGGGCCACCATGCCTCCGGCCAAAACCTGCGGGGCCCGGATTTCGGACACGCCGGGCAACTGGGCTCGTTGGTCGACCGTCATCTTCGACATTTTGCCGATCCAATACTTCAGGTCTTTGCGCTTCAGCGTCCGGGTGACAAAGGGACCTTCCGAGCTGGGTGCGGCCCCGGCGACACGAGCCAAGGAACGGAACGTCTTGGAGGTGCCGGTCACCACAGTGTGCTCGGGCATCTGAATCGAATCCCCCAAATGTCCCAGTGTGTCGTCTAAAACCGCCTCAATGTGGCCGGAGAGCTTTCTGAGTTGCTTGCCTTTCGGCGGGTCCGAGGACAGAAATTCACGGGTTAACCGGGCTGCACCCAACGGGACCGAGACTGCACGGGAGGGCAACTCATCGGTGCCATAGGCAATTTCGAAGGAACCGCCACCGATGTCAAAGTTCAGTAGGTGTTCCACGTGCCAACCTTGCCAGCGCCGGACGGCGAAATATGTCATCGCTGCTTCTTGGTCGCCACTGAGTTCGGCCAGATGCACTCCGGTTTCGTCGGTGACTTTGGCCAGGACCTCTGGGCCGTTGGCCGATTCACGGATCGCCGAGGTACAAAAGGCGATCATGTCTTCTGCACCGTTGCGCTGAGCAAAGCTCACCGCCTCCCGAATGAATAACAGAAGCTTGTCGACACCTTCGGTAGTGATCGCACCCTGGTCATCGAGATGCCGGATCAACGACAGTTGTTGCTTGTGATCAGCGTAGGCGTTGGGGCGAGCTCCGGGGTGAGCGTCGACTAAAAGCAGATGAACTGTATTGGATCCAATATCCAGTACTCCAAGGCGCATGCTTCTAGCCTACTCTCTCTGCGGCGGCCGCCGGTGAGCTAGGTGGGTGAAGCCCTACTAGCTTTTGGACGCGGTGGTCTTTTTCCGCGGTGAACGCTTTTTCTTTGCCGGGGCTTTCGCACGCTTATCGCTGAGCAACTGATAGGCCTGCTCTGCGGTGACCGCCTGCGGATCGGTACCGCGTGGCACTGTGACATTGGTGGTACCGTCGGTGATGTAGGGGCCGAAACGGCCGTCCTTGACCACCACCTTGCCACCGGAGTTCGGGTCCTCCCCTAGTTCGGCCAGTGGTGGCTTGGCTGCACCACGTCCGCGCTTTTTAGGCTGGGCATAGATCTTTTCGGCTTCTTCGAGGGTGATGGTAAACATCTGCTCCTCGGTTTCCAAGGACCGAGAATCAGTACCCTTCTTCAAATACGGACCAAATCGGCCGTTCTGGGCGGTGATCTTGGTCCCATCGTCGGCAGTACCCACCACGCGTGGCAATGAGAGCACCGTGAGGGCATCCTCCAAGGTCACCGTGGCCAAGTCCATCGATTTCAGCAAGGACGCGGTCTTGGGCTTCGGTCGTTTGGGCTTCTTCTTCGGTTTGGGCTTGCCGTTTTTATAGTATTCGGTCGGCTGAGCGTCAATTTCTTCCTGGGTTGGTTCCGGAATCACTTGCGTCACATAGGGCCCGTACCGACCGTCCTTGGCGGCAATCTCATACCCAGACTCAGGGTCCACGCCCAGGATCCGCTCCGACGGGGCGGCGTTATCGATCAAATCCCGGGCTTTGTCCGCGGTGAGCTCGTCCGGGGCCAAATCCTCGGGAACATTGACCCGTTCGGGGTCGGTCCCTTCGGAGGCATCAGCCGGTAGCGCCTTTTCCAGATAGGGCCCGTAGCGTCCGACTCGCAGGGTGATGTCATCGGTGAGATGTACCGAGTTCACCGCACGAGCATCAATATCACCGAGATTTTCCACGACAGATTTCAGTCCGTCGGCGGCTTGGTCATCGTCGGTCTGGGCAGCGTGTTCGGCACCGAAGTAGAACGCTTCCAGCCACGCAGCCCGCTCCATTTCCCCAGCCGCGATCTTATCCAAGTCATCTTCCATCCGAGCGGTGAAGTCATAATCCACATAACGGTCGAAGTGTTCTTCGAGCAACCGGATAACCGAAAAGGCGGTCCAGGAGGGCACCAGTGCGGTGCCTCGTTTCTTGACGTATCCGCGATCCATGATGGTCGAGATTGTCGGCGCATAGGTGGAGGGTCGACCGATCTCGCGCTTTTCGAGTTCGGCCACGATCGAAGCTTCGGTGTATCGGGCCGGCGGGGTGGTTTCGTGGCCGTTGGCAGTGACCTCAGAGGCATCCAGGTGCTGACCAACACTGAGATCCGGTAGCCGCACTTGTTGTTGCTGGTTGGACTCGTCCTGGCCCTCTTCATAGGCCGCCAAGAAACCGGGCACGGTAATCACGGTGCCGGAGGCGCTGAACTCTGCTACTCGCGGGGTATCTTCAACGGAGCTAGCCTGCAACTTCACGGTGGCGGTATACCCGGTGGCATCGATCATCTGCGAGGCCACGGTGCGCTTCCAAATCAGCTCATAGAGCCGGTATTCGTCGCCGGAGAGCTGGGAGGAGACCTGGGCAGGAGTGCGGAAGTGGTCCCCAGCTGGACGGATCGCTTCGTGGGCCTCCTGGGCTGCGGTGTTCTTGGAAGTGTAGTAGCGCCGAGTCTCGGGCACGGAATCTTGGCCGTAGAGTTCGGTGGCTTGTCCTCGGGCGGCGTTGATGGCTTCGGTGGACAGCACCACCGAGTCAGTACGCATATAGGTAATGAACCCGTTCTCATAGAGTCGCTGGGCCACCTGCATGGTCACCCGTGAGGAGAACCGCAATTTACGGGAGGCTTCTTGCTGCAATGTGGAGGTCGTGAACGGGGCGGCGGGGCGACGCCGGTACGGCTTATCCTTCACCGAAGTCACCCGAAATTCGGCATCGGCCAGTCCTTCGGCCAGAGCAGTAGCCGAGGATTGGTCCAGGTGCACGACCTGGTCTGTGGCCGAGGATTTGAGCTCACCGCGATCGGTGAAGTCACGGCCGGTGGCGACCCGTCGATCATCAACGGCACTAAGTCGGGCGGTAAAGGATTCCTCGCTCTGGGTGGCGAACTGACCTTCAATGTCCCAGTAGCTAGCCGGGATGAATGCCATCCGTTCCCGTTCTCGCTCCACGACCAGGCGGGTGGCCACCGACTGCACCCGTCCGGCCGAGAGCCCAGGGGCGACTTTACGCCAGAGCACCGGAGAGATTTCGTATCCGAACAACCGGTCCAGAATGCGACGGGTTTCTTGAGCATCGACCAGGTCGTGGTCGATCTCCCGGATATTGTCTAAACCGCGGGCCACACCTTCTTTGGTGATTTCGGTAAACGTCATCCGGTAGACGGGAACCTTGGGCTTGAGCACCTCGTAGAGGTGCCAGGCGATAGCTTCCCCTTCTCGGTCGGCGTCAGTGGCCAAGTAGAGGTCATCGGCGTCTTTGAGCAATTTCTTCAGCTCGGTGACCTTTTTCTTCTTATCCGGGTAGACCACGTAATAGGGTTCAAACCCATTCTCGGTATCGACCGCGAATTTTCCGTAGTTGCCCTTTTTCAGTTCGGCCGGCAGGTCCGAAGGACGCGGGAGATCTCGAATGTGACCAGCTGAAGCATCCACAACCCAGCCGTCACCTAAATATTTGGCGATCGACCGAGATTTCGCCGGGGACTCCACAATCACCAAGTGAGTACCGCCGATGGTCGGGGATGACTTCTCTGGCACGAGGTTCCTCCAATAATTTCCCAGGCATGACGCCAACTAATGCACTGACAGGCACACTACCCGGAATGTTTGTGACTATCCGATTATTTCAATTCTCACCACGGCTCTGCGTCTGCTCGTCACGGTTTGTGACGGAATCACCGTCATCCGCTAAGACGACGAACCCTTCGACGATCAGCTGTGCAACCGCCCGTTCTAATGCGGTACTGGCGGTCTTGTCCAGGCCTAAGAGCCCCGAAACCGCCGCAAAGATCTGGCGCAAGCTCAGTTGCCCATCTGCTACCGACAATACCGCAGCCGTTGCTGTGTCCAGAATGGCAGTCCGCCCGAAGCCGGCACCCTGCCGGGCCATGATAACCTCTGGATCCTCAGCCCCAAAGTGTTGATACCGTTCTTCGGTCACATGGTACGGGACCCGGGCGTGGCGTTGCGTCCAGTCGGTGGTTTGCAGCGTGTCCCAGGCCTTCACAGCCTGAGTCCATGCCCGCCCCACGGGCTGGTGCACCTCACCCTGATATGACTCGAGCCGGCGTAACGGGGTCGCTGCCCCGGTAGTCCGTCGCCGCAGACGCACCCAACCGAAACCGATCCCGGTCACGGATCGCTGAGCAAAATCGGTGAGGTAGCGACGATATCCGCTGGCAAACAGGGCCGGATCCAGCTGGTCAGAGGAATCGGCCAACCAGGTTTCGGCATATCCAGCCGGATCTTGCTGATCGCGCTGAATCACCCAGGCGTCCACGAGCACAGCATCCGAGCCGGAATCGGCCGGTGGGCCGGGTAACCACTGGCGGATCCGAGTGTCCCACTGCTGGTCGTGATGAATTTCCCAGTTGGCCATCAACACCGCGGTCCCACCGTCGGTCAGTGCTGTCGGAAGTTCTTGGATAAGTTGTTCGGTCACCGCGTCCCCGGTGGCGCCGGTTTGCCGATAGGTATGTTCTGCACCGGCAGGGCCGCCGGCGGGTGCAATCACAAAGGGCGGGTTAGAAACGATGAGATCAAACCGCTGTTCGGCCACCGGCTCGAGCATTGATCCGTTGCGCAGAGTCAGGCGGTGCTGCGGGTGTGCTGGATCAACGCCCAACATCGACGCGTTCAGGAGGACATTGAATAAGGTAAAGGCCAACGCTCGGTCGGAAATATCAGTAGCGGTAACGTGCTGGACGTGGTCCAACAGATGAAAGGTCTGCACCCCGCACCCGACTCCAAGATCCAGGGCGGTAGCCACCGGTTCGCGCGGAACGAGCCCCGCCAAGGTCAGCGACGCCCGACCTGCGCCCAGCACGTGTCCGCCCGGTAGGGGCTGGCGTAGTTGCAACGCGGTCTGATCGCTGGCCACCCAGAGCTGTCCGGGACGATCAGCGTCGTAGACGGACAGGTCCACGCCCGGCACGAAGCGCCCCTCCACGACGGTGCCCAGCCCCAGCTGCACTGCCCCGGCAACACCCAGGGTCGGCAAGGCAGCCTCGAGATACTCGGTGGCCACGGCATCGCCGAGCATCCACACGCTGATGACCGCCGCCAAACCCTGTTCCGGGCTGATCTGCTCTGTCGAGTTTTTCAGCATCGTCTCCACCACGACACGGGCGGGTTCTGCCTGTTCTCGGTCCAAGGCCGCAATCGCCCACGGCCCCAGCAACTCGGCGATGGGATCAGCCCGGTAGTTGACCTGGTCAAGGTCTGCCGCCAGCGCACCGATCAGGTCCCGGTCGGCCCGTGGTGTTGTCGGCATCGGCCCCAGGGCCGGCTGCTTCGAGTGAGTCATGCTGAAGACTCCTGCGAGTCCTCAAAGGTTGAGGCGCAGACCTCACAGATTCGGTCGGGGTGGTTTGCCTCGCACTGGTCGCACACCACCTGCAAGTGCCGGCATCCGGGGGCGTGACAATTCCGTAGCTGACTCGAGGGTTGCTCGCACAAGATGCAGTGCCCGATGGTTTTGGCTGCTGAGGAGAATTCGGTGTGCATCCGCTGGTCGAAAACATACAGCGAGCCCTCCCACAGGCCACGGTCAGCGAAGGCCTCGCCATATTTCACGATGCCACCATCGAGTTGGTAGAGGTTCTTAAATCCACGGTTGGCCATCAGCACGGTCAACACCTCGCACCGGATCCCCCCGGTGCAGTAGGTGACCACCGGCTGATCTTTGAGATGATCATACTTACCGGAGTCGAGTTCGGCCACGAAGTCACGGGTCGTGTCCACATCGGGCACCACCGCGTTTTTGAACCGACCAATCTCGGCCTCAAACCGATTGCGACCGTCAAAAAACACCACGTCTTCTCCGGCCCGCTTCTGGTTCTCCACCAGCTCGTGGAGCTGTTGCGGTGAGAGATGTTCAGCAGTGCCGACCACTCCCTGGTCGTTGACCTCAATTTCATCGGGAGCATCAAAGGCCACCAGCTCGGGACGAACCTTGACCGAAAGGCGCGGAAAATCCTCATCCGAACCATCCGACCATTTCACGGTCAACGATGTAAACGGCGCATACTCCCTGGTGGCTTTCACATACGCCTTCACGTCTCGAATGGGTCCGCCCACGGTGCCGTTAATGCCGTGTTCAGAGATAATGATGCGACCGGTGAGCCCCAATGACGCACACAGGGTTCGTTGCCACAGTTGCACTGCTTGCGGATCGGGAATCGGAGCAAAATGATAGTACAGCGCGATCTTGGTCTGGGGGCTAGCGGATACGGAACTCACATGTCTCAGGGTAAGACACAACGACAAATCTTTTCATCTCAAGTTGATTACGTGTGTGGGCCTGGCCGGCCCTGCCAGGTATGCTTAATGTCATGGCTATCTCCTCATCGCTGACTGACGAACTTGTCACCAATTGGCTGACAGGGCGCGCCCGTATCCGGAACCACCACCTGACGTCCCACGGAGAAATCCACGCTGCGTTGCGACCGGCCATCTCTGATGATGCGACCGAAGACTTGTGGGAGTACGTCATCGCGAACACCGACGACCACGTATTGAATACTGTGGCCGATGAAATCAAACAGCACCCCACCCGTCGTTTGATCGTTGCTTCCGATCTGCCCGCGCAACCTGAGCCCGCCGAGGCCGCCGCTCAACGCCTGGCTGAAAAAACCGGCCTGAAGGCCATCGGTGTGGGTGAGAAGCTGATGGTCACTGACATGGCCAGCCACGATGTGGAAGAACCTGTTGTCCCCGACGAGTTCATCGCCGATGTCCGTCGGCAGGACGGGTGGTACTCACTGAGCTTTATCACCACCGACGAGCACCCCACCGGTCCGGACCACACCGCCGCTCGCGGACGTGTGGGTGTCGTCGGTCAACACGCCGTCTTTGACCGGATCTGGACCAACCCCGAGTTCCGTCGTCAGGGACTGGGCTCACTGGTGATGCGTTACCTTGGCTCCCTGGCCTTGGAAGAAGCCGTCGAAGAAGGCCTCCTCATTGCCGGGACCGATGGTCAGGCACTGTACAAGCACCTGGGCTGGACTCCGCTCGCCGACGTCGTGGTGTTAGCTCACCCTGATGTCTCCGATGACCATGTTCAGACTCACGAGCATTTCCAGGTCTAGGAGCACACAGGATCCACCCGCTCGACGATCCCGACTCCGCTGACCGCGATCTGTCTGGTTGCCCGGATAGTGCTGGGCAGGCGGCAGAACGTCTTGCGCTCAATCAGCTGCGAGAGGCCCTGGGATATTCCACAGTGCCGGCCCAGTTCGTCCACGGTCGTTACATTCCCGCACGCGAACCAACTTATGCCGACTGGCCACAGGGTATTGCTGAAGCGGTCCGTGAGGCCTTTGCACACCGCGGGATTCACCGCCCGTGGTTACACCAAGCTCAGGCCATCGAGATAGCTCTCGGGTCTGAGCACACCATTCTGGCCACCGGAACCGCCTCGGGAAAATCATTGGCATACCAGGCCGTGGTGGCTTCCAGCGTTCTCGCGGACCCGACAGCGACGGCACTGTATCTCGCTCCAACCAAGGCGCTGGGTGCCGACCAATTGGTGTCCTGGTCCCAGCTGGCAGATCGTCTCCGGGCCGGCTTACGCCCTGAAGCCTACGACGGCGATACGGATCCGCAGACTCGACGGTGGGTACGCGACCACGCCAATATTGTGCTCACGAACCCGGACATGTTGCATCTTGGGATTTTGCCCCAGCACCACCAGTGGACCCGGTTTTTCCGGCGATTGCGGTGGGTGATCATCGACGAGGCCCACTCCTATCGCGGCGTATTTGGTTCTCATGTGGCGGTAGTGTTGCGCCGTCTGCGCAGAGTCTGCGCTCACTATCACAACACCGACGTGCATTTCATCGGTGCCTCTGCGACCTCCTCGGATCCCGCGACGAGTTTCGCAGAACTCATTGGCGCACCGGTGCGAGCAGTCACCTGTGATACATCCGGGCACGGCGCCGTCTCAGTGGGCTTCTGGGAGCCCGAATTCTCCGATGACACCGGAGAACACGGTGCTCAACGGCGTCGTTCGCTGATCTCTACTGGAGCAGACTTTCTCACTGATTTCGCCATCCAGCAGATTCGATCCATGGCCTTCATCCGTTCCCGTCGCGGGGCGGAGGCCATGGCGCAATCGACCAAGCGGCAGCTCAGCGAGGTAAAGACGGATCTTGTCTCGCGGGTAGCAACCTACCGCTCTGGACTCTTGCCGGAGGAAAGGCGCGAGGTGGAACAAGCCTTAGACAATGGGAAACTCCTGGCGGTGGCCACCACGCCCGCTTTGGAACTTGGCATTGATATTTCGGGGCTGGATGCGGTGATCATTACCGGTTGGCCTGGCACCCGCGCCAGCTTTTTCCAGCAACTGGGACGTAGCGGTCGTAGCGGTCAAGATTCTTTGGCTATCTATGTGGCCGGTGAGGATCCGCTAGATACCTTCCTGGTGCATCACCCGGAACGAATTTTCGACATTGGGGTCGAAGACGTGGTTATTGATCCCACGAACCCCTATATTCTCGGTCCACACCTGTGCGCGGCGGCCGCTGAACTTCCACTCACCCCCGAGGATCTGCCAGATTTTGGTCCCGAAGAACACGTTCACCGCCTCCTTGAGGACCTCACCGCAGAAGGCTATCTGCGGCGCCGTCCCGCCGGCTGGTTCTGGACCCACCCCGACCGGCCGGCCGCAACGATCGGGTTGCGCGATATCGGCGGAGCACCGTTGGAGATCGTCGACGAAGAGACCGGCACCGTTTTAGGTACCATCAGCGCCGAACAATCACATTCCCAAGCCCACCCCGGAGCGGTGTATGTTCACCAGGGGCGCACGTGGCTGGTCACCGTCCTCGATGAGGACAACGGGGTAGTGCTCGTCGTTCGTGCTGAACCCAATTTCTACACCCAGGCTCGAGAAACCACACAGGTCGCGATTCTCAACACGCTCGAACAAGTCGTTCCGGACTCGGCGACACAACCAACCCGACTGACCTGGAACCTCGGCAACGTCAAGGTCACGACCCGAGTCGTGTCCTACCAGCGGCGAGAAGTGATCACTTCTCAAATACTCGGAGAAGAACCACTCGAACTGTCCGCACAAGAGCTGTTCACCGAAGCGGTGTGGTTTTCCACAAGCTCCGACGAGCTGATCGCCGCAGGGCTGACCACCGACCGGATGCCTGGAGCATTACACGCTGCTGAACATGCAATGATTGGTATGTTGCCACTGGTGGCCTCCAACGACCGGTGGGATATCGGAGGGGTCTCGATGGTGTTGCACCCGGACACCTCCCAACCCACGGTCTTTATCTACGATGGATACCCCGGTGGGGCGGGATTCGCTCGTCGTGGCTTTAACACGGCGCGGATGTGGGTCAAGGCCACCCGTGACGCAATTCTGGCCTGTGAATGCGAGCAAGGATGCCCTTCCTGCGTGCAATCACCTAAATGTGGGAACCGTAACTCGCCCTTGGATAAACCCGGGGCCGTGGCAGTACTCACTCATCTGTTGCGGTACCTGCCATCATCCGGTCAGGGCCAGCCCGTGATTCCGCTGTTGCGACCAACCCGAGGGACCCGGAACCGGCGACGAGCTCATTGGTAACCGAGACCCGCACCGTATCGTCGGATTCCCACTGGCAGGATTCCATCCTGACGTGATGGCGAGCTGCGGTCTGTTCGGCAATCTGACACGGTTCGCTTGGAATCAGTGACCGGGCAGCATCGGCGGCAGCCAAGGCTGCTAGGTCTGCGACCGCAGCCGCCCGCGAGGAAGCGACCGTGGCTTGGACGAGCATCAACCCTCCTATAAGCAGTGTGGCTAAACAGCCGATGATGCCAACCACCACAACGGTGCCAGAACCCTGCTGGTCGTCCCATGGCACTGGTGGGGTGTTCATGGGGAAATCACCCACTGATACGGTGCATGAGCACGAGCTTCCAACGTGCCGATGTTGAGCCAGCCAACCGGACCCGGGGTGGGCCTCGACACGGTAACACTGGCCCACGAACCGGAGATCTCCTGCTGGGCGGAGGCCTGGCTTCCCGCCATCCGCGATACGGTAGCTGTCACCCCATCGGCGGGCTCCCCACGGGCCAGTTCTCGAGCTGCCGCGGCGGCAGCTTGCTCGAGCCGAACTTGTTGGACACCGATCACCACGGCGTTGACCAGCATCGCCGCCACTATCATGGCCACTGGGAGCACCACCGCGAATTCCGCGGTCACCGACCCAGTATCACGGCCTACTCGGTATCTAAATGTCTGAGACATCGTCGTCCCTACCTTCCGGGCCACATCGTGGCTGGTTGTCAGATGGAGCTATGGTGGCCGGGTTGCCGTGGCACTCACCGGTGAATGCCACGGCAACCCGATTCACACCGCCGTTTTAGAACTGCAAGGCCTGCTCAACCAGACCATTCAGCAGGTCTTGGACGGCCCCACCCGAGAGAATGACGGCCAGCAAGCCGGCGAATCCTACGGCGGCGAGCATCACGATGCCGTATTCGGCGGTTTGAGCTCCAGATTCGTCGCTGAGATCAACCTGAAATTCCTGGTCGGAAACAGCGGCAGTGTCGTGCGAGGACAAGATGTGGTCGCTCATGACAAGCTCCTTTCTGTTGTATGGGATGTTGTGATGTTGTTTGACGGACAGGGACTATTCAGTTATAGGTTCATCACGTCGGGAAACAGGGTGATCACCAGTGGCATCACGCCCAGGCAGATAAAGCTGGGAAGCAGACAAACGCCCATGGGCACCACGAGTTTGATGCCCAGCTCGGCTGCGCGTTTCTCGGCGGCTCGTTGTCGGTGTCGACGCAGGCTGGAGGCCGCCCCGCGAATCACGGTGGCGCTCGGGACGGCGGCTGTAAACGGGAAATACAGGTGTTCGGCCAGGGTCTGGTACTCAGTGATACCGGCGACCGGTTCCCAGGCTTGTTGCCAACTGAATCCGTGATGGAGCCGGAGCCCGACCTCGGAGAGCTCGCGGGCTTGGGGAAAACGCGTACCGATGTGCTGCAGACCGCTCGCCAGACCGATGCCGGAGGACAACAACGCAGCTAACAGGTCCATGGCTAGAGCGGGGTCCAGGTAATCGCGAGACCTTTCAGACATTCTGGGCCTCTTTCACCAGCCGTTGGCTCCACCACCGACCTAGCGTGGCCAGCCCTACGCCAGTGGCCAACAGCACCCACCCAATCGGTTCGAGTAACAGGTGAAAGACGGTGACCCCGATCATCGCGGACAGGGCCATGCCCGCTACGGGAAGCCACGCCAAAAGTGTGGCTGTCGAACGTGGCCCGGCGGCCGCGGTTTGCCGAGCTTGGTGGACATCTTCTCCGGCTTCAAGAGCGTCGGCAAGTCGGCTGAGCAGTGTGGAGAGTTTCATTCCGGTATCTCTGGCGAGTTCGAGGCTGCCACTGATCTGTTGCCAATAGTGTGGTTCTCCTGGACCGGTGACGTGTTGTAGTGGGGTTTCGGCGAGGACTTCCAATCCCTGCTGGGCTGCCAAGGTATGGTGCAGACAACATCCCGGGTCGGTATCGTCGGTAGCTACGGAGCGTGGGCACGCCGGGTAACCTAGGGCCAGTTCGCTCCAGACACGTTGCGGGTCGCGTCCGGCATCCAGCAACGCGGCCGCTTGGCGGAGCATCTCGATAATTTCGGACAGTTCTCCTGGTTCGGCTAGGCCCAGCAATGGGCCGAGCGGGGTAGTGGCGAGGAGGTTTTTGCTACGGTGGGCGAGCGTGGTTGGTGTTCGGCTCATCGGGGCAGCCCCTTCCATTCTGGTTTGGTGCCCAGTTGTTCGACGACGGCCAGGCCCGGGCCTTCATACAGCGTGCTACCGCGTTGCGTCAGAGCCGGTAGTACCGTCAAGGCTTGACCGGCTCGTTCTTCCGGCGCCAGCACGGCTAATTCGGTGGGGTGCCGGCCATATTCGTCTCGGCAGATATGCATCAGCACGTCGACGCCTGACCGGGCTTGCAGGGTGAGGACCTCTGGGGAAAGCCCGGCTAAACCGCCCATCGCGTGGAGGCGGGCTGGGACATCGGCCGTAGAGTTGGCGTGCAGGGTTCCCATCGCGCCTTGATGCCCGGTATTCATCGCCGTAAGGAATTCGGCGATTTCGGCTCCGCGGCACTCTCCGACGATCAACCGATCGGGTCGCATACGCAATGACTGTCGGATCAGCTCCCGCGTTTCGATGGCGCCGGCCCCTTCAATATTGGCTTCCCGGGTGCGCAGGTTGACCACATGTGGGTGGTCAATACGTAGTTCGGGGGTGTCCTCAATAGTGATGATGCGTTCGTGGTCGTCCACCGTGGAGAGCAGGCTGGAGGCTAGCGTCGTTTTGCCCGAGCCGGTAGCTCCGGAAATCAGGACATTTGCGCGACATTGGACAAGGAATTCACACACGCGTAACCAGTACTCGCGGTGCGGCCACTGCTGACTGAGCTGCTCAAGTCGCGGGGTGACCGGATGGGGCAAGCGGATACTGAGCTGAGGGTGCTCCACGACCGGTGGGATCAGTGCGTGAATGCGAGCCCCAGCCAGAAACACGTCACCGAAGGGCTGGCCCTCATCCAGGCGTCGTCCGCCTTGAGAAAGTAGCCGACGGGCCAGGTTCATGACCTCTGCCCGGGGCAGTCTGTGCTCGGTGGGTTCGACCCCATGCCCGCAGTCAAGCCAGACGTGCCCCTCTCCGGTCACCATGATGTCGGAGACGCCGTCCTGGCGGAGATAGTCGGCCAGCGGCCCGAGTCCTTGCAGGTCGTCGAGCAGCCGGGTCATCAAATGCCGGGCGTGTTGCGGTCCCAACGACTCGACATGTCGGCCAATGGCTTCGGCGGTGTGCTCCTCCTGGGATTGTTCCCCGGCGCCGGCCAGGCGTGAAGCCAGCCAGAGTTTTGCCTGGGCCCACCGGTCAGTCGCTGGAGCCGGAGGCAGGTCAGGGACGAAATGTCTCATCGAGGCCACCTCCGGTGGCCAAACAGGGTGGTGTAGAGGCGTCGGTCGCTTCGTTGTGGTGTGATGTCCAGATTGCGGGGACGGCACCCCCAACTGAGCGGGAGGAAGATGGTCGGAGGGTCTGTCGAGGGTAGCGAGGTAGTCAGCAGGCGCAGTACCCGGTGACGGATACGTGGCACCACCCCTCCCGGGCCCGGGAAGCGCACCACGATGTCGGGAGTCAGCCCAGCGGGAGAGACGCCGGTGGTGGCGAGAGTAACCAGGGTGGCGCCACGGGACTGCAACTCGGTTGCTCGATTGGCGTCGAACCCAACATCGGTGACCGTGGTGATACCCATGCGGGCGGTTGCCTCAAGAACCTGAACCACATCGTGCTGATCTGGCATGGCCCCCACGACAGAGTCCGTGTCATCGGGGACCTCGAAGCCCAGGAAGGCCAGCGGTGTGTCCCGATGTCGCGAGCTGAGCCCGGTAAAACATCGTTCTCCTACTGCCAGCCCGTCCTGCACGGTAGCCCAGCACACCCAGCCCCGCCGTGAGGGGTGATGCAACCGGGGCACGAGCGCGCGCGAACAGGCGGCCTGAGGGTCGGCGTCGACCAGCAGTGTGGGAGCGCCGTAGCGGGTCACCCGAGCGAGGTTCCATCCGGCCCAGGGTGTTGCCGGGGCGGTGGTGGTCCGCACCAGTACCACCTGGTCTGGGTGCTTGGCGTGAGCACCTGGCGGGTGACCGGGGTCGGCGGGGTCGTGGTGTAAATGCTCGAGTAGCGCCTCGGTGTCGTCGGGTAGCCTCCAGCTGAATGGACCAATACTCACCCTGCGGTGATGACCTGAGTTCAGCCGGATTTGGAGCTGGCGTGGTTGCATCTGTCGCGCCGAGGACGGCTGGGGTGCTGTGGCCGTGTCACCGGATAGAATCTCAATACCCAGGCTGGCTAATAACCCCAGCAGGTAACGGTAGGTCTGTTGCTGTTCGGCACTGAGCCTGCTCGGGCGGTCTATCGTCGCTGTTGCGATAGCGCGCTGGTGACGCGGACGTTTCGGGAGTGCTCTCATGCCCTCTACTGTGCCTGGCACAGCCAGGCCCGTCCCAGCAGGTGCCCGCGACTGTGGAACAGGATCGTCGCTCGCCGTCCAACTGTGGACGGGCGGGTCGCGCCGTGACGGCCCCAGCTAGTCAGACAGGTGCTCGTGGCAGGTAAAAATTTTCGGGGCGGGTTGCGTCGCGTCCCACCCGGTGACGTCTACGCACTGGGCCCGATCCCAAGGATGCGTCCATCCCAGAAGATCCAGGATGCGGTCGATGAGCAAGGCGGTAAACCCCCACACCAGCGTGTCGGCCACGAGGAATCCGGGCATGACCGGGCGGAGAAGTTCTCCGGTCTGCGGTGAGGTCATCAGCACCGAGACTCGGTGATCGGGGTCGATCAGATCGGCGACGGGGACGCGAAAAACGCGGGTCGCTTCATGATCGTCGACCACGTCAACACTGCCGGGGGTGGACCACCATCCGATGACTGGGGTGACCGAAAAATTGGTCACGGGCAGTCCCACGGTGGGTAGTTGTCCCAACACGGTGACGGAGGATGGATCGAGGCCGGTTTCCTCGCTAGCTTCCCGCAATGCACAGGCGGTGTCATCGGCATCGGCAGGATCGCGCTGACCACCCGGGAAGGAAATCTGGCCGGGGTGTTTGCGTAAGGTCACGGCGCGTTGGGTGAGCAAGACATCCAGTGAACTAGGCACCGTCTCGCTCCGATAGTCGGCCGGCACGTCGTCGAGGGCGCCGAAGAGAATCAGCACCGCCGACGGTGTGGCGTTCTCGGTGGTCATGCGGGGAAATCGGAAACCCCGTGGATCGAGTTCCTTAGTGGGCGTGCTAAATGCGCACTCGGGAAGCTCCGCGTTGAGCGTGCCGTAGCGACTGACCAGGTCCACCAAATCTTGTTGGACGGTCTCCAGGGTGGTCTTCTCGGGCTGCACGGGCTGGGTCGCCTCCTGAGGTGCGGGTGGTGCAGACTGTCATCGTGGCGGAGTTAGGCCTGTAGCGAGTAGCCCTCGGCACGGAGCTGGCGACGGGTTGCTCCTTCGAGCATGCGCTGATGGAGTTCTTCGCGCCCAGGTGCTAGCTCATACTTCAACAGCCTACTGGCACTGTAGGGGTCCAACGGGCCGATCCCGGCCGAAGGGCACCAGCGGGCGACCGGGCAGGCCCCGCAGGCCGGTTTTCGCGCGTGACAGATGCGCCGGCCCAAAAAAATCAGCCGGTGGGAGAGCATGATCCACTCGCGGGGTTCGAACAGCTCTGCCACCGCGGTTTCCACAGCGACGGGGTCTTCAGCGGTGGTCCAGCCTAGACGGCGGGACACTCGACCAAAGTGGGTATCGACGGTCAGACCGGGTTTGCCAAAAGCGTTGCCTAACACAACGAAGGCGGTTTTCCGTCCCACCCCGGGCAGGCTAGTCAGATCCTTGAGATTGTCCGGGACCGATCCGGCGAACTTCTCCACCAGCGCTTGGGAGAGTTTCATAATCGAGCTCGTCTTGGACCGATAAAAACCGGTCGGCCGGATCAACTCTTGGACTTCGCGTTCATCGGCCATAGCGAGCGCTTCGGCATCCGGGAATCGGGCGAAAAGGTCCGGGGTAACGGAATTGACCCGCACATCGGTGGTTTGGGCTGACAGGACGGTGGCCACCAGCAACTCAAAGGGATTGTCAAAATCCAGTTCCGCGACCGCATAAGGGAAGAACTCCGCCAACACCCGATTGATTTTCCGAGCGCGACGCTTTCGAGCTAGTGGTGTTTCATCCTCGGGATCACGAGCGGTCACTGTTGCGGTGCCCGTTCAATCCCCTCGAGCTCACGCAACAGACCACGCTGTCCATCGTAGGATTGCACGAGGAATTCGTGTCCACGGTCTTCCAAGGCCAGAATCCACTGGCCCGGTTCCAGCGCGAATGCCGGTTCGCCCTGCTCAGTCACGGCCCGGCGGGGCGTGTAGACCGCAAACCAGAACGGCTGGGCGGTGTCGGCGGGAGTCAGTCCGCCCGAGGTAAGTGCTGAGTCGGCCCCGACTGTCGAGGACCGACCACCGGTTTCCACCTGCGCGTCGACCACTGGGTCGACACCGACTGCTGGCTCGTGGGTTTCGGCAGACGTTTCAGGACGGTTCCAGCTCTGGTCAGGTTCGGTCTCGTCGTGGGATTCGGTGGAGGCATCCTGGCCAGGGTGTGCCGGTGTTACGGGCTCGGCTTCAGTCGGAGCGGGTTGGCCTCCGGGCTGTTCGCCGTGCTGTTCAGTCGAAGGCTGGGCAGCCCGACGCCCGGACGGCTTGTCTTCCTCCTGGTGAACCTGCTGCGGGGCCTGAGTCTGGTTCTGCTGTGCAGACGCGGCGGCGACAAAGGGGTCTACCGGTTCGGGCTGTTGCTGAGACGGTGCCCCCGGTGTGACCTGGTCGGTGCCACCTTGTTGGAATTGCTGATAGCCGGTCTGCTGAGACGCTACCGGCTGACCGAAGTCCTGGTAGGCGACGGGCTGTTGTGCTCGGACAGGCTGGGCTGACCCCATGTAAGCATGGCGCTGGTACGGTGGCGTTGCTGGCTGTACTCCTGCAGGCTGTGCGCTAGCGGAGCCGTTGAATAGTTGTGGCCAGGTGACGAACAACACCAAGGCTGTTGCCACCAAGAACAGCAAGATTGTCATCAACGCTTCAGACGCCCAGTAGAAGTAGTCGAAAGCAATGAAGTTCAAGAGCGCGTAAACGCCAATGGCCCAGGAAATGGCTTGCACCAGGTGTTTGGAGGTGAACGACCCCAACATGGGACGAGATCCGTCCAATCCCTTGGCCCTGAGCACCAGGACCATCACCACGATTCCACCACCAATGTTCAGAACAAGGTTGAGCAAAAACTCCGCATTCCAGAGGATATTGAAGCTCGCCGCCTGATCACCAATGTATCCGCGTGTTTGGTTGTAATACGTAATGTCGTTGATCATCGCCCACAGACCGGCACCGGCTACCAGGGCGGCGGCTGCCGTGATCATCACGGCCACGGCCGGCATGGAGGAGCCGCCTTGCAGATTCTGCACGCCCGGACGAGGCGCCGAGTACTGTTGCGAAGCACCAGCACCGGGTTGCTGCTGATGTGGATATCCCTGCGGTGGCTGGTAATTCTGATTCGACACGGTAACCCTTCTTAACATCTCAGGTCTCTCGGGCCTCAGGTTTGCTCCTGAAGATCTTCTCCCAGTGAACCACATCTGTCGAGAATGCGGGATATCTTTTGGGTAAAAGTCTGCTCCTCATCTGCTTTTAACTGCCGATCCCGCTGAACCACCGGTCCTGGGTAACTCTCAGAACCGGTGGTTCAGCGGGTTCAGGCCGCAACAGATGGGGATGCGACAACCTGCGCGTCAGCTCTGGTTGATCTGCTGGGCGGGGGGAACAGCTCCGTCGGCGCCGAGCTCTCCCGTGGTCTCATCCGGGTTGCCTCGCAGGTGGACGATCGCCACGGCCAGGCCACCCCATACGACCCCGAGGCAGATGATCATCATCACAATTGCTATGGTGCTCACTGGTTGACCTCCTGAGTAGTGACCGGTTGGTCTGCGTGCCGGGGTGTGTTCTTGATGTCGAAATCTTGCTCGTGCTGATCGTCTTGCATCCCGGAGTTTTTCGCCCAGGGGATCAGTGCGACCACGACGGCCAGCACCACCAGTAGCGCTGACATGCCCCATCCGAAGGTGCCGACATACCAGGAGGGCATTCCCCCATAGCCTTCATTGACAACCTGCAGAATGTACTGGACTAGCGTAATACCCAGCACGACTGGCATAACCACGGAGATCAAGATCTTGTAGATCCAGCCCAGGCGGAAGGAAGACACCGAGTTCAGGTGCCCGACGAATTCGTTGAGTCGGAACAGCACCCAGGAGACCACGAAGACCGCCACCAGGCTGACCCCGACAATACCGATGTTGTTCACAAAGGCGTCGGTGACGTCAAGGAGGTGGATTCCGGAGGTGGTGCTGAAGGCCAGGAGCGAGACCACAGCGGAGAGCCCACCAGCAATAGCCACCACCCGTGCGCGGGACCAACCAGTTTTGTCCATAATGCCGGAGATCACCACTTCGGTAATCGAGATCAGCGAGGTGATTCCCGCAAACAGTAGCGACCCGAAGAACAGGACGCCGATAATCGGGCCCAGCCCCAAGGGGGCTTCGGAAATGATGGCGGGGAACGCCACGAAAGCCAAACCAATGCCGGAACTAGCGACCTCGTCGACCCGAAGCCCAGATGCCTGGGCCATAAAGCCCAGTACCGAGAAGACGCCGATGCCGGCAAGCAGCTCGAAACCGGAGTTGGAGAATCCAACAACGAGACCTGATCCGGTCAGGTTAGAGCGTCGCTTCAGGTAGGAAGCGTAAGTCAGCATGATGCCGAAGCCGACCGAAAGGGAGAAGAAGATCTGACCGTAGGCGGCCACCCACACTTCTGGTCTTGTCAGTGCCGACCAATCCGGTGTGAACAGCGCATCCAAACCGGTGGCTGCGCCCGGCAGGCTCAAACCAATGCCGACTAAGATCACGAACATGATCACCAGCAGAGGCATACCGATCGTGGCAGCAACCCCGATGCCTTTGCCCACCCCGCGTGCGAGGATGGTCAGCACCAGGATCCACAGAGCTAGTAGCGGGAAGAAGACTCCTGGAACGATCTGGAAGCTCACTTCGGCTTGTTCTGTGGCTTGCAGGTAGTCCGCGAAGAAGAAGCCTTCTGGGTCATCTCCCCAGGCTTCGGTCACCGAGAACCAAATATAGGAAGTGGCCCAGGCCAGGATGGCGGCATAGAACAGTCCAAGCACGGCACAGATCATCACCTGCCACCAGCCGATGGCTTCAGTCCACCGGCTGAGCCGACGGAAGGCCAGTGGTGGGGATCCTTTAAAGCGGTGTCCAATGGCGTAGTCAAAGAACAACAGCGGAATACCTGCGGTCAGTAGCGCCACCATGTACGGCAGGATGAATGCGCCACCACCGTTTTCGTAGGCGACATAGGGAAAGCGCCAAATATTTCCGAGTCCCACGGCAGATCCGATTGCCGCCAACAGGAAGACCCAGCGGGTACTGAATTGTTCGCGTTGCTGTCTCCCCGCGGTGAGTGATTCTTGTGTCAGGGCCATGCCCAACTCCTTTATCTTCAGGGCCTACCAGCGTGATGAGTGTGATAGTGATCACAAGAGTATGACGAAACATGAAATTTCACAAGAGCAACGCGCGGAAAACCATGCCTCGCACGGAAACAGCAGGCATGCAACCGTTAGTTCATCGGTGATGAATTAATCAGCCAAACACTGCCCCGTTGATACCGGTTCGGTGTAGCTCTGCGCTGAGGTCAGCACCGACCCAGCTTCCTCGGCGGTGATTGCGTAGCCGACCTGGGCATCGGGAGCTTTGGCGAAGATGACGCCGGCAACCTGGCCGGCGTCGTCGACGAGTGGGCCGCCCGAGTTCCCCTCACGGATATCGGAGGCCAACTGATAAATGCCGGTCAAATGCGGATCTTGACCATAGATGTTATTCAGCGTGGCCGGACCTTCAGCTTGCACTTTGCCAGTCGTAATGCGGTATGGACCACCGGCGGGAAACCCGAGAGCGTAGGCATCATCATCGATGCTTAATCCACGACCGACCTCCAACGTTGGAAGATCGGCGTCGGGAATCTGGAGAATCGCAAGATCGGTCTCCGGGTCGAAGTAGACCACCGAAGCACGATAGACGTTTCCGTCGAGATCTTCGACGGTCGGTCCCTCAACTCCGGCAACAACGTGGGCGTTGGTCACCACTCGTTGCGGCTCCACGGCGAATCCTGAACCGGTTTGGTTCTGACCGCATTCAAATGCAGTTCCGGTGATACGGACCGTAGCCTGTCCGGCCTGTTGCACGGCATCATTGGGAGGGCGGACAGCATTGTCCTCCACCGGGCCTTGCGACTGGAGCATCGGCCCCAACTCGGGAATCACCCCTGAATCCAAGAAATCGGTCCACAATGAAGCCACGAAGGTCCGTCCAGACTCAGGAGTCAATTTGGTGACGAAAGCGATGACCCGGGATTCCTTAATGGTCTGCGTTAGTTGTGGCATACCCATCGATGACAAAGAGAAGGCCAATAGGGCAATCAACACCGAGGCGATGGCGGTATTGACAATTCCTCCAAGCACCTTGTCCACACGTCGGGCAATCGGAGCGTTAACCCGTAGTCGTACGGCTCGACCAACGGCCACTCCAATGGCCATCCCGATGCCGACGAGGACAACTGCGCACACCACCATAGCCACGATGCGCCACATCGGAGAATCCACGAAACGGTTGACTTCGGGCATCAAAAAGAAGGCAGCAATGGTGCCGAGAACGAATCCCAGCATCCGTCCGGCCGACACCCAGAGACCCTGTCGAATGCCATTGATGAACACGATGACCAGTACGACAAGAAGAACCCAATCCAGCCAGGTCAAGAACACTACGCTGCGCCACCCCTCTCTCCGTGCTACGCGTCCCGACTCTCTCCGTGCTACGCGTCCCGACGCGCATCCGGTGGCGTCTTCTACACCGTCGCGTATCTCCGCAGTGTCTCCACCCTAAACCCTACGACTGGAAAAATGCCGTGAAGACTTGCATTGTCCAGCGTTGTAACCATCTTTCGGTGGAACGGTTGACGACCACATTGATCGCTCACAGATGAATACCAGCAGATCATCCGGCAATTTCTACTGCCTGTAGAATAATTATGTGAGTAACTGCACTCGAGGTATTCACAGTGTGATCCCGATGATGCAGAATTAACAACGAGCTTACGCCGAAAAACGTTTACCCGGCCGTTCTGGCCAGTTAGGAAGATCTCGCATATGGATTTGGATGTTCTGCGCAATGCTCCGCTTTTTACCCATCTTGACGATGAAGTCTTTGATGCGTTGACTGCAGAGCTGACCGAAGTTGAATTGTCTCGCGGGGCGTCTGCTTTCCACGAAGGCGACGATGGTGATCAGCTCTACGTCATTATTTCCGGCAAGATCAAAGTTGGTCGCACAGCTACCGATGGACGTGAAAACCTGCTTGCCATCCTCGGTCCCGGCGAGGTCTTCGGCGAGATGGCCCTTTTCCAGCCCGCGCCACGCACCGCAACCGCCACTGCTGTGTCCGCAACCCGTTTGGCCGGTCTGCGTCACGAAAACCTTCGCAAGGTCATCTACTCCTCCCCGGAGGTCTCCATGCAGTTGCTGGGCGCCTTGGCTAAGCGCCTGACGCGCACCAACGAGTCGATGGCTGACCTGGTGTTCTCCGATGTGCCAGGTCGCGTTGCCAAGGCCATCCTGGATTTGGCCGACCGTTTCGGTCGCACCGCCTCCGACGGCCTGCTCGTTGCTCACGATCTAACTCAGGAAGAGCTGGCCCAGTTGGTCGGTGCTTCCCGCGAGACGGTGAACAAGGCTTTGGCCGAATTCGTCCAGCGTGGCTGGTTGCGCTTGGAAAACCGAGCCGTGGTCATTCTGGACCTGCAACGACTACGACAGCGCGCACGTTAACCGGAGAATTCTTCTTCTCTTCGTCTCTTCCTCATGGGTGGGCCGGAACACCTAGCATGTTCCGGCCCACCCATGTCTTGTGTAGGACTGTGCGCTGATTAGTCCTGAACCTTGACGGTGATTTCGACCTCGACGGGGGCGTTCATGGGAAGAACAGCCACCCCGACGGCAGCACGAGCATGGGAACCAGCCGCACCGAAAGCCTGGCCCAGCAGTTCTGAGGCGCCGTTGATGACTTGCGGTTGCCCGTAAAAATCCGGGGCCGAAGCGACAAAGCCAGTCACCTTGACCACCTGAGCAACCTGATCGAGGTCGCCGACCAGGTTTTTCACGGCAGCCATAGCGTTCAACACACACAACTGCGCCAACTTTTGACCTTCCTCGACACTGACATCAGCGCCCAGTTTTCCGGTGGTAGCCAGCTCCCCGTTCTGCAGGGGCAACTGACCAGAAGTGTAGATCAACTGACCTTCACGTAAAGCAGGCACGTAGGCAGCCAGCGGGGTGGCAACCTCGGGAAGGGTGAATCCAGCTTCCTGGAGACGGTCTTCAACTGCGGACATAAATCCTCCTCGGTATCGTTGAACATCTCAGGGGTAGAGCACGGCGACGATCTGGGTGGCTAGGGTTTAGGACGCTTGAGATAAGCCACCGGAGCGTTACCATCTGGTCCTGGCAATACCGTGACGAGTTCCCATCCTTCATCGCCCCACTGATCCAGAATCTGTTTGGTGGCGTGAATAATCAACGGTAGCGTGGCGTACTCCCAGCGAGTTGGTTCCGGAGCCGACGCGGGTTCTGGTGTTTTTTGGGTTTCGGTCATCTCCCCAGGCTATAATTGAAAGACCGTCAAGAATAGACATGACGCTCGCACTGTTTGCACCACACCCGGACACAAAACGCGAAACCGGTGGGGATTGTCACGCCTTCACCCCGGTGGCCCCGGGTCAGTAGATCACCTGACGTAGATAGAATTGCATCATGGCCAAAAAATTTGCAATGTTCGACATGGCGACCACTATGGGTAAGGTTTTCGCCTTCTTCGGCGTCTCTGCTCTTTGTGGAGGGCTGGCAGCAGGACTGGCATTACCCTTGGGAATGGTTACCGGCGCTGCCGCAACGACCGGCACAGAACTGCTGGATGAGCTTCCTGCTGAACTACAGGAAGAGCCCATGTCGGTTCCCTCTCGGATCGTTGACAAGGACGGTACCGAATTGGCCACGTTTTATGCGGAAAACCGCGAACCGGTGTCCTTGGATGAGATATCTGAAGAAATGCAGCAGGCCATTATCGCCATTGAGGATGAGCGCTTCTACGAGCACTCCGGTGTGGACCCTCAGGGTCTGGCACGCGCGGTGGTCAATAATGCCACCTCCGATACCCGTCAGGGTGCTTCAACCTTGACCCAGCAGTACGTCAACAACGTGCTGGTGAACTACCAGAACCTCAACGGCCTGCGCACCACAGTGTCGGGCACCAAGACACCGGCCGATAAATTGCGTGAAATGAAGCTGGCTGTAGCGCTAGAGAAGAAGATGTCTAAAGAGGAGATCCTCGAGGGCTACCTCAACATTGTGTTGTTCTCCGGGCGGACCTATGGCGTTGAAGCTGCAGCCAACCACTTCTTCAATAAGTCTGCCTCAGAGTTGGACCTGTCGGACGCGGCGATTTTGGCCGGTATGGTGCAATCACCCAATGCGTTGAACCCCGAAACCAATCCGGAGTCCGCACAGAACCGTCGCAACGTTGTCCTGCAATCAATGGAGAATGCAGGATTCATTACCACGGCAGAGAAAGAGAAAGCTCAGGCCCAAGATCTCGGGTTGGATATCACTCCAAAGAACTCCGGCTGCATCGCAGCGCAACACAATTCGGGTTACTTTTGCGACTACGTGCACCGCCAGATCCTCAACGATCCAGCGTTCGGCCCGGACCCGGAGTCGCGTCAGCAATTGCTGGACCGCGGTGGCCTGACCATCAAGACCACGCTTGATGCGAAAATGCAGAAGGCAGCTGCCGAAGAAGCGAATAAGGCCGTCCCTCGCGAAGAGACTCAGGGCTTCGGCTCCTCCATTGTGACTGTCGAGCAGGACACCGGAAATATCCGGGCCATGGCTCAAAACACTGTTTATAGCCCCGAGGATGGAGCCGGTAACACGCAGATCAACTATTCTGTCGACCACGCCGACGGTGGTGGCCAGGGGTTCCAGGCCGGTTCGACTCTGAAGCCGTTTGTGTCACTGGCCTGGCTCGGTGCCGGTCACTCCATGTCCGACACGGTCAACGCCTCCCGCGATGACTACACGGGAGCGAAATTCCCCGCTTACTGCCTCGACGGAGGCAAAGCCCAGATCGGAACAGACGGCTGGAACATCAATAACACCATTGGCAACATGAAGAAACCGATGCCGATGAACTACGGTCTGTACTGGTCGATTAACACCGCAACCGTCGGTGCCGCCTTCGCCACCGATCTGTGCTCCATTACCGATATCACCGATGCTGCCGGTGTTCACGGCGCAGTGAGTGAAGAAGGTTTGGACCCGCAACACCCGTCGTTCTTGTTGGGTGCGCAAGAAGTCTCCCCGCTGACGATGGCCTCGGCCTTCTCAACCATGGGCTCCTACGGTAACTACTGTGAAGCGCGTGCCCTGACCGAGGTCACCGATGCCGCCGGCAACGAGTATGAAGTGCCACCGGTGCAGTGTAACGAGAATGTGCTGAATGAGGACCACATCGTCCAGCTGAATTCCACGCTGAAACCCATCGCTAAGGACCGTATCGCCGAAGGCAATATTGACTTTGACATTGCTGGCAAGACCGGTACAAACAACAACGAATCCTCCACGTGGTTCGTCGGCTACACCGAAGGCCTCACGACCGCCGCTTGGGTGGGTAACTACCAGTCGGTGGCCAAAACGTTGAAGGGTAACACCATCGGTGGCACCTACTACGAAGACGTGTGGGGCTCGCTGATCGCCGGTCCGATGTGGATCGACTACATGAAACAGGTCGCCGAGGACTACCCGCATGGAGAAATCCGTGATGATGGGTCGCCGAGCCCGCGAAGCATTTCCTCAGCCAAAAAGGGTGGTTCAAACTCCTCCGATGACGACGAGAACAACGAGTCCTCGGACGACCCTTCAGCAGAGTCCGCAGAGTCTTCGAACTAAGACCCTGGGGTGGTAGAGGTGATCACATCCGCGAAGCTGTGGCGCCGGTTCGCCGGTGCCACAGCCGTTACGGCCGTCGCGGGTGTTGCGAGCCTGGTATACGGCGCGTGTCTGGAGGCCCGCTGGTTTAAAATCCGTCACGAACAGGTGCCGGTCTTGCCCGCTGGTCGTCCTCGGTTGCGGGTATTACATATTGCCGATCTGCACATGGTCCCATCCAACCGTGCCAAGATCGACTTCACCCGCTCGCTGGCTGAACTAGAGCCCGATCTGGTGGTCAATATCGGTGACAATCTCGGTCACCGTGACGGTCTGAAACCGGTGCTTGATGCACTGGGTCCGCTCTTAGATCTCCCCGGAGTTTTTGTTCCCGGTTCCAACGACTATTTCGCTCCTCAGCCAGCGAATCCGCTGAAGTATTTCCGTGGGCCCTCTAGCCAGCACGGATCCGCAGCACATTTAGCGGACCGCGAGGTCCTGCCCTACCGGGAGCTTTTTAGCGAATTTGAGCACCGGGGCTGGGTGAACCTCACCAATGCACATCACGATCTGCACCTCGCCCGTCATCGCCTCGCGGTGGCCGGCACCGATGACCCCCACCTCGACCGTGACCGCTGGCCCGGGTTTGGTTCTCACGCGAGAACAGCAGATCTCACCCTCGGGGTCACTCATGCCCCCTATACCCGGGTACTCGATACCATGGCCGCCGACGGCGCGCAACTGATTCTGGCCGGACACACCCACGGGGGACAAATTGCTCTACCCGTGGTGGGACCGCTGGTGACTAACTGTGATTTACCACCCCGGCAAGCCGCAGGCCTGTTCGGATGGCCTGATCTCGTGCCAGGGCGGAACGCACCCGTCGAATCTGCTACGACCATCGTCAATATTTCCGCCGGTATCGGGGCGGCCCCCAAAGTTCCGGTCCGTTTTGCCTGCCGCCCCGAAGCGGTGGTGCTGGATCTTATCCCTGCGGTGTCGCGCTGAATTCTTCCCCGGTGATCCGACGGTAGGCTTCCAGGTACCGCTGACGAGTTTTCTCCACGATATGCTCAGGCAATGCGGGAGGCCGTTGCCCAGAGGCCGGGTCCCAGCCGGACTCTTCGGAACTGAGCCAGTCACGGACAAACTGCTTGTCAAAGGAGAGCTGGGGGCGTCCTGGTTCGTAATCTCCGGCGTCCCAGAACCGTGAGGAGTCCGGGGTAAGCACCTCATCACCTAAGGTGATCAATCCGGTGGAGACATCAATACCGAATTCGACCTTCGTATCGGCCAGGATGATCCCGGCGTTGCGAGCAATCTCCTCGGCCTGACGGTAGAGCTGCAGGGTCATCTCCTGCAAGCGGGCGGCCCGTAGCAAACCGACGCGTTCACTCAGCTGCTCGAAGGTGATGTTTTCATCGTGCTCGCCCACCGCTGCCTTGGCGGAAGGGGTGAAAAGAGGTGGGTCTAGACGAGAGCCGTCCACCAGCCCATCGGGTAGTGGGATACCGGTGACGGCACCGGAAGCTTGATATTCCTTCAGCCCGGAGCCGGTCAGATAGCCTCGGGCAATGCATTCGACCGGTAGCATCTGCAAACGCTTGACGATCATGGCGCGTCCGGCGACTTGCTCCGGGACGTCCACAGAGATCACATGATGCGGAATCGGATCCAGGTCTTCGGCTGGCTGGGCGAGCTGCTGGAACCACCACAACGACAGTTGGGTGAGGATTTTGCCCTTATCGGGGATACCGGGGCTGAGGATGTGGTCGAAGGCCGAAACCCGGTCGGTAGCGACCACCAGCAGGCGGTCTGATTCACCGCTGGGCTGATCGCTGGGCTCGTAGAGGTTACGGACTTTGCCGGAATAGACGTGGCGCCAGTCAGCAAGTTCAAGGACGTCGTGAGAGGTCATCATCTAACTTTCATCGCGGACGGATTGACGGTTCACGTGGACAACAGTAGCCCGGGCAGGCACTGCGTTAGTTAGGGAAGCTGAATCTCGCCAGCCACGGCACGGCGGGCGATATCGGTGCGGTACTGGCCGTCTTCCAGATGAATTAGCTCCAGGCCCTGATAGGCCCGTTGCCGTGCCTGCGCGAGCGTGTCACCTTGACCGACAACAGCCAACACTCGTCCACCGGCGGAGAGATACTCACCGCTGTCGTTGGCGGCTGTCCCGGCGTGGAAGACGGCGACCTTCTCCAGAGCCTCAGCATCCGCAATTCCGGTCATCACCGCACCGGTGCGAGTGGTTCCCGGGTATCCCGGGGAGGCCAGCACCACTGCAACGGCGGAGGAATCAGTAAACCGCGGAGTCAGCTCCGGACGCTCGGCCAGTTCCGAGCGTGCCGCGGCGAGTAACAGCTGTCCCAGCGGTGTGGTCAATCGAGACAATACCGGCTGGGTTTCGGGATCACCGAAGCGAGCATTGAACTCAATCACCCGGATCCCCCGGGTGGTCACAGCCAGTCCACAGTAGAGCACACCCAAAAACGGGGTGCCACGCTGGTCCATCTCAGCCAGCACCGGCCGGGCAACCTGGTCCAGCACCTGCTCGGTGAAGTTCTCCGGCAGCCAGTCCAACGGAGTGTAGGCCCCCATTCCCCCGGTATTGGGACCCTGGTCGTCGTCATGGATGCGTTTGAAGTCTTGAGCCGGACTGAGCGCAACTGCCCCGTCCGGGGTACCGTCGGCGATCACGAATACCGAAACTTCGGGCCCGTCGAGAAATTCTTCGACCACCACGGTGGAGCCGGAGGCGAAACAGGATTCTGCGTGAGCCAGAGCAGCCGCGAGATCCTCGGTCACCACCACGCCTTTACCAGCGGCCAGCCCGTCATCCTTGATCACGTAGGGGGCACCGAACTCGACACAGGCGGCCCGGACTTGCTCGGCGGTTTTCGCGTGCACCGAGGCAGCGGTGGGTACTCCGGCAACGGTCATGACTTGCTTGGCGAAGACCTTGGAGGATTCCAGTTGCGCAGCGGCGGCGCTGGGGCCGAAGACCGGGATGTGCACAGCTCGCAGAGCATCGGAAACCCCGGCTGCCAGAGGCGCTTCGGGGCCAATGACGACCAGGTCCGAGCCGAGCCGTTGCGCCAGTGCCACGACCTCTTCGGGGTCATTGGCGTCAATCTGGTGCACGGGGACCTCGGCCGCAATCCCGGCATTACCGGGAGCAGCATCAACCTGGGTGACGTCGGGGTCTGCCAACAGGGTACGGACCAACGCATGTTCACGCCCGCCGGGGCCTAGCACAAGAATTTTCACAGTTCCCAGGGTAGTCGTTTCCCTCCCCTGCCGTCGCGGTGCAATGACTGCGACGGGCAGACCGGGAGAAATCCACCGAGAAAAGCCCGCCAGAGTAGCTGCCAAGAATTCGCCCCGCGACGGCAGTATGGCTTTAGACTGGAAGGTATGGCAGATCAGCACGATCCCCACCACGAGCCCTCCAATGACCGCTCACGCCGGCCCGGAGACGAGCCCCGATCAAAAAGCTGGGTGCAACACCGCGCCGATTTATTCAACCAGCTCGCCCCCGGTGAATCGATGTTGCCGGACTGGGCAGCATCCCTGTTCGTGTGGGTCATGGGTGCCCTAGCCGGTTCGATCGTCCCGTGGTTTTTATTCCGGTTGTTTACTGGCGCCCAACGTGGCGATATGACGCAAGCGACAATCAGCATCGTGTGTGGGCTGATTATTGGCACCGTAGCGCTGATCCTCTTCCGCAAAAGCAGGGCACGATGAGTTCCCGGACCTCGAACTACTCAAAACCGTTAGCCGGTACTGCGCTGGGCTCGGATTCCGTGGAGCTGGCCCAGCTGATTCGCAACGACTTTATTGAGACCCGATTTATCGGCTCCGCGGTGGTCGTCGATCGCACCGGGGCTATCCAGGCCAAGCTGGGTGATCCGGCGGCATTGATCTACCCGCGTTCGGCACTGAAACCGTTTCAGGCCTTGGCCAGTCTGCGCCACGGGGCAACGCTGGATACCGAACAGTTAGCCCTGGCAACTGGATCGCATACCGGCACGGAATACCACCAGCGACTGGCAGCGTCGATGCTGTCCGACTACGAGTTAGACAGTTCCGCACTACAGTGCCCACCGTCGTGGCCGTCTTCCCCGAAAGAAGTCGCCCGCATGGCAGCCGCTCAAGCACCAGTGCACTTGAATCCGCGACGGATTGCTCACCCGTGTTCGGGAAAGCACGCCGCATTCCTCGCGGCCAGCGTCGCCGCCGGTGATCCGGTGAAATCCTATTGCGAGCCGGGACATCCGATACAACACGAAGTGGACCGGGTGCTGGAAGAATACTTGCAAACCACCATCGCACGGCACGGCGCCGATGGGTGTGGCGCTCCGGCGGCTATCACCTCACTGACGGCCCTGGCCCGTGGGTATTCGCAGTTGGCAGCCTCGGTGCATGACCGGACGGCGGAATGGACGGCAGTGATGGTGGCCCGCTCAATGTTGGAGGCCCCTGATGCAGTGCAGTCCCCCACCGGGTTCGACTCGGTGGTGCTCAAAGAACTCCAGGTGTTGTGTAAGACCGGGTCCGAAGGGGTCGTGGCCATGGCCAGTGGCGACGGCACCGCGGTAGCGGTGAAGATGCTGTCCGGTTCCTCCCGGGCAGCCCATACCGTCGCGGCCGTGTTGCTAGCCCAGTTCAGCGACCCGCGACCGGATGTCTCCGCACTGACACAGGTGTTAGAGACGGTCTCTCCCCAGATCACCTCTGCCGGCCGCCAAGTCGGTCGCACCCGACTCTCCGATGAAGTCCTGAGGGTGATCGGTTCCTGATGGCACGTCGCAAAATTGATCTTCACCAGGGGCGAGCAGCCGTCGATGAGCTATTTAGCCATGCCGACTACGCCAGCCTCCCCCGTGCGGTACAAGCCACGGCCATCCGGTTCAGCCTCGAGGAGTTGGCCGATCGTGCCCCGGGAAAAACCGTAGAGGTCAGAGTCCCGCCGTTTGGGGTCACCCAGTGCATCGACGGCCCCGAGCACACACGGGGCACTCCCCCGAACGTGATCGAAACCAATCCTGAGACCTGGATGGAGCTCATCACCGGGGAAATCGACTGGGACCAAGCGGTGGCCTCGGGCCGGCTGCAGGCCTCCGGTTCACGAGCCGACCTCACTGATTGGTTGCCACTATTTCACCCGCCCCGCACGGCGCCACCCTCGGAAGACCGCACCTAGTCAGAACTGTTGACCGCCTTGTCCTATCGCGCTGTGTGCCAACTCGATCCTGACTGTTGCCGGCTACACACGAACCGGCGCAGAGGTTTTTCTCGCTAAACTGGGTCCCGATGTCCTCACCAGTTTCTCCACAATCCGCGCCGGATCCTGACCAGCCCGACGGATCCCCACAACCCGAGCAGGAAACCGTCGTGTTTCGTCGGGCACCCAAGATCGCCCCATTTCTCGTCGGCGGAGCGTTGCTGGGAGTCCTGGTTGCTTTGGTGATGGTCGGGATCCAAGGCACCAGCGAGGATTACACGCTGATGGCCACCCTCGGGTTCTTCGCGGTGCTGTTCGCCGTTCCCGGTGTTGCTCTCGGTGGCCTGTTGTGGCTGGTCTTGGATCGCCAATCGAAAAAACATACCCGCACCTACTATTCGCGTCCTGTCGATGATCCCCGCCAAGCTGATTATGCGGTCACCGATGACGAGTGGTCGGCATGGCGCTCCCAAACTGCCCGGCGGTTAGCCGACGAACAATTTCAAGCCCGCAGACAGGCACGCAAAAACCAGAAGAAATCCAGCTGATTAGCTCACCGGGAAGGGAAGAACTCGTGACCAGCCCAGATGATCAACACATCACCTACGCAGGCGCAGGTGTCGATGTCGAAGCCGGTGATGTTGCCGTGGCCTTGATGAAGGATGCCGTCAAAGCCACCCACGGTGAGCACGTTCTTGGCGGTTTCGGTGGCTTCGCTGGAATGTGGGATGCCTCGGTGCTGACCAGCTATTCGCGTCCGGTGCTGACCACCTCCACCGACGGGGTCGGCACCAAGGTTGCCATTGCCCAGGCGCTGGACATCCACGACACCATCGGCCAAGATTTGGTAGGCATGGTCGTTGATGACATTGTGGTGGTCGGGGCCAAGCCACTGTTCATGACCGACTACATTGCCACCGGTAAGGTCATCCCAGAGCGTATCGCCGATATTGTCCGGGGCATCGCCACCGGTTGTTCACTGGCCGAAACTGCACTGATCGGTGGTGAAACCGCAGAGCACCCCGGACTACTCGCGGAGAATGAATATGATGTGGCCGGAGCTGTGACCGGAGTGGTCGAGTCTGACCACATCCTCGGGCCAGAGAAGGTCACCTCCTCGGATGCCATCATTGCCATGGCCTCCTCGGGTATTCACTCCAACGGCTACTCTTTGGTGCGCCGGATTGTCAGCGCTCAGGGGTGGGATTATCACCAGCACCTGCCCGAATTTGGTCGGAGCCTAGGTGAAGAGCTCCTCGAGCCCACCAGAATCTATGCTTCGGTCTGTGCCGGACTGGTCGATCACCTCAATGGTGAAGCTCACCGCGCCGGAAAGCCAGCACCGTTGCACGGCTTCTCGCATGTCACCGGGGGCGGGCTAGCCGCAAACCTCGCACGTGTGTTACCTGCTGGGCTGATGGCGATCGTGGACCGCGGAACCTGGTCCATTCCCCCGGTGTTCTCGGTGCTCACCGAGGCCGGCGGTGTGCCCCAGGCCGATGCGGAACGGACCCTAAACCTGGGGGTGGGCATGGTAGCCGTGGTTGAGGCGGATCACGTCGAAAAGGCACTGGCATATCTACGCGACCACGAGGTGCCATCCTGGCAGATCGGTACTGTCGATACGCTCGACCAACAACTCATCGACAACACTGTCGCCGAAGACGTCGTGCAGGGTGCAAAGGGTGTTGACGGTGGCACGGTCGTGTTGCAGGGTACCTACGCCGTCGCTTAGGGGAACTCTTTTTTCACCTGGTCATCCAGCCACTGTAAGGCCTGGGAGGTATCGGCCCGCCACCGGAAGGTCGCCCGGGCATCGGCTCGGGAGGGGCCGGCGTTGATAACCCCCACCGGTTGGTGGCGGTGGACCATATCGAGCACCATTCGGTAGCCCGACATGACCGCCACGGAGGATCCCACCACCAACAGCGCTCCCGAGCCAGCCAACAGCTCGTTGACGCGATGCTTACGCTCAGCCGGAACGGCTTCACCGAAATAGACCACCGAGGGCTTCAACGCGGTGGAATCGCATCGCAGACAACCAACCATCTGGAACTCGTTGATCCACCGCAACTCTAGGCGTGCGTCGCCATCCGGGTTGATGTCTTCTGTGCCGGTATCGGCTCGTTGCAGAAAACCTGGATTCGCCTCTTCCAGCCGACGGTCCAAGCTCGCTCGTGATTCCACGGCCCCGCAGTTCAGGCACTGGATCTCACTCATATCACCGTGCAGAGCAACCACGGTGGAGTAATCATCGCCGAGTTCTTGAGCGGCTCGCTGATGGAGCCCGTCGACGTTCTGAGTCACGATGCCGGAAATGATGCCGGCTTGAGCCCATTGGGCCAAGACCTGATGTCCAGGGTTGGGTTGGGCATACTCCAGGTGACGCCACCCCACGAACGATCGAGCCCAATACCGGTGGCGGGCCACCGGGTCGAATCGGAACTCCTGATAGGTCATCGGGCGGTGGTGGCGCAACGAACCGTTGGGCCCCCGATAGTCGGGGATGCCAGAACCGGTCGAAATCCCGGCTCCGGTCAGCACCGCTGGGCGCAAACGGAGGAGTTGCCCGATTCCTGCTGAGGCCACCCGGTCATTTTGCAGCGGTCGGGAATCGTCGACGACGCGAGCGATGGAACGCAGGGCCGCTTGGTGGGTTGCGTAGGCCGGATGATCAACAGAGATCGCCTCATCAACGTAAGGAACCGATCGGTCTGATGAAGAGTTCATCGGATCCGATCGGTTATCAAGCGCGCTGGGCGTGGAACACCGACGCCACACAAACTACCGAGGTGACGAGTACCCGTAGTCATCCTCGTCGTGATCGTCTTCGTCCTCGTAGACGTTGTACTTATCCGCGTAGTCAGCGTATTCGTCGCTAACCGTGGGTTCGTCATGTTTCTTCCCAGAGAGTTCTCGCTCCAGTGCTGCGAAATCGGTTGCCGGGGAAAAATACTTGATATCCCGAGCCTGACGTGCTGCTTTTGCCTTTTGACGGCCGCGCCCCATGAGCGTGACCCCCTTCGCGGTCTCTTAGCCCTCCAATGGGCACAACATAAGGCTCATGCTGGTGCCGGAGGTCATGTGTTCAAACTGGTTCGTGCTCACCAGTTTAACATGTTTTCAGGTGTTGTGCCGCCACATATCGTGGTGCTCAACCGATAGCGAAGCATTGGCAGTAGACTGTCACATGTGTCAATTACGTCACGCTAAACTACTCATCCACCGCTGAGCACTGCCGTCTTCGGTTTTGACGAAAGGACTGGATAACCCATGACAGAGCCGGTCAACGAGGAACCGTCCCGCCGGGGTAGCAGAGCAGTGCCGTCCGAGACCAGTTCTGAACGCTCGCCTCGGTCACAGCGTCCCTCGCGTCGTGAGATGCGTCGGCGTCGTCAAAGCCGTCGCCGATGGATTCTCACCGGCGTGATCGTGCTGGTCATTCTCCTCATCGGTATCGGGGCCAGCTGGTTGATCCGCTCCGGTGTCTTCGACGGAGATGACTCTCCGGAAGCCTCCGAGGACGTCTCCCGCAACCCCTCCCCTGGCTTGGATGGTGTTGTTGCCACCGAGGTGTGGCCCGAAGACCTGGAGCCCGGAGATTGTTTGACGGACTTTACCGATACTGAGTCTGTCTCGACGATCGTGGACTGCGACTACGCTCACGACGCACAGCTGGTGGGACGTCAGATTCTGTCCGAAGCGGAGACCTATCCCGGTGCGGATCAGATGCGCACCCGTGCCGACGAATTCTGCGCGGCTATTGAGCTGACCGGTTCTACCGATGCCAGCGTCGTCACCCGAGTCTCCAGCCCCTCGGAGGCGTCCTGGAATGAGACCGGTGACCGCCGAATTGACTGCTTCGTCGAAGCTGAAGAATCTGGGACTCTGACAAATTCCTTGATCGGCCAGCCGGTGTTGGATGTCGCCGAGGATCAGAACCTCTCCGAGCAGCCCTCCCGCGACAGCAACGACGCAGAAACTACCAGCGAAGAAACCAGCGCTGCCACCCAGGAGGAAACCTCTGAGGGCTAATCTCTGTAGCCTCCTGGGCACCATAGCCTCAGCGACGCAAACGGCCAGCTACCCTGCTTGGTACAGGCTAGCTGGCCGTTGTCGCTGGTCTCTGCGGTGGTTGCTGAGCACGGCAGAGACCAGGATCAGTTCTGGGTACTCACCGCGTGGACGTCAAGCCCGTCCGGGGTCCGGTCCACTGCCACGGTGTCGCCGTCGGTGATCTCCCCGGCCAGAATCTTCTTGGCGAGTTGATCACCAATTTCGCGTTGCACCAACCGACGCAACGGACGTGCGCCGAAGGCAGGATCGTAGCCGGTATCGGCCAGCCAAGTCAGGGCAGCGTCGGCGACCTGCAAAGTGAGCCGACGTTGTGCCAGTCGCTCGCCGAGGTCTTTGACTTGCAGATCCACGATCTTGGTCAGGTCCGACAGCGAGAGTGGCTCGAACTGGATGATGTCATCCAACCGGTTGAGGAATTCGGGTTTGAAAGCCGCCCGTACTGTTGCCTCCACGGACGTCTTTTTCTCCTCCTCCGACAGCGCGGAATCCACCAGATACTGCGACCCCAGGTTCGAGGTCAGGATCAGAATGGTGTTCCGAAAGTCCACGGTCCGACCTTGACCATCGGTCAAGCGCCCATCGTCGAGAACCTGCAAGAGGATGTCGAAGATCTCCGGGTGAGCTTTTTCCACCTCGTCGAGCAATACCACCGAATACGGCCGACGTCGGACTGACTCGGTAAGCTGACCACCTTCGTCGTAACCGACATACCCCGGAGGGGCACCGACCAGTCGGGACACCGAGTGCTTCTCGGAGTACTCACTCATATCGATCCGGACCATGGCTCGGTCGTCATCGAAGAGAAACTCCGCCAGCGCCTTAGCCAGCTCGGTCTTACCGACACCGGTGGGTCCCAGGAACATAAACGAACCGATCGGCCGATTCGGATCCGAGATTCCTGCCCGACTACGTCGCACAGCATCAGCCACAGCAGTGACCGCGGACTGTTGCCCGATCAACCGGTTGCCGATCACGTCCTCCATCTGCAGGAGCTTTTCTTGCTCGGAGGTCATCATCCGTCCAGCTGGAATGCCGGTCCAGGATTCGATGACATCGGCAATATCGTGAGCTGAGACCTGCTCAGAGACCATGGTCTCTTCGGATTTTTGGTCCTGCTCACTGGCTTCTGCGGCACGCAATTGCTGCTCGACATCAGGAATCTCACCGTAGAGTATCCGGGAGGCTTCTCCCAGATCGCCTTCACGTTGAGCCTTCTCGGCCTGCGAGCGCAATTCGTCCAGCTGAGCACGCAGGTCACCGGCCTGGTTCAGGGAGGCCTTTTCGTTCTCCCATTGGGCCGTCAGCGCGGTGAGTTTTTCCTGCTCATTGGCTTTCTCCTCACGCAGGGCAGCCAAACGCTCCACCGAGGCCTGGTCCGTTTCGCCGTCCAGGGCCATTTCCTCCATCGTCAACCGGTCGACCGCACGGCGCAACTGATCGATTTCTTCCGGGGCTGAGTCGATTTCCATCCGCAATCGGGAGGCCGCCTCGTCCACCAGGTCAATGGCCTTATCAGGCAACTGACGCTCCGTGATGTATCGATCCGAGAGGTTCGCGGCAGCCACCAACGCACTGTCGGAAATCGCGACCTTGTGGTGGGCTTCGTAGCGCTCTTTGAGACCACGGAGAATCGCAATGGTGTCGTCCACCGTGGGTTCGCCCACGTACACCTGCTGGAACCGGCGTTCCAGTGCCGGGTCTTTTTCAATATTCTCTCGGTACTCATCTAGCGTGGTCGCCCCGATCAAGCGCAACTCACCGCGGGCCAGCATGGGCTTGAGCATGTTGCCGGCATCCATCGATCCTTCCGAGGCTCCGGCACCGACCACCGTGTGGATCTCGTCGATAAAGGTCACGATTTGACCGTCGGATTTCTTGATCTCTTCTAAGACGGCTTTGAGACGTTCTTCGAATTCACCGCGGTACTTCGCACCGGCCACCATCGAGCCGAGATCGAGAGAGATCAGCTTCTTGCCTCGCAGGGACTCAGGAACGTCGCCGGCCACGATGCGTTGGGCCAGTCCTTCAACGACTGCGGTCTTACCCACACCGGGTTCACCGATCAGCACCGGGTTGTTCTTGGTCCGGCGCGAGAGCACCTGAATCAACCGTCGGACCTCGGCGTCCCGACCAATAACCGGGTCTAACTTGCCAGACTCGGCTAGTTTCGTCATATCCGTGCCGTATTTTTCCAGTGCCTGGAACGTGCCTTCCGGATCAGCAGAGGTGACCCGCTGATCGCCACGCACACTTGTCAGCGCTGCACGCAACGCGTCAATCTGTGCACCGGCGTCCCGCAGGGCCACTCCAGCTTCACCGGTGTCAGCCGCCAGGCCTAGCAACAGGTGTTCAGTCGAGATGAACTCGTCCTGCAGTGAGCTGGCCTCATTCTGAGCCGCTTGGATCACCTGTAAGCCGGCACGAGAGAGCTTCGCCTGAGCCACGGAATTACCCGAGGTCTTCGGGAGTTTTTGGATTGCTGTCGAAGCAGCGGTGGACACCACATCGGGGTTAGCCCCGGCTGCTTTCAGGATGGACACTGCAATGGAACCGCGCTGGTCCATGAGTGCTTTGAGAACGTGTGCCGGTTCGATTTGGGGGTTACCGGCTGTCGAAGCGTTCATCGACGCTACCGAGAGCACTTCTTGAGATTTTGTGGTGAACTGCGCGTCCATCACATCTCCTCCCTTGATTCATTCACGAATAATACTTGAGTCTAATTAACTCAACCCTGCGGTGGGAGGTTTTATTCCACAGGATCCGGGTTGCAGCCGTTAGGTACTGGAGCTTTCGTCCGGCGAGGCAGACTCTGTTGCTGAGGAGGTATCGTCAACTTCTGCGGGGTCCACGAGCTGCTCGAGACGTTGAATCTGCTCGGTATAGAGACTCAACGCGTCGTCGGGGCTGATGTTATTGGCCACAATATAGACGTGGTATTGTCCACCCACGGAACCACCACCGAGATAGAGGTTCTCGAGGTCATCATCACGACTGGCTTTAATGCCCACGTGCACCGCGTGCAAGGATTCCAGTTGTTCGAAGGTCGCTTCGGCTCCGTCGACGCTATCGGATTCGATGGTGTCGCAACTTTCGGCAACCTCGGAGAACAACTTCATTGGCCGGGTTTCCTCAGCGGTTTCAAACACCATGATCTCCACGTGTGGTTCTCCGGAGAGCTCCTGGGTCTCGGGACCGTCGGAGCTAGTATCCGAGGTTTCCTCAGATTCGGAGGGCGACGGGGAGTCAGAGGCGTCGGCGCCATAGTCGTATACGCCGGTTACACCGTGCGATACCTGTGAGGTGTAGGAGTTGACCGCATCAATCGCCTCACCACATGTACCCTCGGGTTCAAAACCGGTCAGTGTCAGGTAGAGGCTCAATGGCTGGCTCTGGAAACTTTCAATCGAAAACTCGGTGGCTCCCCCCTCAGGCAAATGTTCTGCCGGAATCAGGATTTCCGATAGGTCATCACGGCTGGTTTCGACAGACGATTCATCACTGGGAGAACTAGACGTATTGGCCGAGTCCTCCGGTTCCGGACCGCCTTCTTCTGTTTGACAACCGCTCAGGGCCAGCCCAAGACTCAGGAACAGGGCGCTCAGCACCATAGGCTGCAACGGTGAGGAGGGAACGTGACCGCGTTTCTTCATAGTCAATTTCATAGTCAATATCGTACCGTCTTATCCCATACCCCCAGCAGTATCGACGCGGTACCTGTCCTTGGCCCTGCACGTTCTCTCGGCTGACCGGCGATGATTCGATAGGCTCATATTATGCCTCTCACCCGCCGGTTGGCCAGGAAACAACGTCAGACGTATCAAAACCCTCGGCCCACCGTCTGGTTCGTACTGCGTTGTACGATCACGCGACTACTCGAACTTCAGGTGTGGGATGTTGCTGCCACGATGACGTTCTTTCTGTTGCTCTCGGTCCTGCCGGCCCTGATTGTTTTGGTCTCGGTCGTTTCACTTCTCGGTTTGGCCGATGAAACCATCGGGACGGTCGCCGAGCTCATTCACGAGTTGATTCCGACACTAGATACCGAGGTCATTACCACGACCTTGATGGCTTTTTCAGAAACATCTGGTTCTGTCCTGACGATTGTGATCAGCATTTTGGGATCGATGTTCTCAGCCGGACGAGTCATTGCCGCCTTCCACCGCGCCATGAATACTCTCTACGGGACCCGTGAGGGACGTAACTTCTTCATGATGCGCGCGGTGGTCTTCGTCGAAACCATTGTGCTGATGGTGTCCTCACTGGCCTTGGTCGGTTTGATCATTATTGGAGGCGACTTTTCCCGTCGCATCGGTGGGATGCTGAACCTCTCCGAAGAATCGGTCAATGCTTGGAATACGGTCAAATGGCCCATCATCCTGCTGGTGTTGATCTTGCTGATTACAGCCGCCTACTACCGCGGGCCCAATGTGAATCTGCCCCGTTACCGGTTTATCACTGCGGGCGGGGCATTCACCGTGCTCACACTGTTCGCCGGGCTAGTCCTCACTGGATGGTTGCTAGAGAACTTCTCCATCTTTGACGGAGTACTCGACACCTTCTACGGAACGATTTACGTGATCCTGTTTCTCTGGGTCGGTGCGATCGTGATGATTGCTGGGGCCGCCTGGGATGCTGAGTATCTGCGCGCCAAGCAGTTGGCCGAGGGATTGCCCGCATGGGACCGGTTGCAGTTGTCTCCCGAACACACTCGACAGCTCGAGATCCTGGACTACCGGTCACGGTTCACCGACTATGTCGGCCACGTCGTGGTTTATTCGGTGCACACTGAAGAACCCATCACCACTTTGAAGACCGCGCAATTAGCCGAGAATAAAAGTATTTTCGCCATCAATAGGCCCCGCAGGTCCAGCTCGACCGGAAAGCCCTACCGGTCCGTCTTTGTTCCCGAAGATTTCGGAGACAACATCTATGAGGGTCAACGAGTTCATCCAGAGACCGGGGCACGGTTGGTCTATCCGCCCCAGCGACCAACCCGGTCCAATATCAACGAACGTCGCCAGCAACTTCAAGAAGACTCCAGCGGCTTCGAAGAAAGAACAGGAGACTAGTTCATGAACCTCTTGGCTGAATCATCCGGCTGCCCTTTACCCGACCACAACACCTGGCGTTCTATGATCGCTCGCGACCCGGAACATTCGGTGCGCTATGCGCAACGATGGCGTGATCTCCACCGTGAGGGGAAAGACCTTGACGGTGAGGCCCGACTGGTGGATGCGTTAGCCGATCGATCCAGCCGAATCCTGGATGCTGGGTGCGGGACCGGACGGACCGGAGGCTATCTTGCCACCCGCGGGCATACTGTCATTGGCCTTGATCTGGACGAGTACTTGATTGACGTGGCCCGTGAGGATTTCCCGAATGGTCGCTGGCATGTAGCCGATCTGGAGCAACTACCGGCCAGCCTGTCAGCACAAGCTCGACTCGATCTGTCTGAACCGTTTGATCTCATCGTTTCGGCGGGCAACGTTATGGGCTTTTTGTCGAAGAACGGTCGGCACCCCGCTCTCACGAGCCTCTGTCAGCTACTGGCACCGCAGGCACACTCGCGCGCAATCATTGGCTTCGGCGCCGGCCGTGGCTGGGACTTCCGAGATTTTCTTACCGACGCTAGAGCCTGTGGCTTTGACATCGAGCAACTATTCTCCTCCTGGCAAGCCCACCCCTTTAACGAGGACTCCGATTTCTTGGTCGCGGTGCTGACTCGATCCGATCAGTCAGCCACAGCCAAGTGCCAGAATAGCAGTGCGGGATGAGACCTCCACAGAAGTCCCATCCCGCACCGGTGACAACTACACCTCTGCTGTGCCTATCACAGCAAGAGTCTCTCAGACTTAGCCAAGATTCAGGTTGCTAGCAACTTTCTTGGAGCCTTTCTTCGCCTTTTTGGCAGCCTTCTTCAGGGCTTCTTTCTGCTCCTGACGGGCCTGCTTACGATCGGCTTTGAACTTCTGGCGAGCTTCTTCGATCGCTTCGACTTTCTGGTCGGTGGCTTCCTGGATAGCTTCTACTCGATCGTCTTTGGCAGCCGAGATCTTCTTGGCCCGCTTGGCCGCGGCCTTCTTTTTCTTACCGCCTCGGTTGAACAGCGAGTCCAGAGTGATGGCGATACCGCTACCCAAGAACAGGATGTCCTTAGCAACCGCAGTACCCGACTCGGAAGGACGGATGCCGTCGGATTCAGTCATTTCTGGGGTGTTCAGGTACATCGAAACCAAACCACCGGAGAAGGCGGACAGGGCAGCACCAGCGACCCAACCAGGAACCATCGGAACCAGCAACGAAGCACCCACACCAATCTCGGTGGTGGTAATGAACTTCTTGAACTCTTCGCCGGACATATCTTTCACAGCAGGGACACCGCGGGCAGCCATGTCGCGCAGACCTTCAGCTTGTTCATCGGAGATCTTGCGCTTATTCAGCCCGGAGTTCAGCACAAATGCGCCGGCCGCTAGGCGGAGAGGGATTTGAACAATGCTCATCGGAAGTCCTTCCTCAAGAAACGTTTTCCGGATCCCACTTTATAGGGTTTGCACTGGAAATATCACGACCCTTCTCACAATTTCGGCTGAGCGAGGATATTAACCGGCCTAAACTGATGGGGATGACCTCTTCAGACTCTTCACGGACCTCTGACAACGCTATTCCGGAGAAATATCATCGGACTCCGGTGTCTTTTGTGCGCCGTTCAACGAAGCTCTCCCCTAACCGCCAAAAGCTCTGGGATGAATCGCTGGGCCAGTGGATCGTCGATGTGCCACGGCATCACACCTCGATGTCGGTAGACCCTAATTTTGTGATTTCACCGTCTGCACTCTTTGGTCGTGACGCTGAGCTCGTGATCGACATCGGGATTGGTCACGGGGAATCCACCATCGCCGGCGCGAAGGCCCACCCGGAACGTGATTTTCTGGCCGTGGAGGTCTATACGCCAGGATTAGGTAAACTCCTCGCAGCGATGGTGGACGAGGGGCTCGACAATATCCGGGGAATTGAGGCCAACGCCCCGGAGGTCATTGACGCTATAGAAGGCCAGGCCCAGGAGGTCTGGGTTTTCTTCCCCGATCCGTGGCAAAAAGCCCGGTATCACAAGCGTCGGCTGATTCAGACCGGTTTCGTCACCAAACTTGCCACCGTGCTACGTCCAGGAGGCACTCTACGGCTGGCCACTGATTGGTCCAATTACGCCGAGCAAATGCGCGCCGTCATGGACCAGCACCCGAAATTCACGAATCTTTATCCGCACCGTTTGCGCGGCCCAGACTCTCCGTTGACACGTGCGAAGCGTGAGGGCACTGATAATAACCAGCCCGTACAAGAAGCCGAAGCTCTGGATACCATCGGTGGCTGGGCACCACGATTTACAACCCGTCCGGTCACTAGTTTCGAGCGGAAAGCAACTGAGGCAGGTCGCTATATTTTCGACTTGTGCTATCAACGCGTGGCAGATCACTAACCAAGGTCTGCTCTCGGCGGCTAACGGCCATCGCACGGCTCGCGTAGCTGTTGTTCGCTGATCCCGCCTAGTCTCTTCACGCGACGTCGTGCCACTTCGTTTTACGGAGCAGGTAGCAGTCCGCCCACGAGGTCACCTGCATCAGGTGGCCCCGCGGGCGGACTATTTAGAGTACCGGGTCAGTGATTAGTGAGCCCGGCGACGGGTGAGCAAGATGCCTGCCAATACCAGTCCAGTTGCCAGTAGCATGATCGCTACGACGCCGGCACCGGTGGATGCCAGTGCACCACCCTTGTCCGAGTCAGACTTGGACTGATCCTCACCAGCGACCTGGTCGCCCTGGTTCTCAGTTGACTCGTCGCCATCCTTGGATGGATCCTGAGCACCGTCGGAAGTGTCCTCGGTCGAGTCTTCGGTGGTAGCATCCGTCGGCTCCCCAGTGCCCTCAGTCGGACCCTCGGTACCCTCAGTCGGACCCTCGGTACCCTCAGTCGGAGCCTCGGTAGGCACCTCAGTGGGCTCCCCAGTGCCCTCCGTCGGATCCTCAGTACCCTCAGTCGGCTCCTCAGTGCCCTCCGTCGGATCCTCGGTACCCTCAGTCGGCTCCTCGGTGGGCTCTTCAGTCGGCTCCTCGGTGGGCTCTTCAGTCGGTTCATCGGTAGCAGTCAACCGTAGCCCGAAGACTACAGGATCGTGATCAGAAGAACGGAATTCGTTCGGCTCGTAGATCTCCGACTGTGCAGGATCGGTGTTGTATCGGGTTTCGTAACCGAGAATTGGCACCTCGTCGGAGTTGATGTTCCAGGACGCAGCGCCAGTGACGAATGGCTCCAAGGAGTCGTGTGCTAGTGCGTAATCCAGGTAGCCCAGCTGGCCGTCGAAGACGTAGGAGTAAGCGTATTCACCCTCGTACTTCTTCTTGAGGTCCACGAATCCGCCATCGGTGAGGGTGGTAATGGGGTTCTCATGGTCGTATGCGTTCAGGTCGCCCATAATGACCGGCTTGGGCATGTCCTTGGACCAGTCCACTAGCGCCTTGGCGGCCTCGGTGCGTACCGGATCGCAGTTACCGACGAGGTGGGTGTTATCAGCTTCGTTACCGCACTCGGAGCCCTTGGACTTCAAGTGGTTGGTGATCAGAGTGAACTCTCCCAGCTCCTTATCCGCACCGTCTTCGGTGTTCGCGGTGAAGGTTTGGGCCAGGGCGGGACGGTTGCGGTTGGTGTCAAACCGGGCATCGACGCCAGCGTCCAGTACCTGGTGGTCTCCAACAGGGGTGACCACATCGGGCTTATACATCATGGCAGTGGTGATCGCATCGGTACCCAGCTTGCCTGTCTCCACGGCGACGTAGCGCTCTTCGCCCAAGTACTCGTTGACACCGTCAACAAGGTTTTGCAATGCCACATCCGAGTTATTCTCGATTTCCATGAAGCCCACAACGTCGGCGTCCATCGTGGCGATAGCGGTTACCAGCTTTTCTTTCTGGCGCTGGAACTCTTCCTCGTTGCGAGCCCCACGCTCGTTGAAGGTGGTGAAGTAGTTCAGCACGTTGAAGGCAGCAACCTTGATGTCACCGCCCACCTCGGGTACCTCGGTGTCACGCGGGTTCGCGGCAAGGTGCTCGGCAGCCTCGGTGCGCTGAATCTTCCAGCTGTTGTTGCGGTAATCCATCACACCGGTGATGTTGTTGAACTGATCCCCACCGCGGAAGATGTTGTCTACGGTGAAGGGCTCGCCATTGGGGTGCATAGCCGGGTGCACGTTCTGGATGGAGTTGCGGTCATCAATGGTGATGCGGTTGGCCTGGTTGGATTCGTACAGCTCTTCGGCCTCGGCAGAATCCGGGGCATGAATAGCGGTCGGCGTATACTGGCGCTCCGGTCCCACGACGATCTCACCGAACCGAGCGAACTGGTAGGTCTCCAGTACGACCGATTCAGCAACGTTGACACGCATGCCCTCCAGGTGCTCCAGGTCGTCTTCCACCGGGAAGGTGATCTCGACCGGCTCGGGAAGCTCAGCGGTATCGCACTCGGTGACAGTGGTCTTCGAGAGCTGGGTCTGCTCATAGTACTCACCGGCGGTGCCGGCCACAGTCACCACGGTGCCGTTCTCGGGTGCATCGTGACCGGGATTGTGAATAAACAGACCCTCGGAGGTCTGGTCGTTGTCATCGACATCATCGGGGAGCGACTGGATCCAGAAACCGTTGGAACCCCCAGATTTATTCCAGAAGTCACCGATAACCACACCACGGACGGTCACGTTCTGGCCTTTGAGCGGCGTTTCCGAGCCTTCACCCTGCACTTGGTTAATCGGGGTGGCCTCCGCCTGGCAAACACCGGTGGGCTGATCAGTCGGCGTCGGAGTTTCCGTCGGGTCTTCGGAGGGTTGTTCACCGTTTGGTTCACCCGGGGTGCTGGCCACTTCAAAGTCACCCCGAGGCTGGTTGGGGTTACCGGGCAGACCAGCACCGTTGTAGGCGTTCGGCACCCAGGTGTCAGATCCATCAGGAACCCGGGAGGCGCCACCCAGTGCACCGGTGTAGCCCTCGAAGGTCGAGGCGCGCAATTCAGTTCCGTAGGCCAAGTCGCCATTATCTCCGTCGTGGATTCCGACAGCGTCCAGAACCTCAAAGTTGACGTCGGCGTCAATCTCACCGTTGCGGTCAGCGTCGACCACAGCGTTGGTGCCCGGGTTGCCGCGTACCAGCAACAAGCTCAGTGACCCGTTCTGCAAGCCATTCTGCGGAACGGTGAGCAACCCGCGGCCGTCGGCGTCATAGTCAAGACCACTGGCCTCGTAGTTGTGCACGACGTTGCCCTGGTTATTATTGCTATCGCCCTCAACGCCCAGGATGCGTAGCTCGGTCGTGTCGAATCCTTCAGGGATCAGGATTTCAACGAACTCGTAGGTATCTGTTCCCTGTTCATCGGTGACAAATTCATTGATCACCGGTTCGTCGGCGACGGCTGCCTGGCTGATCTGGGATAACCCCACCAGTGCCGAGGCGCTCAGTGCTGATGCTGTCAGAACAGCAACAACTTTGTTGCGCACGCTCATGTACCCTCCTCAAGGCAAGTAATGGTGTTGAGACATACCGACCTTAAGAGGGACACCTAGACGGCGACAGAAGTTTCACTGAACAACGGATTAAGTCTTCTCAACAATTCCCAGGCTGGCCTGGGCCAGCCGGTACAGCGTGCTAGTCCCCAAATCTCGATACCCGGTCCCACTGGTGGTGTTATGCCCGGTGGCCACGACCAGTTCGGGAACCTCACGAGCTGCGCCGGATGAAAGTGAGGGCACTTTCAGGCGTCGGCGTCCCGAGAATACCCGGCCAATGACTGACAGCCAGTCGCCGCGAGCACGGATTTGCCAGGCCTGTTGAATCACCGGCACCTGAAGTTCTCGGAGTCTTTTCAATTGCACATGTAATGACTGAGGAATACCCACCGGGCCGGAAAAGATAACGCTATTGATTCTCCACCAGTACCACGGGTGAATTCGGTCGCTACGAGTTTGTGCCCACAACGCGATGCGGTGGACAGCCTTCAGTGTGAATAATCCACCGTAGGAGTGGGCTTCTAACCCGATGTGAACATCCGGAGTGATCTGTGGGCAGTATCCCAGATAGTCCCATAAGTCCGTGGCGAGATGGTCCGCGACGGTATAGGCCGCCCGGACCCCGAGCACATCGACCGCCGAGGTGGCCGGGTGCCCCAGCCAGCTAATCACCAGGGGACGAGCATGGGGTAACACCATGGTTTGAGCTAGGTGCAGTTGGGCCGCCTCCCGCGCAGCACCCCAGGTGTTGTTCGAGGCGCTAATTCTCATCCCGGAGATTTGCCAACTGACGTGGGTGGGCTCGTCGAGCTCGCCAACCCCGATGAGCACCCGTTCGCGGGCCAGGTCAAAGTCCAGCAGATGGCGCGGGGCGAGCAGGTCTTTCATGGAGTCCGGTTTCAGTGCGTGGACGATACCGTCCAGGACGCGCCGTTCCTCGGACGAGAGGCGTTCCCGGTGACGCTGAATGGTCTTGAGCCGGGCTGAGGCCTGCTCGTGGCGCTCTATTAATCCACGTAATCCACGGGGCGCCATGGCAGTGCTTTAGAGCTGGAGAGGCGGGAATCCAGGGCCCGCAAAACGCGAGCGCGTTGCACGGTTGTCACTTCGCGTCGCTGATCGTGATCACCGCGACGCTGTGACGACTGCCCGTGTGCTGGTGGAGACTGGGTTTGTTCCGGTTCCGCATCCATGCTTGCCGAACGGAAGTCTGTCACAACGTCTCCCCCGGCCGCTGCGGTGAAAGTCCGGGGAACACGACCGTAGGCGTGCAAGAGGTTCACCTGATCAACCAGGTGGGAAATGGTTTGCCGGAGCGAGTGGACTTCACGTTCCAACTCCACGACGTGACGAATGCCTTCCAGCGAAATACCATCGCGGGAGAGCTGTTGAATGCGACGCAACCGGTGCACATCGCTCACCGAGTAGCGGCGCTGTCCCCCACCCTGGCGGTGCGGGACCACCAATCCCAGACGATCATATTGGCGCAGGGTCTGGGGATGCATATCAGCCAGCTCGGCAGCCACCGAGATTACAAAGATCGGGTCGGCGGCTGCCGGGTGGTCGGGGTCGAATTGTTCAAACTCTGCGAACAGGTTCTCCCAATCTTTCCGTCCGGAGCGGGCTGTCATCACAGGCTCGCTTTCTGTGCTAGCCCGGCTCGGGGATTATTGCCCTGGGTTGCTTGCGCGTAGGCCTCAGCGGCGGCCTTAACCTCATCGTTGGGCTGATCCGGAACGGCGATCTCCAGCTCGACCAGCAAGTCACCTTCCGTCTTCTTGGTTTTAATACCGCGCTTCTTCAGTCGCAGAATTTTACCCGAGGACGATCCGGCTGGGACTTTCACCTTCACGGAAGAATCCAGAGTCGGTACTTCCACGGTCGCCCCGAGGATCGCTTCGTCCACGGAGATCGGTACCCTCACGCGTACGTTTTCCGGGTGTCGCTCGTCGCGGACAAAATAGGGGTGAGATGTGACGTGGACGGTGACCAACAGGTCCCCGCGTCCGCCCGAGCCCGGCTGGCCCTTACCGCGAGCGCGCACCGTCTGCCCATCCTTAATGCCGGCGGGAATTTTAACCTCGGTGATTTCCCCGTCGGCGGCCCGTAGTTGCACGGTGGTGCCACGCACCATTCCGCCAAAGGAAATACTGGTCTCGGCCTTGCGGTCAGCGCCTTTTTGCCGGGGTGGCGAGTAATTTCCAAATCCACCAAAGAGGTCCGAAAAGTCCGGGCCCTGTGCCCCGCCCCGGGAGAATCCTCCCGAAGCGCCACGATTGAACAGGCCGCCAAAGATATCCTCGAATCCAGCACCACTAGTCCCGGCTCCTCCGGCACCGGTACCACCGGCCGGTCCGCCGGTAAACCGAGCGCCAGAGCCCATGGCCCGAATCGCATCATATTGTTGACGTTGCTCCGGATCACTCAAGACCGCGTTGGCCTCGGTGATGTCCTTGAATTTTTTCTCCGCGGTTTCGTCACCGGGGTTTTGATCCGGGTGGTATTTGCGGGCCAGTTTCCGGTAGGCCTTTTTAATATCGGATTCAGAGGCGTCTTTGGAGACACCCAGGGTGGCGTAAAAGTCTTTATCCACCCAATCCTGTGAGGCCATGGTGCCTCCTTTCGCTCATCATCAGTGACCACCACGACCGACCATGCTGTCACCTCCGGCCGGTCTCGATGTGGTCTCGAATCGTTGTCGTCTCGTCCTGTTGCGCGTCCTACTGCGCGCCCTACTGTTCGTCGGCCGGTCCGGCCGAAACCATCACCTGCGCTGCCCGAATCACTCGATCATGGCGCACGTAGCCGTTACGGAAGACCTGCACAATGTGTTCGGCAGGTACCTCGTCGGAGGGTTGCCGCAACATGGCCTCGTGGTGCGCGGGATTGAACTCTTCTCCTGCCAAAGCCTGCTGGTCCTGGCGCTGGAGGCCAAACTGGCTCAACACTGAGTCTAGTTTTTGGGCAATCGCGGCGAAGGGGCCGTCAACAAGATCACCGTGCTCACGGGCCGCATCGAGGTCATCAAGCACTGGTAACAGCGCTTCAAGCATGGCCACCGTGGCGTTATCCCTCGCCACGTCCCGATCCCGTTCGACACGACGACGGTAGTTAATAAACTCCGCCTGTAAACGCTGCAGATCGTCGCGCAACTCGGCGGCTTCAGCTGAGGCCTCGCCAGAGCTGTCTGCCGGCTCGCTGTGCTCGTTGTCGATGCCCTGTCCCGCATCGGTGCCTTGCTGGTCAGTGGCCTGGCTGAGAATGTCTTCTGCCTGGGTGACCGGGTCACGAACCTCTCCGGTCTCCGGGTCAATTTTGCGCTTATCGGTGAAACGGATTTCCTCGTCGCGACCCTTGTCTGGATCCTGGGAGTTGTGCTGGTCTGTCATCACACATTCCTTTTCTACAAAGCCGGGGCGGTAGCGCGATGGGCCGGCCGGTTGGCCGGCCCATCGCTGGCTCACACGGCCTCAGCCCGGATGGACTGACACCGCTAGTGATTGGGCGCAGGATTTACTTGTTGTTATTGTCGTCATCTTCGTCGACAACTTCGGCATCTACAACATCCTCATCGTCGGAGGATCCTGCATCCTCACCACCGGCAGCCTGGCCGGCTTCATCCTGGCTGGAAGCGTACAGCGCTTCACCCAGCTTGGTCTGGGAAGCCTGCAACTTCTCGAAGGCAGCCTTGACCTCGTCGTCGTTGTCTTCCTTCTCCAATGCGGCCTTCAGCGCGTCGACGTCGGCCTGAACTTCTTCCTTCACATCGGTCGGAAGCTTCTCGTCGTTATCCTTGATGAGCTTGTCAACCGAGTAGGCGCTCTGCTCGGCAGCGTTGCGTTGCTCCGCTGCTTCACGACGCTTCTTATCGGACTCAGCGTGAGCTTCCGCGTCCTTGACCATGCGGTCGATGTCCTCATCCGACAGCGAGGTACCGCCAGTGATGGTCATCGATTGCTCAGTACCGGTACCCTTGTCCTTCGCCGAGACGTGGACAATACCGTTGGCGTCGATGTCGAAGGTGACCTCAATCTGTGGCATCCCCCGCGGAGCCGGAGCAATACCGGCCAACTCGAAGGTGCCCAGTGGCTTGTTGTCGGCGGTGAACTCCCGCTCACCCTGGAAGACCTGAATGGACACCGAAGGCTGGTTGTCCTCAGCGGTTGTGAAGGTCTCGGACCGCTTGGTCGGGATGGCGGTGTTGCGCTCGATCAGCTTGGTCATCACGCCGCCCTTGGTTTCAATACCCAGCGACAGCGGGGTGACGTCGATCAGCAACACATCCTTGCGGTCACCCGAGAGCACGCCGGCCTGGATCGCAGCACCGACCGCTACGACCTCATCGGGGTTGACACCCTTGTTGGCGTCCTTACCGGTTAGATCCTTGACCAAATCGGCCACCGCGGGCATACGGGTCGAGCCACCAACCAGCACCACGTGGTCGATATCGCCCACGGTGATGCCGGCTTCGTTGATGACATCTTCGAAGGGCTTCTTGGTCCGTTGCAACAGGTCCGAGGTGAGATCTTCAAACTTCGCCCGAGACAGGTGCTCGTCCAAGTGCACCGGACCGTTTTCGTTGACCGAGAGGTACTGCAGGGAGATATTGGTTGACGTAGCCGAGGACAGTTCCTTCTTGGCCTGCTCAGCGGCTTCCTTCAGACGCTGCAAAGCGATCTTGTCCTTGGACAGATCCGCACCAGAGGCCTTGGCCTTCTCTAGCAACCAGTCCACGATGGCCTGATCCCAGTCGTCACCGCCCAGTCGGTTATCGCCTGCGGTAGCCCGAACCTGAATGGTCGAGAAGTCGTCTTCATCTTTGCCGATTTCCAGCAGGGAGACGTCGAAGGTACCACCGCCGAGGTCGAAGACCAGAATTTGCTCTTCTTCCTTACCGCGGTCCAGACCGTAGGCCAAAGCTGCCGAGGTCGGTTCGTTAATAATGCGTGAGACCTTCATCCCGGCAATTTCACCGGCTTCCTTGGTGGCCTGACGCTCTGCGTCGTTGAAGTACGCCGGAACCGTAATCACGGCCTCGGTCACGTCTTCGCCCAAGTACTCTTCAGCGTCGTGCTTGAGCTTCATCAGGATGCGCGCTGAAATTTCCTGCGGCGTGTAGGTCTTATCGTCAACATCGACGGTCCAGTCGGTCCCCATGTGACGCTTGACCGAGGAAATGGTGCGATCGGGGTTGTTCACAGCCTGGCGCTTGGCAATTTCACCAACGAGAACTTCACCAGACTTGGAGAACGCCACCACCGACGGGGTAGTGCGAGCGCCTTCAGCGTTTGCGATAACGGTGGGGTCGCCACCTTCCAACACGGCAACGACAGAGTTCGTCGTTCCGAGGTCAATACCTACTGCACGTGCCATTCCAGTCATCCTTTCCATCGGATTATCAATCCCTTGTGGCTCCTTGAGCCTTCTCCACTCAAGATAACCACCATCGCTCATCCGGTCAAATAACCTTGAGCGACAGGGACTCAAGTTTTCTTATTCTGTGCAACCATGCCACCTCGAAAAACATTCCCGGGTGGGAAAATTTTTTGGAGAGACGGACCAGAGGCCCGACATCACGGCCCCTAACACCTGGAATACGCGCAGAAACCCCGCAGAAAACTAGCTGGAGCCCTCTCGTTGCGCCTCTTTTTTCGCCGGGAGTGAACTTAGATCTGAGGATTTCGCAACAGCCCTTATTTTGAGCCATTCATAATTACCTAGGGTAGCCTTACGTACCTTGCCGGCGATCTGAGAACACGGTTTAGTTATAACCAAGGTCGCAGGGAGCACCAGGATTCCGCCGGAATCGTGGCCCCGACCGCAGAAACCGCCGTGAGTGAGATGCACTCACCGGGCACTTTCTGAAGAAAGGGAGCAACATGACTGAAGCAAACGCAAACTACACCACCCCCGGCCTGGAAGTTGAAGAAGGCCACCGCGTCGCTGAGGTTCTTCAGACTCGTCTGCACGCAATGAACGACCTGCAACTGACCCTGAAGCAGGCTCACTGGAACGTTGTGGGTCGCGACTTCATCTCCGTGCACGAAATGTTGGACCCGCAGATCGACCTGGTCCGCGACTACGCCGACACCCTCGCTGAGCGCATCGCCACCCTGGGTGTTGCTCCGAAGGGCACCCCGGGCGCGATCGTCTCCGAGCGTACCTGGGAAGACTACTCCCTGTTGCGCGGTTCGACCCTGGCTCATATCTCCGCTCTGGACGAGGTCTACACCGGAATTATCGCTGACCTGCGCGCTGCGATCTCCGAGGTCGGCAAGGTTGACCCGATGTCCGAGGACATCCTGATCGAGCAGGCTCGTGGCCTAGAGCTATTCCACTGGTTCCTGCGCTCGTTCATCACCTCCCCCGAGGGCGACATCGAACACGTGCAGGACTAATGACCCGCTCAGTCGGTTGCCACCGGCCGGTGCGCAAGTTACCGTGAGGGCCTAGCGCACTGAGACACGACTCGACGACGTGGCGTCAAGCGATGATCGCTTGGCGTCACGTCTGTCATATCGGATCGCACCCGGTGGCCTGCTGATGTGAACGGCTCAGAAGTAACCTCTGGGTTGTTCTCAGCCCGGAGACTAGGATGGAGCCATGAAACCCCTGATTCTTGGTATCGACGGCCGTTCCGGGGCCGGCAAGACCGAACTCGCCGACGCCTTGGAACAACGGATCCACGCGGAACACCCCGAACTCTCCGTTGCGGTGTTCGGCCTCGACCAGCTCTACCGTGGCTGGGACGGGTTGGAGGCTGGAGTTGCTCTGTATACCCACGAATTGCTCCCAGCCCTGGCACAGGGTGAAACCGTCACCTACCGAGACTGGGACTGGTCGAGTAATGCCCCCGACGGAGCATTGGGGCCGGAGAGGACCTTCGCTCCAGGCCAGGTCACCATTATTGAGGGTTTTGGAACCGGCGCTCGCGCAGCCCGGGAACATCTCAACTCTCTGATCTGGTTGAATGCCCCCGAACTATCCCGCCGGGACCGCGCTGTGGGTCGAGGCGGAGAGAACTACGGGCCAAACTGGGAACGGTGGTCATCTCAAGAGCAAGACTTTACCGACCGCGACCGAGTCGAATCGGTTGCCGATTTGGTCCTAGACACCTCAGGTCCCGCCGAGTCGGTCCAAGAAGCCGCCTATACGATGTTGCGCCTTGAAATCTCCACCAACGGAGCCTCTAGCTCCTCAGCACAGGGACTAAACTAGCTCCCGTGATGACTCAGTTGCAGATCTACGGCGGATTACTCATTATCGCCCTCGGCATGTCGGTGCTGAATTTTGCACCCTCAACGCCGTTTAGCTATCCGCTGGGGTTTGCTCTGTTGGCCATCGGTTTCATCATCCTGCTGTGGCCGGCTTTGAGCAAGGAACACCAACAAGACGACGTGGATTCCGACTTAGACTAGCCAGCTGAGACCAGCGAGGACCAGCACAAAATACGTGGCGACCTAGCGTTACTGCAAGGCCGAGGTCAGGCGGAAGACGTTATCCAACCATCGTTTATATCGTGGCCTGGCCAACCATTGTTCTAAGGTGAGTTCCTCGCACTCGGCCCGATACTCGTCCATGACACGTTCGGTCGCCGCTACGATCTCCGCGCCCACTGCCAGCACAGTAACTTCCACGTTGAGCGAAAACGAGCGCATATCCATATTCGACGATCCAAACACGGCCACATCGTCATCGACCGTGAACATTTTCGAGTGCAAGACATTAGGGTCGGGATAGCGCAAGATCCGCACCCCGGAGCGTAGGAGCGCCTCGTAGTAGGACTGCTGGGCGTGGTGAACCATGAACTGGTCCGCGCGACGACACACGATCATCTCGACATCCACTCCGCGCTGGGCTGCGGTAGTGAGCGCGTAAAGCATGGAATCATCCGGCACCAAGTAAGGGGTCACCACCCGCAGAGTGCGGGTGGCGGAGTAGAACAGATGGTTGAAGGCCCGCAGGTTGTTTTCGTTCGCAAAACCCGGGCCGGAGGGGATAACCTGCGCGGAGATACCCCGGTGATCTTCAATCTCTTCGGTGGTGAGATCACGCAGATTTTCTTGAGTGGGTTGTCCGGTCTCGGAGTACCAGTCGGTGGCGAAAACGATGTCCAGTGAAGCCACGATCGGCCCGGTAATCCGGGCCATGACATCGACCCATTCTCGACCCATTTTGTGAGCCGAGGCCCTCTTATACCCGGGTTCGATCAGGTTCTGAGATCCGGTGTAGGCCACGGTTCCATCAATCACCATCAACTTTCGATGATTGCGTAGGTCGGGTCGCTGATACTGGCCGCGTAGGGGACGCACCGGCATGGCCCGGTAATACTCAATGTCGTGCTCCCGCAAGAGTTTCAACAAGTCCCGATAGCCGCGCACGCGTAGCGAGGCAATATGGTCAAATAAGACGCGCACCGTGACGCCACGTTGTTTAGCACGGATCAACGCATCAAAAACCACTGAGCTATAACCCTGTCGGTCTACGGGGTCTACCGCGCAGATGTAGAACATCATGTTCACATAGTCGTGGGCCCGGTCGATATCTTGGGCCATGGCGTGCAAGGAATTGCGGTAGTCGGTGTAGTACTGGAAGCTATTGCCATCCAGCATGGGGAACCCCGTCAGCTGACGGGTCAACGCAGCCGAGGACTCGACGTACTGGGGTACCTCATGGATCTGGTCAGGGAGCGTCCAGTGCGCGGTAGCACGCCGGAGTTCCTCATTAACGGCTTTCTGGCGCGAGCGTCGCTGACCGCCGAGTTTGAACGAGCCCAGCAACAAGAAGAGCAAGACCCCAATCCAGGGCAGGAAGAAAATCACCAACAGCCAGGCCATCGCCACCGCGGGACGCCGATTACCCGGAACAATTCCCAGCAGCAAAATACGAATGCCCAGGTCGAGAATCACCACGAGGATCGCAAGCCAGATCGGCCAATCAGCAATCTCGGAAAGGGTCCAGTACATAGGGTGACATTCTACTCATCGAGCGGGCTCAGTACCGTGACGCCAGCTCGGAAACGGCGGTCGGTCAACAGTCAATAACACTCAACCTACAGGCACTCAACCTACAGGACCGCATCAAGGATGGATTCAGCCCAGTGCTCGGGGACCGGGCGTTTGATCAGAAGTCGCCAGAGCAGTGCTCCGGCCACCATTTCAGCGGTGATCTCGGGGCTGGATCGCAAGGTTCCGGGTTGCTCTCGCTCAGCATGTCGGAGCCGACCGATCAGCACATTCATCAGTGGTTCGGAGATCGGACGGAAGAGTTGTTCAGCATCTTCTCCGGCAGCAGCGACCATCGAGATCAGGTTTTGGACGAGTTGCGGGGTATCGGCATCGTCGAAGATTTTGTCCAACTCTGTGGACATCCACGCGAGCAGATCGGCTTTGAGATGATCAGTGTGAGGAGCCGGTGCCGGATAGTAGGTGACCTTTCCCTGCGAGATCGCTTCCAGGACCACATCATTTTTGGACGACCACCAGCGGTAAATGGTCTGTTTGGACACCCCGGCGCGGGCGGCAATGCTTTCCATCGTCACTTGATGGTGTCCGCCTTCAGCCAGCAGTTCGGATGTCGCCTGCAAGATCGCTTCATGCGATGCCACTGACCGTGGTCTGCCGCCTCGCGATTTCTGTTCTTCGGTCATATTCCTACTTGCTTCCGGACCAGATGGATGGCCATCAGCCCTATTCTGCCCGCTCCCCAAGCGAAAGCAGGACTTTGAATGAGCCGAGGTGATGATCTTTACGGTGCCGAAAAGAGTCTCACCATTAGTTTCGAGACGCTCCGTCAACTATAGTAGCGATCGAGCCTAAATATCTCGAACTTGAGGACTATGTACTGTGGCTAAACTTCTGAACAAACTTGGGCTGGGCGCCGCCGCTCGCCCGTGGACTGTCTTAATATCCTGGCTGGCGCTTGTCGCCATTGCCGTGATTAGCTTTTTCACTTTTGGTGGTCAGCTACAATCGACCATCACCATTCCCGATACTCCGACCGTGCAGGTCACCGACCGACTCGAGGAAGAATTCCCCGATGCCGCCAAGGGCACCGGGCCGGTCGTGTTCCGCACCGAGGATGGTTCGGAATTTACCGACGAGCAAAAGAACGAGATCGGGGACCTGCTCACTGATCTCGATGAGCTCGACGCGGTGAACGAAACGGTGAATCCTTTCGACACCGAAGAGCAACGACAGGACCAGATTCAAGAAATCGAAGATGGTCAACAACAGCTCGACGACGGCGAGGAGAAGCTGGCCACCGGTCGCCAGGAGCTTGACGACGCTCGCGAGCAACTGAGTGCGACTGAACAGGAGCTGGACGAAGGCCAAGAACAGGTTGACGCCGGCATCGAGCAGGCCGTGGCTCAAGGCATTCCGCAAGAAGCCGCCGAGCAACAGGCTGCCCCGCTGCAAGAGCAGATTGATCAGGGCCGCGAACAGCTCGAACAAGCCCGTTCTGAGTTAGCGACTCAAGAGGACGAGCTGGACGAGGCGGAGCAAGAGATCGAGACCAATCGCGACCAACTTCAGGATGCCCAAGACCTTCTCGATGCCTCAGAAGGTTTCTCACTGGTCTCAGAAGACGGTACCACCGTTGAAGCGATCATCATGTTCAATAAGCCTCCGCTCGATATTGAAGAGGAGGACCGCGAGGGCGTCATGGCCGCCCTCGAGGAAGCCGAGATTGACGGGGTGGAAATCCTTCCCACTCAGCAGGTGTCCCAGACGATCCCGCAAATTATTGGCCCGACTGAGATCGTCGGTATGGTGGTGGCGGCCATTGTGCTGTTCATTATGTTGGGTACTTTCGTCACCGCAGGTCTGCCGTTGCTGAACGCACTGGTCGGCGTCGGTGTGGGTGCCGTCGGTTCCCTGGCCTTCTCCTCCGTGGTGGAGATGGTCTCCATCACCCCTGTCCTGGGCATCATGCTCGGCTCGGCCGTGGGTATCGACTACGCGCTGTTTATCATCAACCGGCACCGCCAACAGCTCAAATCCGGCATGGATGTGCGTACCTCGATTGGTTTGGCCAACGGAACTGCTGGTACCGCAGTGCTGTTTGCTGGGTCGACCGTGGTCATCGCCCTGCTAGCCCTGGGCATTACGGGTATTCCGTTCTTGGGCCTGATGGGTCTTGTCGGTGGGGTCTGTGTGCTACTGGCTGTGCTGGTGGCTCTGACGCTGACCCCGGCAATGCTGTCCTTCATCGGCCCGCGTGCCTTGAGCAAGAAGGAACGCCGGAAGCGAGACGAACAGCACTCAAGCCAAGCCAAGCACTCTGCCGAGGAATCTGATGAAGGCTCCTCCTCGCAGATTACCGGTCACCATGACCCCCAAACCCAGCCCATGTCGTGGACTCGTGCGATCGTCACCGCTGTGGCTTCGATCGCTGTGCTGGGCATCTTGGCCATCCCGGCTTCCCAGATGCGACTGGGCCTTCCCGACGGTTCGGCTGAACCTGAAGGATCGGCCGCGTATGAGTCCTACATGGCCATCGATGATGCCTTCGGTCCCGGACGTAACGGCCCGTTGGTGGTTACCGCGGATCTGGAAGAGGACACCTCGGATGATGATGCGATGACTATTACCGCGGAATTGGCCACCCAAATCTCCGAGATGGATGGGGTGGACCAGGTAGTTCCGGCGGGAACCAATGATGACAACTCCATCTTGGCCCTGCAGGTCGTCCCCGAAGAAGGCCCGAACGAGCCTTCCACGGAGGACTTGGTCTACGAACTGCGCGACACCACTCCGGAAACCAATGCCTCCGACCTGGGTGTGGCTGGTATGACCTCCGGGTTCATCGACATCTCCGATGAACTCGCCGAAGCTCTGCCCGTCTACCTGGCAGTCGTGGTGGGTCTGAGCTTGCTGATCATGATCGTGGTTTTCCGCTCTTTGGTGGTCCCGTTGATCGCCACCGGTGGTTTCGTGCTTTCCTGCTTGGCCAGTATGGGTGGCGTGGTCGCCATCTACCAGTGGGGTTGGCTAGATACCATTTTCCAGGTCTCGACCCCCGGCCCGGTGCTGAGCTTCCTGCCGACCATTCTGATCGGTGTGTTGTTCGGTTTGGCCATGGACTACCAGTTGTTCATCTCTACCGGTATGCGTGAAGCCTACGTCCACGGATCTGACGCACGCACCGCGGTCATGCAGGGCTTCAAGTCCGGCCGCTCGGTGGTCACTGCAGCGGCGATCATTATGATCTCGGTCTTCGGTGGTTTCATCTTCGCCGATGATGTGATGATCCGCCCGATCGGTTTCGCGTTGGCCTTCGGTGTATTGCTGGACGCCTTCGTGGTCCGCCTGTTGCTCATGCCGGCTCTGATGCACCTGGTCGGTGCAGGTGCCTGGTGGTTCCCGAAGTGGCTGGACAAGATCGTGCCGAACGTTGATGTCGAGGGCTCGTCCCTGGACGAAGAGATCAGTCGCAAGGAAAAGGACGACGCAACGGCTCAGGCCTAAGCACTGATCCGGTTAGCACGTTTTCTTCCGGTGGCCCGGTGGTTCCTCTGTGGGGAATTACCGGGCCACCGGCGTTTAAGGGCACCGGGGTATCCAGACCCGCGGTATCCAGTACTGTGGACCTCAGGATGAAAACTGTGCTGATTGCCTCCGATTCGTATAAGGGAGCCGCCACCGCTGCGGAGGTCTGCCACGCCATTGCTACCGGTATCCACCGTGCTGATCCCTCGATTGTCGTGCGCCAGCTTCCGCTGGCCGACGGCGGAGAGGGCACCGTAGAGACTGTGTTGGCTGCTCGAGGTGGCCGACGGGTCACCGCAACGGTCACCGGAGTCTTCCCCGGCGATACTGTCAGGGCCAGCTATGCGCTGCTAACGGAGACCACCGCGGTGATCGAGATGGCCGCCACGGCCGGGCTACCCTTGGCTGCCGGACATCTGGATCCGGGAGCTACCACAACCCGGGGCGTGGGCGAGCTCATCCGGCACGCAATCGAGTCTGGGGCAACTGAGTTACTGATCGGTGCCGGCGGTTCGGCGACGCATGACTTGGGACTTGGTGCAGCCTGGGCGTTAGGGGCCCGGTTTTATACCGCTGAGGGCGAGGATTTCATCCCCACCGGGTCACGATTGCGCGAGCTCGATCGTGTTGATGTCTCGGCGGTGGCCGACACTCTCGGTTCCGCCCGGTTGCAGGTGCTGTGCGATATTGACAACCCGCTGACCGGACCGCAGGGGGCGACTGCGATATTTGCCCCACAGAAAGGCGCTACCGACCGCCAACTGATCGACCTGGAGGCCGGAATGGTTCACGCCGAGGCGGTGATCGCCCGCGACACCGGCGTGTCCGTGGCTCAGCTGCCCGGTGCTGCGGCCGCCGGAGGTCTCGCCGCAGGGTTAGCAAGTGTGGCCGGGGCGAGCGTGGTCTCGGGCATTGCAACCTTGCTCGATCTGCTGGCTTTTGAAGACCAGCTGACCGATTGCGATGTGGTGCTCACCGGTGAGGGACGTCTTGATGGCCAGTCGTTGTCCGGTAAGGTCCCGGTCGGGGTGGCTCGCGCGACGCGTACCGTGGCTGCACGTACCGGCCGGGCTATCCCCGTGATTGCCCTAGCTGGGGCACTGGGCGATGAGCTCGAGGACCTCTATGCCGAGGGTCTGACGGCGGTGTTCCCCATTGGTTCCGGTCCCCAGAGCCTGCAGGCGGCCATACGTCAGACCACCGATGATCTCACACGAGAAAGTGAGAACTTATTCCGGCTGTTGCGTCGCGTCGGGACGATCGGCGTTCCGCAAGCAAGCCAGTAGTTGTCTCAAAAGGCCGTGGACTCGCTAAGCTGGTAGTCGGCAACCCTCTCCCGCAGGAGAGCTCGGTCCGGATGCGCTGGACCCGGTCATCAACACAGAAGAAAGCAGGAGTGATGGATAGCAATAAGCTAATGCAAAAGGTTCTGACCACCGGTGTCTCGCTGGCCGGCGGTTATCTCGGCACCAAGATCGTCGATCTGGGCTGGAAGGCTATGACCGGTGAGAAAGCTCCGTCGGAAGACGATGAGCAACAAACCTCGATCGCGAAAATCGTGACGTTCGCGGCGATCTCGGCAGCGATCTCGTCGCTGATTACGTCCGGTTCTCAGCGCGGTGTCCGCAAGGCCATGGAAGCCCGCGCCAAGAAGCAGGAGAAAACCAAGCGGACCGCGCGTCGAGTCGGCGACGCCGAAGTCTAGGAGTTCTGGGCTGGCTTCTGGGCTGACTCGTCAGGTTGATCGTGATCAGCGCGCTGATCTTTTTCATCCTGGCGAGTAATCACTTCAGCCAGTTCATCCACATAGAGCAACTCCGGGTCCAGATGCCGGGAACGGTAGGTGGCTCGACCCACCAGGTGCGCCGAGACCGGTGCGGTCACCAGCTGTAGTACCCAGGCGACGACCAAGACGGGAACCCACCACCACGACTGCCAAATGCATCCCAGGCCGGCCAATGCCGTTAACAGACCGAATACCTGTGGCTTGGTTGCTGCGTGAATACGCGAGAGCACATCCGGGAAGCGCAACAGACCGATTCCTGCCGTGGCTGACTGGGAACAGCCCACCACAATGAGAATCGCGCCGGCGATCTCCCACCCTGACTCAAATTCGATCATAGTCGATCACTCCCCCTTTCCCTGCTGTGGCTTCGACTGCTGGGGCCCGATCTTGGAAGCGCGTCGGCCCGGCCCCTGTGCGTGACCGACATAGGTGTCTTTGTGGTCTTGGGACTCCAGCCGTTCTTCGGAGGCCCCCGGGTTGGCGGTGGTACCGTCCACGGTGAAGCGGGACAGGGTCACCGATCCGACGAAGCCAATCACACTGGCAACAACCACAAACATGATGTAGTCAGTCAGCCCGGTCAGGGCCATGATGACCACCAGCGCTGAGGAGACCGTAATCAGTAGCACGTCGGTGGCAATGGCACGATCCAAGGTCGCCGGCCCGCGTGCGATGCGGTAGACCGAGGCCAGCGCACCGATCGCCAAGAAAACCAGGCAGATCCAGCCTGCCAACTGAAGGACATGCATCAGCGCTCACCTCCCGGGTGTTGAGTTTGGTCTGGAGCAGGCTCGCTGGTGTCGTGTTCCCCACGAATCAAGGCGTAGTCCTTCTTAGACCCGATGGCTCGGATGATGTGGCTCTCGATATTGTGTGAATCGCGTTTATAGTCTTCAGCGGCTTGATCATTGGGCACATCCAGCACGTGTAGGTAGAGGGTGGAGGTGGTTCGGTCCACGTCAATGACCAAGGACCCGGGGATCAGCGCGTAGGCGTGAGCCACCAGGGTAACCACGAGGTCGTCGTGGCTACGTAGCTGGACAGCGAGCACCGAATTGGTGATCCGCGGGCCTCGGACGATGGCTTTAATCCCCACATCGATCGAGGCCCAGGTGATCTTCCACAGGAAGATGAACAGGAATTTCACCGCGTAGTAGAAGTTGAACCGGTCGCCGAAGGGAATCGGTGGCAGGCGGAAAATGAACATCACCAGCACCGCGGTGATCGCGCCCATGATGATTTGTCCGATGCGGAAGTCTTGCCACAGCGCACACCAGATCAGCACCAGGAGCAAGAACATGGGCCATTGGGTCCACCAGGGTGGCTTATTTTCAATGACGCGCGCGTCCGAGTCGTTCTTGGGTGTCGACGCGGGGGGTGCCTGATCATTCATCGCGAGCCTCCTTCCTGCCCAGAGTCTCTGATGTAGCATCCGATGCGCCGGTGGCAGCATCGGTGGCTTCTTCGGGGTCATTGTCGTCTTCACCGGCACCATTCGAGGACTCGGAAGCTAATTCGATGCCATATCCGTTGAGTTCCTGGAGGTCTTCGGCGGCTTGGGCGGCTGCCTCATCGCCGAGCACGGATTCAATATACGGGGTGCGAGCGAGCATATCTTCGGCCGCCTGGTCCGCGAAGCTATACAGTGGGCCGGCGACCACGGTAAGGCCTACACCCACGGCGACCAGTCCGACGGTGGGGGCCACCAGGCCGGCTAGGTTTTTGCGGATGGGTGGCTGGTTATTCTCGGCGGCTTCGGCTTCTTCGGACACGCGCAAGGTGGCATCTTCGACGTCCTCAGCTCGGCGCCAGAAGACGCGGGCCCAGATCCGGACCATCACCAGTAGGGTCAACAGGGAGGTGACTACCGAGGCAATGACGAGGGCGAAGGCCAACGGGGAGCCCTCCCCCACACCGGCCTGTAGCAGACCGACCTTGCCGATAAATCCGGAAAACGGCGGGATACCCCCGAGGTTCAGGGCCGGAATGATGTAGAGCACCCCGATCAACGGTGAAATCTTCAGCATCGAGCCCAGGCGGTCGATATTGGCGGTACCGGCCCGGTATTCAATGAGCCCGGTGACCAAGAACAGCGAGGTCTGGATGGTGATGTGGTGGACCACGTAGAACACGGTGGCGCCCAGCCCCACCACATTGGCTAGGGCCAGCCCAAAGATCATGTAGCCGATATGGGAGACCAAAGTAAACGACAGCACACGTTTGATATCCGACTGCACCAGGGCACCGAGGATACCGATCACCATGGTCAGCCCGGCGACCACCAGCAACAGATCGTTGAGCCGGTTGCCTGGGAACAGCAGGGTTTCGGTGCGCACGATGGCGTAGACACCGACCTTGGTCAGTAAGCCGGCGAACACCGCGGTGACCGGGGCTGGGGCGGTGGGATAGGAGTCAGGCAACCAGAACGACAGCGGGAACACGGCGGCTTTAATCCCGAACCCAACCAACAACATGATGTGTAGCACCTGTTGCAGGTCGGGGTCGAGTTCGGCGAGTTTGACCGCCAGATCGGCCAGGTTCACGGTTCCGGTCGCGCCATAGATCATCGCGATCGCGATCAAAAAGATCACCGAGGAGATCACTGAGACCACGACGTAGGTGACACCGGCGCGGATCCGTGGGCCGGTCCCGCCCATGGTCAGCAACACGTAGGAAGCCGTCAGCAGGATTTCGAAGCCCACATAGAGGTTGAAGAGGTCTCCGGCTAAGAACGCGTTGGACACCCCGGCGGTCAGGATCAGGTAGGTGGGGTGGAAGATCGAGACCGGCCGGGGCGTGTCGTCATCGCCGATACCCTGTGCGGAGGCGTAGAGCAACACCGCGAGCACCACAGTGGTGGCAACCACCAGCATCAGCGCCGAGAACCGATCGACCACCATCACGATGCCCCAGGGGGCTTCCCAACCGCCGAGGAAGACGGCGTTGGCGCCCTCGTTCCAGGTGGCGATCAGTAGCGCGACCTCCAAGAGCAGGGTAACCACAATGGTCAGCACGGTCACCAGGATTTGGCCACGCGGACGTCGGACCAACGTAAAGGCGAGGGCGGCGCCCAGGATGGGCAACACGACGGCCAGCGGGGCCATGGAGATCACATCGAGCTGCATGAGCGATCAACTCCTGTTGTGGTGGAGCCGGACTCGGCCGAGGGCGCGTCGTAGGCCATGTTCGGGTCCTGGTCGTCGTCAATAAACTCGGATTCTTCCTCGCGTAGCTCGGCATCATCTTCGGCGTCGTAGGTGGGTTGCTCGGCCACCTTGACGTCTTCGACGTCAACGGAAACTTCATCGCGACGGGCCAGCACCCAGGAGCGGTAGATCATCGCCAGCAAGAAGGAGGTGGTGGCAAATGAGATCACGATCGAGGTCAACGTGAGAGCTTGTGGCAACGGATCGGCGTATTCATCGGCACTGACCGAGTCGCGCACGATCGGGGGCCAACCGGCGGGGCCGGCCATGATGATGATCAACAGGTTGGCTCCGTTGGTGAACATGACCAGCCCGAGCATAATGCGGGTCAGGGTCCGTTCCATGACCATATAGACCGCACCGGCGAACAGTGCTCCCATGATGATCAGCAAGATCGCATCGATCGTCATCAGCGACCACCTCCGGTTCGCGGTTGTGCTGTGGACTGAGTACTGACCTGCTTGCGACGGGCCTCAGCTTCTTCGCGGACGGCCAATTCCTTTTCGTACCGACGGTCGACCTCTGCACCCAGGGAACGCAATACGTCGATGACCAGGCCGATCACCACGAGGTAGACCCCGATATCGAAGATCAATGCCGAGGCCGCGTGGACGTAACCGAAGACCGGTAGCGTGAATTCAAAGTCGACCTGCTGGAAGACCTCACCGCCGAAGAACAGCGGGATGATCCCGGAGATGGCGGCCAGCGCCAGTCCGGAGCCCAGCACCACACCGGCGGGGATGCGCACGGTTTGGGCCAGCTCATAGCGGCCAGCGGCCAGGTACCGAATGGTCAGCGCCAGACCGGCCAGCAGACCACCGGCGAAGCCACCGCCGGGGACGTTGTGTCCGGCCAGTAGCAGGTAGATCGAGATCAGGATGATGATGTGGAAGATCAGGCGGGTGACCACTTCGAAGATGATGGAGCGACGTTCCGGCGCCAGGGTCCGACCGGCGATCAGCCACGGGTCACGCGAAACCGTCGAGAACCCACGCACCACCGAGATTTCGCCGGTGCTCAGCGACGCGGCTTTATGGTTATAGCGTCCCACCGAGCCGGGTTCCACATCGGCCAATGAGTGGTGGCGGAAACGCTCCCGGGTGGCGATGAAGACCAGCGAGGCCACACCGGTGGCGGCCGCGGTGAGCACCGTGATTTCGCCGAAGGTATCCCAGGCGCGCATATCGACCAGGGTGACGTTGACGATGTTGTAGCCACCGCCTTCTTCGGCGGCCAGTTCCGGCATTTTCAGTGAAATGGGGTCCTGCACACGGGAGGCCAGCACGGTAGCAGCCAACCACATCATCACCAGACCGAATCCGATCGACAAGAGCGCGCGCGCCCAGCGGTTATTGCGTCCATGTAGCCCGGTGGGAACCCGCGGTGGCAGTACCCGCAGGCCCAACACCATGGCCACCAGCACGATGGATTCCACCAGCAACTGAGTCAGGGCCAGATCCGGAGATCCGCGGAGCGCGAAGATGGCGGCCAGCACGTAGCCGGTGGCTGAGACCAGCATGACGGCCATGAAACGACGACGGGCCCAGACGGCACCAGCCACGGCAATGATCATACAAATCGAGGCCAGCACCAGACCCGGTGATTGCTCCAGTCGCCAGTCGCCGAAGAAGGCCACGTTGGGCAGGCTGACAGTGGTGGGATCGTTATTGGTCGGGAACAGCATGGCCAGCAACGGTCCCACGGTGGCCACGGTAAGAATGATGAACAGGTAGAAAGCCAGGTCACCGCGCTGGGTGCGACCGGTGACCCAGACAGCAAAGGCATCTAGACGCTGCAGGGTCCAACGATAGACTTTGGCCGAATCCACCCAGGACGGTACGGCATCTTGTGCATGCCAGACCCGGTCTTTGAAGGCGTAAAGCACCAGACCGACGAGAATGATCGCGATAGAAATTGCCAGCACCGGGGTGAATCCGTGCCACAGCGCCAGGTAGGCCGGATCGTTCTCAAAACCGGCTAACGGTTCGGCGGTTTGGCCATAGGCCTCGGGCAGGGCACCCATCAATCCGGGAACGAAGGCGGCGACCAGGCTGATCACGCTCAGCACCGCTGCTGGGGTGGTACCCAGGATCGAGGCCGACTTTTCGACCGGGGTGTCTTCCATCTGCTGGGTAACGCCCTGGTCGTCCACGGTGGTCTTAGTGGCGAAACCACCCCAGAGGAACCGTGCAGTGTAGGCAACGGTGAAGACCGAACCCAGTACCGCCACGGCGAGTGGCAGCCACGCCCAGACGATACCCCAGAAGCTCGGGGCCGCATACGCGTCAGTGGCGACTTGTGAGTGGACCTCGCCCCAGTGCAGGGCTGATTCCAGCACGGATTCTTTGGCCACGAAACCAAAGAACGGTGGGATACCGGCCATCGACAACGAGGCCAGCAGGGCGAAGGCAAAAAGCCACGGATGGTTTCGGCCCAACCCGGACAGACGGTTCACATCGCGCGTTCCGGCCATTTTATCGATGAGGCCCACCAGCATGAACAGGGGTGCTTTGAACAGCGTGTGGGCCATCAGCATGGCCAGTCCTGCCATGGCGGCGTCGCGGTCACCCAACCCGTTGGCGATCATCAAGAATCCCAGCTGGGAGACGGTGCCGAAGGCCAGGACGAGTTTGATATCGGTTTGACGTAGGGCTCGCCAGCCGCCGACAAGCATGGTCCACATTCCGACCCCGAGCACCATCACTTGCCAGACTGGCATGTCGGCGTATCCGGGGGCTAGTCGTGCCACCAGATAAACACCGGCTTTGACCATGGCAGCCGAGTGCAGGTAAGCCGAAACCGGGGTGGGGGCTGCCATAGCCGCGGGGAGCCAGAAGTGGAAAGGCACCTGGGCGGATTTAGTCAACGCACCCAGTAGCACCAGGCCGATGGCCCAGCCCATAAAGGCTTCCGAGTAGGGGCCAGTCAGGAGTTCTTCGGAACGGTTGACAACCTCGGAAATCCGGTAGGTGCCGGCTGATTCACCGAGCATCATCAGTCCGACCAGCATGGCCAGACCACCGAAAGTGGTCACTATCAGCGCGGTAATCGCGGAGCGACGGGCGAAGATTCGTTGCCCGGCGTAACCGATCAGCAGGAAGGACAGCACCGAGGTGATTTCCCAGAAGATGTAGAGCACCAGTAGATCATCGGTGGTGACCAGCCCGAACATGGCGCCGGCGAAAGCCAAAAGTTGAGCACCGAAGGTACCGTTGCGCGGGTCGCCGGCGCTGAAATACCGAGAGCAGTAGACCAGCACCAGAGCGCCCACACCGAGCACGATCAGCGACATCAGTGCCGCCAGGGTATCCATCCGGAAGGAGAGTTCAACGCCGATCTCGGTTAACCACGGGTAGGTGCTCACCAGCGGGTCATTGGCGGCATCGGCGGCTGCTCCGGAGGCTAAGAGTTGCTCGGAGTGGAGAATATGTGGCATCTGGGTGAGAACCCAGATGAAACCGGCGGCTGGAACCGCAGCCAAGACAAAGAAACCAGCCCGATCGGTAACTCGGAAAATCCAGGGCGCGACCAATGCGACGGCGAACAGTGCAATCAGCACAATGAGCACGGTCGTCCTCCAGAGCAATTATGGGGCAGGCACCCTTCTTACTTTAGCGCTTTTCGGTGTGGTCGATTGTCACAGGACGTCGTCACCGACGATGCCAGAGGGCTTTAAATCTGCCCACAGAGACGTTATTCCGGTCGTAACGAGTCAGCCCACAGCATCAGAACAGACCCCGGGGTTCCCCGGCATTTTGGGGTAGCACCGCCATTAACTCGGCCATATCGCCTTGAAAAATACATCTTTCATTCAGGTTCCAGTACCGCTGGTTGCCAATTCACGGTTATGAAAAATTTCACAGGGTCCGTGAAGTCACCTTCGGATCCCGGACCGGAATCAGCAACACGGCTCCGGCTAGCAGAACCAGCATGATGGCAGGAATCATGGCGCGGGAGTCTCCCACGATCCCGACGAACAAAGCGATGAGTGCGGGTGAGAGGAAGGAAACCGAACGCCCGGTGGTGGCGTATAACCCGTAGATTTCACCGGCCGTGTCAGGAGTCACCAGTCTTCCCAGAAAACCGCGGGATGCCGACTGCACCGGGCCCACGAAGAAACACAGCAATAGTCCACCGACCCAGAACGCTCCCGCACCGTCGAGGAAGAAAATCGTTCCGGCCAAGACCAAGATATCGGCCAGTGAGATCCAGATGACCCACTTAGGCCCGAGCTTGTCATCCAGGAACCCTCCGGAAAAAGCGCCGATGGCTGCGACAACATTGGCGCCAATACCGAACAGCAACACGTCGCTGGCGCTGATGCCATAGACCGTGGTGCCCAAGACTGCGCCGTAGGCGAAGATTGCACCGGTGCCGTCGCGAAAGACCGCCGAGGAGATCAGGAAAGCTAAGGTGTTGCGGTCTTCACGCCACATACGCACCAGAGTGCCCCAGAGTTGGCGGTAGGATTCCACCACGCTAGGAGAGGGTTCGTGTGCGTTCTTCTGAGCCGACTCAGCCGAGTTGGTGAGGTCAGCCCCGACGCCACGCCGTTGAGCGAAGAGCACAGGCAAGGAAAACAGGAGAAACCACCCGGCCGCGATGACTGCCACGATACGAATGTTGAGCATCTGCTCATCAGGGACCCCGAACCAGTGTGGCCCCTCGGAAATGAAGCCCAGGTAGAGCAGACCCAAAAGCACTATTCCACCGAGGTATCCGCAAGCCCAGCCAATACCCGAGATGCGTCCGATCGTGGACGGCGTGGAAATATCGACCAGCATCGCGTTGTAGTGGACTTCGGCGTATTCGAAGAACACGTTGCCGGCTGAGAGCAGAATGACTCCCAGCACCAGGTAGGTTTCCTGCGGTTGGACGAAGAAACAGCTCGCCATACACGCCACCACGAGCGCTGTGTTCATGCCTAACCAGAGCGTTCGTTTCCCGCCGCGGTCGCCCCGCTGGCCAATCACCGGTGCGGTCACCGCAATTAGTGCGCCGGCGACCGCGTTGCCGGCTGCCAACCACGAGGTGCCTCTGCCATCGGGACCGAAAACCTCAGAGCTCAGATACGTGCCGAAGACGAAGGTCACCATCACGGCATTGAAGGCCGCCGACCCCCAATCCCACAGCGACCACGCCACCACACGCAGACGCCGCGACGTTTGGCGGGACCCGTCAGGAACGTGTTGGAGGCTGGCGGAGCTCATGGTCTGGAATCCTGTCAGCGTTCGATCGTGGTGCGGTAGAAATTCAGATGGCTCCGCGACGCGGTCGGCCCACGCTGACCTTGGTAACGGTTGAGATTTCCGCCGGAACCGTAGGGCTCCTCGGCCGGCGAGGAGAGGTTGAAGAAGCACAATTGGCCAATCTTTGACCCCGGCCAAAGCTTAATCGGAAGGGTGGCCATATTGGACAGTTCCAAGGTGATATGACCGGAAAAGCCCGGGTCGATAAATCCGGCGGTGGAATGCGTGAGCAGCCCGAGCCGTCCCAGCGACGACTTCCCTTCGAGTCGCGCTGCCACGTCGTGGGCGATCGTGACTTGCTCGTAGGTCGCACCCAGCACAAACTCCCCCGGGTGCAAAATGAACGGCTCATCCGGGTCTACGCTGACCAAACGGGTCAGATCTGGTTGCTCTACCGAGGGATCGATGTGCACATTGCGGTGATTATCAAAGAGACGAAAGAACCGGTCCAAGCGCACATCAATACTGGCCGGCTGGACCATGTCACGGTCCAGCGGATCGAGTTGAATACGGCCAGAATCCAAGGAGGCCTTAATATCGCGATCAGAGAGAAGCACGAATCTAACCTATCTCAGTTAGCAACTTCAGACTTAATGGCACGTGCCAATGTCAGGTTTTGCCACACCGGGGTGATGGCACATCGAAAGTCAACATCTGGTACCCTCTATATGTCTCTGATGTGAGATCTGCGGGCGTAGCTCAATGGTAGAGCGCTTGCTTCCCAAGCAAGATACGCGGGTTCGATTCCCGTCGCCCGCTCGTTCAACGTTCCCGTCGCCACCGGGCGCGCAGAAAAAATGCGGTAGATCTGCTCGGACGCGATAGGTACCCACAGCGATTGATGGCCCGGAGAGCCCTGCGCCCTTCACAATAAGGTTATGCCGACCATGTTGTCCCTGCCGGTGGCGAGGTGGCCGGGACTTTTGTTCCGGAACTTTTCCGGGGCAGTTAGAAATGACAACCAATCCCCCGGGTCGCTCGATACACCCGAACCCCGATAAATGCGGGGTGTCGCTGATCAGTTCTTCGCGATGCTACGCGATGTTTGACGAGCAAATCACGAACTGATCGAGGCACCGACGCATCCTGGCCCGGGGCTTTTGCTCGCCAGTGGACTACCGGAATTTCGGGATGTACAAACACTCATCACGTCCAGACCGATCCTCGTGGCGCATACCATCCGTGAACTCGACACTGGGATGAAGAGTCGCTGACGGTGTCGCGTTCAACCAATGACCGGGCTTGGAGCACCGCTGTTCGCACCTCGTGCTAACGGCCGCACCGCACAATGCAAGGTCCACAATGACCAAAACCACATCGGCCTGACAAGGAGTTTTATCAGAGTTCCGGTGTTCGGGAGGCCGGCGTTACCTCGTATTTACGTACCCGGACCACAGTGCACACGTACCCAAAAAATTACTCACACCTAAGGAGTACTGTGCCGTTGAATCACGCGTTGCCTCGCTGGCTGACAGTAGCCGGCGCAAGCATCAGCATTGTCGCTGCGTCCCTGATCACCATTCCACACGCCACCGCCAGCACTGCCGAGCAACCAGCGTCCGAAGACCTGGCTTCCCGCTTTAGTCTCGGGATCCTTCCCGACACCCAGTTTTACTCACGCTACGCCACTGAGGAAACGGGAGACCTATTCAACGCCCGTTTTGGGTCCGAACCCTACGATGTCCAGACCGCATGGTTGGCCGAGCACGCCAATGAACTCAACATGCCACTGGTCACCCATTTGGGCGACGTGGTAGACCAGGCCCATGTTCCTGCAGAATGGGACGTCGCAGACGCGGCGATGAAAAACCTGGAAGATGCCAACGTTCCATATTCTGTTCTTCCGGGCAACCATGATCTGACTTCTGACGGGTCAACCCCCTATCTCGATCATTTCCCCACCTCTCGCGCAGCTGAACAGGAAACTTTCGCCGGACGCTCCCCGGACGAACACAGCGAATACCACATTTTCGAAGCTGAAGGCCAAAAGTTTTTGGTCCTCGCCCTGATGTATCACGCTGATGATGCCACGTTGGAGTGGGCATCTGAAGTCCTCGACCAACACCCAGATTTGCCAACAATCCTGACCACCCACGAGTACTTGGGACTCGACGAAGAACGCACCCAGGTCACCGATACGGAGTACGGTCAGCACCTCTGGAACACTCTCATTGCTGACCACGATCAGATCTTTATGACCCTCTCCGGTCATAATCACGGTGCCGGTTACCGGGTTCAGCAGAACAATGCCGGCCACGATGTCGTCGACATCCTGATGGACTACCAGATGGCCTACCAGGGTGGCAACGGTTTGATGGGCGTGCTGGAATTCGACCTGACCAATAACCGTCTCCAGCTGGAGGCGTTTTCGCCCTGGGTCAGTGTGAAGCCGTACGAGACGCTGACATCGTTCGACGACCTCTTGCTTCCTGATGAACCGGATAGCTGGACCCTCGACTTCGATTTTTCAGAGAGGTTCGCAGATTTCAATCCTGATTTCATCGCTGGCACCCCCGACGAGCAACCTCTGGCTGACCGCGCGGTGTCGTTGGTTTCTCAAGGCTACGTCCCCTATGAGCCGGAAGAAGCAGATCTGCCAGACAACCGGAACGACTATCCCGAGGTTGACGGCACGGTGGCGCACTGGCGACCCGGTGACATCGATCAGGAAGATGGCAGCGTCATTGGTATTGGGGGCGTTATTCCCGATATCACCGCTGACCAGCACTTCACCCGCCAAGAAGGCATCAACGGCGCAACAGAATCCGATGTGACCCTTAGCAAAAGCACGCACCCGCTGTCCTCTGACGGTGCCGCGGTCTGTTTTGCTAACGCCGATAAGCACTTTGGTGGACGTGACGTCTCACGACTGAATTACTTCACCACCGACAATGACGCTACGATCAACAGCGAAACCTTCGACAACGGTTATACCGCCGAAACCTTCATTCGCGTCGACGAAACCTGGTCTGCCGACCGAAACCCTTCCATGACGGCGTTCGGCCGCATGGGCGAGCGTAACAACATCACCCAAGGCGGTGGCATGGACATGCCCGTCAACCTGGCATTCTCCGATCTGCAGGAGTTGCAGTGGTCTTCCATGTCCAACCAGCTCGACAGCTCATCGAATTGGTCCCACGAAGTACCCAAAGCTGAGTGGGTCCACGTGGCTGTGGTCAATGACCCGGTTGAGCAAACCGTGACGATGTATGTCGATGGTGCACCGATTCTGCGTAACGTCATCAACGCCACCGGTATTCAGCACGATGACGGCAAACCCTGGATTCTGGGAGCTGGCCTATGGGGCGAGGAGCTGACCGACGGATGGAACGGTTGCGTTGGCGAAACGCGTCTGGTCACCAAACCCCTTGAAGAGCGCCAGTGGTTGACGGCACGCGCCGCAACCTCGGCGCCTGCTCCGAGCGAGGAGCCCTCGGAGGAGCCATCTGAAGGCACCAAGAAACCCGCTGAAGAACCCACCAACAGTACTGAACAACCAACCCAAGAGCCCACTAACAGTGACACTCCCTCCGAACAACCCACCGACAGCACCACTGAGCCGACCGCTGAACCAACCAGCGCCGAGTCCTTAGCGACGGAATCACCTGAGTCCGACGCAACTGAAGAGGTAGCAACTAGCGACAATCTAGCCCGAACCGGTGCCAACGTGTTCTGGCTCATTGGAGCAGGTGTTGTTGCGATTGCTCTGGGAATCATTTTGACGGTGGTATTGCGTCGTCGTAACGTCTCCTAAAAGCCACCCCCGTGTGAGGTCACCGCGGTGATCTCATCAGCGTCAGGCTACGGAGCCCTTGCTCCGTAGCCTGACGCCTTCTCTGTGATTAGAGCGTCATGTCGCCCTCATCCCCGCAGGATCTGCCCGAAGGCGTGGCAGGCTTGGTGAAAGTTCTCATCACGACCTCCCCCGAGACCGACCAACACCATATTGGAGGACACATCGGCGTGTAAAGGCTTGCCTCTGTGGTCGGAAATGCTCCAGTACTCTGGGTCCACCACCGCCCCTAGGTGCGCGCGACGGAATTGTTCGGTCAGCTCCAGAGAGGTAAGGGGCAGACCATCGTCCAGATAAACCATGGCGTTACTGCCACCATGTCGCTCGTCCATGGTGGCGGTAACAGGTAGTTCTGCCCCGAGGATCTCACGGCGTCGCATGGCTCGGTTTCGCTGGTGCGCCAGATCGCGAGAGTACTCTCCGCTATCGAGCAAAATCCGCCAGACGGTTTGAATACCGGACCCTAGAGCAGGACCAATATCTTGGCGGGCATGCCGAAGTTCTTCGGCCAGCCCACTTCCAGCCACCACGAAGCCTCCACCTAGCGCTTGTGGAGCTGTCGAGGAAAACGATCCCAAGGTCACCACCCGTTCAGAGTCCAAGGAACTCAACAGCGGTAGGGGTTCCCCGGTGTAGCGCAACGCAGCGTCGTAGTCGTCCTCGATGACCCAGGACCCAGTGGCACGAGCCCATTCCACCAGTTCGAGACGACGTTGTAGCGGAAGAGATGCCCCGGAGGGATATTGGTGACTTGGCGTGACGATCACCGCGTCGAGGTTGTCGGGCAGCCGGGAGGTGACCAGCCCCTGCTGGTCTACCTCCAGCCCGGTCAGTTCAGCTCCGAAACGCGCCGCCAGGTGATGTAGGGAAGCATAGCCCGGGGATTCCACGCCGAGACGGGGCCGGTCTTCCAGGGCAGCCAAAACCAAAAGGAGACCTTCTCGAGCCCCACCACTGACGAACAAACGGTCAGGATCGACAACGGTGGCTCGAGACAACCGCAGATATTCCGCGAGCGCATGGCGCAATCCCGGATCTCCGTGCACGCCGACCGGTGCAGCGTGCGCCGCTTGTCGCCAGGCTTGTATCCAACTGCGCCGGTGCGACAGCTCGCTGAGGGTCACGCCGGGAGTCAGCGGCAAGATGTGATGGAGCGTCGGCTGTGAAGGCTGGGTCCCGGCACCAACCTGCCGGGCCGGCATCGGTGGCAAATCCGGATGCACCACCGTACCGGCCCCTTGCCTGCTCGCGCAGTAGCCTTCCGCAACGAGTTGTTCATAGGCGCTCACGACGCTTCCACGAGAGATGTTCAGATCCCCAGCCAGCTGTCGGGTCGAGGGCAATTTATCGGAGGCGCGAAGCACCCCGGACAGGATGAGATCACGCAGTTGCCGGGTGAGCTGAACTGGGATGGATTCAGCGGTATCGGACGCGATCTGCAGGCTCGGGAAGGCTGTCATCACCACCCAGTCTAAGCGCCTTCCCGCAAACTGGTCCGAAGAACTGGCACGAAACTGGACCTACGATTGGTCCGGTAACGGTCCTACAGTAAGGAATCATGACTGACATTAACACCACACAGCACCATGCTCAGACCTTTTCGTCCGCCACTGTCCGCCGAGGCCTGGCTGACCAGTTCATCGGTGGCGTCATCATGGACGTCGTCACCCCCGAACAGGCCACCATCGCCGCCCACGCAGGAGCCAGCTCCGTCATGGCCTTGGAACGCGTCCCGGCCGATATTCGCGCCGAAGGTGGCGTAGCCCGCATGTCGGATCCCGACTTGATTACCGGCATCATCGAAGCCGTCGACATCCCGGTGATGGCCAAGGCGCGTATCGGTCACCAGGTTGAGGCTCAGGTTCTGGAGTATTTAGGAATCGACTTCATTGACGAGTCCGAGGTCCTCAGCCCCGCTGACTACTCCCACCATATTGATAAACACCAGTTCAAGACCCCGTTCGTCTGCGGTGCCACCAACCTGGGTGAAGCCCTTCGTCGAATCGCTGAGGGAGCAGCGATGATCCGTTCGAAGGGGGAAGCCGGCACCGGTGATGTTTCCGAAGCCACCAAACACATCCGCAAGATCAGCGGAGAAATTGCCCAGGTGGCCGCCCTGCCTGAGGTAGAACTCTACGCTGCAGCCAAGGACCTGCAGGCTCCGTTGAACCTGGTCCAAGAAGTCGCCGCCACCGGCAAATTGCCGGTTCCGCTGTTGGTCGCCGGCGGGGTCTCCACTCCTGCCGATGCTGCCTTCATGATGCAGCTCGGCGCTGACGGCGTCTTCGTCGGATCCGGGATCTTCAAGTCCGGCAACCCTGAGGCTCGCGCCCAAGCGATCGTCAAGGCCGTTCAGAACTACAACGACCCTTCTGTGATTGCTGAAGTCTCTCGCGGACTGGGTGAAGCCATGGTCGGCATTAACGTCGCCGACCTGCCGGCTCCGCACCGTTTAGCCGAACGTGGCTGGTAAAAACCTCACCACCATTGCACCCTGGCACTGCTCACATCGGACCGGAGTCACTAACGGCTCTCCGGTCCGATGTGCCGTGTCAGGTCATCTCACCCGGATCATCCCTGGTGGTGGTGTGGGTGTTCTATGGTGGAAGAACTGGTACCTGGTCAGAGTGAAACAACAACGAGGTGGTTTCACTCACTGAGCACGAGAGGTTGAAGTCTTTCATGGCTGAATCAGCTACATCAACAGCCCGTTCCGTGGATGTCGCCGTTTTTGGGGCCGGTCTTATCGGCCTGTGCACCGCCTTTGAGCTCACCCGCGCGGGTCATAAGGTCACACTTTTTGATCACGAGACGTTGGGCTCCGGCGCAGCCCGTGGTAACGCCGGTGAAGTCACGCCCCTGCAGGTGTTGCCCATGCCCGAGCCGAAGCAGTTAAAGGAGATCTTCCGGGGCGTGGCATCCAATAGGCACTATTTGTCGATTGACCCCACCGCTCTGCCGTGGTTGTCTGCTTTCGGTCTGGGCTTCATGTCCAACTGCACTCCGGCAGCAGTCCGACGGAACACCCGGGACTTGGACCAGCTGGTCAACGGCATGATCGCCGCGTTCGATTCTATGGCCACAGACGGTATCGACTTAGGCGGTGGTGGCACCGGCTTCCTCAACACCCACAACTCCGTCGACGCACTGCGTGATGCCCGGGATGCCCAGGCGGCACGGGCCCGCCATTTGGGCACCCCCGAGCCGGGCCCGATCATGCTCGATGACGAACTTCACGACTACGAGCCCTTCCTGAAAACCTCGGTGCGTGCCGGATTCGTGGCCGAAACAGAACGGTTCTTGGACCCGGACATCTTTGTCGACTCGTTGATCGACTGGTTGCGCAAGTCGTCGGTCACCATCCACGAACACGCCACCTTGACCTCGATCTCGGACGGTACTGCCACCGTATCCTTCGGCGGTGATTCGGCAGGGTCTTCGTCTCAGCGGGAAGAAACCGTGGAGTTCGACCGTGCGGTGGTGGCCATCGGCGCTTGGTCTTCGCTCACCGAGATCCCCGGCTTGGACGTCATGAAGTCCGCTCATGTGACCTCCGGTGTAGGCTACTCCTTCCGGGTCGACCCCGAGATCCTGCCGAAGAACCTCGTGTCTTCCCTGGACTACAAAACCATCGGTGTTCCCATGTCTGGCCACCTGCGCGTGGTGGGCTTGATGGATTTCTCCCGCAACACCGTTGAGCTCAAGAACTCGCGGATGAAGCACCTGCACCGAGAGGCCGCCGCCTTCATGCAAGGGGTGGGCAACCTGCCCCGCACCGAAGAGTGGTCCGGGCCTCGTCCGATGACACCGACCGGCCTGCCAATCATCTCAGCTCTGCCGGATGCCCCGCGCGTCATTGTGGCTACCGGCCACAATATGCACGGGTTGTCCCTCGGCCCGGTGACCGGTGAGGTCGTGTCTCAGATCATTGCCGGCCAAGCCCCTGAGGTCGCCGGCAAGACCCTGAATATGCGCCCCTTCGCGCTCTAAACACCTCCCTCGACCCAGGCCGAACGCCCTCCCGCTCCGTAGATGTAGCAAACGCTGGTCTAAACTAAGGTCAGCGCACCACGCGCTGGAACAGTCAATAGCGACACAATGCACAAGCGGGAGGGCGATTTTTTCGTGGCCGAGGTGATCTCTGGGTTCACCGTCATTTGGGTGATTATCCTCGTCGGCTACCTGGTCGGGAAAACCAGGGTGCTCGGCCCCCAAGCCCAGCAGGTGCTGTCTCGCACCGCTTTCTTCGTCGCCAACCCCGCGTTGCTATTCAAAACCCTGTCGGAATCCGATATCTCGGTGATTCTCGGCCCCCAACTGTGGGTCGCCGCCATCTCGGCATTCACCGTCCTGGTGGTCTACCTGGTGATCTCCCGCTTCGTGATTCCCGCCGGCACCTGGTCAGAACGATTCATGGGGGGCATGTCATCCTCCATGGTCAATTCCGCCAACCTCGGCATCCCGATCTCGGCCTACGTGCTGGGCAACCCTGCCTGGTCTGCTCCGGTGATCTTGTTCCAGCTCGCCATCTACACCCCCATCTACGTGCTGGTACTGGACACACTCACTGACCGCGAACAGCGTACCGATCGGTCCTCCACAGCCCCACGCAAGGTACGCCCCACCGGATTTCTCACCGTCATGGCACGGATGCTCGTCAGCATCGTGAAAAACCCGATGATTATTGGTTCGGGCCTGGGTATCATCTCCGCTCTCACTGACATCCACTTCCCCGGCCCGATCGATGAATCCATCACGCTAATCGCCGGGGCCTCCATCCCAGCCATGCTGCTCGCCTTTGGCCTGTCCTTGGTGGGTTCCAAACCCCTCGAGAAAGATAGCCGTCGTCGCAGTGCCGTGTTGATCGGCTCTGCGCTGAAACTGGTGCTCCACCCGGCTTTGGCCTGGGTGCTGGCCCAATTCGTCTTCGGTTTGGACGCCATTCATGTCTTCACCGCTGTGGTGCTGGCCTCTTTGCCGACCGCCCAGAATGTGTTTGTCGCCGCCAGCCGGTACAACACCGGTATCGTAGTCTCCAGGGATACTGTTCTTGTCACCACCATCGCCGCCATCCCGGCCACGATCCTGATTGCGGTGCTACTGGCCTAGCTCTTGGCCTGATCGGCGCGAGACAGGTGTCATCTCTGCTGCTGTTACTTCCTGGAAAGACCATCACTCGTGAGCTCGCACGCCACCGTCCCAACCCCGGACAGTGACCAATCACTTAACTGCACTTCGTGAGATTGGAGTGCTCCCCGAATAGGGGGGTGGAAATGCCGTAAGCGGTATATGGTTCCCCCGCCCCCTTGTGGGCGGGGGAAGGTTTATTCAGAAATTGGATAAGATCTAAAACGAGTACGGGAAGGAATGCGCACCCTATTACTTTTTGATGGATTATTGCTGAGATTGTTATTGATGAGTGCAACAAGGATAGCGTCACAAACGCAATTGAGATAGCCGAGTTCGGCGTAGGGTCGATCGTGCATTTGCCAATAGCTATTGAGAACGTCGCTGGGAAGGCTGCTGTTTTAGGCTCCGGTCCGCAATAATTGTCCCATACGGGTGTGCCATCTTTTATAGCTGTAATGTTCTCACACCTCGGCCCTTTAGCATATTGAGTAATTGTTGGCAGTGGAGATGCAGGTCGCACCACAAAGTTGAGTCACCCCCGAGCACTGCAATGAGATGTTTCACCATGCAGAACTCGAGGGTGATTAAGTTAGTTATAAGAGGTCAAGGAAGTGTGGTCATCATTTAATTACTGACGTTGTATGCCATCCATCGCTTTAAGAAGAAGCACTTGCCGGGCTATCTTCAAGCGTTCGTTCCTGTGCGCTGCGACTTAGAACGTACCAGACGGCGACACCAGTAATTATTGACAGAAGTGGCGTCACATATGCGGTAAATTCTGATCCTCTCAGAAGTAGCGCTCCGACACTGACGATCGTTCCGACGATGCCGACCCATATCCCTTTATTGCTATTGCGTTTCTGAGAATCAGAAAGTCGCCTATCGTACATTCTTCCTATAACGATAGCCAAGATGATTAATGGAATACCAATGATCCAGGCATAAAAGGCTTCCATGATGCCAACAACAGCAATAATAGCAGCGACTATAAGCCCCAGGATGAGTGGTAATAGGTCTAGACGTTTATTCGTCATGTGCTATTCCCTTCCTCACCTTAGTTTCTCACTCCATGAAACCGTAGCTGACTTTGTGCTTTAGCATCCTGCATTAAAGTCAGGGACGGTGCCGATAACTGTAAAAGCAGCTACACAGGCTAAAGCCGCCCCTGGCCCAGCCAGCCCAAGAGCTCCGCAGAAAGCTGCTTCAGTGGCAGCCCACGCATAGAGTGCAGCCCAGGCAGAGGGGCATTGCGGGAAGTCTTGAGTAGATATTTCACCGCTGTTGTTTAGGTCAGGATTAATATTGACTTCCGGTGCGGGATTGCCGTGTTTGTCTGTGCCTGCAGAGATTGTAAGTTCGCCGCTTTCCAGTACCTCCACGAATGCTTGAGCAGCATCTGGATTGAACTGAGTTGCGAGAACCTGTACTTCTTGCTCAGCATCGAAGCCCTCATAAGAGTTGAGGTATGCCATTAGTAGTGGTGAGGATTCGAGAATTTCCACCGTTTGGTTGAATTCTTCCGGGTCGGCCTCACGAGCTTCGTTGATGGTCTCTTCTGCGGTAGATGTATTTGAAGCTTGGAGGCTCGCAGCGCTAGAAGATGTTGCGCTGATCATTACCAATCCGATACCCAATAAGAACGTGAGAAAAACGTTGATAGCTCTTCGGGGAACGGTCGATAGGGTGCTGTGCATTATCGCTCTATTCTCCTTGGAGTTTGGATGGGCCTGCTCCCATCACATAGCCACGCTAAACTCCTCGCCTAAGTCACGCAAGATCCGGTTTCTTGCTATCTTTTGCGGGTGTGGTCATTTTCAGAAGTCTTTTGCAAACTCGAGCGCGCATCTCTGCGGTTTTGCATTCGTCCTCTGAGTGCTTGTTAGGAAGTAGCCGAGGCAGGTTCGAGATTCCAGCAGACTGTATGTCACATCAGTTACCAAAGCCCCTGTTTGCATGACGTAGAATAGATGACGGGTTATGTGACAAGTTTCGTAAGTGGTCGCCTTGTCGCCGGATTGTCACATTAACGATCGAATATATGACAGGAGCAGACCAGGGTGTTGATCGGGTACGCGAGAGTCTCAAAACCGACGGCTCCCAAACCACAGACTTGCAACGAGATGCTTTACTTGCTGCCGGTGTTGATCCGGAGCAGCTTTACGAAGATCAAGCTTCTGGCAAGCAAGACGATCGACCACAGCTGGCAGCGTGTCTGAAAGCACTACGGTCTGGGGACACGTTGATCGTGTGGAAGCTCGACCGGCTCGGTCGGGATTTACGTCACCTGGTCAACGTCGTCCATGATCTGACCGACCGTGGCGTGGGGTTGAAGGTGCTCACTGGTCAAGGGGCGGCCATTGACACCACCACTGCTTCCGGCAAACTGGTGTTTGGCATTTTCGCTGCTCTGGCAGAGTTTGAACGTGAACTGATTTCTGAACGCACCAAGGCCGGACTCGCTTCAGCGCGAGCACGTGGCCGCAAAGGTGGGCGACCCTACAAAATGACGCCAGCCAAAGTCCGCCTGGCCGCAGCGTCCATGGGCCAACCGGGTACCAAGGTCGGTGAGCTGTGCAAAGAACTCGGGGTAACCCGCCAAACCCTCTACCGGCACGTCTCTCCGACAGGAGAGCTCCGTCCCGACGGGAGAAAAGCCCTCGGTATCGGTCTGTGAAGCCGCCTTCTGAAATCGGTGCAGTCAGCTTCTGAAAAATGACATCAGGACAGGCTGATGCTCAAGACGGGAGGGTGACCTCAGAAAACGGCAGGTTATTTTGCCAACACTAGAGAAATAGCGCTTAATGTGATGTGTGTTACACAAGGTTACTAGAGGTAATTTAAGACTTTTCAGGAAACCTCAATTAGTCGTTGACTGAGATCGCAGTGTATCGCATTATTTGAGGGAACTGAGTAGAGATTTTTGCAACGTTTTTCAAGTGTTCGCTGAAGAAATGATCTCTTACGCTGGAATGACAGGCCACTCACCAAATAGGTTGAAGGGACGAAGGCCATATTTGCCAAATCGTTTAATAACTTCCGCAGGCTTATAGGGGCACTAGGAGTGGCGACTCTAGCGCTCACTGTATTTTTGGCTCAACCTGCTACGGCCACACAAGATTCTACCCTCTCGTCTTCAGAACAAAAAACTGCTCTTGAAGAGATCAGCACAGATGACCTTCATCAGCTTATTGATATTTCGAAAGAAGCAGACCCCGCGGGGCATGAAGCACGTGCTGAATTAGTTCGTTCTTCTCACGTAAACGTAGAGATGCCGACAGGATTCTCTACGGGTGACGCTGATTTGGACGCCGAAGTTCTCGCTACTGTGTTTGATGACTACGAAGCGTTGGCCGGTATTCTTGATATGTACGACGCCGGTGCTATAAACGTTGAAACTGATGCTAGTGGAATCACGGTCTGGGAGTTTGATGAGGACGCATTCGGTGTTTCAGGTTCCGGAGAAATAGGACCTCAGAGTGAGACAATGCCTCAGTATCCATCAGCGTGGGCTGCTGCCATTGCATGGATAAGTGCCAACGTCGGAATGTGTGCGGCGCTAACTCCGGTTCCTCCAGCAGCAATCGCCTGTGCAACGGGCTTTGGTATCGGCGGTTTCATTATTGATGTCAATCAGGGATGCTGAAAATAACCTGGTAGAAGCCGATTCAAGGAGGACCTATGCGGGACATATGGAATGTTGTAGCGGCTATCGCTATGGGAGTAGTCATATGGTCACTGGGCGTTATTGACTTAATGGGGCAATGGTGGATACCCGCTGTGTTAGCTGCTGTGGTCGTCGCTGCGATGATAGCAGCTCAGATGAGCGGACCGGATGACGTCAAACCGTCTTCGCGGCGCGTTTTGACTCTAGTAGTGCTGATAGCTGTGACCTTTATGCTGGTGCCCCGATGGGACTGGCAAGGATTGCAAATGATTCCGCTGGCGCTGCTGAGCATTGGCGCTGCTGGAAACACCTGGTGGGCACTTCACGTGCACCCTGAACAACCACAAGCACCCCGGACTAGCCAGTCACAACACGCATAACGTCCAATACAAGAATTCGTGGCCATCGACAAGGTTGTCGATGGCCACTGTGCATACAATTCAGGCCTTCGACGGCACGCCCTGCAGAAAATGTGGTCGCAAAATGCCGGTAAATTACCGCTCATTTACCGCACGAATACCGCAATTAGGGGACGACGTTAGTCGCGTCCGAAGCGCTGGTAGGCGGCCTGCCGGGTGGTTTCCAGTGCTGCGCCGATGACGGTCCAGGAGTCTCCCGCCTCTCTCGCTTGCTGCACTGCTGCCCGGAGGTCGGCTTCGGCTTGTGCCAGGTTGGCTCGAGCGGTGCGGATGTTGCGGAAGTGTGTTGCGTTTTGGACAGGGGTGACTGCTGGGTCAAGATCCTCAAGACCGGTGGCGTTATTGGTATGTAAATGGGTGCTCATGGTTCTCACCTCAGATAGTCATAAAATTTGGGACGTAAGGCGTCAGCGTGAATGATTCGCAGCGGTGTTTGGGCAGGGACTGCCACGACTTCCATGAGGTTTCCTGCCTGATCTGGACCGATCAGTCAGAGGCCGTTCATCCCCGTGGTGCTCGTATTCCACGAGGCGTAGCGCGTTGTCGTAGGCATGGAGCACATCGGCTGTGCTGTAGCCGTGCTTCAGCGCACTCCGCAAAACCTCCATACTGTAAAGATAACATTTACAGTGAGTGAAAACCAGTCAACTGAAGCGCCCTGGGTTTTGTTCCGCTTGTTATACGGGGCTTAGGGCTTGTGCCTGGGTCATATGGTAGCTGGTTTCGGCTTCGGTCGGGGTCTGGTAGTTCAAGGCTTCATGCAATCGGGTGGTATTCCACCAGTGGACCCAGTTCATCGTTTCGAATTCCACCTCAGTAGCTGACGGCCAAGCGGGCCGAGCATAAATC
>NZ_RDQR01000043.1 GCF_003703835.1 Auritidibacter ignavus
GCTGACATCGAGCGCCACGAGGTGCTCTCGAACCTTGCGGTGGTGAAAGGACACCGCTCGGTGCCTGTCGCAGCAGGCGTGTGATAGCTGGAGGACGATCTGGCCCGTTGGCGTGAGCGGGTTGGGTGGAGCAGTCCTCGACAACGACGAGTCGTGCCAGAACTGCCAGATGGTACGGGCTCGGCTAGCGAGACGGAGAGGCATACGGATAGGAACCGGTGGCTGAAAGCCCCTCAATACGAGACCACCGACTCCAACCTGGCGGATGCGGGTCGGGTTGCATCGCGCACCCTCACTGCTTCGGCGGTGAGGGGAACTCCTGGACTGGGTGATGTCGCCAGTCGGGAGGCCACGGTGAAAGCCTGCGGCGTAGCCGTGGCGAGGATGCTGGGGCATAACTGGGTGCCGATCCCGTCGAAGGGTTCGAGAGTGAACGTGGGAACCATCCCGGTCTCGCCGGAGGTGCGTCGCCGCCAGCGACGACACCGACGGCTGAGCGCACGGCCTGCTGATCGGGCCGGGATGGGACGGAGGGCCCGTAGTAGTCCGAGGCTGGGAAAGCCGGTCGCATGGCGAAGGGGTCCAGTGTGATCGCAGGATCGGCAAGCGGTAAAGGAGACACAGCCGTGAATGCGGATGTTTCGTGGCCAGCCGACACTTCGGAGGCGTGGGCACGGGTACTGAGAATGCAGACGAAACTGCACCAATGGGCGAGGACCGACCCCGGTCGTCGTTTCGATGATGTGTTCAACCTGGTCTATGACCCCGGCTTCCTCGTTGCGGCGTGGAGTCGGGTGGCGGGCAACAAGGGAGGTCGCACCGCCGGAGTTGACGGAATCGCCCCGCGATCCGTCCCACCGGAGAAGGTGCACGGGATGCTCGCCGAGCTGCGCGAGAGCGTCAAGCGCGGCGAGTTCGTCCCCGAACGGGTGCGTCAGAAGTCGATCCCGAAAGCGAACGGCAAGGTCCGCAAGCTCGGGATTCCGACGATGACGGACCGGATCGTTCAAGCCTCTCTGAAGCTGGTGTTGGAACCAATATTCGAGGCCGACTTCCAGCCGTCCTCGTATGGGTTCCGGCCGCGCAGGCGGGCGCAGGACGCGATCGCGGAGATCCATTTCTACGCCTCACGTGGCTACGTGCAGGTGTTTGAAGCGGACATCACCGCGTGCTTCGACGAGATCGATCACGACGCGCTCATGCAGCGCGTCCGGGCGAGGATCGTCGACAAGCGCGTGTTGCGCCTGGTCCGCGGGTTCCTGAGAGCGGGTGTCCTCAGTGAGGACGGCGTGAACAGGGACACCTACACCGGCACCCCGCAAGGCGGGATCCTGTCGCCGCTACTGGCGAACATCGCCCTGTCCGTGGTGGACGAGCACTTCCAACGCAAGTGGGATGCGCTCGGCCCGCAATGGTCGCGCACGAAGCATCAACGCGCCGGGGGCGCGACGATGAAGCTGGTCCGCTACGCGGACGACTTCGTCGTCCTCGTCCGAGACACCCGCGAGGATGCCGACGCGCTCTGGGACGAAGTCGCCGCGGTGCTCGCGCCGATGGGTTTGCGCCTGTCGGCCGAGAAGACGACGGTCACGCACATAGACACCGGGTTCGACTTCCTCGGGTGGCACATCCAGCGCCGCCGGATCAGAGGTCACGGTGGGAAGACCGCGATCTACACCTACCCCTCACGGAAGTCGCTGGCTTCCATCCGGGACAAGGTGCGGACGCTGACCCGCCGGGCATCCCATCGAACGCTCGCAGACCTGCTGCGCCGACTCAACCCGGCGCTACGGGGCTGGTGCGCCTACTTCCAGCACGGCGTCGTCAAACACCTCTTCAGCTATCTCGACCGGTTCGCCTTCTGGCGGATCGTGGGCTGGCTGAAAAAGCGGCACCCGAAGCTGAACATGCGCACCCTCGTCAGGCGACTTCTGCCCCGGTGGCAGATCCGCGCCGAAGGGATCGAGTTCTTCCGCGCCTGGCAGGTTCCCGTGACCCGCTACCGCTACCGAGGAACCCGCATCCCAAACCCCTGGGCGAGCGTCACGGCGTGATCACATGGAGAGCCGGATGCTCAGGAATGGGCACGTCCGGTTCGGAGGGCGGCCAGCAGAAACCCATCCAGCGGCAACGCGGGCAGGGCGCTGCTGGCCGACCCTACAC
>NZ_RDQR01000006.1 GCF_003703835.1 Auritidibacter ignavus
AGGCACGTCGAGGTCTTTCAGATGGCTTGTGTAGGAACTTCCATCATCGGAAGGCCTCGACCTCTATCCAGCTATCGACGCGCCACTTCCCCGAGACCCCCGTCTACACCCTCGATTGTGAAGAGCCACAAAACCCAGGACGGTTCAGTGTTTTCGGACAACCCGACCACACCCTTTCCTTCAACTCATCAAGAGACCGGGCAAAACGGGCGCGTACCACTAAAAAACGGGCGCGTACCACTAAAAAACGGGCGCGTACCACTAAAAACCCGGACACCACACCAGCAACCGGGCACAACAAAACCCCGCACCACAAACGGGTACGGGGCAGTGAAAAGTAGATCTATGCCACTCGCTGATTCAACTCACGCAAACGCGAAATATCCTCGATGGCAATCTCATCATCCGGATCATCCTCATCAAACATCTGAGCAACCTCATCCAAGAGTTCCATCGGAACACGAACGTCTTCTTCTAAAGCCAAGGTCAGACAAAAGCCAACAGCTAGAGGAATTTCCCTATGTTCTGACAAACTCAGCGCAATTTCCATAGTCGTGTCTTGATCCCCCACCACGGGAAGAAGGATATCCCTCAATGAAGAGAAAATCTCAAAATAGGACCTCATATATCAATCTTACTCTGGGTGTGCCGTAGAAATGAATCTCATGCCATTCTTGCGCCGACTCGTCACAACTCGCACAACAACACCGTCGACAGACTTCCTATGTAACGTACGATGACCACGCACAAGCGCTTCACCATGATCTAGCACCTCTTCAATCGCGCCTGCAATATCGTCTCTTGACCAGTCTTCAGGGAACTCAGTGCGAGGCACACCTCGTTCCTTCTCAAAAATCCACCCAAATCCTGGATAGTGGCCGCCCTTGCCCTTCGGCGCTTCCGAAAAACTTTTATTATCTCGTTCTCCGTAGAGGATGTGGTTCCATTGCTTCGAATCAAGGGGCTCAAATCCTTCAGGCTGGAGTTTTGGCGGGTTTTCCGGATTCCTAGGTGTAGTTCCCCGGGAGGTTGTGAACACTCGCGGGGAATTACAGCTAGCCTGCCATAATCGGTCGGACTCAGCGACGGCTGCGGCGCTGGATTGGCCTTCCGGTGCTTGTGCACCCAGTTACCCAAAGCGCCGGGATTGATCTCCAACTCCCTAGCGACCTGGGCCATCGAACGGTCAGACTGCAAAACCAACTGCACCGCCTCGGCCCTAAACTACGGACAGAACTGCCGCCTCCAACTAGCTAACATGATCTCGATCCTCTCATCTCAAAAAACTGTCCAAGAACCTAGATACACCCCAGATCGCGTGCTCCCGGTGACGGGTGTGGGCCTCCGCGCGTCGGCGCAGAATCCGGTCCAGGGCCCGCACCCCTCCGAGGGTGTCGGAGATGACGACATACAACTGGTCCGGATCTCTGACCGCCATGGTCGCGTCCGCAAGATCTCGCAAGGCAGTGTTGGCAACTTCTGCGCTCTCGGCAGGATGGGCAGGCGTAGGCATCACGGCACCTTCTTTCGTCTCCGGTGATGCCCCTCAGGTACACCCGACTCGTCAGACCTGTCGGCACAGTGGCAGAGCGGCGGTGAACGCCTTCGCTTGCTGTCCGACTAGCTTGCGGGTCTCACAGGAGGACTGGATCGCGGCCTTGGTGATCGCCGAGACCGCCGCATCGAGATCCTCAAGCGTGTCAGCGGTCACGGAGACGGGACCGCTGTAGCGCAACACCCCGTGCCCGGCGGTGAGGTCGGTCTGCTGCTCCTGGTACTCCGCGTTCTGGGAGGCGTCCTCGATCTGCCCGATCCGGGCCCGCTGGGCGTCGTCCGAGACGTATTCCACCTTCTTCTTGCGGATATCGCGGGCGGCCTGATCGGTGCGCATCGGCGTGACGATGAGGGAGAACGACCGCAGCACTCCCGTCGACAGCAACACCGGGGCGAGGAAGCCTGGGTGGACGAGAGACCTGGGCCATTCCGAAACCCATAGCACCGCGTGATAGGCGGAGTCCGTGCGCAGATGCCCCCAGGCCTCGTTCACGGCGACCAGTCCGGCCGTGGCCAGTTCCTGGCCCAGGTCGCCATGACGGTCCAGGGTCGAGGCGATCGCGGGATCGTAGGCGGAGCGGAGGATGACGGCGATCTGTCCGGTGCTCAGCCATTCGGTGAATGACAGGTCCGCGGCCCGCAGTGCCGAGGTCATTGTTCTCATCTCCTGTCGCAGCACATTCGCCCACCCCGGAGTCCGCCACCACTCCTCGATCTGATTCAGATCGGTTGTCGCGTCGTGGAAGCCTTGCGGCGTGATCGGGTGTTTCCCGTTCGGAGCGCACACGAACACCAGCACGCCCATGCGGGCGAACTCGCGCGCGGCAGCAGGAATCGATCCCGATGCCCCCACGTTCTGGAGCGCTCTCGACACGGCGTTGCGTTTGGACCTCATGAGCGTGAGCTCGATCCGGGTGCCAGCACCGGTGATTGGGAGCGTGCCAGGGCACGCTCGGGCACTGCCGGATGGTCCGCGCGTAGTTCCGTGTTCGCACCGTGTGGTCTCCTCCCGACTGGTCACCTGTGAGGTGAGCCAGGGCGCCCAACGGTCGAGACGGTCAGTGGATGAGGAGGTTGGCCGCCAAGTCCGTCGGAGCACCTGGTGTATACACCGGCATAGTCGTAAAACAAGGAACCATGTGCCGTATGGTGCGAATGATCCGAATATTCGGACCGAGATCCGTCAGATCAGAACCAGTCAGAAGGCTTGTTGCTCGGTGCGCTTGAGTGCACGGTAGCGGCTTGGGCTCATGCCCATGATCTGGCGGAAGAGACGTGCCGCATGTCCTCGACTCGCCCATCCAACTTGTCGGAGTATGCTGTGGATCGCATCATCTGTATCTCGGAACAAGCGAGCCATCTTTTCGACACGCAACATCGTCGGCCACGCGTGCGGGGTCTTGCCGAACGCCGCCACAAATACTTGGCTGAATCGCGAAGCCGACAGGGGTGTGGCTGACGCGAGTTCTGCACAGGTCCACGAGTGCGCAAGATTCTGCCTCATCAGGTCCGCGGCTTGTAGTGCTTCTGCTCGAACTGCAGAGAATTTTCTATGCCGTGGTCGGGTCGGCAACGTGCTTGCGCGCTACCCGGGCGAGATCCGCACTGGAGTAACTTGCACGAACAGCACGACGACATCAAGGATCGAGAACCACAGTACTTGCATTCGGTGAGCGTGGAGACTAAGTCCGTGTGGGTCCAGACTCAGTTTCACAATTTCATCTACCCAGGGCATCAGTAGCCCAACCCGCCCCTCGCCGAGGTGGCGAACCTGAGCGGGATCGGCGTAGATGATATCCGCGAAATCTTGCGTATCTAATCGGTCTCGAATGACGTTGACGTACTGCCAGTAAAGCTGGTGGGGTGCATAGTCTGGGTCAATATAGACGGTGCTCGTTAGGATTTGTGGCTCAGGGTCGGATCCGCAAAAGACCCCTGCTCCCAGCAAGACAACATCACCGGCATTAACAGCCCGCCGATTGGAGTTCACGGTGAGGAAAGCTGATCCATCACAGATAACGATAAGTTTGGTGCAATCATATGCTGTCGGACCTATCGGCCTATGGAGGGTTTTCGTTCTCGCAAGTATTGGCGCGAACTCGAAGTCGGGAAGGGGTGTGTGAATGTTCAATATGTTGATGGATTCTTGCTCTCCCTCCCAGGCTGCGGGAGCTTCATCGCCTATTCATTTGGGCGTGGGTAGTGCAGAGAAAATTAGGCTGACGGATCTTCGTGCAGTGTTGGAACAGCTAGGTAACCATTGCTGCCATTGCGACCGTTGGCCTCAGGCGGACACCGCCCGCTGAGCACATGGAGTACACGTCGGCTGGAGCGAAACCTGCGCGGACGAACAGAGCTACGCAAATGCAGGTCTGCAATCGTGGCAAGCTGACAACAGTGAATCCGGGTTCTCAAAAAACGGTCGACTATCATTCGATACCCAATTAGAGCGATGAGCCCCTCCCTTCTTATTGTGGCCAATCACTTTTGAACGCGGGGGAATCGCTGTTTAAAGTCTGTCGCGACGTCCTTCATGAACATAAACTCGACACCGTCGTGCTCTGACATATGCTCGATGAACCGCTCGAGCATCAATAGATTCTGTGGGCGACCGCTTACATCGGGATGGATCGTCATCGGAAAGACTGCGTAGTCCATTTCGCGATAGACCCAGTCGAACTGGTCCCTCCACAGCGACTCGAGCGCTCGGGGAGTTACGTATCCGTGGCTGTTCGCGCTTCCTTTGACGAACATCATTGGCGGCTGGTCATCGAGATACCAGCTTGCTGGAATCTCGATGAGGTCTGTCTCTGTCCCGCGTTCCAGAGGCTTCATCCACTCCTTGGCCGAAGCCGCATCGAAGTTGATCGGTGTCCACTCGTCGCCGGCGCGCACATAGTAAGGAGTGTGATCGTCGTGCATGAGTGAGTGGTCGTACAGGAATCCACGCTCGTGCAGGATTTCGTTAGTGACTCTCGAGAACTCCCACCACGGGGCTACGTATCCCACCGGTCGCCCACCCATGCGCGACTCAAACAACTCCAGGCAGTAGTCGACCACCTCCGTTTCTTGCTCCCTCGTCATCGACAGTGGATTCTCATGGCTGTACCCGTGCATACCTACTTCGTGTCCAGCCGCAAGCGTCCTCTCAAACTGCTCAGGGAACGTCTCAATCGAATGCCCCGGCCAGAACCATGTCACTGGAATCTCGCGGTTCTGTGCCAGCTTGAGCAGCCGAGGAACCCCGACTTCACCCGCGAACATTCCACGCGAGATATCGCTAGGTGAGTCCTGCCCACCATACGAGCCAAGCCACCCGGCGACGGCGTCAACGTCAATACCGATAGACACCATGATCTTCTTAGACACTTTGAGTTCCTCCTTGAATGATCTTGATTGCTCGTTCGGAAAGGTGATGTTAAAAGTGACCTAGCCTTGAGAGAAGGCCCATCCAGCAGCGAGTGCACCGATACCTAAGCCAGCGTCGAAGGCGATGTTCCATCCTGCACTGGCCATCTCCGTATTTCTGGACGTGCGGGCGCGTCGCATCATGGCGGTCAGCGCTGCCGTCTGACCTACCCCAGACGTAAATCCGATGACTGCAACGGCTAGGAGTATGCCCAGACGAGAGAGAACGACAGAGAAGACCATCGTTGATAAGGCAAGGATTCCGGCTGCTGTCACAAGGATGGCAAGCGGCGGATATCGATCAGATAGGCGGCCTCCCACCAGGCGACCCAGCGCCAAGCACACTTGGACCATCAACGCAGCCAGAACCGGTAGCCACGTACCCTCTGTGTCGCCGACTGAGGACAGAACGGCGGCGTAGAGACTCACGGCGAAAAGGTGACCCACCAGGCTGGTGATGACAATAGTGGCGGTAGAAAAAGTCCGCGAGCGTTTCAGAGAATCAGGCGCGGCGAGCTCCACCGACGGGCTGCCCAGCTGTAGATTAGAACGGTTGTCGGTGGGCGATTTCGCCTGCCCTGCCGGGACCAATGCGCTCAGCGCGAAGGCACTCCCGACGAGCGCTACGGCCAATTGCCCTCCTAGCTCGGCAGCATAGAGGCCTATCGGGGCTCCGAGCGCTCCGCCCACCGCTGAGCCAAAGCCATAGGTGCCGAGGGCGCGGCCGGTTTGGTCAGATGCTGCCTGCTCTTTGACCCAAACGGTACTCATCACCACGAAGACGCCGAAGCCAAGGCCGAGAAGTAGTGATCCTGGCCACTGGTTCATCAAGGGGAGGATCGCACTGCCCAAGCCCATAGCCGCCAGTGCCAGCATGACGGCAACGCGGCGATTCCTGACCCATCTCCGCCCAATGATAAGAAGCGGCTGGACGGCAACGACGACGAGCATCACTATGCCTACTCGTGCTCCAGATGAGATGCCTGACTCGTTTAGAGCGCTTGATGCTGTGGTGTAGAAGGTATAGAACGCGGCGAAACCACCACAGCCCGCAACCGCTATTCGACCTACGATGCCGTAGGAGCTGGGCCGCGCTGAGGTCACTTGTGCAGTTCCGTAGCCGCTCTGGAGGTACTGTCTGACTTCGCCGAGAGCTTTGGACTGTCAGCGAGCTTGAGCCAAATGACACCGCCGATAATGACTGCGAGCCAGAACCCCTTGATTAGGGTGAGTGTCTCGTCGAAGAAGACTGGCCCCAGCAGGGCGGCGCCGACCGCGCCGATGCCGGCCCAGACAGCGTAGCCGATGCCGACATCGATTCTCTTCAGGGCTACGCTGAGGAAGAATAGAGTGAACAGGAAGAACACGATGGCCACGAGGGACCATGTGGGGTTTGTGAAACCATTGCTTCCGTTCACGCTCAGGGCGTATCCAACCTCGAATCCTCCGGCGAGGAGGAGGGCGAGCCAGGCGCCAGCCTTCTTCTCAATGTCTGTCGGAGTGGTGGTCTCATGATTGGCAGTGGTAGCCATGAGAATGATCCTTTCTGAAGGTGATAGTGCAGGCGTGGGATTAAGCGGCGCCAGCAAGGTTGAGGCCGACAACACCGGCTATGACGGCGCCAATGCCCAGGAGCTTTTTCCAGGTTAGTTTCTGGGAGAGGAAGAGCGCGCCGAGGACGACGATGCCGACTCCTGCCAAGGAGGTCCACAGTGCGTAGCCGACGCCGACGTCGAAGGTCCGCAGGGCCAGGCTGAGGAAGAAGGTGGCTATGCCTCCGCTGACGAGGGTGGCGATACTCCACCAAAGCTTGGTGAAGCCCTGCGCCTTTCCGGCGGAGATGCCAACGGCGACTTCGAAGATGACGGCTATTCCGAGGTAGAGCCAGCTCATGATGGATGTCCTTTCAAAGGTGCATTCGAACGCTGGTCAGCGTCCATTGTTGATCTGTGTGTGTGAAAGTAGCGAGCGAACGGTTCGTTGCCTCGTTCGGCCGGAAAGGAGTTGAAGACGGTGGACCGAAGCTCATCAGTAATGCCGAGCGAGAGGTAGCTGGTGCGGTAGTCGAAGCCCCATTCGGCGACGGCGTCGCGATCGACGGCGACGTATATGGCATCCACGCCTTGATCGATAGCGAAGCGATAACACAGTCCGCAGGGTTCGCCCGTGGCCACCAGCGTGGTGCCGGAGAGGTCGTCCCGGTCATCAGAGTTGAGCACTTCGCGCATAGCGACGATCTCGGCGTGGGCGGTCGGGTCACGGGTTTCCCTGACCCGGTTGACTCCAAAATCAGAGATGACGCCGCTGTTGTCGACGAGCACGCCAACGAAGGGCAGCCCTCCGGCCTCGACGTGCTCAACACCCACTACGACCGCCTCGTTCATGGCCTGAATGAGAACGTCCGGTGGGATGGTGCTCATGATCGGGCCTCGGCGGCCGTCGCGCCCTCGGCCAGAGTGTCGACAGTCTTCTTTAGCCGCGCGCCGCTGGGTACCCCGCGCAGGAACTGGCCCTCGACCACGATGCCTGGCACAGAGGTGACGCCCACGGTGTTGACCGCATAGTTCTGATCGGCTTGCTGCCTGGCCCGTCGTTCCTCACTGTGCAGAGCCTGTTCGGCCTCCTCCCGATCGAGGCCGGCCGAGACTGCCACGTCAAGGATCACGGGATCCTTGCCGATGTCCCAGTCATCTTGGAAGAAGGCCTTGAACATCGCCTTGGAGTACTCCTCGGCTTTGCCCTGCTCCTGAGCCAGCTGCAGGACCATGAATGCCTTCTCCGTGCGCGGCTGGGGAGATACGGTCGGCAGGCTGATGGGAACATCAAGCCGTTCGGCCATCGGGTAGACGGCGTCTCTCCAGATCCGTGGCAGGTAGTCGTCCTCCGGGCGCAGGGTGGGAACGGGATCCGGTCGCAGCTCGAACGGCCGGATGGTCACTTCGACATCACGGTCCCGTTTGAGTTCCTCGATCGCTCCCTCAACGAGGAAGCAAAACGGGCAGACGTAATCGACGAAGACATCGATCTTCGTGGTCATAGTGCTGGTCCTTTCAATCATGTTACTGCATGTGCATGCATCTATATGGGTAAAAGGTGGCCCTTCTCGCTCGAGGGCGCCAAATGCTAAGATGTAAGCTTGCTGATCGCCTCGAAGGAGTGGTCAAGGCCGGCCAGATCTAGCTGTGGGTACTGCTTGGCTGCGTCGCAGAGCAGTTCGCTGATTTTCGCATCGTAGGGGTCGCGGATCTCCTCCACGGATTTGAGGCCTTTCTCAGTGATGACCGCGTAGACCCCGCGTCCATCGTCGGGGCAGGTGTCTCGGAACGCCAGCCCCTTGTCCTCCATTCGCCCAACGAGTCTGGTCACGGAGCTTGAGTTTAAGCTGACCTTCTGGGCGAGCTCGTGGATACGTAGCTCCCGCTCCGCGGTTCTGCTTAGGTGAAGGACTGCACGATACTCGGTGAGTCCGATTCCGTAGGTGTCAACGAGCCATTTACCCAGTGTGGCATCCACTGCGGCGACGATGGCCACAACCTGCGACCATGCCGCGCTGAGGTTGCGCGTCGGGGGGGTATGTGCTTGCTCAGAATGATCCGTGTACATGCACATAACCCTACCATGTGCGTTCGCGCAGCTCACCTCTCGGAGAAGAGGCGACCGTATCCTTCCACCTGGGATCTCAGGCCGCTTCCGTCGAGGCTGGCCCACAGCAAAACCTGGTTAGCGGTGAGCATCGTGATGCCGAGCGTGGACTCGAGATGATCGATCGCCCCGATAGCTCGCTGTCCGTTGCCGGCGATGAACACGGCCTGAGCGCCGGTCGTCGCGACCAGTTCGTCCACTGCTGCGGCGGTGGCTGCCGGAGTGATGGTCAGCGGGCCTCCTGTAGGACCGCTGGGGGTTGCGGAGACGATGTCGATGCCGTGGTCTCGGAAGTAGGCCTCGCCGGCTCGGCAGAGCTCGTCGTCGAACCAGGAGGGCGCCATGATGGCGATCTTGTTCAGACCCAGCTTTCGGATCGCGGCAGTGGCCGCGGTGCCCGTGGTGTCGAGCTTGATGCCGTGACTGACCGTTGACAGGCGCATGAGCAGTTCTTGCTCGCGGTCTGCTCCGATCTTGAACGAGGAACTGGTGAAGGCCAGTCCGATGGCGTCCAAGGGCGAGCTGGAGAGGCTGTCGACCGTGCGGTCGATGATCTCTGGAGCAATGAACTGCATGACCGGGTCATGGGCGATCTTCTCGTCGATGGTCCCGCCTGGGTGCATCGGGCTGAAGTCGACGCGTGCTCCGTGGATGGTGCTTCGTGTGCCGGCGAGCATCGCCTGGGCTTCGGCCTCCGGGCCGATGTCGGCGTGAGGGGTGACGATCCCGAGTTTGAAGTCGGATTCCCAACCGTCGTATTTCCACACGTGTCTTCTCCTTTCTAGTTTGGCAGCGTCGTTGCGGCCAGGCTCAGTGAGGTTGGTGTGCGGCCGTGATCGGTGACCATCTTCGGGTGCTTGGTCGCGATGAGCGTGAGCAGTTCGTCCATGTTCGGATCGACATAGTAGCGTTGCTCGCCGCGATAAATCATCCTGGTGCTGTCGCTGTTGCGCTGTTCGATGGCGTCGCCGCTGGGATTGAAGCGGAGGACATCGATGCCGTAGAGCATGCACAGCAGCGTGTTGAAGATGGGCGCGGCCTTGATCCACCGACCATTGAGGTAGATCCGTGCGTACCAGTGCAGGAACTCCTCACCTCCGACGAGTTCGTGCATCGCCGCGTCGGCAACGTGGTTGGTGACCACGTCGGAGCACAGCACGGCGGGCACGCCGAGCTTGCGGCAGCCAGCGACGAACAGGATGCTCTTGTGCAGGCAGAAGCCGAAAGGTTTATCGACAACGTCCGAGGCGCTAAGGTCCGTGTTCAGCATGACGTTGAAGACGTTGTAGTCGATGGTGTCGCGCACGGCGTCGTGGAGACGCTCGACGGAATTGGCGACGTTCGCCACGCTGTAACAGCCAGCGTCCTCAACGAACTGCGTAACGCTCGGGGCGTCATAGTCGAACACGGCGGTCGCCTGGGTCAGCTGAGGTTCGCGAGCGATCATGAGTTCACTCCCAACATGGTGGCGATCTTCGTGCGCAGGAGGTCATTCGATCCGGAGTAGATCGCTCCGGGTATGGCATCGAGGAGGTTGCTCGCCAACGGTGACGTAGTCAGGTATCCGTTGCCGCCATGGACGCGGATGGCGTTGATCGCCGAGTCGACGTTGGCCTCGCTGATGAAGACCTTGGCCGCGGCGATCGGAACGGTCAAGTCCTCGAAGCCGTCCAGTCGTTCCGCGATGGATTCCAGCAGGGCTCCGCCCAGTTCGATGGCGATCTGAGTCTGGACGATCCGGTCTGCCACCAGCTGGTTGCTGCCAATGCTGCGCCCGAACTGTTCGCGGTCGTTGACGTACTGCACTGAGCGGGAGACCAGCTGCTCCATCTCGCCGATGTTGCCGGCAAAGGCCAGCAGGATCTCGCGCTTCATGACCTGGTCGAGGATCAACAGGCCTGCGCCAGTGTGCCCGACGCGGTTGACAGCGGGCACTCTCACGTCCTCCAGCGCGACCTCCCCGATCGGGGAGGTGCTCAGCCCGGCCGTGGGCATCGGCTGGGAAGTGTCGACGCCGGGCCATCCAGTCTCGACGAGGAACGCCGAGAGCCCCTTGTCGACGCCGTCTTCGATGGTCTTAGCGTAGATCACCAAGGTCGAGGCAATCGGTGCGTTGGTGATGAACCTCTTTGTACCGTTCAGGACGTAGTAGTCCCCCTGGAGAATCGCTGTGCTGGTCGTGCTCATGACGTCTGACCCGGCCTCGGCCTCGGTGATCGCGTGGCCGCCGATGGTGGTGCCGGATTCGGCTGCCGGCAGATAGCGATCCCGCAGCTGTCGCTCTGCGAATGCGCGCAGGCAGTAGATGGTACTGGCCAGTTGGGTCACTGCTGAGAAGGTCAGTCCTCGATCCGGGCTGGTGCGCCCGAGTTCACGGACTCGGTTGATGGCGGCGCTCATTCCTGTACTGCCGATGCCTTCGGTGGCGAGCGTTCTGAATAGCCCGCTCGTGGCAGCGGCATTCCACAGTTCCGTCGGGAATCCAGCTTTCTGTGAGGGTGGGGCCGTGGGCGCGTACTTGCGCAGGTGGTCGAGGAACCCCAACCACGGGTCGTCAGTCAGAATCGTGCTCATCGTCTACTCCTCTAGTAGGTGCTGAAGTCTCTGGCGCTGAGCACGCGCTTCTCGTCTCCGCGGGTCGGCGGGTTGAAGACGCTGACGAGCTCGAGATCCTCGTGGTCCGATGCGCGCAGATAGTGGGGCTGGTTGTCATCCAGGACATAGACCATGCCGGCAGTGACTTCGAAGAAGTTCCCTTCGGTGTCTTCGACGTTGCCCGCGCCACGGATGCAGTAGCAGACTTCGAGGTTGTTGCGGTACTCCAACTTGGACTCGGTGCCCGACCGGAAGACGGTGTCGGCGACGGCGAAGCCCATGTTGTCCTTTTCGACCAGGAGGCGGTGGCTGGTGCCACTGCCCCACTCGACGGCGGAAACTTCGTTCCTGGGCTTGGTGAACATGGTGGTACTCCCTCTTATTCAGGCGATTTCGGTGATAATTGACGGTGATTGGATGGTAATGGTCAGCAAGCCATGACGTCAGTGCGATTGGCCTCGATGAAGCTGGCGATGCCCTCGGGCGTCTTCAGCTCGTCCGGATTGATTGAGATGGTGTTGATCGGAATCTTGTAGGTCCGAGCGCACCAGCCGAGCAACTGGACCGTGGTGACGCTGGTGAGGATTCCTGTCGTGAGTAGATCGACATCAGGCGGCAACTGGTCTGCCGTGACGTCGGTAGCGAACGTTTCGACGATGTACTGCTTGACCCTGTGGAGGGTGGACATGAGTTACTCACTCCCTACTCGTGATTTGATGGTGGGAAGATCCGGTTTGCCGTTACCGTTCAACGGCAGGGGCCCGGTGAAGGCATGCAGGTTGTTCGGCATCGCGAAGGCGGGCAGATGAGCGCTTATTGCCATGCGCAACTGGAGTCCGGTTGCGGCAGAGCCGTGATCGGGCGCGGTGTAGGCAAGATGCAGTTCTTCTGCGGAGTCAGAGACCTCGAGCCACGCGCAGGCAATGCCGACCAGAGCCGTCCGACGCGCAGCCTGCTCGATTTCTTCGAGGTTCACTCGCTGGCCGCGGACTTTGACAAGACGATCACGTCGGCCGTTATACATCAGCTGCCCATTTGACCACCTTGCCTGGTCCTTCATCGGGTACAAAGCCTCACCGGCCACGGGTAAGGGCGTGACGGTTCCCTCGGTGATATAGCCTTGCGCCATCCACGGCGTATGCACGAGTAGTTCCCCGTGGGCCTCCTCGGCGCTCTTTCGGAGAGGTACGTGGATTCCATTGGAGTTGAGCAAAACCTCGCAGCCGGCGATAGGCGTGCCAAGCGGCAGGGTCTCACTTTCAGAGAACTGTTCGGCTGAGAGCGTCTCGATGAGGCAATCGTTGACCTCGGTGGCTCCATAGACGTTATGGAAAGTTGCAGTTGGGAAAAGTCGCGCTGCGGCCGCGCGCAGCGATTGTGCAACGACGCCGCCAGTGAGAACCACGTCCCGAACCGAGGGGTACACCGCGTCTCCAACGGCGTTGAGCAGCGCATCCAGAGTGGAGGGAACGACCTGGATGAATGTTGGCCGGTGCTGTTCGAGCAGTCGGACCAGGTAGGGAGCCTGGTGGAGGCGGGCTGCCTCAGCCGCGACCACAGTACCGCCGGCGGCCAGAACCGCCCAGGTGTCCAGTAGGGACACGTCGAAGTTCCAGGGGCTCAGACTCAGGGACACGGTTGTGTCGTTGAAGCCAAAGTAGTCGCCGCCCCAGTGCAGGAACTGAGTGAGGCCTGTGGCGGGCAGGGCGACGAGCTTGGGGAACCCCGTTGACCCGGAGGTGGGCAGTGCGAGGACTCCGCCTTCCAAAGAGTCTGTCGAAGCTGAGCGTGTTCTGGCGAAGTGTTCGATCTGCTCGACGATCGTCGCCAGGTAGTCGTCTGATGCCGAAGTGGGAACCAGTGCTACTACGCCTCCGCGATTGAGGATCGCGACGCACTCATCGATGAGGCTGCGGTTCTTGGCTGCGCGGTAGATGCCGTATCCGTAACCGGCGACATCATCGCTGCGCTTGTCCTCGCCTTCGACAATGGTCCCGGGCTCCAGGTTTAGGCCCGCCGTCGGGGTGGGGGCTGTCGTAGCCATCATGCTCACGCTGGTCCCTTCTCTTCTTTGTACTCCGAGTGAGAGCCGGAGCGGACTCTGGCGATCACTCGCTATTTGCTTCGATGTACATACATCAATGTAAACTACTGCATGTGCATGCATCAAGACATTACGATAGAGGTGTCATAATCTGTCACAATTCCCCTTCGCCCATTAGCCTGTGGACGACTCCCACGAGGGGCAACGAGGACGTTGCCGCGCTTCTGGTCGAGCGGGCGCTTGGAGCGGGTGCTAGGAGGTATTTCCGCTGTTCAGAGCGCAGCTTTCCCCTCGCTCACAGTGGCAAGTACTTCTCGGTCTCCCACTCCTTGTCGCTCACCGCGGTAGTTGTCGCCGATGTGCCGATCGGAGTCGACGTCGAAGAGCGACTCACCTCGCAAGCGTGCGTCGATCTTGCTTGGGCGTGGTCTCCTGGCGAGCGCGCGGAGCTACAGTGTCAGGCTGACGTGGAGCATATCTCCACCGAGATCTGGACTGCGAAGGAAGCCGCGGGGAAGGCGCTGGGCATGGGCTTGCAAGCGTTGCCGTGCGCTATTGAGACATCTCCTGTGGTCGAGGCGACCGCGCACCGGACCATCGTGATGCCCTGCGGGCGCGGAACGAGTACCTACTTGGATTCTCATGGTGTGTGGCACGGTAAGAGCCATCTCCGCATATCCTGGAGGCACGCGCTCTAGCTCCCTGAGGGAGCCTGTCCCGCATCCGGCGCCTCATGCGCCGCTGCCGATTCCTCTCCGAGAACTGTGGACTCCGCGCGTTAGTCCGCCTACAAGCTCAGCTGTCGCAGCTGGTCAATCAGTTGTTTCTGTGCAGTGTAGCCCTCGTTAGCTACTGCACATTGATCACGATCAGATCCACCCACACAGTTGGCACCGTAGTGCAAACCGGCGTGCCGCGCGCACCTGCCCGCTGAGGCGACCCTCCAGAGGCCAGCCTCGGAAGGGAGCCGCCGTGGTGATGACGATCCGCGTCATGTCGGCCGGCCGCAGATACGAGTATCTCCTGTCCTCCGTCGCTGCAGGCGACGGCGACCGCGACGTGGGCACCCCGCTAACCCGCTACTACACCGAATCCGAGTGCCCGCGCGGCACCTGGATCGGCTCAAGGCTGGCAAGCCTCGAAGACGACCACGGCACCGGACTTGCCGACGGCGAGGCCGTCACCGAGGACCAGCTCGCACGGCTTCTCGGTGACGGCCTGCATCGAATCACCGGCACACGGCTCGGCCACCCATTCCCGAAACTGCAACCCCGCGCGAGCGCATCGCCGCCCGCATTGCGCAGCTCGACCCGGACCGGTCGCCAGCGCAACGGGATGCAGCCATCGAGGAAAGCCGTAGCGAAGAGATTGCGAAGAAGCCGCGCAACGCCGTTGTAGGGTTCGACCTCACGTTCTCCCCGCCGAAGTCGCTGAGCGCTCTCTGAGGTGTCGCTGACGCGGGCACGCAAGCCCTCATCTCACAGGCGCATCACGCAGCCATGCGCGACACCATCGCGATTCTTGGAGAACGGGTCACCTCAACCCGCGTCGGCCGAGGCGAGATCGTGAGGATGCCGATCAGCGGAGTGATTGCCACTGCGTTCGATCATTACGACTCCCGCGCCGCCTGCACAAGGCCACCGTGTCGCTGTCGACAAGCTACAACGCGTTCCTCACGGATCACACTGCCCGGCTGCTCGGTGTCTCCTGGTCCCCGGTCGACCGAGGCAAGGACCGCAACACGGGCTGGGAGATAGACGGTGTGCCCACTGAACTGATCGCTGGGTTCTCCCGACGCACGACTGGAACCGACGGGGTCGAGGGCATCGAAGCAACGGAAGATCGGCTCATTGCCGAGTACATCGTCACCTACGGACGCGAACCTAGCCCGGCGACGATCGCCCGATTGCGGCAGCAGGCAACGCTGGAGACGCGGCCGGTCAAGGAACTGCACTCTCTGGCCGAGTTCACTACTCAGTGGCGCTGGCGCGCGACCGGATTGCTGGGCGAGGACGCGACGACGTGGGCGCAACATCTCCTCGCACACACCCCGGCTGAGGCGAGGCTGCGTGCCGACGATGTGCCCCCTGGAACAGGTGGCTGATATTGCGACGGTGGTGCTGATGGCGGTCGCCAACCGGCACCCGGTGTGGAACCGGTGGAACATCCACGCCGAGACGATACGGCAGCTCATGGGGGTGCGCTTCACCACGACCAACGACCGCATGGCCCTCCTTGATCAGATCATCGAACGGGCCGAAGCCGAATCACTCCGGCTGACCCTGGAGTTCGACCGTGCTCTCTCTGAGCATTTCATCGACGAGAACGGGCCCCGGTTCCAGTCCGTCGACCAGATCGCCACAGTCTCGAACCTTGCCCACTCAGATCGGGTACTCGATATGCTCGTCGGCCCAGCCGGGGCCGGCAAGACCACGGCGCTACCGGCACTGCACCGGGCCTGGACCGCCGGGCACGGACGCCACTCGGACATCGGCCTCGCCCCGTCAGCACCCGACGACTCCCGCTTGTGGATATCGACCCGGACGTACGGCTGGCTCGAGTCGGCGGTGGAACAACTTCGGAGGCGGTCGCGCGCGAGGCCACACGCCACGGCCTGACCCCACTCAACGGTAGCGCACCAACGGTGGATGTTGCCGGCTACAGCCTTGGAGGTGGCGTGGGACCACTCATCCGGCAGTATGAAATACGCAACCGACCGCGTCACCGGGTTCGGCATAGTCACCGCGTTGCAGCTCCAGCTCTTTCCCGTCGACCAAATACTTGCCGGCGCACTGAGCTTCGCCCCCTGAGCGATTCCCTGAGATCGTCAGCCGTAACCTGGAGTGGACCACCGGCGTGCCCAACCAACTCCCCTCCTCATTGTCGCTCAAGACCTTCCCCGACCTTCTGACTCTGCCGGAACGCGTCCGATGCAAGCGGACCCTGCGCCTCTTCGTCATCTGCACCGACCCCCCGGACATGTATCTCCGCGATTGACGCACTGCGGACCGGTCGAGGACAACATCTACCTGATATCCTACGCCGACTGCAGCAAGGTATTCGCCGAACCGGCAAACTCGCGCGGCTATGAAGGTGATGACGTGACTACCGTGGCACTGGACCCCACCGCGACCGTCATGGCACGCATCGATGCGGAGACCGGGAACTACATGCTCCTTCAGGTTCATTACCTCCGCTGTGTCGCCACGCGGAAGCCAGAGCGTGACAACGCGATCGGCCACCCTCATGCGACTTACGTCGTCCGGATAATCACGCCGATCGCCCGGCAGGTACGCTACGACCTCGCGAACGAATAGTCCGCCCTGGTCGAAGACCTCGCGCACGGGGCGACCAGTCGAGCACTGTATTTTTGTTCGGAGACAATGCCACCGAGCTGAGCACAAGTGCCTGCTACGAACCCGAGACCTATCAGCGCCTTGTCGACATCAAGCACCACTACGACCCAGCTAACCTCATCCGACTCGGGCGCGCCATACCTGTCAATGCGCGCTGAAAGTACGCCCTTCTCTAAGATGCGTCGAATCGGAACGGGTGCCATATGAAACGGCATCGGTGGCGCCTGGTTGTCCATGGCGACGACTGGCAGTCGCCGTGTACAGGTCATGGAGTTATGTCTGACGCTCCGCGTTGCAGGAGCGAGGGCCAGAGCACGTGCCCCGACGAGAAGATGCCCCTCGTACAGACAACGCCAGTGCAACAGCCGGTAGGCGCCGTTATGACTGGGCGTATTTGGTCGTCGGCGTACTGCGCTAAGCCGGGCTGATCGCGCTGACCGCCCCGACCCTCAGAAGAGCTCGACACCGCCGTCGCCGCGGTGGAGCACGCCGCGATCCAAACCTCCTACCAGACCCGCCTGCTGGTGGCTCTGAGGCGAGGCCGGAAAGAACGATGTAGCATGAGCCGGGCCGGTTCAGGCGAAGTTGGAAGCAGGAGGCGATCCGAGCACCTGGCGGATGACCAGCCCGATCAAGGAGTCGCAGGATGACGCCCGGGGCCCACCGGTCTGCCGGAGTCCCCATGCGCGAGCCGAACGACGAGAACGTCAACCGTCCGTTGCGGGTCGGGTCGCTGTTCTCCGGCTACAGGGGTCTCGACCTCGCCGTCGAGCACGCCACCGGCGGGGAGACGATCTGGTTCTCCGAGATCGATGCCCCACCCATCCGCGTCTTCACGCGTCACTGGGCGGGCACCCCGCACCTCGGAGACATCTCCGTCATCGACTTGGGCGACGACGGTGCCGCCGATCGATGTGCTGATCAGCGGGCTCCTGGGTCAGGAGGTCTAGGCCGTCGGCACCGGCGCCGGCCTCTCACCCGGCACCCGCTCCGGGCTCTGGTCGAACATGGCAGCCGCGATCGACGCGTTGCAACCCGTGCTCGCCATCATGGAGAACGTCCGCGACTTGCTCTCCGCACCCCTAATCCGCCCTACCCCGGAAGGAACAACCCCCGACGCACGCAACCAAACGATGCAACCGACGAGCCTGCACCCGCCGTTCCCAACCTGGAACCCGACCCGTGGCCGCTGGGAGACGAGCCAACACGACCTCCTCGCGCGCACGGAGCCACACTCGGGGATCTGGCCGACCTCCGGCGAAGTGCGCGTTGAGTCGGCCTACCGGCGTCACTGGCCGGCACACCCCACCAACGGTTCCATTTCTTCCTCACCACTCATCGACAAGACGCTGTTACGGACACTTTTGGCCTCGGACTTTTCGCCCAAAGGCGCAACCCCGGACCAGGTACGGACACGACGGGGCATCATTGCCCTGAGCCACCAGGTCATCAACCTCGCCGTGCACGGACCGGCAGGCTCACCGACCAGCTGGAACGATCGGAGACCCTGTTCGCTCTGATGGAGGACATCTTCACCGCTGGGGGCGCGCCCAGGCCATCGCCCGATGGGAACACGTCACCGGACCAGCAACTCCTGCCCCTGCGATCCTGAAAGAGGAGAAGGGCCCGCGACCTGCGCCGGAGTTCGACGAATCGCTCATGCGCCTCCCCACCGGATGGGCCACCAGCCCCGACCACGGCCTGACTGACAACCCGAGAAACACGGCGCTCGGCAACTGGGTTCTACCAATCCAATCCGTTGCTGGGGTCGCACGGATGTTGTGACCTCGACGCAGCATTCTTCTCTCCCCGGATCTGGCACTCGGCCGCCGTGATCTGTGGCTGATGTTCGTCACGCCCTCGTTCAGGAGTCGTCCAGGAATCGTCCGGGCAATGACGGTTGTATAGATTTCCTAGCCCGCACACCTTGTGCGAGCGAATAGAGGGGAAGCAACATGAGTGCCCAAATGAGATCGCGGAGCAGGTCGTGGAACATCTGGAGTGGCTACAGCAGCCTTGTCCACGCTGGTGCCATTGCGACCACAGCGGCCAGGAACATCCGACAGACCGCAAGCGTCTGGCCGATCAGCCGTTCGCGACCCTCATCACCCAGGAGCCCGAGCACCGGGAGCAACGCGAATTCAAGGACTCGATTAAGGCTGAAGATATGGCGATTGCCGTGTATCGAAAGAGAGGAGAGACTACGAGGTCTGGTTACGCATCGTGAACGACAGAGAGCACGTCGAGATCAATCTGGAGAGCTCAGCCCGACTGAACGCTTCGCTCAACGCGTTCATCGTCGAGGTCATCGTGTCGTCGGGCTAGATTCGATCTCGTTTCCCTTGCGAGTGGCGTGCCCTAATAATCCCCAATGGGGCAGGATGCGCGCATACTCTAAAGCCGACACAACTAAGCGGGTGCGAGGTGAGGGTCTGCAACAGGAAACACCGACATAAAACAATGCAACGGCATATAGTTAGGCAACCAGAACCCCCGAAGATCGAGTGATCCATGTCAAAATCAGCATTCGTTACAGCCACTCAGCCACGCAATCGCTAATCATCATTTGGGGAACCGGGTTCGGATACCACCTCACCGAAATCAATCAAAAGGCGCCTAAGCAGGGAGGCAAACTGCTCCGTACCAGGCGGGAAATCTGGCCACCTCTCCTTCAGATCATTCACAGACGCGAACGGTTTCGAAACATCGCCCTGTCTCCCCGTCATAACCACCCCTGCGACTCATCTACTCCCTGTACTACCTGACAGGATCATGATTTGTTTCCACGCTTAGCCCGTGACCATTATCCCTGTTTGCGCCCGGGGCTCTTGCTCTGATCAGGCAGGGACTCGACGTCACCGGTCTGAGCTCCCCTCGATCCTGCAGCTGGCTCGGACCGTTTAGTAGGCGTCTTCGCGATTTGGTCTTGTTTGCTCCGGTGGGTGGCCGCCGTCTCCGGCACAGTGACCATCACACCACTAGCAAGAGTTACACGCACTGCCATTAACCCTCACTACCAGCAGTTTCAACAGTCTTAACCAGAGCGAACCTGTCCGCGAAGACGTACCAGCCGTAGACGATTTCCAACCGTAGTGCGATCTGGTTGTGGCGGGACAAGGCACCCTGACCGTCCGGGTCGCCGTACATGATCTTCTCGACCGGGAACTCGCGTTGGACACCCCAGCGGATACCATTCGTGAAGTCACCGAGGATCCCTCGCACACCAGTATCAGTGGTCGCCTCTGGGCGCTCAGAAACGGTGTCTCCTTTGGCGGTGTTAAGTCCCAGGAAGGAGCTGATGCCTGCGCCCAGTCCCAGATTCGGGTACCGTTGAGTCCCCGATGGGGAACCATCAGCGTTCTTGGTCTGCAAGTTCGATAATTCCCAGGTCAGTCGCGGGACAATCGCAAACCCATGGACCGACACCGGCCGGTCTCGATTGATCAACAGCCCGGCGGTAGCGCGCACCACCTGGTCTGGTTCAACAGATGCAGACAGCTCCGCGGAGTACTCGGTAGCACCCACGTAGTGATCCCAGGCCGTGATTTCAGTACCAGTCAACGGATTGATCCGGCGATACAGGCCCAGATCCAGGGCACGAGACAGTGCCATGGAGCCTGCTCAGCTGGTGGTCCTCATCGGCCCACTGGACTTCCTCATTGAACCGCATCGTGACCTGAGCTTTCTTCAGAGTTGCGGTCACCGAAGTAAACCCACCAGTGGTAGCAGACTTCTCCGCACCCTCCGTCACAAACTCAGCCACCGTCGAGGTGTTGATGTGTCCTTGATCAGCCCATCCGCCACCGTGCGAGGCATCAGCATCTTCGCTGTCTCAGTAGTAAAAATAGCGATCACAAACACGCGCTTCCAAAGCGTCACAAAACAAAGAGTATTACCCCCGAAGGACACTCACCGTCCCTGGTCATCACCGCCAGCACACACACGCCAGCGCCTGACGTCATCATCATCATTCGTGTTAAGCCGAGACCACCCATTTAGCCGCCTCGTAGAAGATCCTGAGCAAACTTCTGTTGCTCAGAAATCCGCGCTTTACCAGCAGATCCACTGGTGGAGCCCCACGCGCCCCCACACCGGCATAACCACCAGCCTTGACCCCAGCATTTTGACAGAACGCTTCGAGCAACGCCTTAGCATGCTCGGTGATCTCGCCCTCGCGATGACCGCGTACCACTAAAAACCCCGGAAACCACGCCAGCAACCGGGTACAACAAAACCCCGCACCAGTTACTGGTACGGGGCACTAAAAACTGGGGCCTTAGGCCACCTGTTGCTTGTTCAACTCACGAAGAAGCGAGACATCATCAAATACAGGCTCATCATTCGGTTCTTCCTCGTCAAACATCAGACTAGCTTGAACGAGCAACTCCTCTGGTATTTTTATTGACTCTTCTACGGCCACGTCAAGACAAAACAACACAGCAATACCGAGCTCTCGGTGCTGAGACGCATTCACCGCTTCTTCTAGTACTGGATTCGACTCTCCAACAGCGTCAACAACCACGCTGTACAAAGACTTAAAAACTTCGTAGGAGCTCCACATGGTCTTATTCTACTTCCTGGGGTCAAGATCCGGGTAAGCGCTAATAATGTAGCGTAGCCCGCCGTGTTTTCTCCGACCAGTCGCCACCTTGAACGGCACCCCATCCACCGTGTACTTATGGATAAGGTTACCCCGTGACTTGTTTGGCTTACCGTAGGTGATGGTGTCATCAATCGCATGCACAATATCTTCGTGAGACCAATCGCGGGGGAACTCGGTTCTGGGAACACCTTCAGCTAACTCAAAAATCCACCCGTACCCGGCCCCATGACCGCCAAGCCCGTCTGGTGCTTCAGGCGTCGAACTGTTACGCCGTTCTCCGTAGAGGATGTGGTTCCATTGCTTCGAATCAAGGGGCTCAAACCCCTCAGGCTGTAGTTTTGGCGGGTTCTTCGGGTTCCTAGGCGGGATCTTCTTACCATAAGTGAACCCGTCAGGATACTGTTCACGAAGTCTCTCTAACGCCTCGCCCCGGTGCTTATCCCATTTCGCGTACGGTACTCTACCGTCATCTGTAGTTTTCTGATTATCCACACATCTTTTCCTAAGCTGTTTCGCAACATATTTATAATCGATAATGCTTCAATTTCACTCAGTATTTATTGCGTCATTATTAATCAATAGATCGTGCTCAGCGGATTGGTTGTTTCAGCCGATGAAGGATTGTCATAGATGATCCCCAGAAAGCCATCGCCACCGTGCGGATCATGTCGTTATGCAGGGCCATCGCCAGCCGGAATCTCGCCTGGGTGGACGCATTCCCCCGCAACCAGTTGATCGGGATGAATGTTCTCAATCGCGATCTGCGGAGAGGAATAGCACACCGCATCCCCCACACGGGTGATCGTCGCTTTGAAACAGCCGGACCAGCTGTACAAATTAGCCTCGCTGCCCCACTTCGTCACGCAATTTCTGAATTTCTTGACGTGTACCAGCAGTATTCTGCGCGGTGCGAATCGTCGCGATGAATAGCTCCAGCACCACACGGAACAACACGAGCTGAATGACGGGAATGATCCATCCAATCAGCAACCACAGTACGCCAATCAGCGCGACACCTGTCGCCATGATGGTAAATGCCGGCACTAGCCAACCAATGATCAGGGAGATGCCGACCAGAACGAGGATCAAAATATAGATGATCTTCGTGAACTTGACCGTCACGAAACTATCGAACGACAGATCAAACAGGCAGGCGACGAAGCCTTTGTTTTCTTCTGCTGATCGTCGTGCAAAGTCCAACAGCAGTTTTTCAGGTTATTGTCAGGAACGCTAGAGTTCATCGTTGCCTACGCGCTGACGTCCAACATCTCCGCCTCGTGCAGGTGGATCAAGACCGCTGCAGCGGGTGGGCTTACGTCCTGCGCACGAGCGAAAGTCACGGCTGCCTCGAACACGTCTCCGTTGTGATGAACCTCGGGTAGTCCCACAAACCGATAACCCGTAAAGTTGTCCTGATCAATTACGGCAACCGTGGCGACCGATCCAGCGCGGAAATTTGCCAGGTGCCGACCGGTTGGCGGTTCGTAATAAAAGAGTGTGCGTTCATCCCAAATACGAAGCGAACTCGTTGGTCCAACCGCAGGAGCCCCTTCCGGTGTAGCCGTAGCCAGCACCGGAATGTCCGTCTCAAGCAGAGCTCGCATGTGCCCCGTCAAGCGAAAACCACCACGCAGTCGCCCCGCGAATCCTTCGGCAAATGCCGCGCTATCACGAACAAATGGTGAACCCAACGGTGGCGCACCGGCGCGGAGGGACGCGTCAAGGAATCGCTCCATCTTCTCAGGATCTTCGTCTCGCAGAAACACCACCAACATACGCAACAGTCCATGCACCGTGGTGGCTGGGTCCGCTGAAGTCTCCAAAAGTCGCATCGCAGCCTGGTGATTGCCCGCCCGCGCTTGCTGAAACAAGCCAATTGATTCCAACCAAATGCCATCGCGCCACGTCTCTACTGTCACGTTTACTCCGATCTGGCTACTGACTGTTTGGTGTGAGTACCTCGCTACGCTCCATCATATGTTCGCCATGCCGTAGTTACAAACACAGCTAGCACGTAGACACGGAACCTATCGTGTGATACTACTAGATATGCGCCTAATTAGTTCATCAACACACAAGATATTGTGTTTTTATGATGTCCGCTTCAGTCAATGAGTGAGGAGAGATCGCTGTGCATACTCCAGCGAAGAAACCCCCGGATGCACTCCCGGTTCGAGAAATACCAGTCAAAGAGTCCCCGGATCTGGTGTATTTTTCCAGCGTTTCGGAGAACACCCATCGCTTCGTGGAGCAGCTGAACCGACCGGCCATACGAATTCCGCTGCGCCCGAGAAGTGAAGGGTATATCCGTGTCTCACGCCCTTTCGTGCTCGTTGTCCCCACCTACGGGGGTGGGGAGCGCTCTGGTGCGGTACCCAAGCAGGTGATCAAATTCCTCAACGACCCGATCAATCGGTCTTTGATCCGCGGTGTGATCACGGCGGGAAACACCAATTTCGGTCAGCACTACTGTCTGGCCGGACCGATCATCTCCGCCAAATGCAAGGTACCGGAGCTGTATCGCTTTGAACTCTTAGGAACGCGGCGCGACATCGAGCTGGTGGACACCGGACTGACTCGCTTCTGGGACCAAGCCGACTCCCAAACCTTTACCTCCACTCCAAGCTAAGTCGAAAGGAAACGGTATGACGATACCCACCACGGATGCTCCTGAGGTCACCGGAATCGGTGAGCGCAGGGACTACCACGCACTCAACGCCGAGCTGAACCTGTTTGCTGCTGACGGCTCGATCCAGTTTGATAAGGATCGCCAAGCAACCCAGGCGTACCTGGATCAGCACGTGGCCCCCAACACCAAACGCTTTGATTCAGTGTGGGAAAGACTGCACTGGTTGGTGGACAACGACTACTACGAGAAAGATTTCCTCGCCGCGTACTCAGAAGAGTTCGTCACCGCTGTATACGAGCGTGCCGAGAACGCCGGTCACCGTTTCCAGACCTTCTTGGGCGCCTTCAAGTTCTTTACAGCGTACGCTCTGAAAACCTTTGACGGATCCCAGTATTTGGAGGGGTACCCCCAGCGAGTCGCTACCACGGCTCTATACCTGGGTCACGGGGACGAAGTATTGGCTACCCAGCTGGTTGATGAGATGATGTCTGGCCGTTTTCAACCGGCTACGCCCACCTTCCTCAACGCCGGAAAAGCCCAACGCGGTGAACTAGTTTCGTGCTTTTTGCTGAGGATGGAAGACAATCTGGAATCCATTGGTCGCAGTGTCAACTCTGCGCTACAACTGTCTAAACGGGGCGGCGGAGTAGCGCTACTGCTGTCAAACCTTCGTGAGGCGGGGGCGCCGATCAAGAAGATCGAAAACCAGGCTTCCGGAGTTGTTCCCGTGATGAAGATCCTGGAAGACTCATTTTCCTACGCCAACCAGCTAGGGGCACGCCAAGGCGCAGGTGCGGTGTATCTACACGCCCACCATCCCGATATTCTGCGGTTTCTCGACACCAAGCGTGAGAACGCCGACGAGAAAATCCGTATCAAGACGCTTTCTCTTGGTGTCGTCATCCCGGATGTGACGTTCCATCTTGCCAAGGCTAATAAGGACATGAACTTGTTCAGTCCCTACGACGTTGAGCGCGAATACGGAACCCCACTATCAGACCTGTCAGTCAACGATCACTATGACGAGCTGGTCGCCAATCCACGGATCCGCAAGTCCACCATCAAGGCCCGTGAGTTCTTCAAAACCCTGGCTGAGCTACAGTTCGAGTCCGGTTACCCCTACGTACTGTTTGAAGACACGGTGAACCGCGCTAATCCACTCCAGGGCCGGATTAACATGTCCAACCTGTGCAGCGAAATTCTGCAGGTAAATACACCATCCCGCTACGATGGCGCCATCGGCTACCAGGAAGTCGGTCGTGATATTTCGTGCAATCTGGGTTCACTAAATATCGTCGCGGCGATGGCCTCTCCGGATTTCAGTGCCACGGTGGAGACGGCCGTTCGGGCACTCACCAGTGTCTCAGATCAGACCAACGTGGATGCTGTTCCGTCAGTAGCTGCCGGTAACGAAGCCTCACACGCCATCGGGCTAGGCCAGATGAACCTGCACGGCTACCTGGCCTCTCAACGCATCCATTATGGTTCCGAGGAGGGCATCGATTTCACCGACATCTACTTCCTGACTGTCACCTATCATGCCTTGCGTGCCTCGAACCGGCTGGCGATTGAACGTGGGAAGGCCTTCGAGGGTTTTGAAACCTCGTCCTATGCCGACGGTAGCTATTTCGACAAGTACACCGAGAAAGAGTGGCAGCCAGCCACCCAACGAGTCCGGGATCTGTTCGCGAGCGCTGGGGTCGCCATCCCGTCGCGCGAAGACTGGGAGAAGCTGCGTGGCTCGGTGACAGAACACGGGATCTATAACGCCTATCTGCAGGCCATCCCGCCCACGGGTTCCATCTCGTATGTCAACAACTCCACCGCCTCGATCCATCCGGTGGCGGCCAAGATCGAGATCCGTAAGGAGGGAAAGCTCGGCCGAGTCTATTACCCGGCACCGCATATGACCCACGACAATCTGGAGTTCTACCAAGATGCCTACGAGATTGGATACGAAAAGATCATCGACACCTACGCCGCCGCGACACAGCACGTGGATCAGGGGCTGTCGTTGACGCTGTTCTTCCGAGATACCGCCACTACCCGCGACATTAATAAGGCTCAGATTTATGCCTGGCGTTCCGGTATCAAGACTCTCTACTACATCCGATTGCGCCAGCCGGCCCTGGGAGGCACAGAAATCGAGAACTGTGTCTCCTGCGCCCTGTAACCACTGACCACCCTATCTGTCGAAAGAAGAACGATGACTGCGACCCATTCCAACCGTCCACTCACCGAAATCTCCGTGACCCCACCGTCCTACCGCCACGACCCCACTGCCCGGTTGCGCCCGATCAACTGGAACCGCGTCGACGATGAGAAAGATCTCGAGGTCTGGAATCGACTCACGGCAAATTTCTGGCTACCAGAAAAAGTGCCCCTCTCCCATGACATTCCCGCCTGGCAGAAGCTCACCGAAGAAGAACGCACCTTGACCATGCGCGTCTTCACGGGGCTCACGATGCTCGATACCGTCCAGGCCACCGTCGGGGAGATTTGTCAGATTCAGGATGCACGCACCGAGCATGAAGAGGCGATCTATACCAATATCGCGTTCATGCAGTCCGTACACGCGCGCTCCTATTCATCGGTATTCTCGACTCTGACCTCAACACCGGAGATCGACAATGCCTATCGGTGGGCGGTCAACAATGACCTGCTGCAACAACGGTGCAAGAAGGTGTTGGCTCACTATTATGGCGACGACCCGCTGAAACGCAAGGTGTCCTCGACCCTGTTGTCGTCACTGTTGCTTTATGCGGGTTTCTATCTGCCGTTGCATTTCTCGGTCCACGCCACGCTGACCAATACTGCCGATATGATTCGGCTGATCCTGCGTGATAAGGCAGTCCATGGGTACTACTCCGGCTATAAGTACCAACGGGGTTTGGAAGCCCGCACGGCTAGTCAACAGAAGGAAATGCGAGAGTTCACCCTCAACCTGCTGGACGATCTCTACGAGCTAGAGCTGCAATATTCCGGTGAACTCTATGAGCCTCTGGGACTGATGGATGACGTTGCCGTCTTCGTGCGGTATAACGCCAATAAAGCACTGATGAACCTGGGGTATCCGCCGCGCTTCTCGTCAGAAGAAACCGAGGTCAATCCCGAAATCCTCGCCGCTTTGGCTCCCGGGGCGGACGAAAACCACGATTTCTTCTCCGGGTCTGGTTCCTCCTACGTGATCGGCACAGCCGAGGATACCAGCGATGACGACTGGGACTTCTAAACTCGACCCCATACCTCTTCACCTCTTCGAGGATGAGCACAAGAAAGGAATTTCGATGACCAAGAACATCTCCGTGCTTGTCGGTAGTCTGCGTCGTGGCTCTTATGCCCGCAAGATCGCCCGCAATGTGCTTGACTACTTCCCCGGCGGCTATACCGCTCAAATCGTGGAGATCCGGGATCTGCCCCTCTACGATTTCGACTACGATGACCCAGAGGTCACCGATAAACCGACCCCTGAGCAGTACACGAACTTCCGAAACACCATTAAGAATTCCGACGGTGTCATGTTCGTCACCGCAGAAAATAACCGCACCATTCCGGCCTGCTTGAAGAATGCTGTTGATATCGGTTCCAAACCGAATAGTGATGTCGCGTGGAAGGGTCTGCCCGCCGGAATCATCAGCCACTCGGTGGGACGTATGGGTGGCTATAGCTCACAGAAGAATCTGCGGTTGGCCCTGTCCTACTTTGACATGCCCACCCCCGGCCAGCCGGAGGTCTTCTTGGGGCAGTCTCCGGCTCTGCTTGATGACAACGACCAATTTGTCCAAGACTCCACTGTTGAGTTTCTTCAGGACTACGTGAAGCGTTTTGTCGAAATCGTCGAAGAGGTGGCACATAAGAAATAAGCCACAGAGCAAACTCCTACGACGGCGGCAGTTCCAGGATCGGTGTGTTCGTCATATCGCCATGACGAGCGTGAGAACTGCACCAATGATGATACAGCATCTAGATCACGGGTGCGAATAAACGCTTGATTCAATCATCTCGTCATCATCAGAATGCTTTCGATCAGGATGCCGTTCGGAAGAGCTGGTCAATGCTCAATCCGTGCTCGTCGTGCAGGACATCAGCATTGCCGGTGACAGAGACGAGAGCTGAAGATTTGTTCGGGAGTCGACCTGGCACGGAGTCGGAGAGGGCTCCCGAGAGGGCCGCTTCTTGCGACTGGAGCTCAGCGACCGGATCCTGTGCGAGGTCGTTTCGGACTTGAGGCAAGGCTCGTGGGTTTTTGATGACCTCAGTGATCATAACGAGGTTCGCACGCCTGAAAACCTAGTCATGTCACCCACATAAAAAAGAACCGCACCATCGTGCGGTTCTTTGGTGGAGGTAAGGGGACTCGAACCCCTAACCCTCTGCTTGCAAAGCAGATGCGCTACCAGTTGCGCCATACCCCCAAGTGTTTAGTTGGGTGGGACCTCATCAGTCGCCTCTTCCCAGATAGTCCGGGTTTTCACGTCTCGGGCGATGACAAATCCTAACGCACCAGCTCCAAGCGCCACTGCGAGGGTCACGATGAGTTTCTTCATGTGATCTCCTGTGGTCTTGGTGTCGGTGGTGGGCGTACCAGGACTTGAACCTGGGACCTCTTCGTTATCAGCGAAGCGCTCTAACCGCCTGAGCTATACGCCCGAACCTATCTCGAGGTCGCCCTCAAGACGAGAACCTACCTTACCCGGAATTTAACAGAACTCCAAATCCGGTTCAGTCATCGGTGAGCGTGACGCCCACACCTCCAACGAGGGAGGCTGAAATGTTGTAGATCAAGGCTGCCAGGATGGACAGCAACGTAATTAAGACCACGTTCACCACGGCAATAATGGTCGACACGGAGGCCACCTGGCTGAGTGAGACGAGCTCTTGGATAGTCTGTCCACCGCCCTCAGTGCCCAGGATGGTTCCGATCAGGGCGTTGACCTCGTCGAAGATGCCGGTCAAATCCATCACGGTCCACAACACCACGCCGGCCACCACGGTAACCACACCGAAGGCAACGGAGAGCAGGAAGGAGATCTTCAACACCGACCACAAGTCAATCTTGGCGAGTACCAGCTTGGCTCGACGCACCTTGGCTTTCGGTGCAGGACGCACCAAACCTTTGGTATTCTTCTTGCCTTTAGGCGCGTTCGACCCCGCAGTGGGCTTTGTGCCAGCTGGGGCAGCCGGTGCTACTTTCTTCGGACCTTGAGTCTGACGGGCAGGTTTTTTGCCCTGCGGGGCTGTTCTGACCTGCTGTTGAGGGACTTGAGGTGGCTGTCCAGAGGGCTTTTTCTGTGGCCCTGGAGTGCTCGATTGACTCACGACTGTCCTTCCTCCGTACGGTGATCAGTTTCCAAGGCTACTTCAGAATTCTGATCAGTGGGCTCAAGACCGACAGTGTCCGGCGTCTTGTCAACATTGTCCACATCGGGTTCTTGATCAATCGGGTGGTTTAGCGCCACGGCAACAATGGAATCCTTGGGACCTGGCTTGGCAAAGATGACGCCCATGGTGTTGCGACCTCGGATCGGCACCTGCGATACCGCTGAGCGGACCACGTTACCGGACTTCATGACCACCAGCACCTGCTGGTCTTCGGTGACCACGAGTCCACCGACCAGCCCACCACGGGCTTCTTGCAGGTTGGCGACCTTAATGCCGTACCCGCCGCGGTTCTGCAACCGATACTCATCAGCTGAGGTGCGCTTGGCGTATCCGCCATCGGTGACTGTGAAGATATAGGAGTCATCACAGATCACGCCCATGCTCAACAACTCGTCATCGTCCTTGAATTTCATGCCGGTGACACCCGAGGTGGCCCGGCCCATGGGACGCAACGCCTCATCGGTTGCGGTGAACCGCAGGGACTGACCGTTACGAGAGATCAACACCAGATCATCGTCGGCGCTGACCAGTTGGGCTGCGACCACTTCATCGTCTTCGCGCAATTTGATCGCGATGACACCGGCAGTGCGTGGCGAGTCGTAATCTTCCAAGCGGGTCTTTTTCACCAGTCCCTGCTTGGTGGCCAGCGCCAAGTAGGGCTGATCCTGGTAGGTCTTCAACGTCAGGACCTGGGCAATGTATTCATCGGGCTGGAAGGCCATCACATTAGCCACGTGCTGACCCTTGGCATCGCGACCGGCCTCTTGCAACTCGTAGGCCTTGACTCGGTAGACGCGACCAAAGTTGGTAAAGAATAAGATCCAGTGGTGGGTGGAGGTGGTGAAGAAATGCTCCACCACGTCTTCACCCTTTAGCTGTGCACCGCGGACACCCTTACCGCCACGGTTCTGAGCGCGGTAGTGGTCGATCCGGGTGCGTTTGACGTAACCGCCACGGGTAATGGTGATGACCATTTCCTCTTCGGGGATAAGGTCCTCCATCGACACGTCACCGTCATAACCATAGAGGATTTCGGTGCGACGCTCGTCGCCGTGGCGCTCGATGATCTCGCTCATTTCTTCGGAGATGACCTCGCGCTGACGGATCGGGGAGCCCAGGATCTCGTTGTACTCGGCGATCTTGGCCTGAAGCTCGTCGTATTCATCCTGAATATTCTGCGCTTCTAGCGCAGCCAGTTGTCGCAACTGCATCAGCAGGATCGCACGGGCCTGATCATCATCGATGTCCAGTAGCGTCTTGAGTTCTTCACGGGCGACATCGGCCGAGGCTGAGGCGCGAATGGTCGCAATAACCTCATCGAGCATGTCCAGAGCTTTAAGCAGACCACGCAGAATGTGGGCGCGTTCTTCGGCCTTGCGCTTACGGTAGGCGGTACGACGCACGATGACATCGACCTGGTGTTTCACCCAATAGTGGATGAACCCATCCAGCGACAGGGTCCGCGGGACTCCATCAACCAGTGCCAACATATTGGCCGAGAAGTTTTCCTGTAGAGCGGTGTGCTTATACAGGTTATTCAACACGACCTTGGGCACCGCATCGCGCTTGAGCACAATGACCAGCCGTTGTCCGGTGCGACCCGAGGTCTCATCGCGCAGATCTGCAATGCCGGACAGCTTGCCGTCCCGGACCATTTCGGCGATCCTGGAGGCCAGATTATCTGGGTTGGTCAGATACGGTAGCTCGGTGACCACCAGGCAGGTTCGGCCCTGGATCTCCTCGACGTTAACCACTGCGCGCATGGTGATCGAACCACGCCCGGTCCGGTAGGCCTGCTCAATACCCTGGTGGCCCAAGATCTGTGCCCCGGTCGGGAAGTCAGGACCTTTGATGCGTTTCAGCAGTTCTTCTAAGAGTTCTTCCCGACTGGCTTCGGGGTGGTCCAAATACCACTGGACACCATCGGCCAGTTCCCGCAGGTTATGTGGCGGGATATTGGTGGCCATTCCGACCGCAATACCCGAAGAGCCATTGGCCAACAGGTTCGGGAACCGGGCAGGTAGCACCGTGGGTTCTTGTTGCCGACCGTCGTAGTTGTCCTGAAAGTCCACGGTATCTTCGTCAATATCGCGGACCATCTCCATCGCCAGGGGGGCCATTTTGGTCTCGGTATACCGTTGGGCGGCGGCACCGTCGTTGCCAGCTGAACCAAAGTTGCCCTGACCCTGGGCCAGTGGGTAGCGCATCACCCAGTCTTGGATCAGACGCACCAGCGCATGGTAGATGGCCGAGTCACCGTGGGGGTGGTAATTACCCATCACGTCACCGACCACACGGGCCGACTTAGAAAAGGAGCGGTCCGGACGGTAACCGCCATCGTACATGCCGTAAAGCACACGACGGTGGACCGGCTTGAGACCATCGCGCACATCCGGCAGAGCACGTCCGACGATCACGGCCATGGCGTAATCGAGGTAGGAGCGTTTCATCTCCGACTCGAGATCGATGTGTTCGACCTTGTCTGGATTGATGATCTCTGGAGGTAGTTCGTCACTCACGCTGTTTTAATCCTTGGGTTTTCCAACACGGGCTTCTTCGGACTCGCAGGCAGCACGCGATCTCTGATTAGATATCGAGGAACCGGACATCCTTGGCGTTTTGTTGAATGAAGTTTCGACGAGATTCCACATCCTCGCCCATCAGCATCGAGAAGACCTGATCGGCTGCGGCAGCGTCATCCATGGTGACCTGTAGCAACGTGCGGTTCTGCGGATCCATAGTGGTTTCCCACAGTTCCTGGTAGTCCATCTCTCCCAGCCCCTTATACCGCTGGATGCCGTTCTCCTTAGGCAGCCGCCAGTTCTTCGCCAAACCGGCTTCCAACCGGTCATCACGTTCTGCATCGGAGAACACGTAGTCGTGGGGCTGATTCGACCACTTAATCCGGTACAGCGGGGGTTGGGCCAAGAACACATGACCGCGTTCGATCAGCGGGCGCATGTAACGGAAGAGCAGGGTCAACAGCAAGGTGGTGATGTGCTGACCGTCCACATCCGCATCCGCCATCAACACAATCTTGTGATAGCGCAACTTCTCGATATCGAATTCTTCACCGATACCGGTACCGAATGCGGTAATCATGGCCTGAACTTCCGCGTTCGATAATGCTCGATCTAGCCGGGCCCGTTCTACGTTCAGGATCTTGCCACGCAGAGGCAGTATGGCCTGGGTAATCGGATTGCGACCCTGCTTGGCCGAACCACCCGCAGAGTCACCCTCGACAATGTAAATCTCGCACTCTTCGGGACTCTTTGAGGAGCAGTCCGAGAGCTTACCGGGCATGCCGAAGGATTCCAGCGGAGACTTCCGCCGGGCTTGATCCCGAGCTTTGCGGGCTGCCAACCGGGCCTGGGAGGCCAGGATGGCTTTGCGAATAATCTCTTTGGCCGGCGCGGGGTTGCGGTCTAACCAGTCGGTCAGTTCGGAGGTGATCACACCCTGGACGAAACCGCGGGCCTCGGAGTTGCCGAGCTTGGTCTTGGTCTGGCCTTCAAACTGTGGCTCGGAAAGTTTCACTGAAATAACTGCGGTGAGTCCCTCACGGATATCGTCACCGGTGAGGTTATCGTCTTTATCCCGCAACAATCCGTTGTCTCGAGCGTAACGGTTGATCAAACCGGTCAAGGCCGCGCGGAAGCCTTCTTCGTGGGTACCACCCTCGTGGGTGTTAATGGTGTTGGCGTAGGTGTAGACCGATTCAGAAAAAGCAGTGGTCCACTGCATGGCCACTTCCACAGCCATCTGGCGATTTTCGTCCTCGGATTCGAAGGCGATAATGTCCTCGTGCACCGTTTCGGTGCGCTTGAGTGAGTTGAGGTGCTGCACATAGTCGAGCAGGCCATCTTCGTAGTAGTAGCTCACCGAACGCTGTGAGGGGGTGTCTTCGGTTTGACCTTGCTCGGCCAATCCGGCTTCATCGGGCTGATCTTGCGCAGCACTGGCGCCGACGATCTCATCAGACTGGACCTCATTGGAATCCAGATTGCGCTCATCGGTCAGGGTAATCCGTAGGCCCTTATTCAAAAACGCCATCTGCTGGAAGCGGGCGCGCAACGTCTCAAAATCGAACTCGACGGTTTCGAAGATCTCCGGGTCCGGATAAAAGGTCTGGGTGGTGCCGGTCTGCTCCGTTTCTTCCCCGCGTTCCAGTTGCTGATCGGTGTGACCGCCGTTGTGGAAACTAATTCGCCACACATAACCCTGGCGACAGATCTCGGTATAGACCCTGGTGGACAGTGCATTCACCACGGAGACACCCACACCATGCAAACCACCAGAGACCGCATATCCGCCGCCACCAAACTTGCCACCGGCGTGCAGGATGGTCATGACCACTTCAACCGTCGGCTTGCCCTCAGTGGGATGCAGATCGACCGGAATACCGCGGCCATTATCAGAGACCCGCAGGCCACCATCGGCCTGAATGGCCACGTCGATGGTGTCGCAGTATCCTGCCAGGGCTTCATCGACCGCATTGTCGACGACCTCGTAGACCAAATGATGCAGACCCCGGGAAGTGGTGGATCCGATATACATACCGGGCCGTTTACGAACGGCTTCCAAACCTTCCAGGACGGTAATGTCTCCGGCGTCATAACTGTGATCCACTTTGGATAGTCCAGCTGAGTCCGGTTGGTCTGGTTGAGACAGGGTCTCTGGCTGTTCATCGGCCACGGTCGACAGGGGCTCCTCGATCGGAAAATAGGACTTTTGGCAACGATAACTCGCCGCGCACATCCCGTTATTCTACGCCATCAAGTCCGATCCACGGAAAAAATCGGGCCCTCAGTGGAGAAAACATGCCCAAATCGTGACATAACGGCCGCTTCGGCGTCATGGTAGAGCTTCTTCTGAACAGCATCTCGACCTCGCTGGTGCTAGCCCGGCAAATCCGCGTTGAGCGAGATCGTGGGTGGGTTATCCGTAGGTGTCGCGCGGACCTCGACCGCGCACCACCCGCGGGCCTTTACGCCAGCTGGGGGCAGCGGGTCCGTTAATGGTGATCTCTCGTACCACCTCACGACCCAGAGCCGTATTGATCCGTTGCAGGATCTGGGCAGACATCAATCGCAATTGAGTGGCCCAGCTGGTGGTCGAACACCGTACCACCAGCACCGCGTGCTCGAAACTTTCAATCTGACAGTGTTCAGCCACCTGTGGTCCGACCAGGTCCTCCCACCGTCCCAAGACCGATCCGACCGCGACCGGTTCTTTCCAACCCCGGTCAGCGACCAGACCCCCGAAAAGCTCATCAAGGGATTTCACTTTCGGTAAGGGCGAGGTGAATTGATTATCAACGTCAGCGGCAGCTCGCCGGCGCACAGATGGGGCCCGTCGTGTTCCCCGGCGCGAAGAACCTCGCCGCCACCGGTGCAGGTTCGGGTCGGGGTCGCCTGGGGTATATCCGGCTTGGGAGACGGTGCGACGTACTCGTTGTAGGGCGGCAAATGCCGCGTCAATTCTGTCGTGGTCCACCCCGCAGATCGCATCGAGTTCATCTGCTGCCATCATCATCTAGTCCTCTGGCCCGTTGGTCTCAGTAGTGGGCACCTGGGAGATCCCGTGATCGCAGCGCACCGGGAACCGCGGACCGTGAAGTGTGTGCGGCACATCCTCGGCCACCGCAGCGGTGACGATCACTTGATCAGCCTTGGTGGCGATCTGGGCTAATTTGTCACGCCGTTGGGCATCGAGTTCGGCGAACACATCGTCGAGAATCAAGATGGGTCGGTCCTGGTCACCGGGCCGATCCTCGGCGAGCACCTGATAGCTGGCCAGTCGCAAACCAAGCGCAAAAGACCATGTTTCCCCGTGGGACGCATAGCCTTTGGCCGGGGCAGGTCCCAGCGTGAACTGCACGTCATCACGGTGAGGCCCCACCAAGGTCAGTCCGCGATCTTGTTCCTGATCATGAACGGCCTGCAACTCCTGAAGCATCGCTTCAGCCAGAGCAGTTTCGTCCGGGACCACCGGGTGTTGCCCGGTAGCTAATCCCACGGTGGATTCGTAACTGAAACCGGCATCTTTCATACCCGGTGCTAGGGCTTGATAGGCGGTCTGCAGAGGCTGAGCCAAGAGCTTCAAGACGTGTAACCGTCCCCAGAGAATTCTGGCGCCGGCCTGGGCAAGATATTCGTCAAAAACGTGACGGGTGCTTTCTTCATCGGCACCCCATCGGCGGGATTTTTTTGCGGACTTATACAGGGCATTGCGCTGTTTTAACACACGCTCGTAGTCCCGCCGGGCATCGGCCATGACTGGTCGAAGCTGCACCGTGAGGTCGTCAAGAAAATTCCGACGCACCGAAGGATCTCCGTTAATAAGGTGCAAATCTTCCGGAGCAAATAAGACGCACCGCACTAAACCCAAACCCTGCTTGGCCGGTTGCGGTGCTCCACGGTTGATGGACACCCGATTGGATTTGCCAGGATTGATCTCCAGGTCGATACCGACAGCACGTTGATCGTGGTGAATGCGGCCTCGGATATGGGCTTGGTCTGCGCCAAAGCGAATCAGCGGTCCATCGTGTGACACCCGATGCGAATGATGGGTAGCTAAATAATTTATCGCCTCGGCGATGTTGGTCTTGCCGACCCCGTTGTATCCCACCAGGACATTGGTACCTGGTTCGAAAGTCAGGTCCAGTTGCTGATAGGACCGAAAGTTTGTCAGTGAGAAAGCCGAAATGTAGACCATCAGTCAGCGATGCGAATCGGCATGACCAGATAGCGGAAGTCCTGGAGTTCCGCTCCTTCGGGTTCACTCTGACCGGTCAGCAATGCAGGTTTAGGAGCGGTGGTGAAGGCAAAGTGGGAGTAATCGGCATTGACGACGTTGAGTCCCTCAAGCAAGTAGGTGGGGTTGAAGGCCACCGTGATGTCGTCTCCCAACAGTCGGCACGGCACCGATTCATTCGCCGAGGCATCATCTCCTGCCCCGGCGTCAAGGTAAACCTCGTTACCGGTGAACGCCAAACGCAACGGAGTATTGCGTTCCGCGACCAAGGCCACGCGCTTGACCGCATCAATTAAGGGCGTTGATTCCACCACTGCGTGGATCGGACTGGACTCGGGAAACAGGGCCCGAATCTTCGGGTAATCACCATCAACCAACAGGCTGGTGGCACGACGGCCACCGGACGAGAACCCGAGGATCTCGGTTCCTGAGTCGCTCTGATTGAGTCGCAACGACAGTTCGCCACCACCACCCAAGGACTTGGCAACCTCGGACAGTGTGCGAGCTTTAACCAACACGGAGGTCGACGTCGCCGGATCGGTTGGTGTCCAGGTGATTTCTTTCATGGCCAATCGGTACCGGTCGGTGGCCAGAAACGTCATCTGATCCCCGTCGATCTCAATCTTCACCGCAGCCAGGACCGGCAGAGTGTCATCTTTAGAGGCTGCCGCGGTGACCTGGTGAACTGCTTGAGCGAACGTGTCACCGTCGACCGTTCCCGAAATGTCAGGTAGCTCAGGCAAAGTCGGGTACTCACTGACCGGCATCGTCGCCAGGGCAAATCGCGAATTCCGACACGTCAGAACAACTTTGGAGCCATCGAGCTCGACGGTGACGGGTGCATGAGGAAGAGATTTGACGATGTCATTGAGCAATTTGCCGGAAACCAGAATTTGTCCCGGCTCTTCGATATCGGCTTCGACTTCCAGTTGTGCGGAGGTTTCATAATCGAAGCTCGCGATGGACACGAGTTGATCTTCGGCTGTGATCAACAATCCCGACAGTACAGGTACTGGTGGGCGAGGGGACAAAGAACGGGCAGCCCACGATACAGCGTCGGTGAGGACGTCACGCTCGATAGTGAACTTCAGGCTCGGGCTGCCACTACTGGCCGAGTCTGTAGAGAACTTCTCTAGACTGAACGTCACGCTGCTCTGCCTCTCATGATCGGGTCTATCGCACGCCTAAATGGCGTGACTACGAGCTCAATAATGACAGAAATGAGCTCATGAGTCATTGCAAGCTTAGCGGATTGTGAGTTTTCATGTGATCCGCTGTGAACAGCTTCTCGGTTCCTCTTCTGTCGTCGAAGCAAACGCGAAGTGTCTGGAAGGTTGTTGTTCTGTAGATGGGGATTTTTAAGGGTAAGTGGTGTTAATAAGTCCTGTGGATAATGTGGATAAGCGGTTGCTCAGCGCTCATTTTGCGGTTGAATTTGTGGAGGGTCGCGTGGAGTGTGCTCGTGTGGGCTGGGGATTGTCGTGGAGTTTCTCGGCGTGGCTGTTCAGCAGATTCACAGGGAAGAGGGGGTGTATCCAAAGGGTTTTGGTATTTCTCCCCGTTTTATCCCCAGAGTTATCCACACCTGTTTATGGGGGTTGAATGTTGTGTGTGGATAAGTTGTGGATATACCTGGACGATTGTGGATATATGGTCTCCAGCTTTGGACAAATCTCCGTATTTGGCGGGTTTAACGGTGTGGACCAACATTCAAGTTGAACTTGAGGTGAATAAAAGAAAATCTTCAAGCTGAGAGTGACTTGAATATCACAGGGGTATCTCTAGCGATTAGTTGTGCTTATTACGTGCTGCCTGTTTGATGAGGTTGGTTAGCTCCATGACTTGGTTATAGATCGTGCGACGTTCACCCATCAGGTCACGAATCTTTCGGTACGCGTGCATCACGGTGGTGTGGTCTCGTCCGCCAAGCTCTGCACCGATGCGTGGTAGGGACATCTCCGTTAGCTCACGGAGTAGGTACATCGAGATCTGCCGGGCATTGACCAATTTTTTGGTTCGAGATTTCGATTGCAACTCTTCGAGTGTGAAACCGAAGTACTTCATGGTCTCGTCAAGGATCAATCCAGACGTAATCTCCTGGGAATCGGCATCAGGGATCAAGTCCTTGAGAACATGCTCAGCCAGAGAATAGTCAATCGGCTGACGATTCAACGAAGCGTAGGCAGCAACGCGAATAAGTGCGCCTTCCAGCTCGCGAATATTCGTAGAGATCCGTGAAGCGATGTACTCCAGGGCATCTGTGGGGACATAGAGACCGTCAGATTCCGCCTTCTTATTCAGAATCGCGATACGAGTTTCTAGATCTGGCGGTTGAATATCTGTGGTGAGACCCCATTCGAAGCGGGACCGTAGTCGTTCTTCGAAACCCGAAAGTTGCTTTGGTGGTAGATCAGAGGTAATTACCACTTGCTTATTGTTGTTGTACAGAGCATTGAAGGTGTGAAAGAACTCTTCAACCGTGGCTTCTTTATTGGCCATGAACTGAATGTCATCGATCAGCAAGATGTCGACGTTTCGATAGATCTGCTTAAAGCTGGCACCCTCATCATGACGAATGGAGTTAATAAAGTCGTTCGTAAATTCTTCGGAGTTTACGTACCGGACTCGCAGACCGCGATAAAGCTCTTGGGCGTAGTGACCGATGGCGTGTAGCAGGTGAGTTTTACCCAGCCCAGACTCTCCGTAAACGAACAGCGGGTTATAGGCCTTCGCCGGGGCTTCAGCCACCGCATTGGCTGCCGCGTGCGCAAATCGATTGGATGAGCCTGTGACAAATGACTCGAAGTGGTATCGAGGATTCAACCGGGTACGTTCTTCTGAGTCTGCCGGGGTTGCATCAATTGTTTCAGGTTCGGGACTAGGAGCCGGGTTCGTTCTGGCGCTCAGTACCGTGGTGGGGTTCGAGTAATCCTGGTCATGACGTGGTCGAATCGAGTCCTTTGTCGCAAACCGTCGCGCAGAGTTATCAACGTAGTTATCCACAGCGTGAGGCCGGTCATAGGAAGGTTCGGAGGAGCGAACTGGTTCCGCGGTGACAGGTTGCAGACTTGCATCAATCGAGAAGGCGCAACGGAGATCAGTTTGAAAGACCTTGTGCAGGGCCTGGCTCAGAGTAGCCTGTAATTGGCCCTCAAGAACTTGTCGAGTGAGTTCATTTGGCACGGTGAGAAGAAGTGTGTTCCCAATCAGCCCTTGAGGCACTGCCAGATCCAAAAACCCCATTTGACGTGCACTGACTTGTCCTGTGTCTTTGATCTCTTGGACAACGTGACGCCACGAACTTGTGATTGAGTCATCTGGAACCACGAGACTCTCCTCTTCACAACCGCTGTGGTCGTGATGTTAGTGACCTATCGTAACTGCTGTTGTGGACTGTCCAGTTCAGGCCGTGAGACCGCCCTGGTCCCATGACCACGAGGGGGTCTGAACATGAACAGGACAACTGGTCGTGCCAACGACCAGTGGTAATAGCCTAGCGTGATCACGCGGGAAATGAGAGTTATGCACAGTGTTATTCACAGCATGTGCGAAGGTTGTTGAGAAAGTGTATCCTCGTGGATTTGACGCATCGATCGGAAAGTAACTATTCTTGACAGGTCTGTGTTCGTGCTACCGCGTAGCGTAGTGCGCTATTCAAAGACCAATGACCTTGAACTGACACCGAGTTCATTAACGCCTGGTGGATGACTGACGTCCTGGGTGTACGGTGCAAGACCATATAGCTTGGAGAATTAACCATGAGTAAGCGGACTTTTCAGCCGAATAACCGCCGTCGCGCCCGCAAGCACGGTTTCCGTGCTCGGATGCGGACCCGGGCCGGTCGTGCAGTGCTTTCAGCACGCCGGGCCAAGGGCCGGGCGCGCGTTTCTGCCTAACTATTTTGATCCTTTAGCGCAGTACCTGCCGGTCGTGATCGCGTGTTGCCACGAATGAACCGGATCAGAAAGGGCAAGGACTTTTCACGGACAATTCGTTCCGGCACCCGCGCTGGGGGCCGGAACATTGTCGTATCTGTGGCTTTTCAGCAACAGAGTGAGAATCCTGAAGGTCTTAGCCCAACGCGGGTGGGATTCATCACCTCAAAGGCAGTGGGCAATGCGGTTACGCGCAAAACCGTACAACGACGCTTGCGTGCTGCTGTAGCCAGTCTTTTCCAAGAGGACCACTTCCCCGTGGGAGATCATTCTTCACCTGCGCAAGATGTTGTGATTCGTGCTCTGCCTCGGTCAGCTCAGGTTGACTATCATGAGTTAAGGTCCGATGTGGCTGGCCAATGGCTACACGCGATGAAGAAAATGGCCCAGCGTGACAGAACAAGCATGACAGAAATGGCAGAAGACTAAGGTATGCCCGTTGAATCGCCCTACATCACGTTAAGCCCGAGAAAGCAGTGGGGTCGGTTTCGTGCCCTGCCTTCTGATGCTGTTGCCTCGGTGCTTATAGCGTACCGGGCTGTGATCTCGCCACTGTATGGTCAAGTGTGCCGATTCTTTCCGAGTTGTTCGGCCTATACACTCGAAGCTGTCTATCGACACGGTGCCATTAAAGGAATGGGCTTAGGCATGTGGCGAATTCTTCGTTGCCACCCGTGGCAGTCTGGTGGAGTTGATCCGGTTCCGCCAAGTCATAGAGTTTGGCCAGAGGGTAAATTGCCCAAGATCATTAGACTGAATCACCCGCAAGTACCGGAAGAACCCGGCTCACACACAGCAGAGGAAAACTGAACGCCATGGGCTTTTTCGATGTCATACTGTTTCCCTTCAAATGGGTTGTCTCCTGGATTCTGAGTATTTTTCACAGTTTCTTGAGCTTTTTGGGCTTGGGCTATGATTCCGGTTGGACCTGGACGCTAGCGATTGTGCTCTTGGTGATCACCATCCGCACCTTGCTCTTGCCCCTTTTCGTGCGCCAGATCAAATCCCAGCGTGCCATGCAGGCGATGCAGCCTGAAATTAAGAAACTCCAGCAGAAGTACAAAGGGAAGAAAGACCAGCTGTCGCGTCAGGCGATGGCTATGGAGCAGCAGGCGCTGTTCAAGGAACATGGGACCAGTCCATTCTCAGCCTGTCTGCCCATGCTTGTTCAGATGCCATTCTTCTTCGCGCTATATCAGGTACTTAACGGGGCATCTCATGCAGCGGCAAACGGCGAGAACATCGCGGCCTTGAGCCATGAGGAAATCTCCTCATTTGCCAGATCGAGCATCTTCGGCGCACAAATGCAGGACACCTTCCTGGGATCGACCGGTGAGAACCTCGACTGGTCGGTCATCATCGTGGCTGCGGTGATGATTGTCTTGATGTCTTCGTCGATGTTCTATATGCAACGGATGCTGATGAGCAAGAACATGACTGAGGCAGCGATGACCGGCCCCTTTGCGCAGTCGCAGAAGCTGATGCTGTACGTTTTGCCTTTGGTGTTCGCCATCGGTGGCATCAACTTTCCTATTGGCGTTTTGGTCTACTGGACCGCAACAAACTTCTGGGCGGTTGGCCAGCAGTTCTACATTATTCGTCGGAACCCGGCCCCTGGCTCGCAGGCGGAACGGGAGCTAAATGAACGCCGTGTGGCAAAGGGTCTTGAACCCATTGGTAAAGCAGCTGAGGAAGCGCGGGCTAAGGCCGAAGCGAAAGCAAATAAGCCGAAAGGCCAGCGCCAGCAACCTGTGAGAAAGAGTAGAAAGAAACGATGACTACTACTGAAGAACTCAATAACGCCGTCGATCCTGACGATACTCTTGATGAGCAGAGGGTCGAAGCCCAACAGACTGAAGAGTCGGTCTCGACGATCGAAGAAGAGGGCGATCGCGCTGCCGATTATATTGAAGAGCTTCTTGACATTGCCGATCTTGACGGAGACATCGATATTGAGGTGCGAAATGGCCGCACCTACGTTTCTGTCGTCACCGACGGTGAAGATGACGGGTTACAGGGCTTGATTGGTGCCAAAGGCAAAGTCCTTGAAGCACTCCAGGAACTGACAAGACTGTCGGTCTTGTCGTCGACCGGCCAACGATCTCGACTCGTGTTGGATATTGCCGGGCATCGACAGCAACGCGAGGTTGAGCTTCGCTCACTGGCTGAAGACGCGATTGCTGAGATTAAGGACGGCGAAAAGGACGAAGTACACCTGAAGTCGATGTCACCCTATGAGCGCAAGATCATTCACGACGTCGTGGCTGAAGCGGGCCTAGTCAGCGCATCCCAGGGGCAAGGCTCACGCCGCCACGTGGTCATTTCTGCCGACAACTGATGAAGGATGGATCCCTATGGCCGAGGATCAGCATCATGGGCAGGTCGATTACGACACCGCCTTAGCCATCAGCCGATTGAGTGAACAACCGCAATGGATTCAAGGTGCTGTGCGGGAGATTTATGGCAAGGCGGGCGAGGTTGCCCAGCGTTATGTGAATCATCTGGTGACGACGGGTGTTGAACGGGGCCTTTTGGGCCCACGCGAAATCCCGATTATGTGGGAACGTCACGTGTTAAATTGCGCCGTTGCGCAGACATTGTTTCCTTCGGGCGCACTGGTGGCCGATGTTGGATCAGGAGCCGGTTTACCCGGTATTGCCTTAGCCATAGCCCGACCCGACGTTCAGTTTGTGCTTGTTGAACCATTAGAGCGACGGGTGCTGTGGTTAGAGGACGTGATCGGGGACCTAAGTTTGCATAATGTAGATGTGGTGCGTGCCCGGGCTGAACAGGTGGTAGATACCCTCGACGTTGATGTCGTGACTGCACGAGCCGTGTCTGCCTTGAAATCACTCATCCCATTAACTGCGCCGCTTTTGCACGGAGACGGTGAACTTCTAGCGCTCAAGGGACGTAGTGCTGCGGAGGAAATTTCGAAGGCACAGAAAGTACTTCGCACGCATCGGGCCAAGGACGTGGCAGTCCTGACCTGCGGGGATGACCTGCTTGAGATTCCCACGACCGTTGTCAGGGTAACGTTTGGGGATAGACTGGGGTAGTCAATAGAGTCGCCGTCATGGCATCGGAGTGTGAAAAGCGCGTATGAGCAATAACGATTCCTCAACGGCTGCCGAGTCGCAATCCTCGGCTACGCCGCTGGCTGCTGAGATCGCATCCGAGGCGAAACGACGGCAACGTTTGGACTCCAAGAAGATTCCGAAGCCCGGGCGCACACGTATTCTGACTGTGTCCAATCAAAAGGGCGGCGTTGGAAAGACAACCACCACGGTGAATCTTGCCTCCGCATTGGCACGTGGCGGTATGAACGTCATGGTGATTGATGTGGACCCCCAGGGCAACGCGTCAACTGCTCTGAACGTGGAGCATTCACAGGGTACCGACTCCATCTACGATGTTCTTATTAATGACTTTGAGCTGCACGAAGTGGTTCAACAAAACCCAGAAACGGATTCCTTGATCGTAGCCCCGGCCAGCATCGATCTGGCTGGTGCGGAGATCGAACTAGTGTCATTGGTCGCGCGAGAGCATCGGCTGGCTAGAGCGCTAGCGCGGTATCTCAAATACCGGAAGAAAAAAGACTTGCCACGGCTTGACTACATCTTCATCGATTGTCCTCCTAGTTTGGGATTGTTGACTGTCAACGCTTTGGTGGCAGCGAAGGAAGTTTTGATCCCTATCCAAAGCGAGTATTACGCCCTTGAGGGTCTATCCCAACTGACCAAGAACATTCAAATGATTCAAAAGCATTTGAACGAAGAACTCGAAGTATCAACTATTATGTTGACTATGTACGATGGTCGCACCAATTTGGCGATTCAGGTCGCGGAAGAGGTTCGCGAGTTTTTCCCGGATCAGGTGCTTGATGCTGTGATTCCGCGTAATGTTCGGATATCCGAGGCACCCAGTTTTCAGCAGTCTGTGATGACTTATGATCCTGCTTCGTCAGGTGCTTTGAGTTATCGAGAGGCTGCTCTCGAGATTGCTGAACGTGGACGTAAGCAAGGTCGTTAGTATCGCGTTATCTTGTTGTTTGCCTCGTGCCGAGGCTCCTTCTCTGTGGCGTGTACGCCGTTTCACGTGGAACGGGTACCATATAAGGGGAGGTTATCGTGAGTACAAAGAAGAATAAACGCGGTCTTGGTCGGGGTCTGGGCGCTCTTATCCAACCCGAGGTGGGGCCAGTTAATGCTGAAGACAGCACGGAGAATGTGTCTCAACCGGCAGAGAAAGGGTCCGAGGGGGCTAGCCAAGGCGCTCCTGCTGGTGGTACCAATGCTCAAGCGGGGAACTCTGGTGTAGCAGCCGGTACCCGGTCTCGTCCCTCAGACCTCTTCTTTGAAACATCTAGAGAGCAGGGTCAGGATCAACGCAGAGATCGATATCGTCGTCCATCGATGCCAAATCCTCTAGCGGCACACCGGGAGACTTCAGGGAGTCAGAGGACGGGTTCGCTGGACGGCGAACAGAGCGTTCCTGTATCAGATAGTCGCCTAGTTTTGCTTGACCTAGAGCAAATCACACCGAATAGACAGCAGCCACGCCAGGAGTTTGACGAAGATGAGCTTCAAGAGCTGGTCGCATCGATTCGTGAAGTGGGCGTGCTACAACCAATTGTTGTGCGTGAAATTGGTGAGAGCACGTATGAGTTAATCATGGGCGAACGTCGCTTCCGTGCTTCCCGCTTTGCGGGGTTGTCGTCTATTCCTGCGGTTATCAGGGATGCAAGTGATGACCGTATGCTCGTGGAAGCGCTCGTAGAGAACATTCATCGTAGCGACCTAAATCCACTGGAAGAGGCTGCAGCCTATGAGCAACTGTTGAAAGACTTTGGGTGGTCTCAAGAGCAACTGTCGAAGAATATCGGAAAGTCGCGTCCAGCAATTTCCAACAGTCTTAGGCTGATGCAGTTACCGGCGTCAGTACAGTCTAAGGTGGCGGCCCGGGTCCTGTCTTCGGGTCATGCGCGCGCTCTATTGGGTGCTGAAGATCCAGCTGTGATGGAAACAATTGCTGACCGCGTGGTTTCTGAGGGGTTGTCTGTTCGGGCCACCGAGGAGCTCGTGAGTCTCTATCGTTCTCGTAAGCCTCATGCTCGTCGAAGCGTTTCACGTGGAACACAGACATTCGATGATCTCGCTGCTATGTTCTCTGACGAATTGGATACGACAGTAGACATTCGGTTAGGTGCTAAGAAGGGCCGGATCTCCATCGATTTCGCCTCGGTAGAAGACCTGAACAGGATCATGGCGCTGATCCAGCCTTCACAACGTCAATAGCCGAAGAGTTTTTGCGAGGCCTGACCCGTAAGGTCGGGCCTCGTTTTGTTTCACGTGAAACACGGCTCCCCATGTGGTACATGACTTCTGAATGCGACGCCTTTCTCCGAGATCACAGGTGCATAGACGCCACGATGCTGTCGCTGTTGATACCATCAACGAGGGCTGAGAGCGTGATACCGACTGGTCCGGATACATAAGTTCCACGTGAAACATTGCGTCCCGAGTAGACAGTCATGCTCGTGGGTACTCCTGGTTTGACAACAAATTTCACATTCAGCAAGAACCCGGCTAAGGGTAAAGCGAGCCGTGCGAAATCAATGAGCTACAGCGTAAGAGCATGCAGTAAGAAAGGTGGCATTCTCGACGGGATAGTTGCGGGTATGAGGACATGCAACCTCGTGGTCAATGATTGTGTCTCCAATCCTACGAAAAGAGGATGATTGGGCATCGTTCTAGGGGTATGAGTTAGTTCCTACTCCAGGTGATTTAGCAAGCATCATTGGAGTTCCACAGCTGCGAACCGATAGGTGAGCACAGATCGTAAAAAAAGAGGACGGTGGTTTCACGTGAAACCACCGTCCCGGGTAAAACGCGGTATATTCTTATTTCAGAAGGTCCGCAAATTCAGACTCGAGTGCTGGCTGTGGCTTCGCACCGATCGAGGTGGCGACCTTCTCCCCATTCTTAAAAGCCATCACCGCAGGGATGCTGGTAATGCCGTACTGCGAGGCAACCTGGGGATTGTCGTCAACGTTGAGCTTTGCAACGGTAATCTTATCCGCGTGCTCTTCTGCCATCTTCTCCAGAACGGGAGTCAGCATCCGGCACGGACCACACCATTCTGCCCAGAAATCGACGAGTACAGGTTTATCGTTCTCGAGGACTTTCTCCTGAAAGTCTGCATCGGTAACGTCGATAGTTGCCATTTTAACTCCTAAAGGTTGATAACTAAGTATTAGCCTAGATTTATAAGGTAGTGTTCAACATCTTGTGCTGCTACACAGCCGGTACCGGCGGCCGTGACGGCTTGGCGATAGGTAGGGTCGATGACGTCTCCGGCGGCAAACACGCCGTCAATGTTGGTCTGGGAAGACGGATGCGCAACCTTGATCGTGCCATCATCGTTGAGGTCCAAAACATCTTTGACGAGTTCGGTGCGAGGGTCCTGACCGATAGCGACAAAGAGGCCGGAGATATCCAGGGTTGAGCGCTGGCCAGTCTTCAGGTTTTCAATGCCGGCAGTGTGAAGTTTATCTTCTCCGGAGAGATGTGTGACCACGGAGTCCCAGATGAACTCGATCTTGTCATTTTCAAGAGCGCGCTGTGCCATGATGTGGGATGCTCGGAGTTCATCACGACGATGAATCACGTAGACCTTTGAGGCAAATTTAGTGAGGAAGAGTGCTTCCTCCATGGCGGAGTCACCGCCGCCGACCACAGCGACTTGTTGATCGCGGAAGAAAAAACCGTCGCAGGTCGCACACCAGGAGACACCAAAACCGCTCAGGCGTTGTTCGCCGTCAATCCCAAGGTGACGATATGCGGATCCCGTGGCAATAATCACGGTACGCGCACGATAGCTGTCCCCGTTACCGAGTGTCACGACCTTGGGATGGGATGCCAGATCGAGTTCTACCACATCTTCATATTGAATGTCAGCGCCGAAGCGGCGGGCCTGGGCCTCAAAATTGGCCATCAGTTCTGGGCCCAAAATCCCATCGGGGAAACCAGGGTAGTTTTCAACATCGGTGGTGTTCATCAGTTCGCCACCGGCGGTGACTGATCCAGTGAAAACCACAGGGTTGAGATTGGCCCTGGCAGTATATATTGCTGCGGTGTACCCAGCGGGACCCGAACCGACGATGATCACATTGCGGACATCGTTGGCATCAACTTCCGTCACGGTGATGACCTCTACTTTCCGACATCAGCAACCGGGTTTGCTGGAAACCAACGGCGTAATGTACGTACACAGTGTGTTTCTTCATCCACCCTTAACGGTAAGGCCGTGACGGATATTCCATCACCCTAATTCACGGTAATTTCAGCGATATTCAGCCCATAGGGCAAATCGGCGGACGCATCGGCAGCCTGTGGCAAATCAGTGAAGTTAATAATGACATACTGCCCGGTAACCGGCTCACCATCCTCGCTCGACACCGAGGCGGTGTAGCTCGGCCCGGTAAAGGAGCCTTCTGCTACGGCAGTTCCATCAGCCGGGTTCTCAGTATCTGAGACGAGTACCTGGAAGCTTCCGCCGGATCCACCGTTCTGGTCGATGTTGACCTCGGTGATCTCCGAGTCTTCCTCCAGTTCAACGACGAGAGCAAGATTTCGGGCGAAACCACCAAACTGCGATTGAGCAAAAGACAATGAACGCCACGAGGTCGCCGCATCACCATCGACTGCTAACGGAAGCTGGTCGTCGGTTTGGGAGCTAAGATTCGGTGAATCGGGGACCACGCGGGAGATGCCGGCAATAGACGGCGCTGGGGCCACCGGTGAGGCCTCTTCATCCGCGGACTCGCCATCTTGTGGCTCTTGCTCGCCCTGCTCGTTGGGCTGGGCCGAAGACGTCGGCTCGGCCACGGGTTCCGAACCGCCACGTCCCAGGAAGGTAAACATCAGCACGACGGCGACGACGAGGACCAAGAGCAACAGGACAGCGCCAATCCATCGACCGGTCCCGCCGCCCTGGCGTTCTTCGGCGTATTCCATCGCATAGCTGTCGCCGTATCCGCCACCGGATGTGGCCGGCTGGGGTGCGGAGGCGGAACCACCGACTGTGGCGGAATTGCCCATAGCTTGGGCGACGCGTTGTTGAACATTCTGCGGTGCTGGGTCCTTAGCTGTGGGAACCTCTGATGCCTCGACACTGGCGGCGGCTGCTTCAGCAGCCGGAGCCTGACCGGCCGGTTCCTGACCTGTCTTCTCCGGGGTGTCGTCAGAGTCGTCGATCACCGGAATCGGACCGGTTTGTACCGACTCGGAGCCCGAATGGCTCACGGGTTCGGTCGGTTCCTGATCTGCGTGACGCGGGCCGTGGTCAGTGTCCTGACCCCCTTGGCCCGAGTGGTCATCGTGGTCATCGTGACGTGTCGGGCCGGCACCCACGCCGGCAACAGCGGCACCCGCACTGGCATCGCGGGCTGGGCGGGACGTCGTGTTGGGGTGGGGAGTGTCTCCAGGACGGACGAGCTTGGAGGGATCGTCGGTGCGGTTCAACGAGTCGTTGAGGCGATCGGAGATCCGGTTGAGGAATTTCGACCGATGTGGCTGTTGCTCCCGGCTGGCGGCCACATCGGAATCTAGGCTGGAGTAGTACTCGTCATCGTCGTCGTAGGTCTGGGGCTCGTAGGACCGAGATTCACCGAAGATTTCGGATCCCAGGTTCTCGGTGTAAAAGGGCTCGACGTAGACCTCGTGGCCGGTTACCAGGGAGAGTAAGGACTGTGGGTCAGTCTCCCCGGCGGAAATCAGGTAGGTGCGGTCGTCCGACAAGCCCAGGTCCAGGACTTGAACGTCGGAGGAACGTTCTCCGGTAGCCAGTTGCCGGGCTGAGGTTGCGACCTGGGAGGCGTGATCGGGGGAGGCCACCAGAATCATTACTTCACGATTGAGTACTTGATCGAGTCCGGTAAGGATCACATCTTGCTCAGCGGTGGCCAAGACCTGTCCGGTAATCAGGTACCGTCCGCCCAGCACGTTACCTTCGTCGAGTTGTGCCACGATCTTTCCTCCAGGGTCGGGTTAAAAGTTGGTCATGGTCGGCAGAGACCATTTATTCGACCTAATCTTCTATGGTAGTCGCACCCTGGCGACGCTGTGCGTCAATCACACGGGATTACCCCAGAGTTTTACTCGGTCGAGCGCGTGAAACGTTTGATCAAAGGGCCGAGATAGTCGTCGAGTTCTTTGACGTTGAAAGCCCGACAAGCCAGCAGATACACCGCGAGCATCACGATTCCGACCACCGCGCAGGTGATCAGTGCGGTGAGAATCGAGGCGTAGGGGAACCCACTGTGATAGCCACCCAAGAGCAACAGCACCAACGCGCCAACCAGCCCGGAGGCCACGGCCGCATACCCGGTGCGCAGGTAGGCGGTGAAGACCTTGCTCGTGTGGTAGTTCCCGAACCGCTTCAGAGTCAAAAAGTGCACCATGAGGAACTGAATGATGTGCACCACCGTGAACAGTAGCGCAATCAGGTGTGCCAGGGAGGCGTTCGGGATGATCGGGGCAAGCAGATAGGCCGAGATCAGCGTGAGCACCGAAGCGGTGCACTGCACGATCATGGGCACCGTGGCGTTCTCGGAGGCGTAGAACACGCGCAACAGATAGAAGTGTGCCGAGCGGAAGGGCATGCCAATGGCCAGTAGCACCAGGATTTGGCCGATTGCTGCCGCGGAGATGGGAGCGGTGTCAGAAGATCCGGAGAACAGTCGCCCGATCGGGGCAGCCAAGACGAGCACTACCATCATGGCAAACATCATCGGTACCGCGAAGCTACTCAGCCCGGCGCCGGTGGTCCACCGGGCTGCGACGGTATCGCGGTCCTGCAGGGAGCGGGTCAACCGGTTGAACAGCACCGTGGCGATCGACAGCACGAACACCGAGTGTGGGAGCACGGTAATCAGTTGCGAGACGTTCAGGGCGTAGAGGCCGGGGACCGCGGCAGCGGCTTCGGGGGTTTCGGCGACAGTGGACCGCGCCTCAGTGGCTCCGGTGACCAGGCGGTTGATGAGTAGGTTGGTGACGTTGCCGACCAGCATGGTGATGATGGTGAATCCGGCCAGCCGACCGGTGGTGCGCAATCCCATCCCGCGCCAGCCAAACTTCAGTTTCAGCCCCAGTCCCAAACGTTTCAGCGGCCACAACAGCACGAGTGCCTGGATAGCAATGCCGAGGGTGTGGCCTCCAGCTAAGACTGCCGTGTGGGTAGGGGACCAAGCGAGTAATTGGTCCTCATCCGACATTCCGGTGTAATGGCCGAAGGTGACGATGTAGGCCACAATCACCAGGATGGCCACCGCGTTATTGGCTACCGGCGCCCACATATAGGCGCCGAAGCGTCCGTGAGCGTTAAGGATCTGCCCGATGATGGCATACATCCCGTAGAAGAAGATCTGGGGCAACGTCCAGAACGCGAAAGCGGTGGCTAAGGCGAGCTTGGGTTCCGACCAGCCCAGGGTGAGCGCATTCATGATCGGATAGGCACACAGCGTGATCGCGATCGTAAAGGCCCCGATGATCAACAAGGCGAGGGTCAGGATGCGGGAGGTGTAGTCGGCGCCCCGGTCGGGTGCTTTGGCAGCCTTAATGAGCTGAGGTACCAGCACTACGTTAAAGACACCACCGGCCAGCAACATGTAGATCACGTTGGGGATGGTGTTGGCGGATTCGAAGACGTCAGCGACTAAGGCGGTGGACCCAATGGCCACGGCGAGCAATGACGTACGAACGAAGCCTAAAATTCGAGACACTAAAGTGCCGGAGGCCATGAGCGCTGAGGCTTTGGTAGCTCCGGCAGAGGATTTCGATTGGTCTTCAGGGACAGGACGCTCGCTCACCGCTGATCTTCCTGGGGTGGGTGCTGGGATGATTTCGAGGGCCCAGACGGATGGCGGAAGCGTTGTACCCGCAACATCAACTCGAACGGGGTTGGTGGTGTGGTGGGTTGAGTCGCGGCATCCTGACCGGACTGACCTGGGTGATCGGCAGGGGACCGATCCTCGGTCTGCTGGCAGGAGCCTACCGTTTCGGGCCCGGCGGAGTGGTGCTGCTGTCCGGGTGTGCCGAGATTCTGTGATGTGTCGGTAGACTCGTTGTTCCGGTCCCGAGTCGCTGGTGTGGGGCGCAGATTCTCCGGAATGAGCCCGGATGGTAGTCGGCGACGAAGCGGGATGACGCGTCGGGACCGGAATGTCACCGGTACGTGGGTAAAGTACTCTGGTAGCGCCTCTTGGGCGACTTCGACAATTCGGCGTTCGTTGACGAAGCTGAGGCGAGCAGAGAGCCGTTCCAGGTCGACCCAGGCAACGTCGATGGCTTCGTGGTCGGGATCGTTCTCAATGGTCAAATTCCCGCCGGTGGCACGCAATAAGAAATGGTGCACGGTTTTGTGCACGCGGTGTCCGGGAACGGTAAACCAGTAGTCAATGGAGCCCAGCGCAGTCAGCACTGTTCCCGAGATCCCGGTTTCTTCGGCGACTTCTCGTTCGGCGGCGGCGTGGTGATCTTCTTCACCCTCCGGATGGCCCTTGGGCAGGACCCATTCCAGCCGGCCTCCGCGGTTATAGCGGGCAATGATGGCTACCTGGAGCCGGCCGAGACGTTCCCGCACGACCATGCCCCCGGCCGAAATCTCTTCCACTGTGGGCAATTGGGCATCCTCGCGCGGACGGGGGGTACGCCGTGTAGGATCGAAACGATCGATTCGTGCCGGGCGTGTGGGTTCAGCGTTTTCGGGCGTACCGGAGCCCCAGCTATTCCAGGGGCGTCGTGGTGACCGAAAACGAGACATGTTGTCCACTCTATCCCGATTACCTCATCACCGAACTGAAGCTACGACTGGATGCCCACGATTCGCCAGCGACACCAACCAACCACCCAGAGACCACGCCGAGACGATACTGTGATTCAACACCCCGACGACGCCCACGCACTCAACGCTGCACGACCGTTACCCGCTGGTTTTCCTCACGGAGCCACGGTGCCGGGGCTCGTGGTAGAACTGGGTAACATATTTCAGCAGGCCGGTTTCGAGCTGGCTCTGGTCGGCGGACCGGTGCGCGATATCTTCCTCGGGGTGACGGCTGTGGACCTGGATTTCACCACCGACGCCACTCCGGAGCAGATTACTGAGGTGTTGGGCACCTGGCCGGATGCGATCTGGGATATTGGGGCCGCGTTCGGAACCATCGGGGCCCGTAAGGCCGGCTGGCAGGTGGAGATCACCACCTACCGGGCCGAAAAATACGACCCCGAATCGCGCAAACCGCAGGTGGTCTTCGGCCACGACCTCACTGATGACTTGTTGCGCCGGGATTTCACCGTTAACGCGATGGCCCTGAAACTCCCCGACCTCGATCTGGTTGATCCCTTCGGTGGCATTCGGGATCTGGCCGCCGGGATGCTACGAACTCCGGGCAGAGCCGAAGCTTCATTCTCCGATGACCCGTTGCGGATGATGCGGGCCGCCCGGTTCATGTCGCAATTGCGCTTGTCGGTAGCCGATGACGTACGCACCGCGATGATCGAGATGGCCGAACGCATTAACATCATCTCTGCCGAACGGGTCCGTGATGAGCTGGTCAAGCTGATGATCGGGGCCGATCCGCGGGCCGGTTTGGAACTGTTGGTCCAGACCGGACTGGCTGAGCACGTGCTCCCCGAACTGCCGGCCCTGCGACTGACCATGGATGCCGCCCACCATCATAAGGACGTCTACCAGCACTCGCTGAAGGTGCTGGAGCAAGCCATGGAGTGGGAACCGGAGTATGTGTCGGCACCGAATTTCGTGCTCCGTTTCGCAGCGGTGATGCACGATATCGGCAAACCCGCCACCCGTCGGTTTGAGAAAAACGGGGCGGTGACCTTCCGCCACCACGATGTGGTCGGAGCAAAGATGGTCAGGTCCCGGATGAAGGCTTTGCGCTTTGATAAAGAAACCATCCGGGCGGTGGCCACTTTGGTCGAGTTGCACATGCGTTTTTACGGGTACGGAGATGCTGGCTGGGGTGATTCGGCGGTGCGCCGCTACGTGACCGATGCCGGGGACATGTTGCACCATTTGCACGCGCTGACCCGCTCGGATGTCACCACCCAGAATAAACGTAAGGCCAACCGTTTAGCTCACGCCTATGATGACCTCGAACAACGCATTGAGCAGTTGGCGGCCGAAGAAGAATTGGCGAAGATCCGTCCCGATCTCAACGGCCAACAGATCATGCAGATCCTGGGGATTTCCCCGGGACCGTTGGTCGGACGTGCCTACCAGCATCTGCTGGACTGGCGGTTGGACCAGGGCCCGCACACCGCCGAGGAAGCCGAAGCCGAGCTCTTGCGCTGGTGGGAGCAACAACCCGAATCCCAGACGAAAGCGGAGCCGAGGGATGAGTGATGGAGTCTGGTACAACCCGATGTCGTGGACCGCACCGTGGTTCGTGATTTGGTTGGGGCTCTATGTGGTGATCTGGGCCCGCGCCGGCGGCACCTATTTACTAGGTCGTGGCATTCGCATCGGGGTGGGTCGGACGCACACTCGGCTGGCTCGGGTATTACAGACCGACGGGTATCAGCGCGCCGAGCGAGCGATTGACCGGTGGGGCGCCCCAGTGGTGGCGTTGAGCTTTCTAACCATCGGATTCCAAACGTTGGTGAATTTCGCCGCCGGGGTGACCCGGATGCGGTGGTTCCGTTACGTCCCCGCGCTCGCAGTGGGCGGGGCAGCCTGGGCGGCGATTTACGCCACTGTCGGTGTGGTCTCCTTCCGGGCGCTGAGCTACTTCTTCACCCGGTGGCCGGTGGCCACCGGCGTAGTGGTGGCCTTGATTGTGATCGCGCTCGTCATCTGGTTCGTCGCGAAACTCCGAGGTCGGCACAACAACGTTTAGGCTGGAGGTATGAACGACGCTGAGATCTCTGCCACAGCCACTCTGCAACCGATTCACGCGATCGCCGAGCGGCTGGGAGTCTCAGCCGAACATCTCATTCCCTACGGCCACACCATGGCCAAAATTGATCTCACCGGTCTCGGGCTCACCGACAACGCGGATGCTCAGCGCAGTCCGGGCAAAGTGGTATTGGTCACCGCCTGCTCCCCGACCCCGGCTGGAGAAGGGAAGACCACCGTCGCGATCGGGCTGGCTGACGGGTTGAACCGCATCGGGGTCAACACGGCCCTGGCCTTGCGTGAGCCGTCATTGGGTCCGGTTTTTGGACTCAAGGGTGGTGGCACCGGCGGCGGGTACGCCCAGGTGGTGCCGATGGATAAGATCAATTTGCACTTCACCGGTGACCTACACGCCATCTCGGCAGCGCACAACTTGTTGTGTGCCCTGGTGGATAACCACATCCACCAGGGCAATCAGCTAGGCATTGACCCGCGCACCATCACCATTAAACGGTGCGTGGATCTCAACGACCGGGCACTACGTCACACCGTGATTGGACTGGGGGGACGCACCCAAGGGGTGCCCCGAGAAGATGGTTTCGAGATTACGGTGGCGACCGAAACCATGGCGATCTTCTGTTTGGCCACCGACCGGAAGGATTTGAAGCAACGACTGTCGCAGATGATCATCGGCTACACCTATGACCAGAAGCCGGTAACCGTCGGTGAGTTGGGGCCCGAGGGTGCCCAAGGGGCCATGGCAGTGTTGCTCAATGATGCACTGGATCCCAATTTGGTCCAAACGTTGTCCGGCACCCCCGCGTTGGTGCACGGCGGACCGTTCGCCAATATTGCCCACGGCGCCAATTCGGTGATTGCCACCAATACCGCCCGGGCGCTAGCCGATGTGGTGATTACCGAGGCCGGCTTCGGGGCTGATCTCGGCGCCGAAAAATTCATGCACATCACCGGCCCGGCTGGAGGGTTCAGCCCCGATGCCATCGTGGTGGTCGCCACGCTCCGGGCACTGAAATATAACGGTGGGGTCAGCGTGGATGAAGCCAACCAGGTCAATCCGGAGGCGCTACGGGACGGCGTGGCGAACCTTGACCGGCACCTGGACCACCTAGCGCACTATGACCGTCCCGTGGTGGTGGCGATCAACACCTTCCCGGACGACACCCAGGAGGAGATAACCTGGCTGATCGACCACTGCCAGGCCCTAGGGGTAACCGCCGAGATCTGTGCAGCGTGGGGGCAGGGTGCCGACGGGGCCGAAGCCTTGGCTCGGGTGATCCGAGACCAGCTGCAACAGACTCCCCACCAACAACACCGGCGCGAGCAGGCCGAGCAGCACGCCCCGGATCCCCTCAGTCCGCAGGAGTTGGCGGGCTTGCCCCTCCAGGAGAAGATCTCGGTGATTGCCCGCACGATCTACGGGGCTGACGGGGTGAAATATTCCCCGGCAGCACTGAAACAGTTGGACGAGCTGGCGGGTACCCCGGCGGAGTATCTGCCCGTGTGCGTGGCCAAAACCCCGTTCTCCTTCTCTGATGACCGGACAAAACTCGGGGCACCGACCGGGTTTCAGCTCACCATCCAGCGCGTGCGGCTACGAGCCGGTGCGGGATTCGTGGTGGTCTACACCGGACGGATTATGACCATGCCCGGGCTACCGAAACATCCCGCTGCCGAGGCGATGGACGTTGCAGACTCCACCGGTGAGATTCTGAATATCTTCTAGGACTCGAGACTGCTAGAACCCGAAAACAGACACCTAGCGCTCAATCTCGCCACGAATAAAGGCCTCCACCAGTTCGCGGGCGTGCTCATCGCGGTGCTGGACCGGTGGGGACTTCATGAAATAGGAGGAGGCCGACAGGATCGGTCCACCGATGCCACGATCCAAAGCGATCTTGGCAGCCCGGACCGCATCAATGATCACACCGGCGGAGTTTGGGGAGTCCCAGACTTCGAGTTTGTACTCTAACGACACCGGAGCATCACCGAAGTTGCGCCCCTCCAGCCGGACGAAGGCCCACTTGCGGTCATCGAGCCACTGCACGTAGTCAGACGGGCCAATATGGACGTTGCGGTCCTCCAGTTCGGTGTCCAGATTAGAGGTCACCGCCTGGGTCTTGGAAATCTTCTTGGACTCCAACCGCTCGCGTTCCAACATGTTTTTGAAGTCCATATTGCCACCGACATTCAGCTGGTAGGTCCGATCCACGGTTACCCCGCGGGCTTCGAACAGTGCTGCCATGGTGCGGTGGGTGATGGTGGCCCCGATCTGGGATTTAATATCGTCGCCGACAATCGGCACCCCGGCCTCGGTGAACTTCTGCGACCACTCTTCGGTCCCGGCAATGAAGACCGGTAGTGCATTCACAAAGGCCACCTTGGCGTCCACGGCAGCTTGCGCGTAGAACTTATCGGCCTCTTCAGAGCCCACCGGAAGATAGGAGACCAGCACGTCGACCTCACGATCGCGCAAGACCTGGGCCACATCGACTGGATCAGCGACAGATTCGGTGATGGTTTCGCGGTAGTACCTCCCGAGACCATCCAGGGTCGGGCCACGCTGGACCTGTACACCGGTAACAGGGACTTCGGCCAGGGTAATGGTGTTATTCTCCGAGGCGGTGATGGCCTCAGCAATGTCCAGCCCCACCTTGGCCTGATCGACATCAAAGGCCGCCACGAACTCCAGGTCGCTGACATGATAATCGCCGAAACGTACGTGCATCAATCCGGGTACCACATCAGAATCAGCGGCATCCCGGTAATAGTGCACACCCTGAATCAGGGAGGAAGCACAGTTCCCCAACCCTGCGATCGCAACTCGAATTGCAGACAACGAGATACTCCTTTTGTTTTTAAACCTCATCTACTCTACGTCAGCCCGGAGGTGACCGAAGAGAAACCGGCAGGTTTTTACACCCTGATCGCTCACACCACGTAAACTGTGCCTCATGGCCACCCGCGCACAACAGCAACAGCCACGCACGCCTGTTGCTCCTTCTCGAACTGACCCGCTTCTCGCCCGGCTGACCTCCGAGAAAATTGGCCCGATCGGACGACGTAGCGCACCTGGTCGGACCGGTGGCGGGTTTTTCACCCCCATGCGGGTGCTGATCCTGATGACCACCCTGGCGGCGTTGGTGGCGGTGCTACAAAAATCACCGTGCCGTCTTGAAGGCTGGTCCCAACCCTTCGTGAACTTCGCCGGATGCTACTCCGACTGGACCGCGTTATACGGTGGTCGCGGTTTCGACGAGAACCCCTTCGCACCCTTCATGGAGGCCTCCACGTTCGAATACCCGGTGCTGATCTCGGTTGTGGCCTCCCTGACGGCAGCACTGACCCACTTCTTTAACCCCGACCGGCCCTCGTTACTGTACTTCGACATCAACTTCGTGTTGGTCTTCGCCCTGTGGGTCATCACCGTGGTGGTCGTCGCCAAGTCCTCGGTGCGGCGCTTCTGGGATGCCGCGATGGTGGCCATCGCCCCGGGCATGATTCTGGCGTCCTCTATTAACTGGGACATGTGGGCGGTGGTCCCCCTGATCCTGGGTCTGTGGCTGTTTGGTGGCAAGAAGTACTTTTGGGCCGGCGTCCTGTTCGGCATCGGCATCTCGGCGAAAATCTTCCCGTTACTCGTCTTCGGGGCCATCCTCGTGCTGGCGGTCCGTACTCTGGTCTTCCGCCCATTGGTGCTCAGCGCGGCCGGAGCGGCCACCTCCTGGCTAGTCCTCAACGTGCCACTGATGCTGACCAACTATGAGGCGTGGTCGTTGTTCTACACCTTCTCCGCCGACCGTGGGCCCGGCTGGTCCTCGGTCTGGAGTATGTGGAACGTATTCAACGACAGCCACCCGGTCACCGCCGAATCCCTGTCCTATTTGTCCGTGGGTGCTGTGGCGATCTGCTGTGCTTTCATTTTCGTCATCGGAACCACCGCACCGGTTCGTCCCCGCATGGCGCAATTGGTGTTTCTCATCGTGGCCAGCTTCGTGCTGTTCAATAAGGTCTACTCACCACAGTTCGTGGTGTGGCTGATCCCGCTGGTGGCCCTGGCCTTGCCCAATTGGCGTGACTTTTTGATCTGGCAATTCGTGGAAGTGTTGCACTTTTGGGCGGTCTGGGCCCATCTGTCGCATTTTACCTCCGAACACAACACCCAGCACCTCTTCGATGAACGGCTCTACGGTCTGGCCGTGGCCGCACACATGTTGGCCACCTTCTATCTGATGGCCCGGGTGGTCTATCAGATCTACCGGCCTGAAACCGACCCGGTGCGCACCAGCCTGCCCGTCTTCGACTCCAGCCTGCGCGGTGAGGCTTCGAAGAATCTGGCCTGGGATGACCCGCTGGGTGGAGACTATGACGGCGCACGCGACCGTCTGCCATTCCTCATCCCTGTAGCCCAACCCGTCGGCAAACATGCCGATCACACCGAGCCCGAACCCGTTGAAGTCGGCGCGGCCGAGCACCAGGGGATCTGGACACCCATCACCCTTGAGCACAAACAGTAGGGTGGAGTTCATGAGTCACCTCGATGAACTGGTCCGTCTGATATCTGATGCCCCGACCTCATGGCACGCTGCCGACTATGTAGCCCGGGAAGCTATCGCCGCTGGCTTCACCCGGCTGGAGGAAACCGAGCCCTACCCGCTAGCCCCGGGTGGTTACGTGGTCGTCCGTGATGGTGCGGTGATCGCCTGGATCCAGCCGGAGGCCACCGGCGAGGACTCAGCGACGCTACCGGGCTTTCGCATTCTGGGCGCTCACACCGATTCCCCGGGGTTCAAGGTCAAACCCAGCCCGGATACCACCACCGCCGGCTGGGCCCAGGTCGGTGTTGAGGTGTACGGGGGACCGCTGGTCAACTCCTGGTTAGACCGCGACCTGGCCTTCGCCGGACGCCTGGTATTACGCGATGGCAGCACCAAACTGGTCACCACCTCCGCGATGGCGCGCATCCCGCAGCTGGCTATCCACCTCGATCGCGAGACCGATCGGGGGCTGACTCTGAATCGACAACAGCACCTGATGCCGATTGTGGCCACCGCCTCCGGCGACTCCGCAACCACCATTGTGCACGCCATCGCCGAAGAAGCCGGTCTCTCGGCAGACCACGTGGTTGCCGCCGATCTGATGCTGGCCGATACTCAACCCCCGGCCATACTGGGCTCGGCCCAAGAATTCTTAGCCGCCCCGCGGATGGACAATCTGGTCTCCGTCTCGGCTGGACTTTCCGCTCTGCTAGAGGTTGCCCACCAGCCAGCGCCCGACCTGATTCCGGTGCTGGCGGCCTTCGACCACGAAGAAGTCGGTTCCCAGACGCGTTCGGGGGCCGCCGGGCCATTCTTAGACGAAACTCTGGTGCGTATCCAGCACAGCCTGGGCATTAGTCCCGAGCAGAGCCCGCGGGTGCGCGCTCAATCCTGGCTGCTGTCGGCCGACTGTGGCCATGTGGTCCACCCCAATTACGTCACCAAACACGACCCGGACCACCACCCGTTGCCCAACCAAGGCCCGTTGGTGAAGATCAACGCCAATCAGCGCTACACCACCGATGCGATGGGACATGCGGCCATGGCCGGGTGGGCCGAGGACGCCGGGGTACCGATCCAAGAATTTGTCTCCCGCAATGATGTGCCCTGTGGCTCCACCATCGGTCCGATCGCCTCGACCCGGTTAGGGATTCCCACGGTGGACTGCGGGGTGGGGTTGCTGTCGATGCACTCGGTCCGTGAATTGGTCGGTGCCAAAGACCCAGGCTACTTGACCCGCCTCACCGCCGCCTTCTTTCGCCAGTAGTCAGCACCAGGAAAGCTGGATCTGTAGCACACTTCTCACGGTTCGCGTGGTAATTTCGGCGCAATCACGCTAAACTATTCGAGTTGTTCTTTGACAACAGCACTAAGGAGAACCTCCTGTTACGGAAAGACCGTGACCATAAGCCCGAAGGAGGTGGGTTCGCATGCGTGCATATGAATTGATGGCGCTGATTGACCCGGAGGTCGATGAGCGTACAGTTGAACCGACACTGCGTAAGTACTTTGACAACACCGTTGTCAAAGACGGTGGCTCCGTGGAAGAAATCGATGTGTGGGGTCGTCGCAAGCTGGCCTACGAGATCAAGAAGAACTCGGAAGCTGTTTACGCGGTCGTGAATTTCACCGCTGAGCCGGCCTCGGCTCAGGAATTGGAACGCCAGCTGGGTCTGAATGAGACCGTGTTGCGCACCAAGATCATTCGTCCGGAAGAGCAGAAGGTCACCCTCTAGGGTCACCTCGTCACTGCACAAACACTCAAGCATCGGTTTAACGAGAGCACCAGGAGTACCTCATGGCTGGAGAGCCGGTAGTCACGATTATTGGAAACCTGACCGCCGATCCCGAACTGCGTTTCACCGCATCGGGACAGGCCGTCGCGAACTTCACCATTGCCCAAACTCCTCGGATCTACGACCGTCAAACCAATGAATGGTCCGATGCTGAGACCTTGTTTGTGCGTGCTTCCATCTGGCGTGAAGCAGCAGAAAACGTGGCCGAATCCTTGACCAAAGGAATGCGCGTGGTGGCCCAAGGTCGCCTGAAAGCCCGTTCCTTCCAGACCCGTGAGGGCGAGAACCGCACCAACTGGGAACTGGACGTCGACGAGATCGGCCCGTCGTTGCGCTACGCCACCGCCCAGGTGACGCGTACCCCGCGTCACGGGGGCGGATCCGGTGGTGGTTTTAACCAGAACCCGCCGGCCCAGAACCAGGGCGGCTGGGGTCAAGCTGGTGGTGCCCCACAGCAGGATCCCTGGGGCGGAGCTCCCTCCGCTGGATCCTGGGACACCCCGGATCATCAGGAACCACCGTTCTAAACACCAACCATCCCGCTGACTGCGGGCTCCAGTTATTACTCGAAGGAGCACCACGATGGCTAAGGCTGAAGTACGTAAGCCCAAACCAAAGCCCAATCCCCTCAAGACAGCAGGCATCGACTACATCGACTACAAAGATGTGGCTCTGCTTCGCAAATTCATCTCCGATCGCGGCAAGATCCGTGCCCGCCGTGTGACCGGTGTGACCGTCCAGCAGCAGCGCAAGATCGCTTTGGCGATCAAGAACGCACGTGAAATGGCTCTGTTGCCCTACTCCGGTTCCGGCCGCTGATCTTGAAGTAGAGAAGGAGAGAGTAGACATGGCACAGCAGAAACTCATTTTGACCCAGGAGATCCCCGGCCTCGGTATTGCCGGCGATGTCGTCGAGGTCAAGAACGGTTACGCTCGCAACTACCTGATCCCGCGCGGTTTCGCTACTCGTTGGACCCGCGGCGCAGAAAACCAGGTCGAAGAGATCCGCAAGACCCGGGCAGCTCGGGCCATGGCGAACCTGGAAGAAGCTCAGGCGCTGGCCGAGAAGCTCCAGCAGCAACCGGTGCAGATTCAGGTGGCCTCCGGTGAGACCGGTCGTTTGTTCGGCTCGGTGACCTCCTCAGACATTGTCGAGGCCTTGGAAGCAGCCGGCCACGAGTCGATCGACCGTCGCAACGTCGTCTTGACCGACAGCATCCGTTCGCTGGGTAACCACTCGGTGCAGATCCGTCTGCACGACGACGTGATTGCTCAGGTGGAACTGGCTGTCGTTCCGGCCCAAAAGAAGAAGAAATAAGCTTCTTCGCTCTGGCTAGACCCGGATTGCGTTGAGAGAACCCCGGGGCAGGTGTTGACCATCATCTGGTCACCCGCCCCGGGGTTTCGTTGTCTCCCCCAGTGGGCTGGCAGGGCTGTGTTAGCTTTGAGCTATGTCTGAATCTGCTGTGGCCACCACCCTGGAAGAGATCCAAGAGAACCTCTACGCGGTTCGAGGACGGATTAACGCTGCTGCCAACCGTGTCGGGCGTGATCCCCGGGATGTGCGTCTGATCCCGGTGACCAAAACCGTGGCGGAACAGCGCCTGCGCACCGCCTATCAGGCAGGCATTCAGACCTTCGGTGAGAATAAAGTTCAAGAGGCCCACCAAAAATACCAGGCCATGAACGACTTGGAGATCACCTGGTGCATCATCGGGCCATTACAGTCCAATAAGACCCGAGAGGTGGCCGAATTTGCCGATGAGTTCCACGCCCTAGACCGGGTCAAGATCGCTCGCAGACTCCACGACCAGCTCACCGAAGCCGGACGGGACCTGTCGGTGTTGATCCAGGTCAATACCTCCGGGGAAACCACCAAATCCGGTCTCGACCCGACAGAACTCGGCCCGTTTGTTGACCAGATTCAGGATTTCACGGCACTTCGGGTCAACGGATTGATGACCATCGCCGAGAACTCCGATGACGAGGATGCGATCCGGAATAATTTCCGGCAGCTGCGCGCGTTGCGCGATGAACACCGCGACCAACTCGGGGCCGGAGATCTGTCCATGGGCATGTCAGCCGACTTTGAGATTGCCATCGAAGAAGGAGCCACCATGGTCCGAATCGGTTCTGCGATCTTCGGCGCGAGACCTCCCCACGGCTCGGCACAGGCCTAACGTGCACAGCACCTCTGCCGGGTAGTGTTGCTGGGGCTGTGGGGTACTTCTGGGCCACTGATGAAACTCAATCAGGCGCGCCACGGGCCATGCTGGGCCGTGACCGCTGGGTAAGGTGCTAGATTCTCTGCCAAGTAGCCCCTATGCGGAGAGTGAGTACAGCGCGCCATGGTCGATCGACTTCACGATATCTGGGACCACATCAACGAAGCCCAGGGAACATTCGGGTCCACCACCAACTTCGTCTTTGACGACATCACCGCCACACACGTGGCAGGGCACGCTGAACTGGGCCCAGACCACCACCAGCCCTGGGGAATCGTCCACGGAGGCGTCTACGCCACCATTGTGGAGTCAGTGGCCTCGGTAGGTGCCAGCTACGCCGTGAAGGACCAGAACATGTTCGCGGTGGGCTTGCACAACGGCACTGACTTCTTGCGTCAATTTAGTGCCGGCACCGTCCTGGTTGAAGCCAATGCCCTCTACCAGGGACGCACCCAGCAACTCTGGGATGTCGTCATTACCGCCGAAGCCACCGGCAAAGTCTTGGCCCGCGGACAACTTCGACTCCAGAACCTTCCCGCTCCGGAAAACCACGGCTGATCTGGCCCTTTAATGTGAAGCAATGCACGTAGCGTGGGAGAACCACACTGGTGTAATTTATCCACGGCTGTGGGTAACCCTGTGGATAACTGCGTGTGGTGTGGAAAACACTCCTTGTACTCGCCCGTCATGGTGCTGTCAAGTCGGCCAAAGTGAGTGCAAATTATTTTTTAAGTCACAGGCTGTGATTCATAAAAGCCCTAGTCAAAGCCGAATCCGCGGATGATCACCTGGCTGAATCAACAGGTTCTTGAGAATTTTTACACAGGCTAATCCACTCTTTCCACAGGTTATCCACAGGAAAAGAATTTTGGGGGTTTGCTGAGGCTGTTTTCCCCGAGTAGTGTCGCTATATCGCCTCTCGGCCGGTGGGTATTGGCAGGTTATGCACAGGGTGCACATACTGCGCGCATCCACTGCGACCGGGGGGTCTTCGTGAGGCAGTCCGGGGTCCGGTAAAGGGGAAGGGAATCAAGAGACGATCTAATGAATACGCCTTATGATTCCACCGGTTCCCCGGAGCTGTCTCGCGACACGCTCGTCCCACCCCAGGATCTCAGCGCCGAACGATCTGTCCTCGGAGCGATGTTGCTCTCGCATGATGCGGTGGCCACCGTGGTGGAGGTTTTGCGTGGGCCAGATTTTTACTCACCAGCTCACGAGCTGATCTACGACTCCATCATTACACTCTACGGTCGTGGCGAACCCGCAGATGCGGTCACCGTCTCCGACATGCTTAACAAGCGTAAGGAGCTACCTCGTGTCGGGGGAGCCTCGTACATACACGAATTGGTCCAGTCCGTTCCGGCTGTCACCAGCGCCGAGTTCTACGCCGACATCGTCCAGGAGAAAGCGATTCTGCGTCGACTCGTGGACGTGGGCAACAGGATTAGCCGGATGGGCTACGCCCAAGACGGCGACGTGGACGACATTGTCAACGCTGCCCAGGGTGAGATGTACCGGGTGGCAGAGAACCAGCAATCCGAGGACTACGTCCGTCTTTCGGGCATCCTGGAGAACACCGTCGACGAGATCGAAGCCGCCGGTGATCACGCCGGTGGACTCTCGGGTGTTCCCACCGGTTTCTACGAGCTTGATGAGCTGACCCAGGGACTGCACCCCGGACAAATGATCGTGGTGGCGGCCCGTCCTGCGGTGGGTAAATCGACGTTGGCTCTCGACCTGGCTCGTGCGGCGGCGATCGGCAACAACATGCCCACGGTGTTCTTCTCGCTAGAAATGGGCCGCAATGAGATTGCGATGCGTCTGCTGTCGGCCGAAGCAACCATCGCGCTGTCTGATCTGCGTAAAGGTGCACTGGAATCCGAACACTGGACGAAAATCGCCGCCACCGTGGGACGGTTGAACGAAGCACCGTTCTTCATTGACGACTCACCCAATATGACGATGATGGAGATCCGGGCCAAATGCCGGCGCCTGAAGCAAAAGCACGACCTGAAACTAGTTGTGTTGGACTACTTGCAACTGATGAGCTCCGGCAAGCGGGTGGAATCACGTCAGCAAGAAGTCGCCGAGTTCTCTCGTGCCCTGAAGCTCTTAGCCAAGGAACTCGAGGTCCCGGTCATCGCGCTCTCGCAGCTCAATCGTGGCTCAGAACAGCGCACCGATAAGCGTCCGCAGATTTCTGATCTGCGTGAATCCGGTTCAATTGAACAGGATGCCGACATGGTCATTCTGCTGCACCGTGAAGACGTCTATGACAAGGAATCACCACGTGCTGGTGAGGCTGACCTGATCGTTGCCAAGCACCGTAATGGGCCGACCCGAACTATCGTCGTCGGCTTTCAGGGCCACTACTCCCGGTTCAACAACATGGCCCCTGAGGACGGCGGATTCTAGAGCCACTGATCTGCGCCTCAGCGCGGTGTCGGGCAGCACTTGCTGGAGACACGCAAAAAGACGTGTCCGGTCGAGGTTTCTAATGACTCTGATGCGGCGAAGGAAATTTGCTCGTCATCTCGCTTTTCCGTTCACACCTCCACTATTGTAGTAGTGATATAGATCACACTCCTCTGGAAGGTCTGAACATGCTGATCCCCTCCCTTCCCGACCGTCAGCCGTTCTTCTCACGTCGCATGCACTGGATGAATATGCTCGATCTGCACGCCACTGATAGACCAGATGAGATTGGGTTGACCACCAAGACTGAGAACATTTCCTGGTGGGAGCTACAGCAGCGCGTGCAAGCCTTGGCCGCAGACCTTCAGCAACATCGGGGTGTACAACCCGGCGACCGTGTGCTGATCCTGTCGCTAAACAGCGCAGAATATATCATCGCCATGCTTGCCATTAATACCGTTGGTGCGATCAGCGTTCCGATCAATATTCGATCTGTGCCGCGCGAGCTCGACTATTTTGTGTCAGATTCTGGTGCGAAAGTGATCTACGTCGACGCCATGGGCGCTCAGGCACTGGCTGGGTCCCAGAGCAAAGACCATATCCAGACCATTTCTCTGGTGGAGGATGTGCCCGAGATTGTGGCAGCCGGGGGAACCGCCGAGCCTTTGGACATCGATGAGAACTCGATTGCCATGATTGTCTATACCTCGGGGACCACCTCGGATCCGAAAGGGGTCATGCTCAGCTATTTGAATCTTTTGAGTCAGACCATTCCGGTGTATCGCAACGCGCCGGCCCCGGGAGATCTTCCTGAAACCAACCTCGTTGTGGTTCCGTTGTTCCATATCGCCGGCATCGGTGTCCTGACTCCGGCATTTTTTGCCGGTACTCGTTTGGTGGTCGCTCCACCCCAGGTACTCACAGATCTCGCAGCGCTGGTTGATCTCATCGAGAAATTGCAGATCACCAATATGTTCTTGGTGCCGACCATCTGGCAAGCACTGTGTTCTCTACCCGGCATCACCGAGCGAGACCTCCCGTTACAGTCAATCTCGTGGGGAGGATCACCAGCCTCGAAGGAAACCCTGCAACTGATTGTGGACACTTTTCCAAAGGCAACGCTTTCCACGGCGTTCGGTCAGACCGAAATGTCACCCATTACCGCGCTGTTACAAGGCCCCGCATCACTGCGCAAGATGGGCTCCATCGGTGAACCAATCGGGCCGATCGCAGCTCGTATTGTCGACGCGGAAGGAAACGATGTCGCCCCCGGAGAAATGGGAGAAATTGTCTATCGTGGCCCGGGACTGATGGCCGGCTATTGGAATAAGCCCGAGGCGACCCAACAGGCTACCCGGGACGGCTGGTTTCACTCCGGGGATATGGTCCGACAAGATGAGGAAGGATTTATGTATGTCGTCGATCGGTCCAAGGACCTGATCATCTCCGGTGGTGAGAACATCTCCTCAATCGAAGTTGAGCATGCCGTCAGTACCCACCCGAAGGTGGCTGATGCTTCCGTGATTGGTGTCCCCGACGAGAAATGGGTGGAGACGCCGCTGGCGATTGTGGTCCCCGATGATCCCGCGGATCCACCCACCTTAGCGGAGATTCACGATTTCCTCTCTGACAAGCTTGCCTCCTTCAAGAAGCCCACGCGCCTTGAAATCGTCGAGGAGTTACCTCGTAATGCTTCGGGCAAACTGCTCAAACACAAACTCCGAGAACAATACGCCCTGTAAAAACCAGACCCGTGCATCATCAGACAGCCGGCCACTTTGGCTCGTGGCATCTGTTCAACGGCCACGATTCCAGGTATAGATCTCACCGGTCCATGGCTGGTCGGCCTGATGTTGCGGTGCATAAAAGAGGCGGAACTGATCGGTGGCTGCTAGCTCCCGGGTAATGGTGGCTTTCCACTCCTGGTGGGTCAGCCAGACCCGCTCCATGTGTTGGCGATATTCCTTGTTGGTTTGGCGGGCAAATCGCGGTCCATCGGTCACCGCATGGGGATCGTCCCGGTAGCGCATCGCGCCGATACGGATGATTGACACCGGCAGGCCGTGAATTTCGCTTGTGGAACGCAATAACGCTTCGGCGAAGGCCTTCGCTGCCCCGTAAAGACCATCCGGTCGTGGCAAGCTCGTCGGATGCGGCGTGTCGAGAACTCCTGTTTCGTAGAACTCAACTTCGTTCATCCCCGTCACATGGTTGCTGGAAGCATAGATGAGACGCTTCACCCCCTTTTCGACGCAGACTTCGGCCACATTCTTTACGCCGTGGATCTCGGCCTCGAGGAGTCCGTGCCACCCCATCTTGGCGCCCGTGGGAAGGTACAAAACATAATCAGCATCGCCTAGCCCGTGACGTACCACTGCTTTATCGGCCACCGTACCCGTGGACCAGGCGTGGTATCCCACGATATTGTGATGATCCAACACATCGAGGCCTATCAGAACCAGATCCTCGTCTGTGAAACACTGACCGGTGACCCGCCCGATCTCACCGGCAGCACCAACCACGGCCATGCGTGGTCTGCTGTGCGTAGCAGAAGTCGGGCACCAAGCGTTCAGTGTGGCCGTGGTGCTGTGCGGTAGTTCCACTTCCGGCACGAATGATTCTCCCTAAACCCAGTGGCCACCGTGGTTCGTCGCTGAGGGGGAATCAGCCCCTGCGGAACGTATCGGCTTGCTGTGCAGAATATGACGCAGATTCAGCATCCGCTGTTCCAAAGTCGAGGAGATCTCGGCGACTTCCTTCAGCTCGTCGATAGCCCACTGTGGCACATCGCCGTCGTATTTATAGTGCAACTTGTGCTCCAGCGAGGCCCAAAAGTCCATCGCCGACGTACGGAACTGGATCTCGACGGTGACATCCTGACGGCCTGATGACAGGAACACGGGCACCCGGATAATGGCGTGCAACGACTTATACCCGTTGGGCTTGGGGTTTTTGATGTAGTCCTTGACTTTCAGCACCGTGACATCATCTTGAGCTACCAGCATGTCAAAGATTTCATAGACGTCAGTGACGAAGCCACAGGTCACCCGCGCCCCGGCAATATCGGTGATGGTGCGTCGAATCTCGTCGGGGTCGAAAGCAATACCCTTACGTGAAGCCTTCGCCAACAAGGAGTCCATCGATTTCACGCGGGTGGAGATGTGCTCGATGGGGCTGTAGTCGTGGAGCTGGGTGAACTCATCGCGTAACACCGACAGCTTGGTTTCGACCTCCCGGAGCACGAAGGTGTATTCGGCCATCATCGAGTCCAAGTCTCTCCGCAACCGCTGAAGTTGTGCGGCCGAGAAAGACATGGTGCCCTCAGCGGTGTGGATATACACCTCATCGTGGGGTGTGACGCGTCGCAAGCTAGGAACCTGTCCCGCATAGCGTGCCACGGACCGCTGATCGGGAACAGACGGGGAAGTACTCATGAGACTCAGTCTAGAAATACAGCCTGCACGGAGTCTGAAAGGACCATACTAGAACCATGACTGACAAGGTGACACCGAGCCGATCTGAACAGCCCCATTTCACGCCTTCGCGTCGTTCTCAGGTGCCCCCGTTTCGGGTGATGACCATCTTGCAACGCGTTGCGGAGCTAACTGCCACCGGACAACCGGTGATTAGTCTGTGCGCCGGGGAGCCCTCTGGCGGAGCACCCACGGCGGTTACCGAAGCCGCCCGGAATATCCATGATGCGGCCGTGCCGCTGAACTACACTCCGTCGCTGGGTATCCAACCGTTGCGGGAAGCGATCGCAGAGCACTACCGTCGCTGGTACGACCTTGAGGTTCCCGTGTCACAGGTTGCTGTCACCACCGGGTCATCGGGTGGCTTCATGGTCGGTTTCTTGGCCGCCTTTGACGTGGGAGATCGGGTGGCCTTGGCCCGTCCCGGTTACGCCGCTTACCGCAATGTGCTCCAAGCCTTAGGTTGTGAGGTCGTTGAAATCCCGGCCGGTGCGGAACAAGGGTTTCTGCCCAGCATTCGGGACCTGGAGCAGGCCAATGTTACCGGACTGGTCTTGGCCTCACCCAACAACCCCACTGGCACCATGGTTGAACCCGCCAGCATGCAGCAACTGACCAGCTGGTGCGACGCCCACGGGGTGCGACTGTTCTCCGATGAGATCTACCACGGCATCACCTACTCCACCCGCGGGGTGAGTAGCTGGGAGTACTCCCGCACCGGCGTGGTGGTCAGCTCCTTCTCTAAATACTGGGGAATGCCCGGCTGGCGACTGGGCTGGTTACTGCTGCCCGAAGATCTGGTAGCACCGGTGTCGGCACTGTCGGGCTCGGTCTCTCTGTGCCCACCGGCCGCCGGACAGTACGCCGCGATAGAAGCGTTCAGCGACACCGCCTACGCCGAATGCGATGCCCGTGTCAGCCAATTTGCGGCCACGCGCTCGCTGATTCTCTCTCGGACTTCCGAACTGGGCTTTGATGACGCCGCGCCTGCCGATGGGGCGTTTTATTACTATGCCCGGCCCCCGAAGGCGGTGATGCAACGCTTCGGAACGGCCACCGCTTACGCCCAAGCACTGCTGGAATCCCACTACGTGGCCCTGACGCCGGGACTGGACTTTGATCCGGTGGACGGCGATGAGTTTATCCGCATCTCGTTTGCCGCCGGCACGGCCGCGGTGAGTGAAGCCCTGGAACGGATCCAGCACTTCCACGCGCAGAACAGCTAGTCGGGCGCGTGCGATCTAGTTCTGCCGCAACGGCCGGGTCGCGACGGTCAACCGGTGTAGTTCCTCGAGCAGCTTGCCCAGCGACTTCTCATGGCGGTCGTTGACCTGTAGCGTATCGGAGTCAAAGTCGTAGCGGTTATATAGCAGGATCTGTTGCCCGATGGTGTACATCCCGTAGGGGGCCATGCTGACCCGCCATTGATCCACCGCACGGGCGCCACCCACGCCCCCGTAGGAGATGAAGCCGACCGGTTTGTGCTTCCACTGCACATCCAGCAGATCGTAGGCGTTTTTGAAATATCCCGGCGCCGCTCGGTTGTATTCCGGGGTGATGAATAAAAACCCCTCGCAGCCATCGACCGCATCGCGCCAGCGCACCAGATCGGCTGGTGCGTGCTGATCGGAGTGCTGATTGAAGTGTTCCAGCGGGGGTAGCTCGAAGTCCTTGAGGTCCAGCACCGTAAACTCGGCCGGATAATCGTGGGCCTCGAGATGGTTCCGCACCCAGTCGGCGACAGAATCGGCCTTGCGTGGGGTGCGGATCGAGCCGATGACCACTCCCAGCCGAGGGAGCTGATCTGCTGTGGTGTCGTTGTGCTCAGTCATATATCGAGCCTAGGGTCCTTGCCGTATTCAGCCCAGTCAACGGCCGAACACGTGACGTTTTGTGTCACACGACATAGGCTGGAGCACAACAGCACGGGTACTGGTCACACCGACCGGGCCCGAGACCGTATCAGCGATTGGACGAAAGGACTCTGATGAGCTCCGAGACGATTAACGCATTGAACGAGACCGGTAATGATCCCTTCGCCCGCCTAGACGATGCCGTGGCATTCACCGTGACCTCCACCAGCGTCACTGACGGTGAGCAATTCCCGCTCAAGCACTACTCGGGTGCCATGGGAGTTGACGGCGGAGAAGACATCTCCCCCCAGTTGTCCTGGTCGAACGCACCCGAGGGCACCAAATCATACGCCGTAACCGTCTATGATCCGGACGCTCCCACCGGCTCGGGATTCTGGCATTGGTCGGTCGGCAACATCCCCGCCTCGGTCACCGAGTTGCCCGAAGGTGCCGGCGCCGGCGACGGCTCCGGACTGCCCGAGGGCGCCTTCCAGCTCAACCACGACGGCGGTGGCCCCGGCTTCGTCGGTGCCGCCCCACCGGCAGGCCACGGCCCACACCGCTACTTCATCACCGTCCACGCCCTGGATGTGGAATCCCTGGACATTCCCGCGGATTCATCCAACGCCTTCTTCGGCTTCAACCGCTTCGGCCACGTGCTGGGTCGTGCCACGATTGTGGTCACTGCCGAAGTCGATGGCTAACCGCACTGGCTCACCAGCGGGCCACGGTGCTGTAGCTCGTTGGGCATTGTGGCGTCGCATAGGGTACGGGGCCACCGGTCTGATCGGACTGGTGGCCCTGACCACGTCCATTGCCCTGGGCTTTCGTCGCGACGGCGATCCACCCGCCGGCAGTACCCTGACCGGACGCCTGACAGCCGGCTGGGAGCATGCGCTCAACCAACCCGCCTATTTCACCTTCATCTCGGTGTTGATGACCACACTGGTTTCCTGGTGGCTGGTGATCCGACCCCACTCCCGCTCGCCTGTGCTGCACGTGGTGCGCATTGCCGCGGTATGTTGCCTGAGCATCACCGGGCTGGTCTTCAATATCCTGCTCCGCGACGACTCAGTGCTGACCCACTGCAACAGGTCAACGACTTCACCTCACACGTGGTGTTACCCATCCTGCTGGCTGTGGTCACTGTCCTGGTGGGCCCCTTCGGACAGGTGCGCTGGAGGAGAATTGCTATCTCGCTACTGATCCCCGCACTGTGGCTGGTGTTCACGCTGGTGCGTGGCCCGATCCTGGACTGGGTGCCCTATGACTTTTTGGACCACACCGCCCCCGGCGGATACACCACGGTGGCGACCTATTGTGCCGTGATTCTCACCGGCTACCTGGTGGTCGCCACCGTGTTATGGGGTTATGACCGTCTCAGGTCCCGTCGGGATCCGGAGGCACTCACCGCGGTGTCTTAGTCGCGCTGAGTGGAGAACACCTCGTCGATCGGGGTATCGCCATCAAAGAAGTCGATCTTGTGTCCGATCGATTCGGGGTGGTTCAGTGCTGCCACAATGGCTGAAGCCACATGAGCCCGCGAGGTTTCTCGACGCTCGTTCTCATCACGGGGATGGTCTTCTGGAACCTCCATGATCTTGCCGGTGGGCTCCTCGAGGGTCAGCAGGCCCGGGCCCAAAATGGTGTAATCGAGACCGGAGTTGCGCAGGTACTCATCGGCCTGCGACTTGGCTTCAGCGTAGGGGTAGAAGGAGTCGGTTTCCGCCACGCCGTGATCCCGACGGCACCCGGCATAGGAGATCAAAATGAACCGGGAGACTCGAGCCTGCTTGGCGGCATCAATCGAGCGTTTGGCTGCTTGCAGATCTACTGCGTAGGTGCGATCCGGATTGCCCCCGCCGGCACCGGCGGCGAAGATCACCGCATCCTGATCCGAAAAGGCCTCGGCCAAGTCATCCTGGCTGGCCTGCTCGAGATCCAGCACCTGGGCTGTGGCGCCGGTGGCCTGAACATCGGGTATTTGCTCTTCCTGACGAATGACGGAGGTGACGGTGTTGGTCTTTTCGGTGAGCAACTGGGCCGCGCGTAGCGCAACCTTGCCGTGTCCACCCAAAATAATGTAATGCGCCATGATCCCACCTTTCCGCTGTGTGCTACACCGGACGAGTCAGGCCCGGTGTCGCGTTCTCATTCTGTGTCGTGTTCTTGTGGTGCTTTCACTACGCGTAACAGGTGCCCCGGTGATCTTATTCCGACCGATCCCAGGTAGCGTGTGAAGATATGAGCACCACCTCCGCAACGACCTCCTCACCCAACCGGTCAACCACGCCCACGGGCGTTGACTCCGTGGCCGTGGACGAACACGGCCACACCGTGGCCGGGATGTTTGACGCCATCGCCGACCGCTACGACTTGATGAACCTGGTGATGACCTGGGGCCAAGAACCACGACTGATCCGCCGCACCGTCGCCGCAGCCCGGCTCCCACAGGCCCCGGCGGTGCTCGATCTGGCCGCCGGCACCGGTGATCTGGCCTTCGCGGTGCTGTCTCGGTACTACGGCGCTGAGATCACCGCCTGCGATATTGCTCCGGAGATGATGGCCGTCGGTGCCGCCCGCCCCGGCGGAGACCAGATCAGGTGGGTGCAGGCCGATGCGATGGACCTGCCCTTTGCGGACCACAGTTTCGATGCGGTCACCCACGGCTATCTGTTGCGCAACGTGACCGATATTTCTGCCACCCTGGCCGAACAATTCCGCGTGCTCAAACCCGGGGGGTGGATGGCAGCTCTGGAGATGTCACCGGCACCACGGAACGTGATCAAACCGTTCTCCACCGCCTACATCACCTGGGCGGTCCCGCGGATTGCCTCCTGGATCACCGACAACCCCGAGGCCTATGAATACTTGTCCCGAACCTCCCGAGGCTTCCATCCGCCTCAGGTGATCCAGCGTATGGCGCACGAGGCCGGTTTCCGATCCACCGGCTACGAGCTACACATGTTCGGCACGATGGCGATCCACTGGGGGCAAAAACCCCTGGACTAACACTGCCTCAGGACTAGGGCGTGTCTGACAAAGTTTACGGTTGGTTTCTGAAACTCTTGAGTCATGTCTCGATTCCAGCTGCTCACTGATGACCAATGGGCTCTCATCGCTGACTACCTGCCAGCACCAACAGGCAAGCGCGGACGCCCCTTTTCCGATTCCAGGCAGATGATCGAAGGCATCATCTACCGCTACCGCACCGGCATCGCCTGGCGCGACCTGCCCGAGACCTTCGGCAAATGGCAGACCGTGTGGACCTGGCACCGTCGCTTAGCCTCTGACGGCACCTGGGATGCCATCCACCAGGCGCTGACAGACTTTGCGGCGAAGAATGACAAGGTCGACTTCACCGTCTCAGTCGACTCCACGATCGCTCGTGCTCACCAGCACGCAACGAACATCAGCCGCGTAAAAAAGGGACTCGTCGAATTACAAGGATCTGCTGACCGAGTCACCTGACCACGCCTTCGGCCGCTCTCGTGGTGGCTTGTCGACAAAGACTCATCAGCTCGTCGATGGCCACGGACTGCCGTTAGTCACGATCTGCACTGCCGGCCAGGACGGCGACAGCCCCATGCTCGCTCCGCTACTGGAGAACCTGAAAGTCGGTCGACGCACCCGCCCAGACGCGCTCCTGGGTGACAAAGCCTACTCATCGAAAGCGAATCGCTCATTGCTGCGCTCACGAAAGATCGAGGCAGTTATCTCCGAGCCGACCGATCAGCAAGGCCATCGTCTCCGCGAGGATCAAAGGGCGGCCGTCCACCGAAGTTCAACGCAATCAAGTACAAGCGCCGCAATGTCATCGAGCGTGGTTACGCCCGTATGAAACAGTGGCGAGGACTGGCCACACGATATGACAAACTCGCCATCATCTACCGGGCCGCTATCGTGCTCAACGGTGTCATCGCTTGGTTACAGCATTTATCAGACACGCCCTAGGCCTGTGCGTGCTGTTTCTGGCGGCGGTTGCGGATCGGCTGAACCACCAGGGTTTGGGCCACCAGGATGAGCATAAAGATCAGCCCGACCCAGCCACCAATGGTGTAAATGGCATTGACCAAGGTCCGGAAGTCGAAGAACAACGCAAACGTCATCGCCAAGGCTGCGAACACCAGCGTGAGCACGACCGCCCGCGGGGTGCGGTCCTCAGCGAACTGGTTCACGGTGGACCACAACAGGGGCACCGCGGTGGTGTAGACACCGAAAATAATCAGGATCGCGACAATAATCTGCGCCCAGGGGGCGATCAGTCCGGCAATCTCGAGCATGGGAATATCTTTATCCCACACCTGCGGCAGATTCGCCAGCAGGCCGGCGCCGGCCACAGCTGCCCCCAGGGCGAAGAGCACTCCGCCACTGGCTCCCGAGGCCACCGCGACCTTGCGTTGGGGTGACTCTGTTCCCACCGCGGTGACAAAGTTGACCAACACCAGCATGTTGTACGAGGCAAACAGCAACCCGGCAACCAGCCAATTACTCCCGGCGCGCACGGCCCCATACTCATTGGCCTCGAAATCGACGTCGGCGAGAAAGCGGGCGCTATCGGCAATACCTGAGGGGTTATGGGCGATCCCATAAATCCCCAACAGGATCGCGATGACCGCAATCACCGGGCCAATGTTGCCGACAATATCGACGGTGCGTCGCAACCCCATCAGCACCGTGGCCACCAGCAACACGGTCATGATCACACCCATCACGTGCGGGGACCAGCCGAAGGATTCGACGAACAGTGAGTCGGCGCCGGCGATCATAATGATCGTCACCGCGAACATGAACAACAACGCAAACCATTCAAAGGCCAAACCCAACCAGCGACCGGCAAAGAACTCGTAGACCTGTCCCGGGCGCGCAAAACGCTGGTGATAGCCGGCCCGGGCCAGCTGAGCGGCCACAAACCCCAAGATGACACACACCACGGCGCCGGTGCCAATAATGCCCCATAACCCGTGAAAGGCGAAGAACTGCAGAATCTCCTGGCCGGTGGCGAACCCGGAACCGATGACCACTGCGGTGATCGCCCCGGTATTGCGAACCCACGCGCCCCAGGCGAAACCGCCACCAGAATCGGTCGGGGGTCCCGAGGTTGCCGCGGTGCCAGGGGTGTTGGTCTGTGGGGTCTGAGAGGATCGGCGCTGGGTCATGCCAGGCCAGTCTAGTACGTCGGGTCGGCGACCACGCGCATATGCAACCCCATCTCATCGGCGTTGACATTGAGTTTTTCGGCCACCCGATCGATAAAGGGTTGCATGAACACCTGGCCGAGTTGCCCGTAGAGGACACGCATGACCTGTTCACTGGTGTCACGAGTGGTGGAGGCGAACCCGCGCTCGCGTAACTCTTGGATCTGGGCGGTGGCAAGATCGGTGATGCGCTGGTACAGGTCATCGGAGACCTCCCGATCGCCCAGCAACATCACGTGCCGGAGGTAATTCACCCCGTGCGGGTTCTCCTGACACCAATCGCGGAGTCGCTGATCCAAAGTGGGGGCCACCGCTTGCGGATCATCCGGTTTGCGGTCTTCGGGAAGGTGCTCGTAGGCGATGGCATCCCGAATACCGAACACGATCTCATCTTCCACCGCTTCCTTCAGGAGCGCCTTGGTGCCGTAATGATGAGTAATCAACCCGACGGTCACCCCGGCCTGCGTCGAGATCGAGCGCATCGAGGTGGCAGCCGGGCCGTGTTGTGCGAACAATTCCAGAGCGGCCTGCAGGATGCGTTCTTTCGCCGTGGTTTCCGCTGAGTCGGTGAGCTGCATCCGGGTGTCGCCTCTTTCGGTAACGATGAAAATAATGCGTGCTAGATCACAGTAGAGTACTATGTGTGTGGCTAAATCCTAACGTGCCATGACGCGCGCCTTGAGGGCACGACGGGACTTTGTGTCCCGGTCAGCGCCAGGATGACACCCACCCGAAACTACAACGTACAAAAGTGCAGACGGAGTGCAGCGATGAAGCTAATGATCTTCGCCAAGTTCGTGCCCGACACCTATGGCAAGCGCGGGCTCGATCTCGAGACCGGCATGGTTGATCGTGTCTCAGAAGCCGTGATCGATGAGATCGATGAACGTGTCGCCGAGGCAGCCACCCAATTTAAGAACGACATTGGTGCCGATGACACCGAAATCATCGCCGTGACCATGGGCCCCGACGATGCCTCGCAGGCGCTGCGGAAGGTGCTGGCTATCGGTGCGGACCGGGCGGTGCACATCGTCGACGACGGATTGGCTGGGTCCGATTTGGTCCAAACCGCCCGCGTTTTGGCCGCCGTGGTGGAGCGTGAAGGTGCTGACCTGGTGCTCACCGGGGCTGAGTCCACCGACGGTCAGGGCGGTATGCTCGCAGCCGCGATCGCCCAGCTGACCGGCCGGCCCGTGGCGCCTAGTTTGGATGAAGCCACCGCGACCGCCACCGGGATTTCCGGTGTCCAACGCGATGGCACCACCGAAACCACGTTGAGCGTTCAGTACCCCGCTGTGGTCTCGCTGACCGAAAAGATTGCTGAGCCACGGTTGCCGAACTTCAAGGCCATCCGTGCAGCGAAAAAGAAGCCACAGGAGCAACTGTCGCTGGCTGACCTGGACCTGCAGGCCGGTCCCGAGGCCGCCTATGTGCGCTCGACGATGGTTAGCGCCGCCCAGCGTCCTGCGCGCACCGCCGGACCGAAGGTCCCCGCTGAGGATAATGCCGTCAAGCAACTTGTTGACTTCCTGGCCGAACGCCACGTGATCTAATCGGAGGCACCCCATGACGAACCCCAATAACCCCGTTGTCCTGGCCCTGATTGAGCTCACTGAGCAGGGCCAACCCGCTGAATCTGCCGCCGAGGTGCTCGGCGCAGCTGCTGCAGTCGGCGCTCCCGTGGCTGTGGTAGCCACTGATAGCGAGCCTGCCGCCGAGGTGGTCTCGAGTCTTGGCGAGCTGGGTGCCACCCAAGTGCTGGCCTCCACCGGTGCCGGTTCCGGCTATGGTGAAGCCGAACTGACCGCCCTGGAGCGGGCCATCGACCAGTCGGGTGCCACCACCGTGGTACTGTCTCACACCATCACGGGTCGCAACACTGCCGGGCGACTGGCGATCTCGCGTCACGGTGCCCTGGCCTACGGCACGACCGGTCTGTACTGGGATGCCGAGGGTGAAGAAAACGTGGCCACCCACGCGGTGTTCGGTGGTGACTACAACGCCGAATCCACCGTGGAAGGTGGATTGATGATCGTGACGATTCGCCCTGGGTCGGTTTCCCACCGTGCTGACGCTGTGCCGAGTCCCGAACTGGTCACCTTATCTTCCGGTGAGACCACCTCGAAGTTCGCCAGCGTTGATGCCGTCCAGGTCGCCGAGCAGACCTCGACCCGCCCGGCGTTGACCAGTGCCGACATTGTGGTCTCCGGTGGTCGCGGCGTGGGATCGGCGGAAAACTTTGACCTGGTTAACCAGCTGGCCGATGCTCTCGGGGCTGGCGTGGGTGCCTCGCGTGCCGCGGTGGACTCTGGCTACGTGCCGCACTCCTACCAGGTGGGTCAGACCGGTGTCTCGGTCTCACCGACACTCTATGTGGCTCTGGGTATTTCCGGTGCAATCCAGCACCTGGCCGGTATGCAGACTGCCAAGACCATCGTGGCCATTAATAAGGACGAAGAGGCCCCCATTTTTGAAGTCGCCGATTTCGGCGTTGTGGGAGATCTCTTTGACGTGGTTCCCCAGCTGATCGAAGAACTGGGCAAACGCTAACCACTCGCGCACCACCAGGAGGGGCACCAACGATGACGGAGCAGGACAATCTGCCTGGCGAGCCTTCGCGGCGTCGCATGGCCGGATGGACACCACTAACCGTGGAAAACCCCCACGCCGTGCCGGCCACACGTGCACCGATGAACGCACCGGTTGACCAGCAGACCCCACCGGAGCCTGCTACAGCACAACCGACGGCTGCACAGCCTGCACCCCAGCCACCAGCCGATACCCCCGCGCCGGCCGGCGGGGCCGGAACGGTCGAAGAAGTGACCGAGCCGGCCCCCCTGCCAGCGGGGCGACGTCGCATGACGGGCTGGACCCCGTTGAACTACCGGTTCGTTCCGGAGCACACCGGACAGGCGGTTACCAGTGCGACACCCTCCCCATCCGCAGCACCCTCCGATTCCGTGGCCACTTCGGCATCCCCTGCGTCTGCACCCGAGGCCGACGCAACCACGGCAGATGGTACCGCCACTGGGGTTACCACCACCGCCCAGGTAGTCGAGGTCGCTGCCGAAGAGCAGTCGATCCCTGCCGGTCGTCGTCGGATGGCTGGCTGGTCACCGCTGAAGTATCAGCGCGTGGCCAGTACCCCGCAGCCGGGTGAGACCACTGAGGGATCCGGTGCATCACAGCAACCTGCGGTAGCTCCTGCCACCGTAGCAACACACGACACCGCGACCGCTACCACCGCGGGCCCGACGACCAGCGCAACAGCAGGTCAGGGGCATGTGGAAGAAGTCTCTACCCCCGAAACCGCTCCGGAGGGTCGTCGCCGGATGGCCGGTTGGACCCCGCTGAAATACCGCTACGTTCCGGCACAGCCGGCCGAAGCGACCGCTGCGGAACCCGAGCAGACCGAGCAGTCACCGGCCTCCTCGCCGACGGCGACGACCACACCCTCGGATACTCACCTCGCGGCCAATCAGGCGGCAGCCCAGCCCACCGCCGCTGCCGCCCAGCAACCGTCTGTCTCGCCGAGGCCGAAAGAGAAGAAACCGCTCTCGCCGTGGACCAAGCGCCTGCTCGGATTGGCCGGTGTCCTGGTTCTGGCCGTTGTGGTGGTCCTTTTCGCCCGCTGGCTTCGCAGCCTGGACCCGGTGGCCGAGTTTATCGCCACCTACGACGGACACTCCACTCAACCGGCGGATACCCCCGAAGGGTTCCCGTGGTGGATGAACTGGGCACACTTCTTCAACTTCTTCCTGATGGTGCTGATCGTGCGCACCGGTCTGTTGATCCGCACCGAACAGCGTCCCGAAGCCTACTGGCGAGCCAAGAAGAAGAGCCTGTTCTCACCGTTCAAGGACGAAGGACCCAAGGTCACCATCCACCAGTTCACTCACCAAGCCCTGGACCTGCTCTGGGTGCTCAACGGCGTAATTTTTGTGATCCTGCTCTTCGCCACCGGCCACTGGGCCCGCATTGTGCCCACCGACTGGGACATCTTCCCGAATATGGTCTCCGCCGGGATCCAATACGCCTCCCTGGACTGGCCGGCAGAAGATGCGTGGGCGCACTACAACGCACTGCAGGTCGTGGCCTACTTCATTGTGGTCTTCATTGCCTCCCCGATCGCGATCATCACCGGTCTGCGGATGTCGACCTGGTGGCCGAAGAATAACGCCACTCTGAACAAGATCTATCCCGCTCCCCTGGCCCGCAAGCTGCACTTCCCGACCATGATCTTCTTCGTGGCATTTGTGATCGTCCACGTCTTCTTGGTGTTTATGACCGGCGCGCTGACCAACCTGAACTATATGTTCACCGGTCGCGACACCAACGACGTCTGGGGCCTGCTGGTTTTCCTCCTCGCCCTGGCGGTCACGGTCGGTGCCACCTGGCTGATCAAGCCGATGATCATCTCCCCGGTGGCTCAAACCACCGGTACCGTTTCGTCGCGCTAAGAAAACCCCACACGGTGCCTGTGACACGTCTCTCATTTGGTACTGTATGACTGTATAGTCACACCACAAGTTAAGGAGAAGACTATGGAGTTTTCACAGCGTAGTTTTATCGTCACCGGCGGTGGTTCTGGGCTCGGTGCAGCCACCGCAGGGGCCCTCGCCTCCCGGGGCGCCCAGGTCATCCTGGCCGATTTGAAGGGTGAAGATGCTGAAAACCGCACCTTCGTGAAAACCGATGTCACCGACGAAGATCAGGTTCGCAGAGCCATCGAGGTCGCCCAGTCCACAGCACGGCTCTCCGGCCTGGTCAACTGCGCCGGGATCGCCATTGCCCAAAAAGCCGTGTCCAAAGGTCAAGCCACCCCGCTGGCCGACTTCGCCAAAGTCGTCAACATCAACCTGATCGGTACCTACAACACCACCCGGCTGTTCGCCGAGGCCATCCACACCCAGGAACCGGATGAGCGCGGTGAGCGCGGGTTGGTTGTCAACACTGCCTCCGTGGCAGCCTTCGACGGCCAGATCGGACAGCCGGCCTACTCGGCCTCCAAGGGTGGTGTCGCCTCCATGACGCTGCCACTGGCCCGCGAACTCGCCCGCCACGCCATCCGCGTGGTGACCATCGCTCCCGGGATCTTCAAGACCCCGATGATGGCCTCGCTACCCCAGGAAGCCCAGGACTCCTTGGCCAAAGCGATCCCGTTCCCGCAGCGTCTCGGTGAGCCCTCCGAGTACGCCCAATTGGTGCTGCACCTCTGGGAGAACCAGATCCTCAATGGTGAGGTCATCCGCCTGGATGGCGCCATTCGGATGCAGCCCTAACGACCCCACTTTGTCAGATCACCAGATAGCCACCCGGCATCGACCAAGCTGAGGAGAAAAGCATGTTATTAGATGACTACCGCCCCCGCTGGGCCACTGAAGAACACGACGATTTGCGCGATATGGCCCGCGAATTCTGCGAAAAAGAACTCGCCCCCAACGCGGAACGTTTCGCTGAACAGCACGAAGTCGACCGCGACCTGTGGAATAAAGCCGGCGACGCGGGCCTGCTGTGCCTGTCCATCCCCGAAGAGTATGGTGGCGGTGGCGGAGACTTCTCCCACGAAGCCGTACTGATCGAAGAACAGGCCCGCGTTGCTGACAATGCCTGGGGCAACGTGATCCATTCGGTGATCTGCGCCCACTACATCCTGGAATACGGTACCGAAGAGCAGAAGCAGCGCTGGTTGCCGAAACTGGCCACCGGAGAATTCGTCGCCGCGATCGGCATGACCGAACCCACCACCGGATCCGACCTGCAGGCCATCCGCACCAAGGGTGTCCGCGACGGTGACGACTACGTGATCGATGGCTCCAAGACCTTCATCACCAACGGTTCCCAGGCCAACCTGATCATCATCGTCACCCGCACCAACGACCAACCCGGTCACAAGGGTATCTCGCTGGTCGTGGCTGAAACTGACGGACTTGAAGGCTTCTCGCGCGGTCGCGTGTTGCAGAAGATCGGGACCCACGGACAGGACACCCGTGAATTGTTCTTCTCCCAGATGCGGGTTCCCGCCGCCAACATCCTCGGCGGTGAAGCCGGCGAAGGTAAGGGTTTCTACCAGCTGATGCAGCAGCTACCCCAGGAACGTCTGGCCGTGGCCGTCACCGGCGCTGCTGCTTGTGAGGCCGCGGTGCGCACCACCATCGACTACACCAAAAACCGTCAGGTCTTCGGCAAGACCGTGATGGACATGCAGAACACCAAATTCGTCCTGGCCGAATGCGCCGGCGACACGCTGGCCGCCAAGTCCATGGTCGACTGGGCCATTGAAGAACACGTCGCCGGAAAACTCACCACCGAAGGGGCATCTGCGGCCAAGTTCTGGGCCACCGACATGCAGTGCAAGGTGGTTGACCGGTGCTTGCAGCTACACGGCGGTTACGGCTTCATGATGGAATACCCCATCGCCCGCATGTACGTTGATGCCCGAGTGCAGCCGATCTACGCCGGCACCAACGAGATCATGAAGGACTTGATCTCCCGCGGCTTCTAGCCCACCCCAGCTGGATTAGCCGAAGTTCGGCTCCCGCTTTTCCATCATGGCCTGCGCTCCCTCGATGAAGTCGGGGGAGCGCATGGCTGTTGCCTGCACGGCAATTTCATCTTCCAGGTGGGCGTCCAACCCCACCCCGGTATCTACCGAAGCCACCAACAACCGCTTGGTCTGCTCCAAGGAATACCGCGATTTCTTCACCAAGATTTGAGCCAGCTGTTGTGCCCGGAACTGGGGGTCCTCCACCAGTTCGGTGACCAGACCCCACTGGGCAGCATCGGCGCCGGTAAACCACTCGCCACTCAATAAGATCTGTGCTGCCCGGGTGGGTCCCACCAGACGTGGCAAGAACCACGACAGCCCCAGATCTCCCCCGGAGAGACCCAGGTCCCCAAATGGTGCCCGGAACCTGGTCTGTGCGGTGGTGATTCGGAAATCACAGGCTCCAATCAGCGAGATTGCCCCACCGATCACCAGTCCGTTCACCGCGGCAATCACCGGCTGACGGGCGGCCCGGATCTCCACCGGAGTTTGATAGATCGCCCGCACCTGATCATCGTTGATCTGTGGTTCACCGTCATCAGAAAACGGCAGGGCCTTCAGGTTCAACCCGGAAGAAAAGGCATCGCCGGCTCCCTGAATGATGATCACCCGTACCTGTTCGTTGGTGCGTAGCTCGCGCACCGCCGCGGCGAAATCTGCAAAATCCTGCGGGCTAAGTGCATTCAACCGTTCCGGAGCATTCAGGGTAACGGTGCCGATGTTGCTGTCAATACTGGTCTCAATCATGTGCTTTATCCTAGTGATCCTGCTAACAACCGACCATGGTGGTCATAGATACCTGACGTCATGAATGAGCGTCATCCGTAATTCGGCTCACATGACATACTAAACTGAGTGAGTCAGATCACCCCGAAATATGAGACTTAACACAACATAAGGAGTACCAATGACTGAACCAGTGGTCACCGGTTACCCCGCCACCATGATGAACGACTACCAGCTCAGCCTCACCACACTGCTGCGCCACGCTTGTCGCAGCTATGGTGATACCCCGGTGGTCTACCGCACGGCCGATGGCGGCTGGGATCGCACCACCTACGCGGCGGAATACACCCGGATCGTGAAGATTTCCTACGCTCTGCGCAAGCTAGGTGTCCGCGTGGGAGACCGGGTCGGCGTGATCGACTGGAACAACCTGCGACACTTCGAAATGTACTGGGCCCTACCGGCCCTGGGTGCCGTCCACGTTCAGATCAACCTGCGTCTTCCCCCCGAAGACATGCTCTACGTGCTGGACAACGCCGGGATGAAAGTTGTGTGTGTCGACGAAACCCTACTCCCGGTCGCCGAGGCGATTGCCCCGCAGGCCACCGGCGTGCAGACCTGGGTGATCATGACCGACAAACCCGCCGACCAGGTCCAGACCAGCCTGGAGAACGCTGTGTTCTACGAGGACATTCTGGCTGAAGCCCCGGTGGAAGAACACTGGCCGAATATGGACGAGAACTCGGCCTGTACCGCCTGCTACACCACCGGTACCACCGGTCGCCCCAAAGGCATCTTCTACTCCCACCGTTCCCAGGTGTTGCACACCTACGGTGTGGCCCAGGTGCTAGGAATCACCTCCGATGACTGCGTGATGCCCATTACCCCGATGTTCCACGTCTCCAGCTGGGGCTTTGTCTATATGGCGGTGCTGTCTGGAGCGAAACTCGTACTCCCGGGCCGGTATGCCATGGAAGAAACCCCGGAACTGGTGCGGGTGATCGTCGAGGAAAACGTCTCGGTCACCAACGGCGCCCCGGCTATCTTCTCCCCGATGCTGGAGGAGATCAAGAAAATGGATCCCGCCCCGGATTTGTCCCGGTTGCGCATGATTTCTGGCTCTTCCGAGCCGCCGCTGTCCATGATGCACGGATTTATCGAGCTGACCGGTGCCGAAGTCATCCACGGCTACGGTGCCTCCGAAACCTCCCCGGTGGTCGCCGTCAACCGTCTGAAAGGTACCCTGAAGGAAAAGCTGAGCGACGACGACAAGTTGCAACTGATGCGCAAACAAGGCCTGTTGCTTTCCGGCATCGACTTTGCCCTCTTTGACGGGGTCGGCTTCGAGGTCCCCTGGGACGGTGCATCGGCCGGTGAGATCTGCATGAAGGGCCCCTGGATCACCGGGACCTACCACAAGATGGCCGAAGAAGATTTGGCCGACCGTTTCGTCAACGGCTACTGGCGCTCCGGCGACGTGGGCACCATCGACGAGAACGGCTACCTGAAAATCACCGACCGCATTAAAGACGTGATCAAATCCGGTGGCGAGTGGATCTCCTCGATCGATATGGAAAATGCGCTCACCGCTCACCCGAAGATTGCCCAAGCTGCCGTGGTCGGGTTGGAACACCCCAAATGGGAAGAGCGCCCCTTCGTGCTGGTGGTGGCTCGCGACGGTGAAGAGATCACCTTGGACGAAATTCACGAGCACCTGCTCCAGGACTTCGCCAAGTGGCAGTTGCCGGACTCCTTCCAGGTTGTTGATCACATCCCCGCCACCTCGGTCGGCAAGATCGACAAGAAGAAGATCCGCGCCGAGTACTCCGATACCTACCTGGTGTGACCTGGTCTCACCAGGGTTGATCTGCGCAAACCTAACCTCGCGGCTTGCGCGCTGTCGGTGGTGTGTGATCCCCCAGCTGCTGAAGCACCTGCCGGAGCGTATGCGCTACCGACAGCGCGGTCGTGATGGAGGTCTGCGGATTTTCCGGGCTCGGAGCCGACTCGAACGTGAACTGAAACCGCCCGGCGGCACCGGTGGCGATGATTTCATGCCGGGCATCGGTCAAACGTGGATTGGCCACCAGATTCAGCTCCACCCGATCCAGCGATTGTTGCATCAACCGCACGTTATCCTCCGGCGACGTGCCCAACCCCCGGGTGGCCCATGCCAACGCCACGCCCACATTCGTATTCCCCGGAAACGACTCTATTGCGCCTCGGGGGGAACCCGAAAACACCGTCAACGGTTCGTCGTCGTCCCCCACGTTTGCCAGCCGATCCTGTTGCTGGTCATCCATCCAGGGCTGAATCAAGCTTTCCGGCGGTTTCGATGTGGTAATTCCCACCCGGTCCAGCCCGTCGGCCTCGGCCAGTGACGACAACATATCCAGCCCGCCGATCGCACCGTGGGTTACCCACAACCGTCCCGGACCCGATAACAGCTGGGTGGCAATCTCTTCATCGACCAACGCACCCACACTGGTCAGCACCGCATCTTTACCGGCCGCAATCACCCCCGGTCCGTAGGTAGTGGCCGGTTCAACTCCGGCGGCCTCCACAATGATCTCAGCACTGTCCACCGCTGTTTCTAGACCCGGAGTATCAATCTGGACCAATTGCACGCCATCGGGTGCCGGACTGTCTTCATAGCGCGACAGATCCCGCACCGCCGCGGTGAGTCGGATTCGGTCCTTATCCAGTTCCGGGCGCAACAACCGTGCTAAATGGCGACCCACCGCACCAAAACCCAGAAAGACCACGTGGGTTGACGTTTCTGCAGGCATTTTTTCAGTCTAATCTCGTAGACTGACTCAGGCCATGCCCGGCTGGCAGACAACTCCCGCAGAAACAGTCCAGCGACCGTAGAGAACAGGACACCGTCCCGATGTCATCAGCCCCCGATGAGGCCACCGACCAGCAGACCGCGCCCTCCGGGCCCAGTTACCGCAAGACCTCCGTGCTCGGTAACGCCGTGCGCGGTGCGATGATGGGCACCGTCGAAACTGTCCCCGGCGTCTCCGCCGGTACCGTGGCCCTGGTGGTCGGCATCTACGACCAGATCATCGATTCCGCCTCGCATCTGATCACCGCCGTCCGCAAACTCATCACCGGCCCCGACCGAGCTGCTGCCTTCCGCTCCGAGATGGCAGCCGTGCATTGGAAAGTCGTCATTCCCGCCGTCATCGGCATGCTCGTGGCGGTATTGTTGATCGCCGGCCCCATGGTGAATCTGCTGGAAAACTACCCCGAACAAATGCGCGGACTGTTCTTCGGCATGGTGCTGGCCTCGATCGCCGTGCCCTTCCTGATGTTGCTCGATGGCTTCCGCTACCGTCGCCAACTGCTACGCTGGGCTGGCAAAGACCCCTCCCGCCAGCGCCTGCGCTACTACCACATCCTCGCCGCGATCCTCGGCCTGATCGCCGCCTTCTGGCTGGTGTCCCTGCCCCAAGCCGACCTGGAGCCCACCCCCTGGATCATCATTCTCGCCGCCGCCGTCGCGATTTCGGCCCTCGTCTTACCCGGACTGTCGGGCTCATTCATCCTGCTGACCTTCGGACTCTACGAGCCCACCCTGCGCGCCGTCGACGAACGCGACCTGGGCTATCTGGGAATCTTCCTGACCGGCCTGATCCTCGGCGGTATCGTGATCGTCAAAGCCCTGAAATGGTTGCTCGACCACTACCACGCACTCACCCTGGCGGTGTTGACCGGCGTGATGGCTGGCGCCCTGCGGAGCCTGTGGCCCTGGCAAGACGAAGCCGGATCACTACTCGGCCCCGATCCCAACACGCTGATGCCCGTCATCCTCTTGATGCTCGCCGGTGTTGCCATCGTGGTGGTCTTGATCATCGTCGACCGCCGAATGGCTCGTCGCGCCCAAGACAGCTAACGTCTGACCCATGCGCTCCGACCCCTGAGCTGACGATCGCTGCCTCCACAGCACGCCCCCACAGCCCTCTGGTTGTCCACAGTTGGATCGGGCCGACTGCCCCCGAATTCAGTGGCCCACTACGTTGGAGGGCATGACCATCCTGACTGATGCCGCCACCACCGCCACCCAACTGGCTCAGGCCCGCGAGCAATTCATGGCCGAATTCGTCGCGATGTGCGCCGATACCCCACTCGCTGCACAACCCGCCCCCGTTGCCACAGAAGCTGGCATGGTCGAGCTGCTCACCGAACTCGAACGTACCAAAAATGCGCTTACCGCTGCTGAAGTCCGGCTTACCTCCCGGCTTCATGACCAACGCCTCGCCCGCGAGAAAGCTGAAGGCGTCCCCGCCGACCGCCGTGGCGCCGGCCTCGCGGCCGAAATCGGCCTGGCCCGCCACCAGTCACCGACTCGAGGTCACCGTTTCCTGGATCTGGCGCGCACCCTGACGACCACCATGCCCCGGGCATTGGACACCCTGACCGAGGGCCACCTATCCGAACACTCCTTGCAACTGATCAGTCGCGAACTCTCCGGCCTCACCCCCGAGCACCAGCGGACCATCGATGCCGAACTGGCCGAGCACTACCCAACTCTCTCGGCGCAACGCCTGGCCCGCCAAGCTCGCGGCCACGCGCAACGACTCGATACTGATCGACAGGCTACTCAAGCCCGCGACGCCCGGCCGAAACGCTCCGTCACTCTCAAAGATGCCGGCCCCGGCATGTCCTATGTGCTCGGTTACCTCCCCACCGAAGAAGCCACTGCGATCAAGGCTAGTCTCACCAAGGCCGCCCGTCGGATGATCGCCGACGCCGACAACCCCGATCCGCGCACGTTGAAACAGCTCGAAGCCGACTTGCTCGTCGAATACGCCACCGGCCAACGCACTGCGCCGGCAGTCTCAGCCCACGTCGGCGTGTTAATCACCGCCGATGCACTGTTTGGTCACGGTGATTCCCCGGCCTGGATCTCCGGACAAGGCCCCCTGCCGGCCGACACCGCGCGAAAGTGGCTGAAAAACCCCGAGGCGAAGGCCTTCATCCGTCGTTTCTTTATCGACCCCGGCCACGGCGGCCTGATCGGCATGGAATCTTCCGGCCGATCCTTCACACCCGGGCTCAAAACCCTGATCTCCTCGCGCGATGATGTTTGCCGCACCCCGTTCTGCGACAACCCGATCCAAGAATTTGATCACGCCACCCGGTATGCGGACGGCGGAGCGACCTCCTGGGAGAACGGGCAGGGGCTCTGTGCCAGCTGCAACCAGAACAAAGAAAAAATCGGCTGGAACTACACCGCCGACGCCGACGGGGTACAGGTTGAAACCCCCACTGGCCAGAGATACCACACTCCCACCACTCCCGTGATCCCTGGACTGGTGGTCGGCAACGGTCCTCCGGCACCCAATGCCCCGAATCTCAACGCGTCGGATCCCGACGAGGACACGCTGCCCTGGGACGCCGATGATGACCCACCGGGTTTCTCCGACTTCGAAGGCCCACCCCCGTTCTAGGGGTCTGCACGTTTTCATGTGTGCGTGTGCAAATTAATTGTGGATAGCTCTAGTAGCGATTTCTCATGACCAGTACCGTGGAGTGATGTAGCTTACACAATCGTTTCGATGAAACTGGAGATGCGAACCGTGCCTAAATCATCACTTACACCGTCCACTGAACGTCGGCGACACCGTTTTGCCTCCGTGTTTTCGTGCAGTGGCTTGGTTTTGTTGGGGCTCGTCCTAGCTGGCTGTTCTTCCGACGATACTAACCACAATGCCTCAGCTCTGGATGCCACCGTACCGGACGAGGAGCATCAGACTGCAACTAGTCAAGATCCCTCTCCTACGGAATATATTCCCGCATCCGAGGACGGGCCGGCCCAAAATGTTCCGGTCCCGGAAAAACCTGAGGCTCTCAGTGAGCTGACTGAGGAGGGTATGAAGGCCGCCGCCCTGTATTGGTGGGACGCCTACAACTACACGACTGAGACAGGCGATACCGGGCCGACAGAAGAAGTCTCTGCTGAATCGTGTGAATTCTGTCAAGACGAGATTGAAGTTCTTGAAGCGCATTATGCCGCGGGACGCTATGCGGAAGGTGTGAAGGCCACGCCCACTATCGAAGAAGTCGCATCGTTCGATCCAGATAGTCAGCAAGGGGAGGTCAACATTTCTGTAGAACAAGCGCCCGGGGAGGTCTTCGACTCTGATGGAACCGTTCTGGCGGAACAGTCTGTAGATGAGAGAAACCATTCTAGCTGGAAGATGGATATGGCATTTGACGAGACAGACAGTTCATGGCGACTTACGCAAATGTGGCTCTATACGGACCACGATGCGTGATTGGAGTATTTGATGAGGGGCCCTGCAGTCGCATTGATCGTCTTGATTATTACCTGGTTCACGGCCCATCCGAGTTTTGCGGAGCAAGAACCCTACTGGGACATGGGACTAAGCGAAAGAGATGGAACTATAGATTTGCGCGGTCATTTAAGTATTCCGGGCGAGTCAAGTACTCAGAATCAGTTCCCTCAACAAACTGAGTCTTCTGTCGCGAGTTCTTCCGGTTCTAGCGCTGGTGGGGGCTCGAGCAGTGGGCCGTCTTCGAACAGTGGGGGATCTTCTGCGCATTCGTCTGAATACGCCCTTCGCCTTATCTGTTTCACGCACAAGCGGCTCGAGATACGGATTCCAGAATTTACTACGCCGAAGTGGTGTGACTCGTTGCTAAATCCCAGCACGCCTGTCTCGCAGCCTGCTCCAGTTGGAGGAGCGGGAGGAAATCAGCAGGTGGTCGTTCCTGACGTGACGATGTCAGAGGTAGCAACGATGGAGGTCGAACCGGGTCAGATTTCTACTGATCGTGGTGGGTTCGGGTTGATCCGGGCGCATACCAATTTCTTTGTCGATTCCACCGAGACTCAAGTGTTTGAGGAACAGATGTTTGGTCGTTCGGTTCGCGTTGAAATGGAACCGTTCCGGTATGAATGGGATTACGGTGACGGGACCAGCCGGACGACTTCTGTGGGTGGTTACGCCACGGAGGTGTTTAATGACGAAACCCCGACCTCTCACGTTTACGATGACACCGGCCAGTTCCAGGTCAATCTCACGACTCACTATCGGGGAACCTACCAGGTGGAGGGGATGGCCAGTCGCCCTATCCCCGGGACTTTGGCCCTGGACGCTGATCCGGTCACTGCCGACATCTGGCGTGCCGAGACCCGCAACGTGTCCGGCCCGTGCGATGAAGCTCAAACGAACTGGGGTTGTTGAGCCTGTTCAGGAAGCCTATTGGGCGCGGTTCTATACTGGGCGGGTGGACACGACTCAAGAACAACCCGTCATCACTGTCAGTGCTGTGGTCTTGCGCGATGATCAGGATCGCGTTTGCCATGTGCGCAAAGTGGGGACTCAGGCGTTTATGTACCCGGGCGGTAAGCCCGAACACGGAGAAAGCGCTACCGAGACGGCCGTGCGGGAAGCCCGCGAAGAGTTGGGTCTTCAATTACGGGTCGAGGACCTGCACGATTGGGGTACATTCACCAGTGTTGCAGCCAACGAACCGAATACGGTGTTACGTTCGCGAGTCTTTACCGTCGACTACCAGATCTGGCAGGGCCAGGACCTGCAACCTCACGCGGAAATCGAAGAGCTACGCTGGATCCCTATCGACGGTGACGATCTAGGGCTTCCTCAAGGAACCTTTCTCGCTGACCTCGCCACAGAGATTCGAACCCGAATGCAACAGTCCGCTATCGGCTACCTCACTGAGACTTCTCGAGCCCAGTTGGGGAGGGCCGAGCCTATTTATAGGCCGGAATTCCGGTGAGCTGGTGTCCAATAATCAGCGTGTGTACTTCGTCGGTTCCCTCGTAGGTGCGAACCGATTCGAGATTATTGGCATGACGAAGCGGTGAGTAGTCGCCGGTAATGCCGTTGCCACCCAGAATGGTGCGACACTCACGGGCGATGTTGATCGCGCTACGGCAATTATCCATCTTCGCCACCGAGATCTGATGGTTCTCTAGGGTGCCGGCGTCTTTGGCTCGACCCAGTTGCAGGGCCAGCAACTGCCCTTTGACCAGATCGACGGTGAGATCGGCCAGTTTCTTCTGGGTGAGCTGGAACGAGGTCAGCGGGCGGCCAAACTGCAATCGTTCGGAGGCATAGTTTAATGCCACCTCCAGGGAGTCGCGAGCGGCCCCCATCGCGCCCCATGCAATGCCGTAGCGGGCTTCATTCAGGCAACTAAAGGGACCGCGCAAGCCGGGATTCTTGGGCAATATCGCATCGGCGGGCAGGGTGGCATTGTTCAGGTGGATCTCGCACTGCAACGAGGCGCGCATCGACAACTTTTGCTCGATCGGGATGGCCGTGAAGCCTTCGGTGTCGGTGGGCACGATAAACCCGCGCACGACCTGGGCATCATCGGGCTTGTCGTAGTCCTCAGGAACCGCGCCGACCGTGCGTGCATCGGCCACCGAGGTTTTGGCCCAGACGATGCCCACCTGGGCGATGGAGGCCAAACCGATCCAGCGCTTGGCGCCGTTAAGCACCCACTGTCCGTCAACGAGTGTGGCCTGGGTGGTCATACTGGCTGGATCGGATCCGGCGGTGGGTTCGGTGAGACCGAAGAAACCTAGCGCTGCACCGCTTGCCATCTTGGGCAACCAATATTCTTTTTGTTCTTCGGAACCATTCTTAGAGATCGCCGACATCGCCAGGGATCCCTGAACCGAGACCACGGTGCGCAACCCCGAGTCGCCAGCTTCCATCTCCTGCATCGCCAGACCGTACTCCACCGCGGAACGTCCCGCGCAACCGTAGCCCTTCAAATGCATGCCGAATAGGCCCAGCTCCGCCATTTCGGGGATCAGTTCGATCGGCAAATGGGCTTGATCAAACCACGTGGCGATCTGCGGACGCACCCGGCGATCCACAAACTCCGCGACTCGGTCACGGACCTCGAGTTCTTCAGTGCTTAGTAACGACTCGATGTTCATCAGGTCAGTGGGATGCTTGGGCATGAGCGCTCTTCCTCTTTTCACAACGGCCTCAGCTGGCAAGACAATGTATTCCACATCATAGTGACCCACACCGCACGGTGGGGGTTATGGCGAGGGGTTAATGCTTCTATACGCAGATGCGGGCCGATTATTGCGTGCCGGGAATTGCTCAACTGAGACTATGGGATGGCGCTGTTGGACAGCCGGGGTGATCAGCAGCGTAAGAGCCCAACGCATCTTCCACTGTGATCGTCGCCACCGGTAGGCTAAGCGGGAGGTGTATCATCACCCATCGGCTCTCGCCGGCTAACACCAGTTGGCACTGGTCAGCACCGATCAGAACTGATCAGAGTCGAGGAGAAACGACCGAAGCAGAACGAGGAGATAGTGCTCTGATGGTTGACGACCTGCTACAAAACATCCGTCGCATTGCCGTGATCGGGTCCGGGACCATGGGATCGCAGATCTCAATGGCGTGCGCCCTGGCCGGATTCGAGACCACTGTGGTGGATATTGTGGATGAGGCCCTGGAGAAAGCTGAAGCGTCTTTGCGCTCGCGGATGGAACGCGACGTGTCCAAGGGCCGTCGCCAGCAGGCTGATGTTGATGCGGCGTTTGACCGGTTGAGCTTCTCGACGGATTCCGATCAGGTGGTCTCGGGCGCCGATGTGGTAATTGAAGCTGCCACCGAGAACCTGGAGATCAAGCGCAAACTGTTCGCCGGTTTTGATCAAGCGGCGCCGGAGCACACGATTCTGGCGACCAACTCCTCCACGATCGTCTCGTCTCAAGTTGCTGATGCCACCAACCGGGGCGATAAGGTGTGCAATTTCCACTTCTTCAACCCGGCGCTGGTGATGAAGGCCGTGGAAATTGTGCCCAACGACCAGACTTCCACCTATACCATCGATGTGATGTGCGCTGTGGCGCAGCGATTGGGCAAGCACGTGGTGCAACTGCACCGTGAGATCCCCGGTTTCGTGGCCAACCGGCTCATGAATGCCCTGCGCGATGAGGCGCTGAATCTTTACCAGGCCGGTATTGCCAGCTATGAAGACATCGATGTGGCCGCCCGGGATGCTCTGGGCCACCCGATGGGGCCATTCGAGCTGATGGATCTGGTGGGTATCGATGTTTCCTACTTCATCGATATGGCCGAATACGACCAAACCGGGCAGGACGCAGCGCTACCGCACCCGGTGCTGAAAGAAAAATACGAAACCGGTGACTACGGCCGGAAAACCGGTCGTGGTTGGTACAACTACGAGAACTAACAGCCCCGGCACGGGCATCCAGAAGGAGTTTAGCCATGATGGAATCACCGACCGATCAGCTGATCACTGAGCGCCGCGACCAGGTGCTGATCATTACCCTGAATCGGCCCAAGGCCAAAAATGCCGCGACCAAAGAGATGTCGGAAGCCATGGTGGCGATCCTGGACGATTTTGATCGGGACGACTCTTTGGCGGTAGCGATCCTGACTGGCGCCGAACAGACCTTTTGTGCCGGAATGGATCTGAAGGCCTTCGCGGAAAAGGGCGAGCGCCCGTTTGTGGAAGGTAAAGGGTTTTTGGGGATCGCCGAGAACTTCGTGTCCAAACCGGTGATTGCCGCGGTGGAAGGATACGCGCTGGCTGGTGGCTTTGAAACCATGCTGGCCTGTGACCTGGTGGTGGCCTCCGAAACCTCGACGTTCGGACTCCCCGAGGTCAAGCGCGGGTTAATTGCCGCCGGGGGTGGTGTGGTGCGACTGCCGCGGCGCACACACCGGGCCGTGGCGTTGCACATGGTGCTGACCGGTGATCTTTTCCCCGCTGAGTTTGTGTACCGGCACGGACTAGTCAACGAGCTGGTGCCGGAAGGCACGGCGTTGGACGCCGCCCTAGAGATGGCCCAGAAGATCGCGGCCAATGGCCCGCTGGCAGTGCGGGTGTCCAAACAGGTGGTGGTGGAATCTGCCTCCTGGACGGAGGATGAGATGATGGAGCGTCAGCGAGTGCTCACTGAACCGGTCGGGGAGTCCGAGGACGCACTGGAGGGATCCCGTGCTTTTGCGGAGAAACGTGCTCCGCAGTGGAAAGGACGGTAACGCCCAAAACGAGCCGGTACACCTGGCAGCAGGTGCACCGGCTCGCTGGTTTTGATCAGTGAGTGGTGGCTGTTGTGGCTGACTGAGCTGTGGTCTGATTTGATCTGAGCGAGTGCGGGGATTAGAGGTGCTCCAGACCGTAGGCCAGCACGGCAGGGCCGAGCTCACCGACCTTGTCGAATCCTTCACCCACGGTCTTGCCCTGCAGGTAGCGGTAGTGGATGCCCTCCATGATCACCGCTAACTTGAAGGCACCCAGGCCCAGGTAGAAATCAATCTGGTCCAGGTCCCGCTGGGAACGCTCCGCGTAGCGTTGCAGAAGCTCGTCCTGGCTGATGAAGCCCGGGGCCAGGGCAACATCGGACACCGATTCGGCGCCTTGGCCACCCCGGGTGGCCAAGGCGTTGTACACCACGGTCAGAGCCAGATCTGCTAGCGGGTCGCCCAGGGTCGCCATCTCCCAGTCGAGCACCGCCAGGACTTCGTCCTGGTGGTCGGTGCCGGTGGCGCCAATCAGCGTGTTGTCGAGCCGGAAGTCGCCGTGGACAATGCTGACCTCGGAGTGCTCCGGGATCTGGGACTCTAGCCGGCGGTGTAGCTGCTCAAACTCGGGGATATCCCGCGACAGGGAGGCATCCAGTTGCTTCTTCCACCGGGACACCTGGCGTTGCAGGTAGTTGGCAGGTTTACCGAAGTCCTGCAGCCCCACCTCGGCCGGATCGATGGCATGCAGATCGACCAGCGTGTCCAGGATCCGCTCCGAAATTTTGCGGGTCCGCTCTGCTCCGATCGGTTCCAGCTGGCGGGCATACCGGTAGGTGGTGCCGTCGATGAAATCCATCAGGTAGAACGGGGCGCCCAGCACCTCGGTGTCCTCACACAGCGTGACCGCATTGGGGACCGGGAAACTGGTCGGGGTCAGTGCGGAGATCACTCGATACTCACGCGACATATCGTGAGCGGTAGCCAGCACGTGACCAATGGGAGGTCGGCGTAGCGCCCAGGTGCTGCGCCCATCAGTGACCCGGTAGGTGATATTGGATTTACCACCGGTAATCAGATCGGCAGACAGTTGCCCTTCGGGGTCAACGAGTCCCGGGTGGTGATCATCTAGGTAGGTACGAACCGCGGCTAAGCTCAGCCCGGGCAGGTCCTCACCCGGCGCCGCGTGACCCGTGGAGTTGTCAGGCTCGCTCATGATCTATCGTCTCCTCTTGCTGTTCTTCCCTGTTCCGCACCGTGCGCTGTGGCAGGGTTGCTTAGGCAGAACCGCCGGCCACGGTGATACCGCCATCGACCACCAAGATTTCACCGGTGATCCACGAGGCGGCATCGGAGGCCAGGAAGGCCACCGCAGTGGCAATGTCTTCGGGGGTGCCCAGCCGCTTAGCCGGGTACTCAGCTGCCACGGTCTCTTCCCGGCCCTCGTACAGGGCCTTGGCGAAATTGGTCTTGACCACTGCGGGTGCGACGGCGTTGACCCGGATGTTCGGGCCGAGCTCGACAGCCAAGGTGCGGGTCAGGTGGGAAACGGCTGATTTGGACACGCCGTACAGGCCAATACCGGCCGAGGGGATAATCGAGGAGACAGAGGTCAGGTTCACGATCGAACCGTGGTCTTTGAAGCCCAGCTCGTCATCGGCGACGACTTCCTGAACCCAGGCCAAGGTGGAGATCACGTTGACCTCCAAAATCTTCTGGACGGCTTCCAGCTCGATCTCGGCTAGCGGACCGTAGACTGGGTTGATCCCGGCGTTGTTGACCAGCACATCCAGGCGGCCGAAATTGTCCTTGACCTGAGCGAGGACTTCGGGACGGTGCTCGGGATCGTGCGACTTCCCGGCGATCCCGATCGCGCGACCGGAGGAACCGGCCTTGCCGGCCAGTTCGTTGAGGTGCTCGGCGGCTTCCTGCAGGGGGCCTTCCTTCCGGGCAGTGATCACAACATTCGCCCCGCGAGCGATCAGTTCTTCAGCAATGCCCAGGCCGATCCCGCGAGAAGCGCCGGTGACCACGGCGGTCTTGCCGGCGAAGTCTTGTGGTTTGGCCTCAGCGTGCTGTTGCGATGATGCGGTGGTTTCGGTAGTCACGGTCCGGGACCCTCCAGTCGATAGTGGTATGCAGTGGGCGGTGGGAGAATGCTTCTCCCCTTATCACCCCTTTAGAGTAACCCGGGTCACAGAGGATTGGAAAGTAGCTCACCTAAAACGACACTGTTGGCCGATAAGTTACATGCGCCGGTTAAACCGGTGGCTGGGCCCGGGCAGGTGATGCCATCTCGTCACCCGATGTGTCGATGAGAGCTGGGCACCACCAGCCACGGACCCAGTGCTGGAGCTTGCGGCTACTCCATGGCCAGCCCCTGGACCGGCGGGGTCTTCACCGCCCGGCGGGCCGGGGCGATGGAGGCCAGCAGGCCGGCCAGGGCGGCCACTGCCAGGATGATCAGCATCTCCACCCACGGGACGGTGAGTCCCACCACCTCGGAAGAGGACTGGCTCAGCGTGTCATCGGCTAGTAGCGGCTGGAAGAGCGCTTGGGCGCCGGCCCAGCCGTAGAACACTCCGAGCACACAGCCCAGCACGGCGCCTACCGCTGCGATCAACATCGCCTCCCAGGCCAGCATCGAGCGGAGCCCCCCACGGGTCAGCCCCAACGCGCGCATCAGCGAGTTCTCTCGGGTGCGTTCCATGGTGGACAGCGAGAGCGTATTGGCGACGCCGACCAGCGCGATGATCACCGAGATGGCCAGCAAGGCGACCACGATCAGCAAGAGCATGTCGATCACCATCTGGTAGAGGGCCTTCTCGGCCGCGGGCGCAGTGACGTTGGCGGTCTCGTCCAGCTGGGTATTGATCGAGGTGAACAGTTCGGTGAGTTCGTTCATGCTCAGACCGTCGTCGACACTGAACCAGACCTGACCGCCAGGCGAGACCGGCGCGTCAGGGTCCGGGGAGTCTGGCAGGCTCTCGGCCGGCATGGGGCCACCCAACGCCTCGGCGGTGGCGGGCGAGACCAGCGGGTTCTGCAATGACGTCTCGGTTCGCTGCACCGTCAGCGTCAGCGTGGTGCCGTCGGCGCCGGTGACCTCCAGGGTCTGCGGGGTCGGATCGTGCCCCATGTCTTGCCCCTGTTGCTCGATCCATGACGGCAACAACACCGTGTGCTTTTCCTCGAGCATCTCGACGTCTTGATCCGGAATGCCGACCGCGGTCAGCGCGTCGGGCTGGGCGGACTGGACCTGTTGTAGCGTTCCACTGGAGTCCTCGTAGGTGCCGACAGTCTCGATCACGGCAGTGTTCTGCACGTGCTCGAATTGCTCGATATCCTCGGCGGTCGTGGCGGGATCGGCCAGCTCCGTGATGACGGCATCGACCGGGAAATTCGAGGTCAGTAGCTTGTCGGCTTGCGCCTGAGCGATGCGTCCACCGGTGAGCATCAGCGTGACCAGCGTGGTGCCCACCAGCAGTGCGGTGGCGGTCGAGGCGGTGCGGGACCGGTTGCGCACCGCATTCAGCTGGGCCATTCGGCCCGGAACCCCGCCCAGACCACGCAGGAGCGCGCCCACACCGTAGACCGCGCCGGGAACGAACAGCACCGCCAGCAACAATATGCCGATGAAGGAGATGACCCCACCCAGGATCGCCAGCAGTAACTGGCCGACCAGGGCGGTGCCGACCATCAGCGCCGAGCCGCCCACGAACAGTACCGCACCAATGATCAACCGGATGATGCCGGTCTTCTGCTGCACCCCGGTCGGCTCCATCGGACGCAGCGCGGCCAGCGGGGAGACCCGGGTGGCGCGCAGGGCCGGGGAGAAGGCGGCGACCACGGTGATCACCACACCGGCCACCAGCACCCAGAGCAGGTTCAGCTCTGCTCCGAAGGTCAGTTGCGGCATGTTGAGTAGCTGAGATCCCAACAAGACCAGCAAGGCCATCAAGCCTACCGCGAGCCCGAGGCCGATCACCGAGCCGATCAGGCCGATCGCGAAGGATTCCAGCAATACCGAGGAGCGGACTTGGCCGCGGGTGGCGCCCAAGACCCGTTGCAGGGCCAGTTGTTGGGAGCGCTGGGCGACCAGCACCTGGAAGGTATTGGCGATCACCAGCATCGTGACAAATAGGGCGACCACCGCAAAGGCCAAGAGCACGCCGACTAATTCGGCGGCCCCGGGGGTTTCCTCGAGTTCAGCAGCGATGGTGTGCTCTGGGGTGTCGACCTGGATCGCGGTGGTGATGCGGTCGTCAGCGGTTTGACGCTCGGCCCACGACGTCAGCTCGGCCAGGGCCTGGTCCGTGGAGGCACCGTCGGCGAGTCGGATCAGCGTGTAGTCGGTGAAGACGGTGTTGGCCTGCTCGGCGGATTCGTCAGTAGCTGGTTGACCGGATCCGTCGCCGGTCTCGGGGTCCTGGCTGGGTACGGCGTTGAAGGCTTCGACCAGGTCCGTGGAGCCGATCGCCTGGTAGCCGTAGACCATCATCGGGTTGGTGGTGCTCGGCAAGGTACCGGTCAGGGTGGCGGTGACCGGGCCGTTGGGGCCCTCGAGCTCGAAGGTGTCGCCAATATCGAGACCGAGCTTTTCGGCCGCCTCAGCGTTCAGGGCAATCTCGTCGTTGCCGTCGTGGGCCGGCAGCTCGCCCCGAGTCGGTTCGGTAGCCACTAACGAGTGATCCCGCGGGGCCGGTTGTAACAGCAAGGGCGCCGCGTTGGGCTCAGTGTCGGTTCCGAGGGGAACATAGGTGGTGCTCGGCGAGTAGGCCTCGGCGACGGTATCGAGCTCTTCCAGCTCTCGCTGGGTGTCTGGATCGGCCAGCAATAAGGCCGCATCGGAATACGGGTCCGGGGACAACACCACATCGGAGGTCGAATAGGTCTCTCCGAGGGTGGCTTTCAGGGTCGCGGTTGAGGTGGATCCGACCAGGAGCGCTCCGGCGAGAAACATGGTGCCGATCACGATCGCGATCAGCACCGATACGTACCGGCGAGGGCTGTGGCGGATCTGGGAGAGGGCAATTTTCAGGGTCGGTGCCATCGTTTAGACCTCCCCCATCTCGGACATGGCCTGCAGCACTGATTCGGTGGTGGGCCGGTGGATCTCACCGGTGACCGCCCCGTCGGTGAGCAGAATAACCCGGTCGGCGTAGCTGGCCGCGGTGGGGTCGTGGGTGACCATGATGATGGTCTGGCCTAACTGTCGGGCCGAGTTCTGCAGGAAGGTCAACACCTCGGTTCCGGTGGCGGTATCCAATGCGCCGGTGGGCTCATCGGCGAAGATCACATCCGGGCGGGTCAGTAGCGCGCGGGCGACGGCGACGCGTTGTTGCTGGCCACCGGAGAGCTGGTGGGGTTTATGATTCAGCCGCTCGGTCAGGCCCAGTACCTCGACGATCTGGCGGAACCAGGCGCGATCTGGTGTGGTGCCGGCCAGATCGAGCGGGAGCAGAATATTTTGTTCGGCGCTCAGGGTCGGGACCAGGTTGAAGGCCTGGAAAATGAACCCGACCTTGGACCGGCGCAGGATAGTGAGTTGTTTATCGTTCAGACCGGTGATGATTTCGCCGCCTAAGGCAATTTGGCCGGAGTCGACGGTATCAAGTCCGGCCAGAGCGTGCATCAGGGTCGATTTTCCCGATCCGGAAGGCCCCATGATCGCGGTGAACTCTCCGGGGGCGAAGGAAACGGAAACGTTGTGGAGAGCGGTGACCTGCGTGTTCTCGGAGCCATAGACCTTGGAGAGGTTCTTGGCCGCCACGGCAGGATATTGATGAGTGGGTGCATGATGTTGTGTCATGCTTCTATCCTGCTCGGTCGGGCTGGCAGGCACATCGGCGCCTAGAACGATTCTGCCGACCCCGATCGCACCGGGCCTCCTCCTGCAGGAGGAGGCCAACACGAGCCGGGGTGGGGTGGTGGGGTCAGTACTCGATCACCACGCGACCGTCGATCTTACCGTGGCGCATCTCGTCAAAGATCTCATTGATCTCAGCTAACGGCCGGCGGTGGAAGGTGGGATGGATCTTGCCGGCGGCATAGAACTCCAGGGCCTCCACCATGTCCTGACGGGTGCCGACCACCGAGCCACGGATGGTCAACCCTTTCAGGACAATATCGAAGATCGGGGCCGGGAACTCACCCGGGGGAAGTCCGTGGAAGACGATCGTGCCCCCGCGACGGGCCATATTGATCGCTTGGCCGAACGCGTCGGGGTGCACCGCAGTGACCAGCACGCCGTGAGCGCCACCGATGGTCTGCTGAATCTCGATCGATGGGTCGGCCACGTTGGCGTTGACGGTCAATTCGGCGCCGTGTTGACGAGCCAGGGCGAGTTTGTCATCGGCAATATCCACCGCGGCCACGCGCATGCCCATGGCCACCGCGTACTGCACGGCAATATGGCCCAGCCCGCCGATCCCGGAGATCACGACCCATTGACCGGGTTGGACTTCGCTCCGTTTGAGCCCCTTATACACGGTGACTCCGGCGCACAGCACCGGGGCGACTTCATAGGGGTCAGCACCGGCGGGGATCATCGCCGCATAGCGCGTATCGACCAGCATGTATTCGCCGAATGAGCCATCGACGGTGTAGCCACCGTTGTCTTGCTCTTCACACAGGGTCTCCCAGCCGGTGCGGCAGTGCTCGCAGTGCCCGCACGCGCTATACAGCCAGGCGTTGCCGACCAGATCGCCGATCGAGACATTGGTGACCTGGTCTCCGAGAGCTTCGACCACGCCCACCCCTTCGTGACCGGGGATAAACGGTGGGGAGGGTTTGACTGGCCAGTCGCCTTCGGCGGCGTGTAAGTCGGTGTGGCAGACCCCGGAGGAGATCAGCTTGACCAGTGCTTGGTGGCCGGTGGGGGTGGGTACGCCGGCGTCTTTGACCGTCAGGTCATCGCCGAACTGCGTGACGACGGCGGCCTTCATGGTGGATGCAAGGGGTGTTGGGGGTGTCATGATTTCTCACAGCTCCTGTTCTGATTCGCGGTGACGTCGAACGAGCGACGTCTCGTGGCTGTGAGTCTAATCACACGAGAATGCTGAAACGTTGCCCCCAGGTTGCACGGCTAGATAGGCACTTCAGCACGGCACTGCAACACACGGTAGCAGGGCGCGTGCGGACGGTGCCGTCTCCGCTGGATCCTGTCGATCAGTCGGATCGTGTCGCGTTAGCGGGAGTTTTGGCGCGTGGCGATTGCTCGCCAGAGGCCATACCCGGCCGGAACAACGATCAGTAGCACCCCCAGAGTGAGGATCAACGGGGAGAGGTGACCGGTGACCAGCCATAACACGCCGGTGGTGATAAGCATGATGATCCCGATCAGAGCCATCAGCACTAAGCCCAGGGTTTTGGGAGAAATTCGGTGGGTTCTCGGGAGCTCTTCGGCGGCCACGTCCTCGGCGCGGGAGGGGTAAGACGGCGGGCTGGGGTGCTCAGCCGGTTGTTGAGCACGGCGAGCAGAACGGCGTGAGGACATACCGTTATTCTGCCACGGCTATCTGGTGGCTGTCTTAGTGCTGTGGCACGATACCGGCCCGGTAGGCCGCGACCACGGCCTGCACGCGGTCGCGGGCGTGCAGTTTTTGCAAGATCTTGGACACATGGGTTTTCACGGTGGTTTCAGACACGAACAGCACCTCGGCGATCTCCTGATTGGACAGCCCTTCGGCCATTTGGATCAGCACGTCGCGCTCGCGGTTGGTCAAGGTCGCTATCGCCTGATCGAGTTCCTCGTGACAGTGCGGGGTGGCCGGGGAGGGCGTGCGCAGTTCGGTGGCCAGATGGTCGAGCAACCGGCGGGTGGTGGAGGGTGCGATCACCGCGTCGCCGTGGTGCACCGAGCGGATGCCGGACAGGAGTTGGTCGGGCGGGGCATCTTTGAGCAAGAATCCAGAGGCCCCGGCGTCGATGGCCTCCAGTGCGTATTCGTCCAGATCGAAGGTGGTCAGCACCACCACGCGGATCGTCGGGTGTTCGGCTAACAGCCGGCGGGTGGCTTCGATCCCGTTGAGTCCGGGCATGCGGATGTCCATCAACAGCACATCGCAGCCGGCGATGGCCTCGGAGGTCAGGGCCTCAGTGCCGGTGGCGGCTTCGGCGGTGACAGTGAGATCGGGCTGGGAGTTGATCAGCATGCTCAGCCCGGAGCGGACCAGGTGTTGGTCGTCGATAACGCCGATGCTGATGGGTGCTGGGGGAGTGGTCATGCGGTGGCTTTCTGGCGTGGTGGGTGTGTGCGGTGGCGGTGAGGTTGGCGGGTTGCTCTCCCGGGGGCGAGGCTAGTTTTGCTCATAGGGTATCTCTGCGTGCACGCGGAACCCACTACCGTCGTGGCGAGGCCCGGCAGAGAGGATCCCCGAGTACAAATTGAGCCGTTCGCGCATCCCGATCAGCCCGTGGCCGGTGGTGGGGGTTTGGCAGGTCTCGCCCGTCTGGCAGGTCTCGCCCGTCTGGCTGGACTCGCCCGTTCCGCCGGTGTCATCGATGGTGACCGCGACCCCGGTCGGCCGCCAGCGCACCACGACCGAAGCGCGAGCATCCTCGCCGGCGTGTTTGCCGGTATTGGTCAGCGCCTCTTGCACGGTGCGGTAGATGACTAGTTCGGCACCGGCCGGCAGCGAGCGGGCCGGGGTGCCAGAACTGGTCAGCGTGACGTGTAGCCCGGTCAGCTGCACCGTGGCGATCAGATCGTCAAGGTCGGCCAGGCCGGGCTGGGGAGCGTAGTCGGTGGTCTCGGTATCGCGCAGGACTCCCAGTAGCCCGCGCATCTGATGCAGTGCATCTCGACCAGTATCGGCCACGGTGTCGAGCGTGTCGAGGGCCAGTTGGGGATTGGTGGTGCCGGCATACCGGCCGCCATCGGCTTGGGAGATGATCACCTGCAGGGAGTGGGCGATAATGTCGTGCATCTCACGGGCGATCCGGTTGCGTTCATCGGCGGCAGCCAGCGCCCGTTCCTGGGTGGCTTCGACCTCCAGCTGTCGGGCACGATCCTGTAGGCGAGAAACAGCAAGTTTGCGGGTGCGGGCCAGGTCACCGAAAGCCCAGGGAGCCAGCACCAGCAAGGCACAGATCACGGTCAGCATGATCCCGGCGACCACTCGGCTCTCGAAGGTCTCGGTCCCGGGGGCCGGGTAGAGGTAGTAGTCGCCGGTGGTGGAGGTAAAGTCGAGCTGGATGGCTCGTTCCTCCGCGGTCAGCGGGGTCTGTAGTGCGGGATGATCGGCGGTGAGCACGTAGTGTTCGGGGGAGTAGATCACCCGCAACCCGTAGGCGATCGCGGCGAGCACGCCAGTGATCAGGCCGGCCAACGAGGCCCAGCGTGGGGCGTTTTTGGCCAGATTATAGACCATCATTGGGATGATCACCATCGAGGGGATCAGCATCGGGCCCAGAGCCAGTTGAATCAGTCCCAGCACGACCACGACCCCGGCGGCGAAGACCGGAGCGCGTCGACGGATCACCCAGGTGGCCATGTGCAGGGTGGCCAAAATCAACGTGTAGACCCCGATGCCCTCCAGCGGGAGGGCGGGCGGCCAGTACCACAGCTGCCAGGAGGACGGGTCCGAAACCGGCAGGACGTTGCTGGGAAATACCAGCACCAGCCAGATGAGGCCGGCGTCGATGGCATCGTAGGCCATCGGGTGGTTCGTGGAGAACCGATCGAGGATGCGCAACGGGTTCATCATCTCTACCCTAAGGCGTTCCGGCGGGGTGGGGGTACTGTGGTGAGAACGTCGGGACACCGCGTGGCGGTTGACCGCCCCGGTAGGCTCAAGACATGGTTGACAATGATCCCACACCACCCGATCACGCACCACAGCACACGACCATTCCCTGGCACCGACTCAGCGATGGCGGATCGATCCCCGGGATCGGATTTGGCACGCTGGTGCAGTCTCGGCAGTATCAGGCTGCCACCGAACAGGCGATTGCACACGGCTATCGGCTGATCGATACCGCGCTACGCTACGACAATGAGCGCGATGTTGGAGCCGCTGTGCGCGCCAGCGGGGTGGCCCGGCAGAATCTGGTGATCACCACCAAAATCCCGGGGCGATGTCACGGTTATGACACCGCCCGGCAGTCGATCGAAACGTCCCTGGAACGGCTCGGGCTCGACCATATCGATATTGCCTTGATCCATTGGCCACTACCGCGACTGGACCGGTATGTGGAGACCTGGCACTCGATGATCGAAATGCGCTCCCAAGGGCTGATCACCACGATTGGTGTGTCGAATTTTCTGCCCGAGCACCTATTGCGGCTGCATGCCGAGTCGGGGGTGATGCCAGAGATCAACCAGATCGAGATGCACCCGTACTTTCCGCAGGCCGACCAGCGAGCCTTCCACGCTGAGCATCATATCGTCACTGAGTCCTGGTCGCCGTTGGGGCGGGGGACTGCGATCATGCAGGAGCCGGTGATCGCCCAGATCGCTGGGGCACACGAGGTTAAGCCGGCCCAGGTGATTTTGCGCTGGCATATCCAACACGATGCGATTCCGTTGCCGGCTTCGTCTTCACCGGAGCATCAGCGGGACAATCTGGCCCTGGACTTCACGCTGACCCCGGAAGAGATGGACCAGATCGATGGCCTGGCCCGGGGCCGGATATCGGGACAGGACCCACGCACCCACGAGGAGTTCTAGATGTTTCACGAGGTGGCGTTGTTGCAACTACGGCATACCGAACTATATGATGGGATGCGCCGCAACAACAGAGTGTGGTGTTGTGTTGAGATGACAGCACGACAGATCCCCACAGGTTAAGGGAGAAGCATGCAGAGATCACGGGTGGTCACCGCGCTGGCCGCGGGAGTCGTAGCGAGTACCGCGTTGACCGGCTGCAATCTGGACGCGCCGGGAGACCAAGCTGAGGGAGACCAGCCGGTGGTCCTGACCACGTTCACGGTGCTGGCCGATATGGCCGATAATGTGGCCGGCGAACACCTACAGGTCGAATCGATCACTAAGCCTGGTGCCGAGATTCATGGTTATGAGCCGACTCCCGGCGACGTCACGAAAGCCAGTGAGGCAGATCTGATTCTGCACAATGGACTGAATCTCGAGGTGTGGTTCGAGCAGTTCGTCGCCGATGCTGATGCCGACCACGTGGTGGTCACCGAGGGGATCGAGCCGTTGAATATTACCGAAGACGCCGGGGAAGGACTACCGAATCCGCACGCCTGGATGAGCCCGGAGCTGGCTCAGGTGTACGTGGACAATATGGCCGAGGCGTTTGGAGAACTGGATCCCGATCACGCCGAGGACTATCAGGCCAATGCGGAAGCGTATAAGGAAGAGTTACAGGATATTCAAGACGAGCTGATCGCCGAACTAGACCAGGTGCCCGAACAGCAGCGGGCTCTGGTGACCTGTGAGGGCGCGTTCTCCTATTTGGCCGCCGATGCCGGATTGACCGAGGACTACATTTGGCCGGTGAACGCCGAAGAAGAGGCGACCCCGCAGCAGATTGCTGACACCATCGAGTTTGTCTCCGACAACGATGTGCCGGCGGTGTTCTGCGAGTCCACGGTCAACGATCAGGCAATGCAACAAGTGGTGTCGGCCACCGACGCCGAGTTCGGCGGTACGCTGTATGTTGACTCACTGTCGGAACAGGACGGCCCAGTGCCGACCTACCTGGATCTGCTCCGCCATGATGCGCAGACCATCACTGCCGCGCTGACTGAGGAAGGCGAAGACGCTGCATGACCCCACCCGATGCCACACCGGAGACCTCCTCTGGTTCAGGTAACTCGCCCGGCTGGACAGCACAGCCTGCATTCGAGGTGCACAACGTGAGCGTGCACTATGGGGAGGTGACCGCGTTGAGCGGGGTGAACCTGGTCTTGGGGGCCCGGGGGGTGACCGGTCTGGTGGGTATGAATGGCTCGGGTAAGTCCACGCTGTTCAAAACGATCATGGGGCTGATCCGGCCGACCACGGGGCGGGTGCTGATCGGCGGCGATTCCCCGCAGGTTGCGCGTAAACACGGCACGGTGGCCTATGTCCCCCAGAGCGAAGCGGTGGATTGGGCGTTTCCGATCAGCGTGCGCGAGGTGGTGATGATGGGCCGATACGGGCACATGGGTTTGACCCGACGCCCCGGACCCGATGATCACGCCGCGGTGGATGCGGCCCTGGAACAGGTGCACCTGAGTGATCTGGCTGACCGGCAAATTGGGCAACTCTCCGGCGGGCAGAAGAAGCGCGCTTTCGTGGCCCGTGGCATCGCCCAGGGGGCCGAGATCATGTTGTTGGATGAACCCTTCGCCGGAGTGGATCAGCGCAGCGAAGCCACCATGGTGGCCCTGTTGCGACAGGTAGCAGCCGAAGGGCGCACCGTGCTGGTCTCCAGCCACGATCTGCACGCGCTACCGGAGTTGGCCGATGACGCGGTGCTGTTAATGCGTCGGGTGTTATTCCACGGCCCGGTGGCTGAAGCACTCACGCCCGAAAAACTAGCCCTAGCCTTTGGGCTCCAGGATTCGGGTTCCAGGACAGCAACTCACGGGGATGAACGCGAGGGGATCAACTAGAGGGATGGATCGGTGAACCTTTTCGAATACCTCTCGGAGCTGTTGCTCGGACCACTGCAGTACGAGTTCATGGTCAGGGCACTGATCACCACGGTGACCGCCGCGGTGGTGTGTGCGTTGTTGTCCTGCTGGCTGGTACTGATCGGCTGGTCGCTGATGGGGGACGCAGTCTCCCACGCGGTGCTACCGGGTGTGGTGATCGCCTACATTCTGGGCGCACCTTTCGCCGTAGGGGCCCTGGTCTTCGGGGTGCTGGCGGTGGTACTGATCGGGGTGGTCAACGGCACCTCGCGAGTCAAGGAAGACGCCGCGATCGGGATCGTGTTCACCACACTGTTTGCCCTGGGACTCGTGCTCATCTCGGTGACCCCGTCCCACACGGACCTGGGCCACATCATTTTCGGCAATATTCTCGGGGTCTCCCCGGCTGATCTGACGCAGATCATCATTCTGGCTGCGATCGCGCTGGCGGTGCTGTTGCTCAAACGGCGGGATCTGACGCTATACGCCTTCGATGCGGTACACGCGCATGCCATCGGACTCAACCCGCGGTTGTTGGGCGCCATCTTGCTGGGGCTATTAGCTCTGACCGCGGTGGTCGCCCTGCAGGTGGTCGGGGTGATCCTGGTGGTGGCGATGTTGATCATCCCCGGGGCGACGGCCTATCTGCTCACCAACCGGTTTTCCCGGATGCTGATCATCGCCCCGACGATATCAGCGCTCGCCTCGGTGGCGGGACTGTATGCCAGCTACTGGATCGATGTCTCCCCAGGTGGGCTGGTGGTGCTGTTACAGGGGCTGGTGTTTGCGGTGGTGTACTTCTTCGCCCCGCGCCAGGGGTTGATCACCCGCTGGGTCAGGCATCGACAAGTTCAACGCTCCACGTCTGACCCGGCGCAAGTTGCTGCTGCTGGTCCTGAACGATGACATCCAGCGGGTGCGAGGCCGCATCGAGGAGTGTTAGCTCGGCGCGTTCGTGGGTGAGCTCGACGACCAGCGGCTGGCGCTGGACCAGGAGCGAGAATTTCACACCGGGTAGCTCCTCGGGCAGCTGCGGATTCAGCCGGAGCATGTTGCCACGGGTCTCGACCCCGGCGTAGCCACGGATCACCATATCCACACTGCCGGCCATCAGGCCCAGGTGCACGCCCTCGCGGGTGGTACCGCCCTGCGTGTCGGAGAGATCAACTTCCATCCCCTCGGTGAACAGCTTCCAGGAGTTCGACCGATCGATCCGGGCCGCCACCCAGCCGTGCACCAGCCGGGAGAGTGAGGAGCCGTGCGAGGTGCGGTGCAGATAGTAGTCCACGGTGGCCTCGTGGTCCTCGGCGGTGTAGACGTAGCCCAGGCGGGAGAGCATGTCGTAGAGCTCTTCGGCCGAGAACAGGTAGGTCAGCATCAGTGTATCGGCCTGTTTGGAGAGCTTATACCGGTTGGTGGTATCACCTTCGGCCTGCAAAATCAGATCCAGCCGACCGATATTGCCATACTTGGCCCGGTAGCCCTCCCAATCAAATTCCAAGAGGTCCTGGTAACCCTCAAACTGGGCGATAATGTGTCGGCCGGAGACCTCCATGAAGGGCACGGTGAGTTTCGAGGCGACATCTTCCCAGGAGGCAACTTCTTCCACAAACAGATCCAGCCAGTTGCCGACCGGGTCGTTGCGCTTTTCCAGATAGCGCAACCACTCGATGGTGGATTGCAACACCCACGCCAGCAACATATTGGTGTAGGCGTTATTGCTCAGTCCGGATCCGGGGGTATCGGGGTAGCCGTCGTGGTACTCATCCGGTCCCATCACCCCGTGGATCGAGTACCGGTCGGTGGCGGGATCATAGCTGGTTAGCGAGACGAAGAACCGGCAGATCTCGACCAGCATTTCGGCCCCGTAGTCGGAGAGGAAGGACTCATCGTGGGTGGCCTCCAGGTAGCGCAATACCGAGTAGGCGATCGCTAGTGAGACGTGGCGTTGCCGGTGGGAATTATCCGGCATCCACATCTGCGAACGGGGGTTCCACAATTCGGTGGGGGTCTCTTCTCGGCCGTCGGAGCCGGATTGCCAGGGGTACATCGCCCCGTCGTAGCCTTCGGCGGCGGCCATGGCGCGGGCTTCACCCAGCCGGCGGTAGCGGTAGAGCAACAGCCCACGGGTGTATTCCGGCCGGCGCAGGATCAGCATCGGGTGGATGTAGAGCTCATCCCAGAACAGGTGCCCACGATAGCCCTCACCGTGTAGCCCACGGGCCGGCACCGAGGCATCGAGTTCTTCACGGTTACCGAACACGGTCTGCAGCACATGGAAGGTGTGGACGTTCAACGCCAGCTGGTGGCGCAACAGCGGCCGGTCGGAGGCCATGGTGTCCACCGGGGCGGTGCGGGTAATGTCGATGGGCCGACCGAAGTCGATCTCGACGGCAAATTTCGACCACAGCACGCCCCACATCTTCTCGTGGTAGCTGAGCAGATCGCGGAAACTCTTCACCCGGTTGATCCGTTTGCTGGAGTTGATCGCCGGGGTGGAGATCGCGTGATCACGCGAGGTGGTCATCGCTGCGATCTTTTCTAGGGAGAGTTTTTCGCCCGCGGTGACCTGCAGGTCGATCTCGTGGCCGATGGTCAGCTCATCGGCGCCGGTGATCAGATTGCGGGAGAGCTCCGGGGAGTACTCGGCGTTGTGCGCGCTGGATCCCGGTGAGCCCGGGGTGAGCCGGGTGCGGGTGGCGATGGCAACATGCACCTGAGATTGGGAGGTGACGGTTTCCAGTAGTACCGTCTCGGGGTCCAGGGTCTCGGCGGTGACCGGTTCCCAGTGACGGTTGGCCAGCTGTAGATCGTCGGTGACGTTCTGATTGGCCACCCGGCCGTTGATCCCGGAGCGGACCTGGACCCGACCGGACCAGTTCTCGGCGGTGATCTTGATCTGCATAGCGGCCAGGTTCTCCCCGGCCATGGACTGGAACTGGCGGGTGGTGACCTCGGTGATCCGGCCCGAGGCGGTGCGGTAACGGATGGTGCGACTCAGCAGCCCGCGACGCAGATCCAGATGTTGGTGGTAGTCTTCCAGGCTCAGCGACGGGTTCGTCGGGGAGAGCAGAGTGCCCTGGTCGTCGGTAATGGTCACATAGGTCCAGTCGGGCAGGTTGACCATGTGCTCGGTTTCGACCACGTGACCCTGCAGGTCGGTGGTGAGCCGGTTGAACACTCCGGCGGCGTAGGAGCCGGGGTAGTGTACCTCGGAGGCCAGGGTGCCCGGCACCGAGCCACGAGTGCCCCAATACCCATTCGCCAGGGTGCACAGGGCCTCACGGGTGCCCTCATTCTCGGGTTCGTAGCCGGTGAAGTTCAGCACCCAGCGGGAGTCCATATCGTGGGTGACGCGACGGTCGAGTTTCAGCGAGGTCAGATCGTCGGTGACGATGTGGGCGCCAGCTTCAGCCAGTCGGCCGGGATCCTGTAGCCGATCGACCCCGATCACCAGGCCGAATTCTCCGGCCGTAGCAGCGGTGACCCCGGAAACGGCGTCTTCGAGCACCACCATATCTTCGGGTTCCAGCCCCATCTCATCAGCGGCGCGCAAGAACATCGCCGGGGCGGGTTTGCCCTCGAGATCTTCAGCTAAGGCGGTGTTGCCGTCAACGATGACATCGAAGTAGTCGATCACGCCACCGGCGGTGAGCACATTGGGCGCGTTGCGCGAAGAGGAGACGATCGCGGTGGGAATGCGCTCGTGGCGAAGTTTGTCGAGCACCTCGGTGGCGTCGGCGAAGACCTCCACACCGTCTAAGGCCAGCACCTTGTCGAAAAAGGACTGCTTGAGCTCGGCCAGTCCTTGCACGGTGAGCTCGCCTTCGAAATCGGCAGCGGCTTCGGGCGTGATAGTTTCGGCGTCCTCACCGATGTGGGCGCGTTCGGGCACGGACAGATCGCGGGAGGCAAAAAAGTTACGCACGCCATCCTCGCGGGGCATGCCGTCGACGAACTGCAGGTAGTCGGAGTCAACATCGAATTCTCGCAACCGGTTGGGGTCGGCGATGACGACCTCGCGGTTCATCTCCAGCTGGCCGACCGCCGGCAGGGCCTGGTCAAACAGTTTCTTCCACGCTTCGGCATGAACCTGGACAGTTTTGGTAACCACCCCATCCATATCGAAGATCACGCCACGATAGTGACGCAGTCCGTGACGTCCAACAGAGGAGGTGACCTGATTCGAGGTGCTCAGTGGATGCATGATTCCATCGTAGGGTCAATCAACCCACCTGGCGGAAGAACTGCCGTGCGCCAGGTGGGTTGTGGTACGCCGTGATGATGTTCACAGCCGGATCAGCCGGTGCGCTTAGGCGGTGAGGGCGTTTTTGGTGTTCTTCCGGCGCCAGATCTGTAGCCCAGCCACGATCGCGATCACGGCGAGCCCACCCAGCGAGCTGAGGATCTCGGGGAAGATCAGCAGAATACCGCCGGCGATCAGGGTGACCGATTCCCACCAGTGAGACCGGTCGAGGAAGTAGCCGGCCGTGGCTGCTGCCAGGGCGGTCATCCCGATGATCACGAACACCAGCGTGCGTAGGAAGGTCAGGATCCCGTCGTCGCCCTGGAAGAGCAGGGCGGGTTCGAAGGCGAAGACGAACGGCACCATAAATCCAGCGATGGCCACGCGCAGGGCGGTAACGCCCGAGACCAGCGGGTTGGAGCCGGCAATCCCCGAGGCCGCGTAGGCGGCCAAACACACCGGTGGAGTGATATCGGCCAGCAAGCCGAAGTAGAACACGAACAGGTGGGCGGCCAGTACGGGCACATCGAAGGTTTCGATCAGGATCGGGGCGGCCACCGAGGCGGTGACCACGTAGTTGGCGGTGGTAGGCAACCCCATGCCCAGCACTAGGCAGGCGATGGCGGTATAGACCAACACCAACAGGAAGCTCCCGCCGGCCAGGGTGAGGATCCCATTGGAGATCTGACCCCCTAGCCCGGTGGCGTTAACGGTGCCGGCAACCATTCCTGCCGAAGCGCAGGCGGCGATCACCGGCAGGGCTGCCTTCGCACCGTCTTCCAAACACAGCACGAGTTCTTTCAGGTTCATCCGGGTCGAGGCGCGCAACAGCGAAATGATCAAGGTGGCTGCCAGGCCCCACAGGGCCGCATTGGCCGGGGTGCGACCGGCCAGCATCAGCCCGATGATTACCGCCAGCGGTAGCAACATGTCGACCTTGCGGGCCAGCAGTTTCCATGCCGGGAGATAATCGGAGTCCAGACCGCGGATTTTGTACCGCTTGGCTTCGTAGTGCACCGAGAGCATTGCGCCCAAGAAATACAGTACCGCCGGGACAATGGCGATCACGATGATGGTCTGATACGGGATCCCGGTGTATTCGGCCATGATGAACACCGCGGCACCCATGATCGGGGGCATGATCTGACCACCGGTGGAGGCGGTGGCCTCGGTCGCGGCAGCGAAGGTGGGTTTGAAGCCAATGCGTTTCATCAGCGGGATCGTGAAGGAACCGGAGGCCACGGTGTTGGCCACCGAGGAACCGGTGACAGTACCCTGCATGGCCGAGGCCACCACCGCGGCCTTGGCCGGACCGCCGGTAAACCGGCCGGTGAGTTTGGTGGCTAGCGAGTTGAAATAGGCTCCGATATCGGTCTTCAGCAGTAGCACACCAAAGAGCAGGAACAGGAACACGAAGGTCGAAGACACCTGGATCGGGGTGCCAAAGATCGACCGGGTGGTGAAGAAGGTCTGTTCGACCACATTGTCCAGCGAGGAGCCGGCGTGGTCGAACACTGGAACGAGATCGCCGCGCCAGAAGTACAGCAGGGCACAGATCGCGATGATGACAATCGGTAGACCCACGCAACGACGGGTGGCTTCCAGGATCAGGATGATACCGGCTGCGGCGACGAAGGTATCGAGGTTGGAGTAACCGAATAGTTGCACGTCGACGCTGGTGATGTAGTCGTAGCGGTAGACCAGGTACCCGAAGACGGCCAGACAGCCCAGAGCCAGGACCGTATCCACCCCCAGGGAGGTGAAGTACGCCCAGGACCGGGTGTTGGCCTTGATGCCAAGCTTTTTGTGGATCGGATACAGCAGGTAAATCATCGCCATGGCCGATCCGACGTGGATGGCACCTTGGATCAGGATGGGGCGGGAGCCAGCGAGTGCGGTATAGAGCTGGAAGATGGTCAGACAAGCGCCGACGATAAAGACCAGAATGCGCCACAGGCCCATCTCGCTGTTGAGTCGGTAGCGGGCGGCGACGTCGTGTTCGCGCAGGACCTGTTCGGCGGCCTCGGCGTTGGCCGCGGAGTCGCTCTGGCCTTGTTGCAGAGCTTCGACTTCTGCGGCGGTGAGAACAGCGGAGGGTTGCTGCTCCTGGGTGGAGGAGGGGTCAGGTTGTTGCGCCACGGCGTATCCCTTCAGACTGAAACCTGATCGTCAGTGGTGTCGACGATGTACCAAGTGCTCGAGAGCACTGCATGAGCATGAGTGATGAGGTGGGGACCGGTATCGGCCACGCCGGACCATCAACGCCAATCGCCCGGTTGCGAGAAACACGCTGGTCGTTGATGGCCCGGTGGTGAATGGTCGATGGGTGGTTTACTCTTCGTCTGCTCCGTCCTCGTCAGCGTCATCGCCACCGTCGCCGCCGTTAGCGGAGGCGCCGACCTCGTCGAAGTACTTCTGAGCACCGGGGTGAACCGGAATATCCCCCACGCCCAGCAGTCCGTCTTCAGCGTTGATCAGATCAGCCTGGGGTAAGGAAATATCATCGGCGTTTTCGTAGACAGTCTTGGTGAGCTCGTAGGCATCGTCCTCGCTGATCTGGCTGGTGGAGCCCAGCAACGCAGCGTAGACGGTCACGGTGAGCACATCGTCTTCGACGAAGTCGTAGGTGCCGGCTTCGATGGTGTAGGTCTCGAACAGTGTGTCGCCGGCGATGGCGTCAGCTTCTTCTTGATCCAGGGAGACCAGCTTCACATCATTGGTGGAAGCCAGTTCTTGCAGACTGGCCGCCGGAACACCCAGAATTTCGATGGAGGCGTCAATGTGGCCATCCTGTAGCAGGGAACGACCCTCGGTGAAACCTTCTTCATAGGCCTCATAGTCGCCCTCTTCCAGGCCGTAGGCTTCCAGGATCTCTAGGGCCACAGCGCGGGTACCGGAGCCGGGGGCACCGATGCCGACTCGCTTACCCTCCAGGTCCGAGATGGTGTCGATGCCGTTGCCTTCCAGGGTGATCACCTGAGCGGCTTCGGGGTAGAGCTGACCGATCCAGGCCACGTTCTCGATCCCGCCTTCAGCGCCCTCGAACTGGCCGGTGCCGGAAATGGCTTCCTGGGCGGTGTTGTTCTGGGAGAAGCCCAGCTGAGCAGAACCGTTGTTAATACGACCAATGTTGTCGGCGGACCCATCGGTTTCGATGGCGTCCAAGCTCAGATCGGTGTTCTGACCGATGACGTTGGCGTACTCGTTGCCCAGCGGGAAATACACGCCAGACGACGAGCCGGTGGCGAAGGTGATGTCCTGGGTATATTCGGCGTCGCCGCCACCACCGTTACCGCCTTCGTCGCCACAGGCAGTCAGCGCCAAGGCGGCCACTGCCGTGGCTGCCACCACTTTCAGCGAGGTGAATGCTTTCATGAGTTCTCTCCTATGGTGTGAGGTGAGTGGACAATTCGGAATAGTGTGAGGGGTCTTCAGTTCTCAGAGCAGTGCCGCCGGCCAGCTGTGGGCCATCGGTTGGTTCGTCCCGCCCTGATCCAAACGCAAGGGCCAGTCTGGGGAAAACAGGCTGGGGTCTTCGCGCGGTGCCCGCAGGACCGTGAACGTCTCGTGGCCGGTGACTCCGTAGACGCCGGGTTGGGCCAGGGAGTTATAGCTGAACGGGTTGGAGGGGTAGTAGGCTCCCGTATCGGGAAAGACCAGGATGTCGCCCTGTTCGACGCGGGGGAGTTGGATGCGGTGGGCAACCACATCGCCGGAGAAACAGCAGGGGCCGGCTACATCGTGTTGCTGGGTGCGCTCTGGATCACGCGGTGCCGCGGTGGGGTCGAGGACTTCGACGCGTAAGGGCCAGGCGGCGGGCATGAAAATGGTGCGGGTAGCGACCTGAGCTCCGGCGTGGGAAATCGCGATCCGGCGATCGCCGGCGTCTTTGGTGTACTCCACGAAGGAGGCGATGAAGCCGTGCTTGGCCAGAATCGAGCGACCAAATTCGGTCTTGACGGTGAACTCACCGTTGAACAGCAACGGTGCGTGTTCGGCCAAAAGATGTGCGTAATCGGTGAAGGTGGGGGTACGCTCATCGGAACCGAAGTTCACCGGGAGCCCACCGCCAATATCGAGGGTGTGAACTTGGGTGCGACCGACCCGTTCGTTGATCTCGGTGGCCAGTTCGCTCAGCAACTTCGCCCCGGTGACCATCGAGTCCAGGGACATCCCTTGGGAACCAACATGGCAGTGCAACTGGTTCAGCCAGGGATTTTCGAGATAGGCCTGGATGAGGTCCTCGCGGTTAGTGCCAGTCTTTAGTGCGACGCCGAATTTTGAATAATCTGAGGCGGTGCTCATTTCTTCGATGGTGCCGGCCCCGATCTGCGGATTGACGCGGAAGCCCAACTGTGAGGTGGAGTCGATGTGGCTTTTGAGCTCACGGATGCGCTCGAACTCTTGGAAGTTGTCAATGTTAATTGACACGCCCAGCCGGAGTGCTGAGGCTAATTCGCGACGGGTCTTGGCCGGGGAATCAAAAACCACCCGGCTGGGCTCGATACCGGTCGACAGTGCGACGGCCAGTTCCCCGTCGGAGGCCACTTCAGTAGCCAGGCCCATCTGCACCAGAGCGGAAACCACCGTGGGAATCGAGTTGGCTTTGACCGCGAAACAGTGCGAGGTCGGGACGTGGGAAGGGAACGCGTGGAGGAGCTCATCAACTCCGGTGTGGACCGAGTCCCAGTCGATGAAGGCCGCAATCGGTGCCGTGTCCGGATCCAATAGGCCCTGGTGTAGGGCCTCGGCAATGATCCGGTGGCGGTCACGAGCGAGCAACGACATGGCGGGTTTTTCCTTCCCCCAGGTGGTCAGTGATGAAGAGTTTGGTTGTAGGCAGGATATGATACAAGTTACAGATCATACATCATCCTCAAAGGATGATTTATCTTTTCGTGAAGGTGGCATGAACGCTAGGTAACGGAGGGCGGTATGGGATCTGCGTCGAGACAAGCCCGGCTGATGGTGGTCGAAGACCATCCCGTGGTCGCGCTCGGGCTGATCAATATTTTCTCCGATGAGCCAGATCTGCAGGTGGTCGCTCAAGCCAGCTCGAGCCGGGAAGCGCTGAAGATGATCGGCCAGGAAAACCCAGATTTGGTGATTGTACCCATGCGTTTAGACGGGGAGCTGGCCGGGTTGGGGCTGTCTCAGCGGATCAAGGAACGTCGCTCGGGCACGAAGGTGCTGATTTTTAGTAGTTATTTTTCGGCCGAGGAGATCGGGCTGGCCTATCTTAGTGGGGCCGATAGTTATGTGGTGAAGTATCAGTCGCCGCAGGCGCTCGTGGATACCGTGCGGGCGACATTGGCCGGACAGCGGGTGTGGGCTGAGCCGCTGGCGGGGGCACAGGTCAAGGAGATCATCACCGATGTGCTGGAGTCGGCCGCGCTGACTCGACGAGAAACCGAAGTGCTCGGGTTGATGGTCAGACGGCTGGGCAATGAGGAGATCGCCCGGAAGTTGGTGATCTCGTTATCGACAGTGAAATCGCATGTATCCCGGGTGCTACACAAGCTGGGTTACCGGGATCGGAAAGAGCTGATGGCTGATGTGGTGGTGCAAAGCAACCGAGTCAGCCGGTGAGAGGCTTGAGGACGAGCTGAAAAGACTCGTACGACAAGAAACACTACGAACGGGAAAGGACAACCACAGGCATGACTGCCACACCACGGAACACCGAAGATCTGGTGAGAAGCTACTACAGCACCGTGGATGCCGGGGACCCGGAGGCCACCGCGGCCCTGTTTGCCACGGATGCGACCTATCACCGGCCCGGCTATGACCCGTTGGTGGGCCCGGCTATCGCCGAGTTTTACCGCACCGAACGGGTCATTGAGTCTGGGGAGCACACCATCACCGAGGTGCTGGTGGACGGCCTCCGAGCCAGTTCTCGCGGGGTGTTCAACGGTGTGCTCAAAGATGGTCGTGCCGCTGAAGAAGGCTTCGCTGATTTCTGGGAGTTCAACGAGGATGGCACCATCGCCAACCGCACGTCATATTTTTACCGGGCTGCGGTTTGATCGGCGCGCTCTGGTCACAATCGGCGTTAAAGCTATCTCAATACAGCGCCAGCATGATGCAGTGTCCAGGCGCTGAAAAGTCACGTTTTTATATTGTGTGTGCTTCGAGGCATTAGGTGGGGCGACGATTACTGCGGTAGAGGCTGTGTATGAGTGCTATCTCCACCAGATTCGTGGTGGTCAGCCTTATAAGCTGTCTGTTTCGTGCAACCGGCAAGATCCGACAGCAACGACGGCATCATTAGGCCCGACGACTCGTAGCTTTAAGCTATGTTGCTCGTCGCGGTTTGATTGCAGACGTAGGGTGTCTCCGGGGAAAGCAGGTGCAACGAACCGGGCTTCAATCTTTCCGGAGGAAAGCCATCTAGCGCCAAAGACCTCGAGTGCGATATTTGAGAGCCACGTGTAGTAGTGGCTTGAGTGCATGACAGCATCCGGAAGCCCAGCTAAGCGTGCGATTTCGCGACTTGTGTGCGCGTTGGGAGGATTTTGGTGTGCATGGCCAAGTCGTAGCCAGTATTGCCGGTCGTACTCCACGATCATCGACATGTCGATCGTGTGTTCAGCATGCGTCGTCCAGGTGTTTGCGTCCGACCAGTCGGTGTTTTGGCGTTTTTCAGCCCGATTTGGGGTAGGGGCCCTTGTGACGTTAGCTTCTTCAGGGGTTTTTGGGCGGTCGACTGTGGCAGTCATACGGTGGCGGACGAGTACTCCGTTATCGTCCTGAACTTCGTAGTCAGCGGTCCAGTAGTCACGATTCCGTTTCACATAAGTGTCGACGATCGTTCCAGTAGCCGTGAGAGTCTGTCTGAGTGGTATTGGGCGGAACAATGTGCTTTCGTGCCGAGTATGCAGTCCGGTTCCCATCGGGGCGTAAGTTTCTTCAATAAGAGCTAAATAGTCCGTCAAGGTTTGCATCGGATGCGCGACAGCGAAAGGATCTTCTGCGTCAAGTATTGATCTGACTGACTGAGGAACAAGTGCGCTGTGGATGAATGAATTGTGGACCGACTCGTCAATCTGATATTGGATACTCTTCAAGCGATCGCCGACACGCATACTATCGAAGGTCAACTGGTCTACGTCGTTGGGCACGGTTCCCCATCTCCTCTGTGGCTGGCACGGCATGTTAGTAGCCCGTGGCCGGTCGACTTTTTGTCTGCTAGGGTAACATTCCAACCGGTCGAAATGTGAGGTAAATCATGTTCGGATCTGCTATAACTCGCGTCGACGACCTTATCGCCGTGAATGCAAGGAATCTTCCGCAGGAACCAGCACTCACGTGCTCAGAACTTACACTGAATTATCAGGATCTTGAATCTTACATCGAAGGTGTCAGCAATGCCCTTCTCGTTGCTGGTGTGGAACACGGAGACCGTGTAGCCGTTCTTGCGAAAAATTCCTTGCCGTTTTTCGGTCTCTACTTTGCAACGGCACGCATCGGCGCTATTTTGGTTCCGCTCAATTATTGGAACCGGGCGGGCCAGCACGCGGATGCGCTCAGTGATGTGACCCCAGTGCTTTTCTTTCACGATCCTGAGTATGCGGATGTAGCTCAGGAAGCAAAAGTTGAAGTTGCATCTAGCGCTCGGCTAATTGAGCTCGAGCCATGGGGAGTTGGGCCGTGTGCGGACAGCGACTGGCAGAAATTCCTGGCCACAGTGGAGGAAGAGGATTCTCTGCCAGTAAAGCCCGAGGTTAACGCGAGCGATCCACATATGATCCTCTATACGTCCGGCACAACTGGGCGCCCAAAGGGTGCTGTGCTGAGCCATGAAAGAACCGTTCACGACGCGTTCGCGATGGCTGCAACCCTCGGTATACGGCAGACCGACGTATTTGGCAATTGGTTCACACCGTTCCACGTTGGCAATTGGGATCACCAGAAGTTCTTTTTAATAATGGGCGCCCACGTCGTACTCTATCCGCAGTTTGATGCGGTAGCCGTGCTGTCAGGCATTGAGGAGCACAGAATCACTGTGATGCTGACAGTTCCTATTATGAGCCAGCAACTGATGCAACACCCCCGTTTCAGTCAGACAGACCTTTCGAGTCTGAGGCTTATCTACTTCGGTGCTTATGATCCATCAGGGATCATGGATCGCGTCGCTGATACCTTTGGTGTACGCACCGGCCGTGTCGACATGGTCCATACCTATGGCCTTACCGAGGCAGGATGCATTGTCACTGCGTGCCCAGCTAACAGATTATTAGAGAAATGGGGCTCCATTGGACGCCCTATCCCTGGAGTGGAAGTACGTCTCCTCAACGACACTGGCGCTGATGCAAAGGTCGACGAACCGGGAGAAATAATCCTCAGGGGGCCTCGGATGAGTGGATATTGGAACCGCGAGGAGGCAACTGCGGAGGCAATCGTCGATGGTTGGCTTCATACTGGCGACGTGGCCGTCCGAGACAAGGATGGTTTTCTGCGGATTGTTGACCGGAAGAAAGACATGATTCGAACGGGTGGTCAGAACGCCTACTCGAAAGAGATAGAAGATTGCCTATCTCAACATCCCGACGTCCAAGAAGTAGCAGTGATTGGAGTTCCCGATCCGGTGTATGAAGAGTCAATTTGTGCCATAGTTGTTGCAAGCGACCATGACGTCGCCGATACTCTTCCGGCTGTTCTCCCTGATTTCGTCCGTGAGCGTCTTGCCGGGTATAACACGCCACGACGCGTCGTCGTCGTCAATGAACTTCCGAAAAATAGTCTAGGCAAGATCCGCAAGCCAGAGTTGAGAAAGACTTATGGCTCGATTTTTATCGCTTGAGCTAGTGAAGGCGTATGACCTTTGGCGGCTCTTCACAATCGAGGGTGTAGACGGGGCTTGAATCCTCCGCTCTCGAGCAAGGACCTGGCGATGTAGTTGGTTGGGTTCCGGAAGCCCAGGGCGGATCCGCGCAGGTGTTCGAGTCGTCCGTTGATGGCCTCGGTGGGTCCGTTGGAGGTTCCGGGGCGGTCGAAGTAGGCCAGGATGTCTGCCGCCCTTTTCTTCAGCGTCC
>NZ_RDQR01000007.1 GCF_003703835.1 Auritidibacter ignavus
CCTCGATCCGAGGTGAGTCCCCGGCCCGCTCTAGCAATAAACAACTCAACAACGCCTTATTCCGATCCGCATGGATGGCCTCCTGCCACGACCCGGTATCGAAAGCCCACTACAACAAGAAACGCGCAGAAGGCAAGAAACATAACGCCGCAGTGATCTGTCTGACACGCCACCGCCTCAACGTCATGTTCGCCTTGGTCCGAGATAGCAACTTCTATCATGCTACCCCAAACAAAGTTCCCCAAGCAGCTTGACTTAAAGCACAGGGGACACCCCCCATTTTCCAACTTCGGTATCCCGCGTTTTCGTGTGGGGTATTTCCTCCTGTACAAGATCTGCTGGATGTGTTTTCCAGCACAGATGCCTGATAGTTAATGTAACATCGGTTACATCACGGCACGAGAACCACCGCTTGTAGAAAGGTCCGCGTTGACAATTCCCAAGAGTTCGCCGAAACGACTGGATCCGTCGACTGCCGCCGAGATGCTGTCCATTCCGCACGATGCTTCGCCGAGTGTCATCGATCAAGCTACCGATCGAACCGTCGAACTTATTTCCGCCGAGGGGCGAAAGTCTCAACAACATCATGTTCGTGATGCTCGCCGAACTCTAACTGACCCCGAGTGGGCAGCCCGCGAACGAGTAACTCTCGGTTACGCCGGGTTCGCCGCGCTCCTGCTCACAGAGGTCGCCGCTTTTGTATGCGCATTTCAGCTCATCACCGGCTGGGACGCTTTTTTATCTATAATCCCCGAGGACGTCACCCCACCGGAGAACATGGTTTTCGCACCACTGATTCTCAACATCCTCTGGTTTGCAGCCATCATTTGGAGACCTTTGTCTCCACTAGGTGGCCGGAACCAAGCAAGAAAGCTATTCTGGAGCGCTCTTGGCCTAGCACTCGTGGCAGACTTGGTGGTTGCAACCTCCGTTGTCTTCTCAGACGTCGATACACCGTATGCGTTCTCACCATTTATCACCATCGTGATCGCGCTCGTGCTGTGCACCACACTTGACTTGCTCGCCAAGAACCGAGAAGAGAAAGGTGGATTCCCGTGAATATCACAACACGCATCGCTCATCTTCGACAATCCATCGGTTCACTGGCAGGACAAGCTCACGTTGCCCAAACAGATGCTGAAAAGCGAATCTCCGCAAATCGTGCTGAAGCCAGCGAACAGCTCCAGCACGCAATCCAAGACGCCGAGGCCGTCTATCGATCAGGTGAAATTTCTGCCACAGCTTCCCGCGAGAACGCGGTCGCACGATTACTCAGCGAACTACGAAAAGCAGACCCATCGTCCCGTGTTCGAGACATTCCTGAGAATGGAGGAGTCCGTGCCCCAAATCCCCTTACTCGGGTTGGGACCATTCACGGACAACGGGGGGATGAGGCCCCGCTCAGCATTCCTTTGATCGATAGTTCAGGGGTCGTTATCAGTTCAACCCAGCAGACACGCGAACTCGCCCTACAGCTAGTACGGTCTGTGGTCGCCGATGTCGTCTCCCAAATACCCGCCCTACACCTGCGGCTGAGTCTCTTCGACCCCAATGTCAGTAGTGAACTCGCCGATTTCGGACCCCTCAAAGACGCACGACCGCAAACCGCACCGAAGCCTATGTCAGAAGTGCACGAACTACGCCAGCGTTTGGGCGAGATCTTTGCGCACGTACAAGAAACGGCGTCCATGCTCAAACAAGTACAGTCCCCATCGTTGTCTGAGTATTGGAAAACACTCGATACCCCTGAAGGCGAATACCACGTGCTGGTTTTGCTCGACTATCCAGCGGGACTCGATAAAGAAGGAGCACAGCGACTGGCCAAGTTCAGTCACGTTGCGAATAAGGGAGCGTTCCTCATTGTCTTGCGCACGCTGGACCACGATATGGACGAAGATCTCGTTACCGCCGATGAGAAGATCCTTTCCGGCTGTGAACACGTTATTGTCCATCCACATTCGATAGAGATTGCCGGATACCCTCCCTCTGACCGATTTCAGACTCACATTTCCTACGACTCGACGGCTGTACGAGATGTCGTGAAGGACGCTGTTAGAACCGCCCGGGAGGCAAAAGGTCCGGTCATTCCGCTTCAGTCGGTGCTCCGGGATAGTGATGTCGAATTCTGGCAGTCGAGTGCTATAGACGGTCTCGAAACCGTCATTGGCAGATATCAAAAAGAGCCACTGATCGTGCGACTGCGTGGCGCATCGCCGCCGATCGCTAATATGCTGATCGGTGGTGCTGTCGGGCAGGGCAAGTCCAATCTCCTGCTTAATATCGTCTACGGATTGGCCTACGCGTACCCGCCTGAGGAGCTCGAACTCTATCTGTTGGATTTCAAGGAAGGTCTTGAGTTCAAGAAGTTCGGTCCCGACAAGAATGGGGAAAACTGGCTACCCCATGCCTCTCTCCTGGGCCTCCACACGCGTCAGGAAGATGGACTTATAGCGTTGCGTAACATCCAGCAACGGGTCGAGAAGCGAAAAAGACTCTTCCAAAACGCCGGAGCTGAAGACTACGAAACCTACCGCCGTATGGGCCATGAGATTCCCCGATTGGTCGTCGTTATCGACGAGTTCCAAGTACCGTTCTCGGGGAATAACGCTCAGTCCGAAGAAGCTGTCACACTCATCGAGCAGTTGTCCAGGCAAAGTCGTGCCACAGGCACACATCTTATTTTGGCCTCGCAAGCTCTGTCCGGAATCGAGGCACTTCACAGCAAACGGGATTCGGTTTTGGGACAGTTTCACGCGCGCCTATCGTTGAAGAATAACGCGAGCGAATCTGAGATGTTCTTCTCTCACGAAAACAGAGCTGCCGCGGACTTAACCTATCGTGGCGAAGTCATACTCAACGAGAATATCGGCGAAGATGTCGATAAAAATAAACGGGGAATATGTGCCCTCGCCGACCGATCGTTCATAGCATCTCTTCAGACCCATATGTGGGAGCAGTCTGCTGGAGGAATACGCCGTTATCCGTTTAGGTTCACCCCTGACAGTTACATGCCGTTCAGCGCACACGGCAAGTTGGACCTTGAAACCGACGATCCCGAAGATATCGTTCTCGACCTGGGCCGCCAGCTTAGCGTCGAGGAGCAGTCGGCGACCTACACGATGAACGATGATGTTAATCAAGCATTGGCTGTTGTTGGAGCCAGCGGTGGTGAAACCGCTGGCATCTTGGCGGCCGCGGTCCGATCTCTCTATCTCGCGCGCCCCCAGGAACAAATCTTCGTGGTCAACGTTGATTCTGCAACCCGCCCTGCCTGGCTCGACGGTCTCGAAGCCCGTGAGCCCGCACTCGCTCGTCAGCTCAGGTACATCGCACGGGAGCAGGCCAGCGAATTTGTTGCGGACTCACTACCAACGATGCGCGATGCATCCATCATCATGCTCGGTCTGCAGAAGATTCGTGGTCTTAGCGACCGCCTGAACTCAGATCCGGATAGTTTTACGCGACTCGATCCTTCTGACTTCCTCGCAGAGCAGATTGGCGACACACCAAGCACCAATCTCCGGTTTGTTCTTCGTTTCGGGAGCATTGAGTCGGTCAAGTCGGTTTTCGGGTATCGCGGTAATGTCATCGGCTGCTATGCGCTCGTCAACCAAGACAAAAACACGCTGCTCGACGTCACACAAGAATATAACTTCCCAATACCGACTGACTCACCACGTTTCGTGTTGCACTCTCGGGGCACCGGAGGATCGACGTTGACTGCCGTGCCCTATGAAGCCCCCTTGCTGAAGGAGACGAATTGATGAACGGTGGATCACTGACGAACGCAGAAGCCGTCGCCCGTTACCGGACGCTGGTTGAGAATTTACTGAAGGAAGATTCATCCTTTGAACGCCAGATCTCCGGGCATGACAAGACACGAACGTCCTCGATCCACACGGCGCAACACGAGCATGATTCCCAAATGCGGCGGCTCGAGGAAACCTCAGCCCGGGTGAAAAAGATGTGGCAGGACACTGTCGACTTCGCGGAAGGCACCGGATCCGAAGCGACCCCGCCACAAGACATTATTCGTTTCGAAGACAGTAATCGTATCGACAACGAGCGTGAGCGGTTAAGGCAGGAGTGGGAAATCGTCAGTCGAGATCACGCCCAGCTGGAGGCGATCCAACGTTTCGATGACGAAACCCGCAGTTCCCGCATCATAAACCGGGTTCTCTTGCTGATGGCAATTCTTACTCCCACGATCGGAGCTGTTGTCGTTCTGATCAGAGCCGCACTCATGTACTTAGGAGGATAGTGATGTCCGTTCTCGAAAATCTTCGTGGCCTGACTTTAGAGCTCTCCGCCGACACGCAACGTACCGGTGAGAGTCTCAGTGCCTATAGCCATGAATTCAACAAGCAACGAGTCCGCATTAACGATACGTTGCGTGGTAGCACTCAGCGGAAAGATCAGGAACTGATGGCCACCGTAGACGATGCGGAACGCCAAGTACGACAAGCGGTTCTTGCACTACAGAGAGCCAGCCGTGTCGCCCGCGATTATGCACATAATTTGTAAGGACCGTTTTAATGTACGCACAAGAAATTTCTCGACTCAAATCCGAGATTTCTGAGCTTCAGAACCTTAGGCATCGGATTTCATCCGCCAGTGGCCGTTGCGAAAGACTCATTGCCCGTCTCGAACCGATCGCCGAGAGAGCGCATCTTGCCACTGCGGGGAGTATTTCAGAACAGCATCACCATATGGTCGGCGCAGCGACAGAAGCACACCGGCAACTACGTTCTACTCGGGAACGACTCAGCGATTCGGCACACGCCGTCCTGTCGCAGGTGCACCGTCTCGAAGCTGAAATCTCGCGGCTTCGAAGATTGCAACAGGAGGCAGAACGCCACGAAACCTCAAGGAGATGATGATGACATCAGAAGTTGAACGTCTCATATTCGCTCTGGACGAGTTGGCTCGCGAAGCCGATTCCTTTGCACGGGAAAGCTGGGACTTGAGTCGAGACATCGGTGGTCTTTCGGGTTCTATGACAGATATTTCAAGTACCATCTCGCTAGAAACTAGTCACCGCGCGGCAAGAAACGCCCATGAACAAGCTATCGCAATAGCCCGCGCGGCACGCTCCTATACTGACCGGCTCTGATACGAGGGATAACCTTTTGTCTGGATCACCCGGTGACGGAACGTGTCGCCGAAACTCTAAGATGAGTTCAGCAACGAGAACGCATCACCTGTGATTACTGAGCTTCTACAGCTCCCGTTCCTTTGCCTCAAGTTGTTTCAGAGTCAGCCCATCAGCGTTTTTCCACAGATCGAGACCATTAAGGCTACTGCCACCCACAAAGCATGCAGCAGTGGAAGGACTACCGAGTAGCAAATCCGATGTGAGGACATCATCCGAGCCGATATGGTCTCGGTACTTTTCTCGCAATTTTCGAATACCGCGCCTTTCGCCACTGGTGGTGATGTCATCATCGGGCCTCAACCTCGCACCTGCCAGCACGATGAATCCATCGCTAGCTTGCCGTCCTCGAGCTTCAGTTCCTGCGTAACTGAAGTACAGCGTTGGTTCATCAGCCGGTTCCTGCTCGACTGGATTGACCACGTTGTGGTCCTTGGACTCGTCAACCGGGTCAAACATCTTATATCCCAGTGCTGCGACGACTAGTTTAACGTTGGCTATGAATTCTCTAAGCTCGGCTTCTTTCTCTTCGGTCACGGTACCCGGCGACGGGTCATTGGCGTTGGTGACCCTGAATCGCCCAGCGTCCTTGGCCAAGGTAAAGAAGCTGTTTTCGAGAAAACTGATTTCGGTGGCCCCGAAGGAATCGTCCGAGGTCACAATGGCGATCGCGTGGGTCCAATAGTCCAAGCCGTCCTGACCAATATGCTCAAGAATCCGCCCGAGAACGCCCTTGCCGTTCTTTCGTTCTCTGGCTTGGCCGATATAGACCTTTGGGGTTTCGTCTTCGGTACCCACCAAGAAATACACGCCGGTTTGTTTCAGATCATCTCGAGATTTCGCCTCTTGAAGCATCGTGCGAGGGATGAGATGGGTGACTCCGGTCCAATTTCGTAGGGTCGCTTTCTTCCGGCCGTTGGCCGTGCCATCCATGAGGAAAAGTTGTATTGTTCTGCCCACCACTGGTGTCTATCTCTCCCCCTAGCGTCTGGTGCCCTGTGCCACCCGGATGATCATGCGTTCCACTGAATAGTCCGGGTCCCGGGCCAGGCCTTTAGCCTCGGCATCTGCCTGAGCAATCAGCTCGATGGCCTGAGCGATCCCCGGCGCGGTCCAGCGGCGGGTGGTTGCCGCAATTCGCTTGGCCTGCCAAGGCGCAACACCGAGGGTCTGTGCAATTTGTCCTTGCCCAATTCTGGCATCAATGATTCTGGCGATTTGGCGGGCCTTCATTGCCAGCGCTGCGGTAATGGCCACGGGCGAGACGCCGGTCAGTAGGGAATGCCGGAGCAGTCCGACGGCTTGAGCGATCTGGCCATCTAAGGTGGCATCGGCGACTTTGAATGCGGTGGCCTGCACACGCCCGCCATAGTAGCGGTCGACGACCTGCTCGGTCACGGGGCCTTCCACGTCTGAGATCAGCTGGTCCACAGCTGAGGCCAATTCACCCATATCGGAACCGACCGCGTCCACCAAAGCGCGGATAGCTTCGGAGGCGACCTTTTTACGGTGGACTTTGAACTCTTGCGTGACAAACTCCAACTTGTCGCGGTCAGACTTGATGCTTTCGCACTCGACCACGGTGCCCGACTTCTTGAGGACGTCGAGAAGTTTCTTACCCCGGTTACCCCCGGTATGTCGCATCAGCAAAGTGACATCGTCGGCCGGGTCCTTGACGTATTGCAACGCCTCGGCGAGGAACGCATCGTTCATTTTCTGTAGGTCATCGACCTGGATCAATTTAGCTTGGCTAAACAGCGAAGGACTCGCCAACATGGTCAGTTGGCCCGGCTCGTAGTCAGCTGCGGAGAGTCGGTGGGTTTCCAGATCTGGTTCTTGCTCCCGTACGGTAGCCCGCACACGATCAGTCACCCGCATCGCGATGAAATCTTCCGGACCACGCAACAACATGATCGGTGCGGGTTCAACGGTCCGCCAGGAGGCGGTGGAGGCGCGTTTGGTACCAGCGGGCATGGTCTCTAGTCTAGTCGCGCAGTCGACGGGATTAGTGCGTTGTCTTCCACTTCCAAACCATAGTGACCATGTTCATCGGTTCTGAGCACTGAGCCGTAGGTTTCAATCGCCTCCACGATTTCATCAGCTGGATGTCCATAACTATTCTCCTCACCGACACCAATAAGACCCACACTCGGTTCAAGATGGTGAATGATCTCCGTTCCACCGTTGCGAGCGCCGTGGTGGCCGACCTTCAGGACATCGATGTGTTCTGGAACCTCATCCTCACGAATCAAACGTGCCATCGCGTCTTCTTCGAGGTCTCCTGTGGTGAGCACCGAGAGGCTGGTTCCGTCGTAGCTGATCTGCAGGTGCATGACGATGGACGCGTTGTTCTCGTTGGTGGCGTTGCGATCGGCCGCAATTACCTGCCAGTCGACCATGATTTCCTCATCGGCCACGTCTCCGGTGGTGCCACCCTGCATCCCGGGTTCGGCGTGGACGACCAGACTATAATTATCTAGTGGCAGGCTGGCCGTCTCGTCTGCCGTGGAGTACAGCACCGACTCGATGGTGTCGGTTGCCTGAAGGACCCCATCTATTCCTCCGTAGTGGTCCTCGTGGTGGTGTGTAACCACCAGTAATTCCACGTGGTCAATGTTGTGTCGGTTCAGACAGGCGGCGGCTAAGTCGTCTTCTGGGCCAGTATCGATCACGATTGCGGAGTTCTCTGCAGTGCGAATCAAGAACATGTCTCCCTGTCCGACATCGCACCCGAGCATGACCCAGTTTTCACCGACTCGTTGTTGTGGTGCCGGAACCAGCACCGCGATCTGAGCCATCAGCGCCACCAACACCACCACAACGCAGATCACCAGACCTTTCTGGCGCACCAGCCGGCTGGGACAGATCGCGACGGCCAATCGTGTTGTGAGAGTGGGGCGAGGGTAGCTGGTCACCGCCGGTGGGGTGCGACGTTGCCACCGCATCAGAACATATAGTCCGCACATCGCTCCGGCCAGGTGCAGGATAGTCACCACCCCTCCCAGGGCTCCTTCAGGCCAAGCAACCAGCGCTGCCGGCCAGGAAGACACCCACAAGGCAATAGCCCCAATTCCGGCTGCGGGTATAGCGATCACGCTCAGGATGAGTCCCGAGACCCAGGGAAGGACCGGTATGAGGAACGCTGTCAGTGTTCCGGGAACCGTGATGAACGGGACCAGCGGAGCCGCCAGCAGGTTCGCCGGGATAGCAAAAAGGTTGACGTTACCGGTCATCGAAATGATGATGGGCTGACAGGCCAGCTGGGAGACCGTGGACACAGCCAGCGCCGCCGACACGAGGGTGGCCACCACATCGGGTACGACCCTAGCCCTCACCAGCAGAGCTTCTAGGGCCTGTTGTAGAGGTGCAGCGGCGATCACAATGGCCAGTGTCGCTGCCAAGGACAGTTGGAACGCCGGGTGTTGGGCGAGCTGTGGTAAGAACACGAGGATGCCGATCACCGCACAACACAGCACCGGTAGGGCGTGTTTACCTCGTCCGAAGAAGATCACCCATGCTGAGATCGCACCCATCACCCCGGCGCGCACCACCGACGGTTCCCAGCCGACGATGTCGACGAAGATCACCAGGGTCCCTAACACTCCGGTCAACACCACAGCCGGTGGTGCCCGCAAAGAGCGCAGTGCTAATGTCACCGCACCGGCAATCAAGGAACAGTTAGCTCCCGATACCGCGGATAGGTGGCTCAGACCGGCAGTTTTCATCGCCTCGTTGAGCTCATCGCTTTCCGCTGAGCGGTCTCCCAGAATGAGCCCGGGCAGAAGTTGCTCGGCGGTGCCGAACGTGTCGCGAGAGTGCTCGCGTAGCCCTGAGCGGATGATCTCTCGTCCAGTAGTCCCGGTGCTTTCGTGGCTTGCTGGCCTCTGACAGTCTCCAGGTTGGGGCCCGGTATCGGCCGAGAAGAACACCGTACCCGATCCCTCAGCCGGCTGTGGCGTCCCAAACAGGCACAGGTGGTCACCGACGGCGACCGTGGCCCACCGCTCATCGTTGCTGGAAATCATCAACTCGGCCGGGTGGTCGATCTCGGTGAGCTCGGTACCGAATCGCTCGACACTGGCCTGCACGAACCAGCGAGTACCAAATTGTCCTGCCGAGGACGTCGGGGTTTCCTCCACCTCGACGTGGACTCGGATCTGTTCTTGGGCTGCCACGGCCTCGGCCCACCCGGATTCTTCGGCCTGTAGCCGCTGGTGGAAGGCACTGGTGACCGGTGCCAGGGCCAGCCAAAAGCCCAACGCCAGAACGGCAGTCAGGCGAGCCACCATCCCGGCGCGTCGGTGCGTACCCGTCCGGCGACGTGACCGAAAGAACAACCCGGTACAGATCAGTCCCAGCCCTAAGCACAGCAACGGGATCGCTCGGGCCTTCTCGACCGAGAGGCTCGGAATCCATAAACATCCCACCAGGCTGACTCCCACCGCCGGAAGCAGTCGGATATCGACCGGTAGCACCCGAGGCGGCTCGATACTGTGTCGGAGGTCGGGGGTTTCAGAAGCTGACGAGACCATCGAGCCGTTCCAACGTCGCCGGACCAATACCGGAGACTGCTTCTAAATCCGCCAGTGACCCAAACGGTCCGTGTTGGTCGCGATGGTGGATGATCTTTTCCGCGGTCGCCGGTCCGACACCCGGCAGGCTCTCCAGTCCCGCCGCATCAGCCGTATTGACGTTGACCGCTTCCCCATCGGCTACTGGCTCTCCCCCACCACCGGTTGTGCTGGCACCACCCGATCCGGCCGGAGCCTGGTCCTGGCTGTGGTGATCCGGTACAAGAATCTGTTGACCGTCCTGGACCGGGGCGGCCAGGTTGAGTCCTTCCAACACCGCATCCTCGGTGGGCCCGCCGGCAGCATCCAGCGCGTCGATGACCCGCTCCTCGGTGGTCAGTTCGTAGACCCCTGGGTTGGCGACCTCACCGACCACGTGGACCACCACGTGAGACTGGTCTGCACCGATATCTGCCCCGTTGTCCTGACTGTCGCTACCGTCCGCATCAGCAACCGCAGTGTCAGCCCCGGTTTCTTGGAGCTCGATGCGGTCTTCGACCTCCCCGGTGTCATCAGCTGATGCGGGCAGGTTGATGGACAGCCACCGGAACAGCCACCACGTTCCGGCGATGATCACACAGATCACCAGCGCGGAGACGGCAATGCGTGTCCGCCATAAGGGTGAGGAACTGTCCTGGGTGACTGCAGTGTCTGATCCCTCGGCTGGATGGTGATGCTGGTGTTGGCCCATGCTCCCAAGCTTGCCGACAGCAGGCCAGCTGATCAGCCCACGGCCACCAACTGTGGACAGTGGCCCTTTGTCTCGTGCGTCTAGAGAATGGTGCTGTAGTCCAGCTCGGGGCTGATGCTCACACCTAGGGCGCCTAACCCCAGGTGAGCTACCAGCACGGCCGGGATCATCAGCACCGGCACTGGTGCGGTGGAGTATTCATCGATGCGGGCGGCCAGCTCCATGGCGGAGTCGAGATTGCCGTAACCGTGTACGGCCAGGCGGATGGGGCGTTGTGTGGCAGCTTGGGCGACTTTATCCACCATGATCTGTTGGGCTTTGGCAAAATTCCGAGGTCGGTCCATCAACTGGATGGCTCCCTCGTTCAGGGTCAGCACCGGCCGGACCTGGAGTAGTTGCCCCAGCAGACCAGTCAGTGGCGGAATGCGTCCACCTTTGCGTAACTGGTCCAGGTTTGGGACCGTGAAATACACCTGCGAGGCTGTGGCTTGTTCATCAATGAGCTGTGCCAGCTTGGTTGCCGGAATGCCGTTATGGCCACGGACCACCGCATCCACCACCGCGTATCCCATAGCCATCCCGGAGGTCAACGTGTCAACGATCTCGACCGGGATGGGCGATTGGGTGGCTGCCAGCCGGGCGGCTTCCACGGTCCCGGAGATCTTGCCGGAGACGTGCACCGAGACAATGGACCCGTAGCCCTGTTCGGCGATCCGCTCGTAGAGTTGCCGGAATTGTCCCGGTGCGGGCCGGGAGGTGCGCACCGCAGTACCAGCTGCTAGCGCGATGGGGAGCTCATCGTTGGTATCGGCGGAGCCATCGGAGTGGATCTGCTCACCAATCATCACCGGCATGGCAATCTGTCGCAACTGGGAGCCGGTCGGTAGCGTGGTGGCAACCGCCTCGGGCAACGCCGAGGAGGTGTCGGTGACGATCACCGTCCGGTCTTTGCGGGGCGGTTTGATGTATCGTCCCAGACCGGGCACCTCGGCCCGGATTTTTCGGGCCCGGGTGTGCAGGTCGGTCAGCCAGCGGGTGTAGGTTGCCATACCAGACGGTGTCCTAGCCGGTCACGATATTGACCAGTTTGGGTTCCTTGACGATGATCTTGCGAATCTCGGCGCCGTCGAGGAATTTCTGGACTTTCTCTGAGGCCAGGGCTTTGGCTTCCAGCTCCTCGGCGGTAATCGAGGTCGGGACCTCGAACTTATCGCGCAGTTTGCCTTTGACTTGCACCACGGCGGTGATGCTGTCTTCCACCAATAGCTCGGGGTCGACGGTGGGCCAAAACGACCGGGACACCGACGGCTCGTGGCCCAACAGCGCCCACATGTCTTCGGCGGTATAGGGGGCTACCAGGGACAGTAGCTGGGCCAGGACTTCCACGGCCTCACGCACGGCCGGGTCGGCGATTCCTTGCTCGCTGGAATCCACGGTTTTCCGGACCGTATTGACCAACTCCATGCACCGGGCGACCACCACGTTGAACTTGTGGTCATCCAATAGAGTGTCGGCCTCATCGACGGTTTTGTGTGTCTTCTGGCGGAGCGAGACGGTTCCGGTGGAGGGGTCGGTACCGACTGGCGCACCGGATTCGTTGATGTCGCGGGCCAACCGCCAGGCCCGGGCGAGGAACTTCAGCGACGACTGCGGGGACACCTGGGCCCAGTCGATATCGTCTTCCGGCGGGGAGGCAAAAACCATGGTGAGTCGTACGGCATCGACACCGAAGGTGTCGAGCTGTTCACCCAGGTCCACACCATTACCGAGAGACTTGGACATCGCCTTGCCCTGGTTGAGAACCTGCCCCTGGTTGAGCAACCGGGAGAACGGTTCCACGAAGGAGACCAGCCCCATGTCGTAGAGGGCCTTGGTGAAGAACCGGGAGTACAGCAGGTGCAAGATCGCGTGCTCCACACCGCCGACATATTGGTCAACCGGTAGCCAGCGGTCCACGGCGTCCCGGTCCCAGCAGGCGGTGTCCACGTTCGGGGAGGCATACCGGATGTAGTACCAGGAGGAGTCCACGAAGGTGTCCATGGTGTCGGTATCTCGTTGTGCGGCACCGCCACAGTTCGGGCAGTCGACGTTGACCCATTCGGTAGCGGCCGCTAGTGGCGAGGTGCCCTTCGGGGCCAGCTGTTCACCCGTGAGGTTCTCGGGCTGGCGGACCGGAAGCTGGTCTTCGGGCACCGGGACTTCACCGCAGTCCGGGCAGTGAATGATCGGGATGCAGGCGCCCCAGAACCGCTGCCGCGATAGCAACCAATCGCGCAACCGGTAATTCACCGCAGCCCGTCCGGTTCCTCGGGCCTCCAGCGACTCAATGGCTTTGGCCTGGGCTGCGGTAGAGTCCAGGCCGGTGAGTTCTCCGGAGTTGACCAGGGTGCCGTGAGCGACGGTGGCGACCTTGGTCTCTTCGGGGTTGTCTTCTCCGTTGTCGACTACCTGGCGCACCGGTAGGCCGATGGCGACGGCGAAGTCCATATCGCGCTGGTCGTGAGCGGGCACGGCCATAATCGCCCCGGTGCCGTAGTCCGAGAGCACATAGTCCGAGGCCCAGACCGGGATGCGTTCTCCGGACAGCGGGTTGATGGCGTAGCGCCCCAAAAACACGCCGGTCTTGTCCCGGTCGGTGGCCTGACGCTCAATATCGGAAACTTTCTTCAGCTCTTCCTGGTAGGCCTCCAATTCGGCGCGGTGCTCGTCATCGACGAGTTCACCGGCCAGCTCAGCGTCGGCGGCCACCACCATGAACGTGGCACCGTAGAGCGTGTCGGCACGGGTGGTATAGATTTCGATCTCCGGGCCGTCTTCGATCTGGAAGTTCACATTCGCCCCGGTGGAGCGACCAATCCAGTTGCGTTGCATGGCCAACACCCGGTCCGGCCACTTGCCTTCCAGGGCTTCCATGTCGTCGAGCAGGCGGTCGGCATAGTCGGTGATCTTGAAGTACCACTGGTTCAGGCTCTTTTTGGTCACCTGGGTGCCACACCGCTCGCAGGCGCCGTCGACGACCTGCTCATTGGCCAACACGGTCTGATCTTTCGGGCACCAGTTCACCGGGGAGTTTTTCCGGTAGGCCAGCCCGTGCTTGTAGAACTGCAGGAACAGCCACTGGGTCCAGCGGTAGTATTCCGGGTCTGAGGTGTGCAGCTCGGTGTCCCAGTCCACCGAGATGGCGTAGCGCTGGAAGGATGCCTTCTGGGTTTCGATGTTCTGGTAGGTCCATTCCGCCGGGTGGCTATTGCGCTTAATCGCGGCGTTTTCGGCCGGCAGACCGAAAGAGTCCCATCCGATCGGGTGGAGCACATCGTAGCCTTTGAGCATCCAATACCGGGAGACCACATCCCCCATCGCGAAGGCCTCGGCGTGGCCCATGTGCAGGTCCCCGGACGGGTACGGGAACATATCCAGGACGTAGCGTCGTTCCTGGCTGCCATCATCAGCAGGAGCGAAAGTGCGGTGCTCGGTCCAGTAGGTCCCCCAGCGTTTCTCCAGGGTCCGGAAATCGTAGTCCGTCTCGTGGTGATCGGGGGCTGGTGAAGTCGAGTCAGTCACTGGATTCCTGTTCGAAAGGTGGGTGGTGGGGTTGGGCTCACCGCGGGTGAGCCGGTGAGCTGGTGGCACGGGGCCATAACGTCATTAGTCTAGTGTAGGTCCTCGGTCAGTTCCGCACGGATCTCAGTCATCCATGCGTCCAGATCCTGGACAGCATCGATCTCTTCTTGGCTGTTGGGTTCTTCCAGATCAATCAAAAAGACGCGTTGCCCAGCTTCCCCCGGAAGCGATAGCTCCAGCACTTCTCCGTCCTCGGAGCCTGCCCACTGTACCTCAGGGTGCAAGCCGGCAACCAGGCCCGCCTCCCAGAGCCCTTCGAGTCGCACCTCATAGCGTGGGGCAAATCGGGCATTCTCGGCAGAGCCCGACCAGGCATCGGCGAGGCCGTCCGGCATGCGGGGGAACATCCCATGGCGTTGGGCGAAGCTGACTCCGACAGGAATGGGTCGAATGACATCCCCGACGGTGATTAGTCCGGGGTGTTCGGCGGTGACCACGAGCTGGCCGGTGGCTACTGTTTTGTCAAATTCCACTTGACCCAGGGTGGTTCCCAGTGCAATCCGCGCACCAGCCAGTGACTCGAGCTCTTCTAGGCCTGCCCTGAGCTGTATACCTAGGTCACGAGGTGCCTCAGAGGTGGAGGCGGTAGCGGTCCTGTCGCTACTGTCACCAGCTGCCCTGACAACCAGGGTGTCGGCCGTCGGTTGAGCGGCTGTGGCCTTGATGTAGGTGGCCTGGGTTGTCGGCGCTATGCGAAGCTCCACGGTCACCTCAAGGGCATCGCACGGTGCCTCAGGTGCCAGACCATCGAGAGCTGTCACGGTGAACATGAGACCATGCTACGCCGACGTCAGTCACAAAGACCCCACAGCAGTGAACGGCTCGTGAATACCATCACGGAGCATCCACCGCTGTGGGGTCGGTGTCGTGAGGGGCTAGGGGTTCGTGCTGGCGACGACGGCTGAGAAGGTAGCCAAACCGGTCGAAGCCAGGCTACCTTCACCTGAGACCTCCTGGTCAGACTCTTCAGTCTGTTCAGGGTGATCACTTCCAGCGCCGGGAACAGAGCTCTTCTCCGGTGAGGATTCAGAGCTTTCCGTGCCGTGCGATGACGGGACGGAACGAGACGACTCGGGAGTATCCGAATGGCTCCACAAATCTACTCTTTCGTAGGGTTCCACCCAATAGTGTGTTCAATGGCTTGAGCCCAGCCGGCCAGGAGACGCTGACGGTCTGATTCGCTCATGTTGGGAGTCCACTCGTGTCCGGGCTGGCACAGCGAGGAAACCTCGTGATGGTCGGTCCACAAGCCCCCACCGAGGCCGGCAGCAAAGGCAGCCCCACGGGCGGTGGTTTCAATATCCGAGGCCCGCTGAACCGGGATTTGCAACAGGTCGGCTTGGAACTGCATCAGATCGTGGTTGACGGTCATTCCCCCATCAACCCGTAGCACCTCGGGACCATCGATGCCGGTGTCTTCACTGACGGCGACCAGCACATCGCTGGTTTGGAAGGCGGTGGCTTCCAGCACCGCACGCGCAATATGTCCGGCGGTGGCGTAGCTGGTTAGGCCAATCATGGTGCCACGGGCGTCCGAGCGCCAGTAGGGCGCGAACAGCCCGGAGAACGCCGGCACAAAGTACACACCACCGTTGTCTGCTACGGTGGCGGCTAGTTCCTCGATCTCTTCCGAGGTCTGAATCAGCCCAATTTGGTCGCGTAACCATTGCACCACCGAGCCGGCTTGAGCCACCGAGCCTTCCAGCGCGTAGTGCACGTCGTCTCCCTGCAGGTGGTACGCCACGGTGGTAATCAGTCCGTGCGAGGACCGCACGAGCTCGGTACCGGTGTTGTGAAGCACGAAGCATCCGGTGCCATAGGTGTTTTTGACCTGTCCGGAGTGGAAGATCCCCTGGCCGAAAGCTGCGGCCTGCTGGTCGCCCAATATGCCGGTGATGGGGATGCCGGTTAATCCCGACCCATCCGCCACGGTGCCGAAGTGGCCGGAACAGGGTTTGATACTCGGCAGGGCCGCCAGGGTCTCCTCCACTGGCAAGCCCAACAGCTCGATGAGTTCCCGGTCCCAGTCACCCTCGGTGAGGTTCATCAGCAACGTACGGGAGGCGTTGGTGATGTCGGTGGCATGGGTACTCCGGCCGGTGAGGTTCCACAAAATCCAGGAGTCGATGGTGCCGAACAACAATCGACCTTCTGCAGCCAGCTGGCTGACTTCGGGGACGTGGTCCCATAGCCACCGCATTTTCAGCCCCGAGAAATAGGAGGCCACCGGAAGACCGGATAGTTCTCGGACCCGTGGCGAGCGCTCGGCCAGTCGGGCGACCATCTCGTCGGTGCGGGTATCCTGCCAGACAATGGCCCGGTGGACCGGACGTCCTGTCTGCACGTCCCAGGCCACGGTGGTTTCGCGCTGATTGGTCATCCCGATGGCGACAATATTCGAAGCGGTATACCGGCTACGCGCTAAGCACAGGGCCATCAGTTCCCGGATGTTCTGCCAGATCTCTCCGGCATCGTGTTCCACCCAGCCAGGGTGAGGGAAGTACTGGCGGTGTTCCCGTTGCGCGAGAGCCACCTGGGTGCCGTCGGCCGCATAAATCACCACCCGCGAGGAGGTTGTTCCAATATCGAGACTCATCACCACAGATTCCGCCATAGTTCCTCACCCTAACCGTTCAGTAGCCCATCTCACACTAGGCTGAAAGGGTGTTCACCAACTCCCCGACCCGCATTCGCTTCCGCGACCAGCTCTGTCCGCCCACCCCGGTGCGTGATACCGCGACCTTCACCGGGTTACCGATGCGCTTTCCCGAACGCCGTCTTCTGTGGCTGGCCGACCCGGTCTCCGGGGAGCCCACCCCCACGGTTCTCTACCACTACCGTCCGGCAACAGGCACCACCCAAACCAGTACTGCTCACCGTCCCGATCCGGTGGTGATGGTCCACGGGTTCCGTGGCGACCACCACGGGCTCCAGTTGGTAGCCGACGCCTTAGCCGACCACGAGATATATATCCCGGACCTACCCGGTTTCGGGGCATCCCCCGCCCTTCCCACCGCTCCGCACCGGTCGGAGGACTTCGCTGCGCTCATTAATCAGCTACCCGAGGCGTTGGGCCTGAGCACCTCCCCGTGGCTGGTGGGGCACTCTTTTGGTTCGATTGTGGCCAGCTACGCGGCCGCAACCGCCACGTCTCGTTCATCAAGTTGGCGCAGGCTGGCATTGCTGAATCCCATTGCCCGCCCAGCTTTAGCAACCGATGGCTCCTGGTTTGAGCGCGTCGGGACCGCAGTCACGGCTGGCTTCTATCGGGCCTGTGCGAGCCTGCCCTCCGGGTTGGGCCGGTGGGCGCTATCAGCCAGTCCGATGGTGTGGGCCACCGGTGCTGTGATGTCAGAGACCGACGACCGTCGTATCCTGGCCTACACCCACGACCAACACCAGCAGTACTTCTCGGAGTTCGACACTCCCCACAGCCTGTTACAGGCCTATCAGGCCTCCATCTCCACCACCGTCGCCGAGGCGGCTCCGGACATCACGGTCCCGGTGTTGCTGATTGCCGGTGGGAAAGACCCGCTGGCCTCGGTGGATGACCAGCGGGTGTTGGCCACACGGTTTGGTCCCTCGTCTCACGTGCGGTTGGAGGTCATTGCCGAGACCGGGCATTTGATGCACTACGAACAGGCCCCGGCCATCGGCAGGTTGCTGACCGACTGGATGAGTGAGGTGGCTTAGAGCTCGCGCACTCCCCCAATGCGAACTTTCACGCTGGTGGCCGAGCGTTCGGCAGACAGCACCGCCTTTTGAGCCCGCAAAGCGGCCTGGACGGTGCTGGCCACCCGGTGCGGGTAGAACAGCAGAGCCCGCCACCGGGGTTCCTCGGTAGCTTCCACCGTGGCCTCCACCGGGGTGGGCCCAATCCACGGGGACTGTTCGGCACGATAAGGCAACTGCACGCCGGCAATAAATTTGTGCACCTCTGCACTGGTGCCGGTCACCTCGGCCACCTGAGTGATCGGCGGAAACCCCAGCTCGGCCCGGTCGGCCAGGGTGCGGGAGGCGAAACTGACCGGGTTCATCCGCACCAGGGCTCCTACGATCTCTTGGTGGGTTGCGGTGACGACCACCAGTCCCCCATCGGATGCCGAACGCACCAGCGTGGCGGCTTGCATCCAGTGGCTCATCACCGTCTCTGGAACCATCAGTCCCTCTCGTTGTAGCTGCGCGTCCCCGTCCAGCAAGAGCGCGGTGGCGTATCCGCCGGGGGCCACCGGCTCCGAGCCGGGGGTGGCCACCACCAGGGCGGGCTCGTCGGTGATGCTGGCGACCATGTGGTCGGCCGAGGAGGAAATCACCGGCACCTGCGGGAAGGCCCGGCCCAGCTCGTCAGCGGTGCGGTCCACGCCCCGAGCGCCGGCCCGCAGTCGGGAGTTGCCGCAGTTGATGCATCGGTAGTCGCGGTGCCGGGCTCCGCACCATCGGCAGGCCAGTTCGCCACTGGCGGCCGCCATCCGGTCGGTGAAGCTCAGCGGACCGGTACAGTTCGGACACCGGGCCGGGGCATGACACCGGGTACAAAACACCCCGGGGATAAATCCGGCCCGATGCACCTGGACTAACACCGGACCACCTACGCCCTGGGTGCGGGTACCGTCTAGTCCCTCGCGGGCGGCTTGCCAGGCCAGACCGGGTAGTCGTGCATGGGGCCCCATGTGGTCGCGTCTGGCATGAAAACTGTCGGCGGTGGAGACTACCCGCGGGGCTAATCGATGGCGGGTGTGGCGCTCCGGGCTGATGTCTCGGGCCTGGCCGGTCTCAACCAGGTATTGGGTCGCGGTACTGCGGGAGGGCGAGACCAGCAACAGCCGTGCCGGTGCAGTCGTCTCGGCCGTGGCACCGGTACGACGCCGGGCGACGTGGGCGACCTGGTGGTAGGGTGCTCGGGGTTCGGTGAGCTGATCGTCGGCGTCCTGATACACCGCCACCAGCCCCAGCTGATGCACCGGGGCCCAGATGGCCGACCGGGTGCCAATCACCACGTGCCGGTGGCCGGCCAGAATCTGCAGGAATGACCGGTAGCGCTGGGTGGGCCCTTGTCGGGAGTCCAACCGGGCATAGTGATGCTGCCCCACCCGGTCGGCGACACGTCGCTCGAGCCGATCGAGGTCTTTGAGGTCCGGCACCACCAGGATGCTGCTCTGCTGCCGTGCCAGGGTCCGGGCGGCGGCATCGGCGAGCAACGCCATCGAGTCCCAGGCGCCGAAGCTGGAGGGAAGACTCAGCGCAAAGCTCGTCGCAGTGTCTTCGGGGCTGGGTTCTGCAAAGAGCCCTTCCCAGCCGGGAAACACCGTCCAGTCCACGGTCGGCGATTCCTGGTCAGTCTGCTCGGGGTGTTCGGGCCAGACCGGTTCCCGCACAGTGCCGTGGTCCTGGGCCCATTGGCGTTCGAGTTTTGCCACTCGCGGTGGGATGGCAGCCCGGAGAACATCAGCAACCGTGCCGGCGTAGTCGGCGGCCACGGTGGTGGCCAACCGGTAGATATCCTCGGTCAGCACGGGCAGGGCCGAGACCACGGTGCGAATCGGAGTCAGGGTAGCCCGGGTGGAGATGGTGTCGGTGCGCTCGACCAGCCAGCCGGCCATGGTCTGGTGACCGAACCGGACTTTGACTTTCACCCCCGGTTGCGCCGGGGCATCCAGTTCGGGCGGAATCAGGTAGTCGAATAGCCGGTCTAAATGCGGGACCGGGGATTCCAGCAAGACCTTTGCCACGGGCCGGTCGGGCCAGCCGGTGGGATGTGGTGGCAGGGATGGCTCTGGGACAGGTAGGTCAAAGAGCGCATCGGTGGGTGGCACGTCACCAGCCTACAGCCGCGCGCAATGCCTCCACCTGATCGAGGCGTTCCCAGGTGAAGTCGGGATCTTCCCGCCCGAAGTGGCCGTTGGTGGCGGTCTTGGCGTAGATCGGACGCAACAATTTCAGGCTGGAGATAATGGCGGCCGGACGCAGGTCGAAGACCTGATTCACCGCGGCAATGATCTGCTCGTGGGAGATCTTTTCGGTCCCAAAGGTGTCCACGTACAGACCAACGGGGCGGGCCTTGCCTAGTGCGTATGCCACCTGGAATTCGGCCCGGTCAGCCAACCCGGCGGCCACCACATTCTTGGCCACCCAGCGCATCGCATAGGCCGCCGAGCGGTCCACCTTAGAGGGATCCTTACCGGAGAAGGCGCCACCACCGTGGCGGGCCATCCCACCGTAGGTGTCGACAATGATTTTGCGACCGGTCAATCCGGCGTCCCCGACTGGACCACCAATCACGAAGGGTCCACCGGGATTGATAATGTAATCAGCGTTCGAGTAGTCCAGATCGGAACTGGCCAGTACCGGATTGATGACGTGCTTGATCACATCAGCACGGACCGTCTCTTGGGACACGTCCGAGGTGTGTTGGGTGGAGACCACCACGGTTTCCACGGTCACCGGTCGGTGGTTCTGGTCATAGCCGACGGTGACCTGGGTTTTGCCATCCGGTAGCAAGTAGGACATCGGGGTGGATTCCAGGTTCCGCACCGTGGTCAGTCGTTCCGAGAGTCGGTGGGCTAAATAGGCCGGGGCCGGCATGTAGACCGGGGTCTCGTTGGTGGCGTAGCCGAACATGATGCCCTGGTCGCCTGCTCCTTGCAGATCAATCTGGTCGACTGAGCCGTCGCGGGCCTCCAGGGAGCGGGACACGCCCGAGTGGATATCCGAGGACTGCTGTCCGATGGAGATATTGACACCACAGGTTGCGCCGTCGAACCCATTGGCCGAGGAATCATAGCCGATGCCCAGAATCGTATTGCGCACAATTTCGGGGATCTCCACGTAAGCGGAGGTGCGCACCTCCCCAGCAACCTGCACCAGCCCGGTCGTGGTCAGCGTTTCCACCGCGACCTTAGCGTTGGGGTCCTGGGCCAATAAGGAGTCCAGGATGGCATCCGAAATCTGGTCACAGATCTTGTCGGGGTGTCCGCTGGTCACCGATTCTGAGGTGAACAGACGCAACTCGCCCGAGCCCACGCCCTCGTAATGGGCGTAGCCGGAACCGGTGGTGTTCTGAGAAGAATGCTGAGCTGTCACGGTTCGCCATTCTACCGCTCAGCGCTGAGCACCTGCAGTCCAGAAGTCACGAGCTGTTATCTTGCTCGCAACCCGGCCAGCGCCCAGAGTCGCTTCCGGAACCTCTTAGTGTGCGTTGATGTTCTCCACGACCACGGCCAGACCTTGACCGACTCCAATGCACAGGCACGCCACACCCCAGCGGTCTCCGGATTCGTGCAGTCGTCGAGCCAGGGTCCCTAGCACGCGAGCCCCGGAGGCACCCAACGGGTGACCCAGCGCGATGGCTCCACCCCAGGTATTGACAATCCCCTGGTCCACACCCCAGGCGTCCAAACAGACCAGGGTTTGGGCGGCAAAGGCCTCGTTGAGCTCCACCGCTGCGATGTCGTCCCAGGTAATTCCCGCCCGAGCAATAGCACGGTTGGTGGCTTCCACGGGCGCATACCCGAAGAACTGGGGCTCATTAGCGGAGGCTGCGCGTCCGGCAATGCGCACGAGGGGTTCCAGCCCCAGAATCTCGGAGGCCTTGCCGGATCCAATCCACACCGTGGCTGCTCCGTCGTTCATGGGCGAGGCGTTACCAGCGGTCACGGTGCCGTGGTCTTTCCGGAACACCGTGCGTAGCCCGGCCAGAGTTTCCGGGGTACATTCTGGGCGGATGGTTTCGTCCCGGTGTAGCTCGGTGCCGACAACCGGGGAGACCAGGTTGTCGTAGGTGCCGTTGTCCCAGGCGGTGGCCGCCAGCTGGTGGGAACGGGCCGCGTAGTCATCCATCCGTTCGCGAGTGATCCCGAATTTCTCACGCAACTGCTCGGTGGCCTCCCCTAGCGAGACCGTCCATTCAGCCGGCATGTTGTCGTTAATCAGTCGCCAACCCAGCGCGGTATTGGATAGCTGCAGGTTATACATCGGGAACGGGCGATCGGTTTTCGGCAACACCCAGGGCGCTCGCGACATGGACTCCACCCCACCGGTGAGGATCAGATCGGCATCACCGACCTCGACCTGGCGGGAGGCGACCATCGCTGCATCCAGGCTGGAACCGCACAGGCGGTTGACCGTGGTACCGGGAATGGATACTGGGAGCCCAGCCAGGAGCGTGGCCATGCGCGCAACATTGCGGTTGTCTTCTCCAGCCCCGTTGGCATTGCCAAAGATCACTTCGTCGATCTGGTCGGCTTCAGAGAGTTCATTGGGCAAATTCGGCGCCCGTTTGACGAGCTCGCCGATCACGTGAGCGGCTAGGTCATCCGGACGCACGGCCGCCAGTCCCCCGCCGATTTTGCCGAAGGGGGTGCGCACTGCGTCGTAGACGTACGCGGGTTGTAGAGCGGTCATGGCGGTCCGTTCTCCTTTATGAGAGTGCCCTAGATCACTTCTGGGTGATTATTCTAGTGTGGTCGCCACTAACCGACCGGTACATTGTCGCTGACATGCTTGCAGACACACCACAGGCCTGATCTTCTGTCCGCTGGCTAATCATCCTGGCAAAAGATCAGGCCCTGGTGGTCATGATCTGGTCGGCGTGACGGTTCACAGACCGACTGAGTCAGCTCCATAGGCCGCCTGGGAATCAGAGAATCCCTCGAACTTCAGCTGGTCGATGAGTCCAGACCGGGAGAAACCGGACATGGATACATAGCTCTCTGCTTTTTGGGCAGCTTGCTCATTCCAGTCAACCGTCATTTGCCCCACGGCGGCAGTAGCATCCGCAGTGGAGAACCCTTCGAATTCCAGTTGCTCAATCAGACCAGACTCCGAGAACGCCATGGTGCTCAGATAGCTTTCGGCTGATCTGCCCGCCTGTGCACCCCAATCGACCGTCAGGCTGTCAACCGCAGCGGTGGCTTCTTTCTCGGTGAATCCTTCGAAGATGAGCTGATCAATGAGTCCAGATCGGGAGAATCCCGAGTACGAAAGATACGATTCTGCTGCTCTGACCGCGTTCGCCTCCGCCTCGCTCACTGGGTTTTCTTCTTCAGTCGGGCTCACGTTAGCAGTAGGTGCCTCAGACGCGGCCTCGAGTGGCACGTCGGATGCCTCCTGGCCTTCAGACTCCAAGGCAATATCGGCCTCGAGATCAGTGTCGAGGGCTGGTTCGGTGTCCGTTGGCGTCGGTGTTTTGACCTCCGGCGTCGTGTCCTCGGTGGTTGTGGCAGCCATGGGTTCTGCCTCGGGTTGCTCCGTTCCAGCTGCGAGGCCTCCGATCAGAACGCAGAGCCCCAGTCCACCAGCGATCAACCACGTTCGTTTGAGCTTGTACCAGGGACGTTTGGGCTGAGACTGCTGGGGAGGAGTCTGGTCCGGAAGGGGGTTGCGGAAATGAGCAGGTGGTTGGGTGGGTGGATAATACTGCGCCATGATGGGTTGTCCTGTCTGTGAGCGCTCACCGCAGGTCGAAACCGAGAGGCCACGACACGAGGTGTGAATGATCAACGGGTGATCAGCGCGAGCAACTGTGGCAGTCGCTGGCCCGATCTTCTCAAAGGCTAAGAGCCACCACAGACATGATAAGACTCTGGCGTTTCATCAGGGTCGGGATCAGGCCCATGACCGCCGGGCTGACAGCTGCTCAGCCACGGCAGAGATGATCTTTGTAGCCACCTGGTCTTTGGTTCCCACTGCGGCGACGGGCTCACGGTGGTCGGCGTACAGGATGGTGACTTCGGTGTCGTCTTGGCCGAAGACTTTGCCAACACCAACCTGGTTGACCACGAGCATCTCACAGCCTTTACGCTCGAGTTTTTGTTGCCCGTAGGTCAGCACGTCGCCGTGTTCGTCCCCGGTTTCGGCGGCGAAGCCCACGATCAGGCCCGGCAGGTTCTCCCCGTCATCGCGGGCTTGTACCGTGGTGGCCAGCACGTCTTCGGTTAGTTCGAGTTCAATGACCGGCACGGGCTGTTCGGCGGTCTTTTTGATCTTGGACTCTCCTACCGTGCGGGGCCGGAAGTCCGCCACAGCCGCGGCCATGATCAACACGTCGGCGCCACGTCCGTGGGTCAGGACCGCATCAAGCAACTGACGGGTGGATTCAATCTCGACGACCTCGATGCGCGGGTGCTGAGGAGCCGGAATGTCCATGGCGGCCACGATGAGCGTGACCTGAGCGCCCGCGCGGGCGGCTTGCACGGCCAGGGCCACGCCTTGTTTACCCGAAGACCGGTTACCTAAGTAACGCACGGGGTCCAGTGGTTCCCGGGTGCCGCCGGCCGAGATCACCAGGTGTTTGCCTTCCAGCGCCCCGGCTGATGGAGATACCAGGTTTTGGGCGTGGTCCCAAATAGCAGTTGGTTCGGGAAAGCGGCCTTGACCGGTATCCGTTCCGGTGAGTCGTCCGGAGTCTGGGTTGAGCACTTCGATTCCGCGCTCGCGCAGGGTAGCCACATTGGCCTGGGTGGCGGGGTTGAACCACATTTCGGTGTGCATCGCCGGGGCGACCAGGATGGGGCCGGTTGCGGTGAGCATGATGTTGCCCAGCAAGTCCGGTGCCAGACCAGCGGCGGTGCGTGCCAGAAAATCTGCGGTCGCCGGAGCGATGATGACCAGGTCGGCGTGACGGCCTTGACGTACGTGGTTGACCTCGTCGACGGCTTCAAAGGTGTCAGTGTGCACCCGGTTGCCGCTCAGGGCTTCCCAGGTGGCTTCACCGACGAAGTTCAGTGCCGAGCGGGTAGGGACCACGTGGACCTCATGTCCCGATTCGGTCATCAACCGCAACAACAACGCGGCCTTATAGGCGGCGATGCCTCCACAGACACCTAGGACGATGCGCACCGAATGGTCTCCCTTACACGCTCACACCGGATCGACGATGAGAGGTTCCCTACTTGTTGTCTTCGTTGTCCTCGGACTCGCTGTGGATGACCTCGTCCTCATCAGCTGGCAGGGCGAAGGGATCTTCGTCATCGGAGATCTCGAAGGCGCTGAAGTCATCGAGCTCTTCTTCTTCAGCCGGCTGCTGTACCTCGGAGGCGTGCTTGTATTCCAGCTGGTCGTCGTTGATCTCGCGTAGTGCAATCGACAGCGGCTTCTCGTTGAGCTTGGTATCTACCAGCGGTCCGACGTATTCGAAAAGACCTTCGTGGAGTTGCGAGTAGTACGCGTTGATCTGACGGGCACGCTGAGCGGCAAAGAGCACCAGCGCGTATTTGGAGTCCACCTTCTCCAGCAGGGAATCCAATGCCGGATTAGTAATGCCTTCGTACTGTTCAGTCACAAATTCTCCAGTCACCTCTCCGCAGCATGCGGAGACCATTCAGTGTCGTTTAGCTTGTTGGGTCTTGTCCTACCCTGGTCACGGGCGTGTCACCACATGCTCGGGGCTTTTGTTTCCCCGGGTCGAGGCCCATCAGGGTCACAAGTTCTGCCGCAGCCTGTTCGATGGTGTCATTGACCACGACCGCATCAAATTCTGGTTCGGCAGCAAGCTCTAGTTTAGCTGTTTCGAGCCGTCTTTGCTGTTCTTCGGGTGACTCGGTCCCTCGACCGGTCAGGCGGTGAACCAGCTCATCCCAGCTCGGCGGGGCAAGAAACACGAATTGTGCTTCAGGCATAGTCTGTCGTATTTGTCGGGCACCTTGCAAATCGATCTCCAGGAGCACGTGCTGACCGGATCGGAGTGCTTCGTCCACGGTATCTTTGCGGGTTCCGTACATGTTCTTGCCGTGGACCACCGCCCATTCGAGCATCGTGCCGGCCTCGATGAGGTCCTGGAACTCTTTGGTGGTGACAAAGAAGTAGTGTTTGCCATGCACTTCTCCGGGTCGTGGTGCCCGGGTGGTGGCCGATACCGACAACCACACGTTGGCGTAGTGATCCCCAATGTATGTTGACACCGTGCCCTTACCGACCGCTGTGGGGCCAGCCAGCACCGTGACCTGCGGGTGGTCGGGTTGGCCTGGACGCGGTTGAAAAGCACGGGGACCCGGCATCGGCGGGGCCACAGGCTGTTCGTCAGCGGGCTGATCGGCGCGTTCGGACTCCACAGTGTCACCTCGTCGGATCTGGATACATCGGTCATCTCAGGACTCGGCCAGGACTGGTCACGTCCCGCGGGGCCTGATCCCACCTTATCCAGCTTAGCGATCCGCACGTGGCCACGATCACCGCGGGGAAAGGTTTACTCTACGGCAAGACGCGCGTTGTGCCAGGCAATCAGTTTTTCCCGCTGGCGACGACCAAGACCACGCAATCGGCGCTTGGGTGAAATCACACAGGCTTCCATCACCGTGGTAGCGCGCACTTCTCCAACACTGCGCAACGCCGTGAGCAGGTCGATGCACCGCATCCGACCAATGGCGTCATCGAGATCGGCGATGGAGAACACATCTTCCAACGTGATCGCTCCATTGGCGAATGCAGCTTTCAGCTCTGCTCGGGCGGTGCGAGCTTCCAGCGCTTTTTCTCGGGCGGCCTGTCGTTCAGCAGGACTAAGTTGTTCCAAGACCATTTCTCTCACTCTCTCTGTGGTTTTATCGGCAGTGCAATCCTTCGGCGGGGGCAAATGTTCCCGCTGTCCAGAAACTCGCCACAGAGCAGAGTGAAACCCTAGGCGATGTGCACCCTAGCTAAAGAACACAGCGTGTTCTCAATTGCCTCCTGGATGCCCGATCGCTGGGGACCGGCCCGGAGAATCCCTCGAGAGGAATTCACGAGCACCTGGGGCCAGGCTCGACCGAAACCCGTGACCACATCGTCCACCCCGGCTCCCTGTGCGCCGAAACCCGGTGCGAGCAACGGTGCCTGGGTATCCGACAGGTCAATCCCCAGCTCTCGAGTCCGAGAGGCCACTGTGGCGCCAATAACGAGTCCAACGGATCCCATGACCGGCGCCCCAGTATGTCGTATCTCACTTTTGTTGTCACGACTTACCCTATCAATAATTGTCCGGGCGACAGAGTTTTCGGGCCCTCCCCGGTGCTGAACTTGTGCTCCCTCGGGATTGGAGGTCAGCCCCAAGACGAACACGCCACGGTGATGGCGCCGGGCCAGTTCAATAGCGGGTCGGAGTGACTCGTAGCCGAGATACGGGCTGAGGGTGAGTGCATCGGCTGCCAAGGCGGAGCCGTCGGCGAGCCATCCGTTAGCGTAACCGGCCATGGTGGAACCGATATCTCCGCGTTTGGCATCAGCGATGGTGAGGATCCCCGCTTCGCGGGCTTCGGCCAACACCGTTTCCAGCACCGCGAAGCCGGCTGAACCGTAGCGTTCGTAGAAGGCTACCTGGGGTTTCAGCACGGCCACCCCACCTGCTTGGTGTGGGTCATTGGTGTAGTCGTGGGCGACCTCGATCACCGTTCGACTGAAATGCTCTACTCCGTTGACATCGACCGGTAGCCCCCAATCCTGCATCAGTTCTGGGTGCGGGTCGATGCCAAGACACAGCTGACCGCGCTCGGCCATCGTGGCGGCCAGCCGTTGTCCGAACGGCTGGCGGGCTGCCGGAGGGGTGGTGTGGGTGGTCTGGGACGGGTCTGTCATGGTGATGCTCAGTTCTCGTTGATCGCCCGGTGCAGGTTCTCATCGTGGACCTGCAGGCTGGTGACATCCCAGACGAATTCGCGCTGGGCATCGATCGCCTGCAGGGCCGCCCCGAAGGATTCCAGGGTGGTAATGATCGGGATGCCACGACTGGTGGCAGCCGCCCGGATCTCGTAGCCATCACCGCGAGCATTGCCCCCCGAGGGAGTGTTAAGCACCAAATCTACGCGTCCGTCTTCGATCTGGTCCAAGATGGTTTCGGCCCGGGCATCTCCAGTATCTGTATCACCAGACTGATCGGTGATCTTGGCGACCACCTCGGTGGTGATGCCGTTGCGGGCCAGCACATCGGCGGTGCCTCCGGTGGAGACCAGGGTAAAGCCCATGTCCACCAGCGACTTGGCATACGGGACGACACCGCGCTTATCGCGGTTGGCCACCGAGATGAAGACCCGACCCTGAGTGGGCAATGGGCCTCCGGCTGCGGTTTGGGCCTTGGCGTAGGAGGTGTCGAAGTATCGGTCGATCCCCATCACTTCACCGGTGGAACGCATTTCCGGGCCCAACAATGCATCCACCACGCGCCCTTCGGGAGTACGGAACCGGGTAAAGGGCAACACGGCTTCCTTGACCGCCACCGCAGCGTTGATCGGCATCGAGGCGCCGTCGTAGGCGGTGGGGAGATCACCATGAGCTTTCAGCTCAGCGATGGTCTTGCCCACCCCGATCAATGCCGCGGCTTTGGCCAGTTGCACGCCGGTGGCTTTGGACACAAACGGCACGGTCCGTGAGGCCCGGGGGTTGGCCTCAATCACATACAGCACATCGGCTGCCAGGGCGAACTGGATATTGATCAGCCCACGGACGCCCACACCCTCGGCGATGGCTTCGGTGGCATCTTTGACCCGCTCCAGCACGTCACGGGCCAGGGTGCGCGGTGGGAGCACACAGGCGGAGTCACCGGAGTGAATACCGGCCTCTTCGATGTGTTCCATGATCCCGCCCAGATACATCTCGGTGCCGTCGTAGAGCGCGTCGACGTCAATTTCGATGGCGTCGTCAAGGAATTTATCGACCAACATCGGGTGCTCGGGGGTGATCTCGGTGGCGTTGTCGATGTAGCTGGACAGCGAGGCCTCGTCGTAGACGATTTCCATCCCGCGTCCACCCAGTACGTAGGAGGGCCGGACCAGTACCGGGTAACCGATCTCATCGGCGACCTTCTTGGCGTCGGTGAAGCTCACCGCGGTGCCGTTCTTCGGCGAGATCAGGCCGGCCTCATCCAGCACCTGAGAGAACGCGCCACGGTCTTCGGCCAGGTTGATCGCATACGGGCTGGTGCCCAAAATGGTCACCCCAGCATCGGCGAGTTCTTGGGCGAGCTTGAGCGGGGTTTGACCGCCCAGCTGCACGAACACACCGGCGACTCCCCCGGAGGCTTCTTCGGCGTGAATAATCTCCAACACGTCCTCCAGGGTCAGCGGCTCAAAGTAGAGCCGGTCGGAGATGTCGTAGTCGGTCGAGACGGTTTCCGGGTTGCAGTTGACCATGACCGTGTCGTACCCGGAGGCTTCTAGCGCCATGGTGGCGTGCACACACGAGTAGTCGAATTCCACACCCTGACCGATCCGGTTCGGGCCTGACCCCAGAATAATCACCGAGGCACGCTCGTGGTCGGCGACTTCGGTTTCGGCGTCATAGCTGGAGTAGTGATACGGCGTGTAGGCCTCGAATTCACCGGCACAGGTGTCGACGGTCTTATACACCGGACGAATACCGAGTGCGTGGCGGACACCGCGCACCACGGCCGGGTCCAGGTGGCGTAGCTGGCCGATCTGGGCATCCGAGAAGCCGTGGCGTTTTGCCCGGCTCAACACGGACTCGTTCAGTTCCGGTGCCTGACGGACCTCGCCGGCCACCTCGTTGAGCAACACCAGCTGGTCGAGGAACCACGGGTCAATCCCGGTGGCCTCATATAGTTGCTCGACGGTGGCCCCACCCAGCAGGGCGCGCTGGACCTGGCCTAGGCGGTCAACGGTGGGAGTCTTGGCGGCCTCGATCAGCTCCGCAACTTCGTGCGCGTCGGGCACGGTGAAGTCCAGTTCTGCCCCGGACTGTTCCAGAGACCGCAGGGCCTTCTGCAGGGCTTCGGCGAAGTTGCGTCCCAGCGACATCACCTCGCCGACGGCCTTCATCGTGGTGGTCAGGGTTGGGTCGGCGGCCGGGAATTTCTCGAAGGCAAACCGCGGGACCTTCACGACAACGTAGTCCAGCATCGGCTCAAAAGCTGCCGGGGTCTTCTGGGTGATGTCGTTGGGGATCTCGTCCAGGGTGTAGCCCAGCGAGAGCTTGGTGGCGATCTTAGCGATCGGGTACCCGGTGGCCTTAGAGGCTAGCGCTGAGGAACGGGAGACGCGCGGGTTCATCTCGATGACCACGATCCGGCCGTTGGTGGGGTTGACGGCAAACTGGATGTTACAGCCACCGGTATCGACTCCGACCTCGCGGATGATGGCGATCGAGATATCGCGCATCTTTTGGAATTCGCGGTCGGTGAGGGTCAGCGCGGGGGCGACGGTGATGGAGTCACCGGTGTGTACGCCGACCGGGTCGAAGTTCTCAATCGAGCAGACCGCGACCACGTTATCGGCCGAGTCACGCATCATCTCGAATTCGAATTCTTTCCAGCCCAGGATGGATTCTTCCAGTAGCACCTCGTTGGTGGGTGAGTACTGCAAGCCGGCACCGGCAATGCGGTGCAGGTCTTCTTCGTTATAGGCCAGCCCGGAGCCCAGTCCGCCCATGGTGAATGAGGGGCGCACCACCATGGGATACCCCAGGTGCTCGGCGGCTGCCAGGGCTTCGTCCATGGAGTGCACAATCTGCGAGCGGGCGGACTCGGCACCGCAACGTTCCACCACGCCTTTGAATTCTTCACGGTTTTCGCCCAGCTCGATGGCGTCAATATTGGCCCCGATCAGTTCCACGTTATATTCGGCCAGCACCCCGTTTTGATCCAGCGCGATGGCGGTGTTCAGCGCGGTCTGTCCGCCCAAGGTGGGTAGCACCGCGTCGGGGCGTTCGGCGGCAATGATTTTGGCGACCACTTCGGGGGTGATGGGTTCCACGTAGGTGGCATCAGCCAATTGCGGGTCAGTCATGATGGTCGCTGGGTTGGAGTTGACCAGGATGACCCGGATTCCTTCGTCTTTCAGCACCCGGATGGCCTGGGTTCCGGAGTAGTCGAATTCTGCGGCCTGGCCGATCACGATCGGACCGGAACCGATGACGAGAACTGAGTGCAGATCAGTGCGTTTGGGCATGAGAGTTCTTTCTCCTTGGCGCTTAGCGGGTGGCGCGGTAGGCATCCATCAGTTCGGTGAAGTGGTCGAACAGCGGGTGCGAGTCGTGGGGTCCGGCGGCGGCTTCGGGGTGGAATTGGACCGAGAAGGCCGGCAGATCACAGGCAGTGAGTCCTTCCACGACCTGGTCGTTCAGGGAGTAGTAGGAGACTTTAACCGCCCCGTAGGCGGCTTCTGGTGCGCGCTGAGCCTGGCCGCGGGGTGCGTCAACGGCGAACCCGTGGTTTTGGGTGGTGATCAGGGTTTTGCCGGTGGCTTCTTCCAGCACCGGCTGGTTGGGCCCACGGTGACCGAACGGCAACTTATAGGTGTCAAAGCCCAGCGCGCGACCGAAAAGCTGGTGGCCGAAGCAGATACCGAAGAACGGAATCCGCTTCGTGAGTAGCTTACGCAGGGTGGCGACCTGCTCGTCAGCGGTGGCCGGGTCGCCAGGTCCGTTGGAGTAGAACACGCCGTCGGGGTCCAGCTCGACAATGGTCTGCAGGCTCGTGTTGGCCGGAAGCACCTCGAGGCGGATTCCGCGCATGGCCAGCTGGCGCAGTGTGGCGGCTTTGACGCCCAGATCCAGCACGGCGACCCGGTAGGTTTCCTCGATGTTGTCGTAGCCGTAGTCGGCCGGTCCCACCGAGTAGGCTTTCTCAGTGGTGACCCCGTCGATCAGGCTCAGGCCCTTCATCGACGGTTGGTCTGTGACCTGGCTGATGAGCTGTTCCAGTGGTGCGTGGGCGGACTCGCCGGAGAAGATGCCGGCGTTCATCACTCCGACAGTGCGCAACCGGCGCACCAGCGCTCGGGTATCGACGCCTTGGATGCCCACAATGTCGTTGGCCACCAGGTCATCTTCCAGTGACCGGGTGGCCCGCCAGGAGGATACCACGCGGGAGGGCTCACGAACCACCAGGCCGGCGCACCAGTAGCGTTCGGATTCGAAGTCTTCGTCGTTGGCCCCGGTATTGCCGATGTGCGGGGAGGAATGGACCACAATCTGACGGGTGCACGAGGGGTCGGTGAGCACCTCTTGGTACCCGGTCATGCCGGTGGTGAAGATGGCTTCTCCCAGGGTGGTCCCGACGGCTCCGTAGGACCGTCCGGTGAAGGTGGTGCCGTCTGCTAAGACGAGCACTGCTGGTGCGGTATCTGTAAGGCTCACGGTTGGGTTTCTCGCTTCCTGCTACACATTTCTCGACGCGAACGACTCGACACAAACGACGCGACGGTGGTGGGCTTTACTCTGGTTGGCGCTGCTGGCTGGTCTGGTGCATCGTCTCCAGGAGCGTGTGTTGGTCTGCACTGTTGCGGGTTCGGAACCCGGTGGTCACCGGGATCTGCCCCAGATTCCATCCGATGGTGATCAGTCCGTCTTTTTCCACGAACTTGCCGACCATCCCGGAACTGGTACTGATCTGGGTGATATCTCGGAACGGAATCACAAAGTTTGGGGAGCCTTCCAGCAACAGCACCACGCCCAGAGGGTGGACCTCGCACTGGGCGCGGGTCCGGATCCCCAGACCATGCACGGCCACCCGATCCAGCCAGTCTTCACCACGCACGGTGCTGACATATATGCCCTGGGCTTGAGCTAGTGGCTCGGTGGCTAACAGTCGGTCGGGCACCGGTAGTGGGGCCGGGATATTGACTTGCCGGCGTCGCCGCGCGCGCCACCCGAACCACAGTCCCAGCACCACCAGTCCGATCAGGCCCAGAGTCAACAGAATGATCACCAGGTAGGCCCCGGTATCTGATTCGGCCTCGGCATTGGTGGCCATGACGGTGACAAAAGGTGACACGCTGTGGTTCTTTCTCCTCGTAGCGGGTGGGCAGTATCAGTGGCTTGGCGAGATCACTAGTCGACTGGGTGCGCCGGGGTTTGCCGGCGGCCGGCCTGAACGTGCGGGTTCGGGGTCGCCAACTGGCCCTCGGCCACCACCTGGTGGCCCCGGTAAAACACGTGGCGCACACTGCCAGGTAGCTCCATGCCGCGGTAGGGCGTGTTGCTGGATTTGGATACGTGTTCGGTCGGGTCCACGGTAAAGGTGGTGTCAGGGTCGTAGAGGACCAGGTTGGCCACCACCCCGGTGCGTAGCTCGCCCTCGGGGCTGATGTGGCCTTGGTCGCAGTCCCCGGCGATGCGGGCCGGGGCGGCTGAAAACGCGTGGGCGATCCGATTCCAGTCACAGGTTCCGGTGTCAATCATGGCGTGTTGGACCACCGAGAGGGCCGTTTCGAGCCCGGTCATGCCCATCGCGGCCACCGGCCATTCGCATTCTTTGGCTTCGGCGGTGTGCGGGGCGTGGTCGGTGCCAATGGTGTCGATGGTGCCATCGGCGAGTCCGGCCCGTAGCGCCAGCACATCGGACTCCCGGCGTAGCGGCGGGTTGACTTTGAACACCGGATTATAGGTGGCCACCAAGTCTTCGGTGAGCAGCAGGTGGTGCGGGGTGACCTCGGCGGTGATGTCGATCCCTTGGGCTTTGGCCCAACGGATGATTTCCACCGACCCGGCGGTCGAGACGTGGCAGATGTGTAGCCGGGAGCCCAAGTGATGGGCCAACAACGCGTCGCGGGCGATGATGGATTCTTCCGCCACAGCCGGCCATCCGGCCAGTCCCAGGGTGCTGGACAGGCTCGATTCGTTCATCTGCGCACCCTCGGTCAGCCGGGGTTCTTGGGCGTGCTGGGCGATGAACCCGTTGAAGGATTTCACGTATTCTAAGGCCCGGCGCATCACCAGCGGATCCCACACGCAGTGCCCGTCATCGGAGAACATACTCACCTGGGCTTGGGAGGCATGCATAGCAGACAGCTCAGCCAATTGTTCGCCAGCCAACCCCACGGTGACGGCACCGACCGGGTGTACATCGCACCAACCAGCGGCGCGACCCAGGGCCCAGACCTGTTCGACCACCCCGGCGGTATCGGCCACCGGGGTGGAGTTAGCCATCGCATGGACCGCGGTAAACCCACCCTTGGCGGCCGCCCGGGTGCCGGTCTCGACGGTTTCAGCATCTTCTTTACCGGGCTCGCGTAAGTGGGTGTGCAGATCCACCAACCCCGGGAGCACGACCATCCCGGTGGCGTCACAGGTGGTGGTTTCCTCCGGGGCGGGCTGAGAATCGTGGGCGCAGGTCACGTCCTGACCGGTGGCGACCAGGATGCCGTCGCGGATCAGCAGGTCGGAGACCTGCCCGTTGGGCATGGTGGCCTGGCGAATCAGGGTGGTCGATGACATGGTTGGCTCAACCGTCCTTTCCGGGGTTCTCAGCAGCCAAGATCAGGTACAGCACGGCCATACGGATTGAGACCCCGTTGGCGACCTGTTCGAGCACGGTGTTCCGTGGCGAATCGGCCGCGGTGGAGGAGATTTCCAGCCCGCGGTTCATCGGTCCCGGGTGCATGATGATCGCTTCGGTGTCCTCCAGCCGGCTCAGCCGTTCAGACGTCAGCCCCCACCCGCGGGTGTACTCGGCGGTGGAGGGGAAAAACGACTGGTGCATCCGTTCCTGCTGAATCCGCAACATCATCACCGCATCCGGCTCGGTGGCCAGGGCTTCGTCGAGGTCGTAGGTGACCTCGCACGGCCAGGACTCGGCCCCCAGAGGCATCAGAGTAGCCGGTCCAGCCAGGGTCACGCGCGCCCCGAGGGTGTTGAGTAGCCACACATTGGAGCGAGCCACTCGAGAATGCAGAATGTCTCCGACAATCACCACGTGTCGGCCGGTCAAATCCTGACCCACCGGCGGGGCGGTGGCCGGGTCGGCCCCGTCGCGGAAGGCGAAGCGGTGGCGCATCGAAAAGGCATCGAGCAACGCTTGGGTGGGGTGCTCGTGGGTGCCATCGCCGGCATTGACCACCGGGGAGGAGCACCAGCCAGATTCAGCCAGTTGGTGGGCGGCACCGGATGCCCAGTGGCGCATCACGATCGCGTCAGCGCCGGTGGCTTCCAAGGTTTGGACGGTATCGCGCAGGGACTCTCCTTTGGACACCGAAGAACCCCGTGCGGAGAAGTTCAGCACATCAGCGCTGAGCCGTTTAGCGGCTGCTTCAAAGGAGATCCTTGTCCGGGTGGAATCTTCAAAGAAGAGGTTCACCACGGTGCGTCCGCGCAAAGCGGGAAGCTTTTTCACCTGACGGTCTTTGACCCCGGCCATTTCTTCGGCGGTATCGAGGATGTGCAGGGCGTCTTGGAAGCACAGATCCTGGGTGGACAAAAGGTGTCGCATGATCACCGCACCCCCGTTGCGGTCACGACGGTATCGGAGATGATCACGCAGTCTTCGTGCTCGGTGCCATCGACGTCTTCCAGCCAGACACTGACGCGTTCTGCCGTGGAGGTGGGCAGGTTTTTGCCGACATGGTCGGCGCGGATGGGCAGTTGCCGGTGGCCACGGTCGACCAGTACGGCCAGGCGCACAGCGGCCGGGCGACCAATATCAGATAGGGCATCAAGTCCGGCTCGTACGGTGCGTCCGGAAAATAGTACGTCATCGACCAAGACCACGACCGCATCATCGATGCCGTTACGCGGTAGCGAGGTCGGGACTGGGATCCGGGAGGCCTGGGTGCGCAGATCGTCCCGGTACAGGGTGATATCCAGGGTTCCGGTGCGTTCGGTGGCATCGAAGTCCGGGTCGATTCCGGCGATTTTTTCGGAAATTCGGTGGGCTAGTGGAACGCCTCGCCGGGGAATACCGAGCACCACGAGCTGATCGCTACCGTGATTCGATTCCAAAATTTCATGGGCCATTCGGGTTAACGCCCGGTCAATATCGGCCGCGTTGGCTACCACCCGGGCGAGCCGGGAGGCGGGGTTTTTGGGTTCGACAAAATCTCCCACCGTGTCTCCTTTCCCGCCTCACAGGACGGTCTTTAAAGGATGTCCACAACCGGTTGGTTCGGGGCGGTTTCCACTGGTCAACTCTAGCACGATCGTTCACCGGCCCGAGCGCATCGTGTTAGAGCACCAGGGTAGGTTTGACCTGCTGAATTCGTCCCAGCAGACCGTTGACGAAATCCGGAGACTCATCGGTGGAGTACTCTTTGGCGATGGTGGTGGCCTCCGAAACGGCCACCGCGTCGGGAACATCGTCGTTGAACAGCAGCTCCCAGGTCCCCACGCGCAGGGTAGCCCGGTCGAAGGCCGGCATCCGGTCCATGCTCCACCCTTGGGTGTAGGTGGCCAAAATCTCATCAATGCGGTCGTATTCGGTAATGACCCCGTCGACGATTTCGGCGGTATAGGGGTTGATGATTTGGTCGGTGTATTGCCGGCGCGCCTGCAACGCGGCCAAGGGTGTGGAGTGGCGTTGTTCGGCTTCAAAAATGATCTCGACGGCGCGTCGTCTGGCCCGTCCTCGCGAGGAGGTTCTCACGTGTTGTCCTGGTCCTTCTGATGATTTAACGGTCGGCACAGTATCTGAGATGACTGCACCCACCCTGCCGTGCGACGGTGGGCCGCTCAGCACCGGGTGGGTGTCTCGACAAGAGAAGTCTTAGTCGGTGACGCGACCCTGGTATTCACCGTTGCGGGTGTCAACCTTGACCTTGGTACCCTGCTCCACGAACAGCGGAACATGCACCACGTAACCGGTTTCCAGGGTGGCCGGCTTGGTACCGGCCGAGGAGCGGTCGCCCTGCAACCCGGGTTCGGTGTAGGTGATTTCCAGGACCACCGAGGCCGGCATGTCCAGGTACAGCGGGGTGCCGTCGGAGATCGCGATGGTCACGGTCTCATTTTCCAACAGGTAGTTGGCTGCATCGCCGACCACGGACTCGGGGACGATGATCTGGTCGAACGTGGTGTTGTCCATGAAGACAAACTCGTCACCGTCGCGGTACAAAAACTGGTAGTCCGAGCGGTCCACGGTAGCGAACTCAACTTTAGCCCCGGCGTTGAAGGTCTTATCGATGGTCTTACCGCTGGTGAGGTTTTTGATCTTGGTCCGCACGAAGGCGCCACCCTTGCCGGGTTTGACGTGCTGGAACTCCTGGACGTTCCACAGTTGTCCGTCCAGGGAGATCACCGAGCCGTTTTTAATATCGTTACTGGTGAGCATGACCATGCGCCGTTATAACCTCACTTCGGTTGATGAACGTTGGGAAAGATGACCTCTAACAGTGTAACGCCTTTGCGCAGGCCTGTTCGTGCTGTTCGTCGGTTCCGGTACCTTAGTCGGCGATTTCCTGATAGGCGGCGAACAATAGTGACTCATCGGGAACATCGTAGGTGATGGGCCGACCTTGGCCTTCCAGAAGCACGAAGCGTAGCTGATCGCCACGGTTCTTCTTATCGCGTTTGATGCCATCCAGCAGGGCCGCCCAGCGGTCGCCGCGGTAGGAGGTCGGCAGCCCCAGAGCACCAAGAACGCTGAAGTGTCGTTCGGCGGTGGCGTCATCGAGTTTGCCCACCGAGCGGGCCAGCTCGGCAGCGAATGCCATCCCGATCGACACCGCAGCACCGTGGCGGTACTGGTAACGTTCGGCCAGCTCAATGGCGTGGCCTAGGGTATGGCCGTAGTTGAGAATCTCGCGGATTCCGGATTCCTTCAAGTCCTGGGAAACCACCACGGATTTCACGCGGATGGCGCGTTCAATCAGTTCCCGCAGCGCCGCCGAGTGCGGATTGGTGGCTTGTTCAGGTTCGGCTTCGATCAGATCCAGAATGTGTTCATCGGCAATGAACCCGCATTTGACCACTTCAGCCAGACCAGAGATTAGCTCATTCTTGGGCAGGGTGAGCAACGTGTCGAGGTCGGCCAGAACGCCCACCGGGGGGTGGAAGGCACCCACCAGGTTTTTACCCTCGGCAGTGTTAATGCCGGTCTTACCGCCCACGGCGGCATCGACCATTCCCAACAGCGTGGTGGGCATGTGCACCACGTTCACGCCACGTAACCAGGTGGCGGCGATAAATCCGGCCACATCGGAGACCGCTCCCCCGCCGACGGAGACGATCGCATCCGAGCGCGTAAATTCGTTTTGGCCGAGCACCTGCCAGCAAAAGGCCGCAACCTGGATGTGCTTGCCTTCTTCGGCGTCGGGGATTTCGGCGGTGATGGCGTTAAACCCGGCCTGATCAAGATCTTCTTTGACCACATCTCCGGTGGCGCGCAGGGCCCGTGGGTGGACCACTAGTACCTTGCGGACCTGGGTACCCAACATCTCGGGTAATTGCGAGAGCAAACCACGACCCACCACGACGTCATAACCACCTTCGCTGAGGTATTCCGAGCCCCCGGCGACCGGTATCACGCTGGGTTCGTCGTGCTCTTCGCGGGCCTGAACGTCCTCGGCCACCACACCCGCGTCGGCGCCAGCCGGTGCCGACGCGGGTGGTGTCTGCGGAGTTCGCTCGGTGGTGGGATCAGTCTGTGGTTGTTGATCGGTCATGATCGATATTCATCCTCACGTGCGGCCCGGGGTTCTTGTCCGGGCCATTGAGTACTGTTTTATCGAGTCTAATGGTCGTGGGTTTTTTCTGCTCGACGATACCGCCGGGCGATCTTTCCGGCGAGTTGACGAGGACTATCTGCAGTGGTATCAACGACCTGATCTGCGACGCTGCGGTAGAGCCGGTCGCGTTCGGTGGCGATCTGTTCCCACGTCTCGGCCGGGTTATTCTCTAGCATCGGTCGCCCCTGCCCGTCATCGAGCCGACGCAGGGCCTCCCGGGTGGAGACCTGCAGATAGATCACGTAGCAGTGCTCGACTAGGAAGTCGCGGGTGGTGTCTCGCAACACCGCTCCCCCACCCAAAGAGATCACCGTTTGCTGTTTTCCGGTGAGGGCTTCGGCGACTACCTGCGCTTCGGCGTCGCGAAAACCGGGTTCACCGTGGACACGGAAAAACTCGGGGATGGGGCCGTGCTGGTGAGCGAACAGCTCATCGGTATCGACGTGGTCATAGCCCAGTTCTGCGGCTAATACTGGGGCAAGGGAGGATTTTCCCGATCCCATCGGACCCACCAGGGCAATGGGTTGACCGCGGGTGTGTGAACTCACTGGATCGGATCTCCCATGTGGTCAGCTGACGTAGCCCCGCCGGTATTGGTCTGCAGGGTGGGTAGCGGGGCCAGAGAGTCCAGATAGGCGTTGAGGTTCCGCTGGACTTCAGCGATCGAGTCACCGCCGAATTTCTCCAGCACCGCTTCGGCCAAGACCAGGGCCACCATCGCTTCTGCGACCACACCGGCGGCCGGTACCGCAGCGACATCGGAGCGCTGGTGATGGGCCTTGGTGGTTTCTCCGGTGGCCACGTCCACGGTGTCCAGGGCCCGGGGAACCGTGGAGATTGGTTTCATCGCGGCCCGGACGCGAATGATCTCTCCGTTGGACATTCCGGCTTCAATACCACCGGCACGGTTGGTGCGACGTGCCACGGTGTTGTCCTCGGTGCGGATGATTTCGTCGTGGGCTTGACCACCTAGGCGGGTGGCGGTGGTGAAACCATCGCCAACTTCGACACCTTTGATGGCCTGAATGCCCATCAGCGCCGCTGAAAGTTTGGCATCCAGTCGGCGATCCCAGTGCACATGGCTACCCAGCCCGACCGGGGCATGGTAGACCAACACCTCCACGGTGCCACCCAGGGTTTGACCGTCCTTTTTGGCCGAGTCGATGATCTCCACCATGCGCTGGGAGGTCTCCGGGTCGGTGCAACGCAACGGGTCCTCGTCCAACCGGTGCACGTCGTCGGGGGTCGGGAGTTCGGCGTCCTCGGGCACAAAGACCGTGGAGATCGAGACGGTGTGGGAGACGGTGCGAATGCCCAGCTGGGCCAAGAAGTGTTGGGCAACGCGCCCCAGGGCGACCCGGGTGGCGGTTTCGCGCGCCGAGGCACGTTCCAGTAGCGGGCGGGATTCGTCAAAACCGTACTTCTGCATTCCAGCCATATCGGCGTGTCCCGGACGCGGCCGGGTCAGCGCGGCGTTGCGGGCCAGACCGTCGAGCTCGGCAGGGTCCACCGGATCGGGGTTCATGACTTTTTCCCATTTCGGCCATTCGGTGTTGGCAATGTGAATGGCCACCGGGGAACCGAGGGTGAGGCCGTGACGGACACCGCCGATGAGGGTGACCTGGTCCTTTTCAAATTTCATGCGGGCGCCACGGCCGTATCCCAGTCGACGCCGTGCCAGGGCATCCTGGATATCGGCGGTGGTGATCTCAATACCTGCCGGCAGGCCGTCGATAATGCCAACCAGTCCCGAGCCATGGGATTCACCTGCGGTGAGCCATCGCAACATATCTTTAACGTCCTTCAAATTCAGGGGGTGCAACGCGAGGAACCTTGGTGGTGCCCCAGGTCACCTCGCGCCGGTGCGGACTACCTACCAGCCTAAATCACCCTCGAGTCTTTCGGCGGTCGTGGTGTTAAACCGATCGCTTCGGCCATGGCCACAGTGACCGCATCCCAGTCGGGTTCTGCCTGGTGGGAGCTGGTAGCTTGTCTTGCCTCATGTTCGGCACGGAGCTCGGCAGTCAACAGCTTGACTTGTTCGACGGCTTGGTAGAGTAACATCTCCACACCGGAGATCACCTGTCCACCATTGCGATGCCAAACGAGGGCCAGCTGGGAGGGCCAGGGGTCATAAGCTACATCCAGCAGGGGTGGTAGCCAGGTGTAACCCGACAGGCTGTGAGCAAATTCGCTAGCTGCTCCGGGTGGGAGGGTGGAGATCACGTAGCGGTAGCGGTCCAGTTTCGTCAGCCCGGAGGCGATCGAGTCTATCTCAGCGGCCAATCCCAGATCGGTAGCGAGCTTGCGTTGGGGTTCAGTTTTGGCCTGGTTGCGGACCAAGAGCTCCACCCCGGTGACGCCCATGAGCTGTGCAGCTTCAATGGCCGCCGCGGCGGTGCCTCCGCCACCAATAATGCCCAGCGTCGACGAGGCCGGCGTCTCTGCCCGCATCAGCGCCCGGACGATGCCGTCGCAGTCGGTGTTATATCCGGTTGCCTGTCCGCTGGCGTCGAGTACCACCGTGTTCAGCACGCCCAAGCGCCGCACCCGATCAGAGAGCTGATCCATCAGTGGCACGAGGGCCGGTTTCAGCGGCATCGTCACCGAAAACCCCAGCCAGCGGGTGTGGCCGGTCGTCAATTCGTGGCGCCGGTCTCGGTAGAAGGTCTCCACCTGGTCGAGGTCGACATCGGCCCGGGTGTACTCAATTGCTAGCCCCAGGGCGCGGTAGGCGGCCTGGTGCAGGACCGGGGAGAGCGAATGGTCTATCGGGTGCCCCAATACGGCGGCCTGGCTCGGTGCGCTACGAGTGGTCACTGCGCACCGTTATCGACTGATTCGCCGTCTGTGCTCGGGGCACTGGGGTCGTCGTTGGATCCGCCACCACACATCTCGGGGTTGTCCTGACAGTACTGGCGGTATTCGTCGACGTTCTCGTTGTGTTCTTCCAGAGTGGCGGCGAATTTGGTTTCCCCAGTCTCAATGTTGACGGTCACCCAGTAGTAGTAGTCGTTGTCCTCTGGCTCTGCCGCCGCATCGAGAGCTTCCAGCGACGGGGAACCAATCGGCCCCGGTGGCAACCCGCGGTGGGCGTAGGTGTTGTACTCGTTGGACGCATCCTCACGGTCTTCTGCCGTAAACTGCAGAGACTGGGTGCCCAGCCCGTAGATCACCGTGGCATCAATCTGCAGGTAGCCGGCGGTTTCGGGGTTGGATGGATCCAGCCGGTTACGGATGATGCCCGAGACGGTCTGGAAGTCATCGGTGCGAGCTTCTGCCTGCAGGATCGAGGCGATGGTGACCAGGTCGAATTGGTCGTCCTCATCGGTGATGCCCAGCCGGTCGAACTCTTCCATGGTGGGCTCGATCATCAACTGCAAGATTTCTTCGGGGCTAGCATCCACGTCAAAACGGTACTCGCCGGTGGCGATATAACCTTCCAGGCTCTCGGCCTGTTCGGGTAGCCCGTAAGCGGTGGGGTCAGTAGCGGCTTCTTCAACCTCTTCCACCGAGTACTGGGTGGCATCGGCGATGGATTCATAGACCGCATCGATGCGGGTCCCGGAATTGACTGCGACATAGTTCACCCCGGGGTCTCCAATGCCTAACAGCCTGTCTGCTGCCTCGGAGGCTGACATTTGGCGTTTCATCTCGTAGTCGCCAGGCTGAATATCTTGAACGCTTTGGGCTTCGTCGAGCGCGTCGGTAAAGGCCCCGGTGGAGGCGACGATGTCTTCTTCCACCAGTCGGTCTCCGATCACAATGGGACCCTCACCGGGGTTCACGGTAAAGGTCACCGGTTCTCCTCCGGGTCCCTCGTAGTCGGCATTGGTGCCAGGGATCAGCTGACGCAGTCCGATACCGACCACGGCCAGCAGTCCCACAAATACCACGAAACTTGCCGCCAGCACGAGGTATCGGCGACGCCGGCGCTTGGCACGCTCGGCGGCTTTTTCTTCGTTCACCACGGTGTACTTTCCGGAGCCGTCGGCCACGGTGAGATACCCCAGTGCCTCGAGTTCCTCGTCTTCGTCATCATCGGCATGATCATGGTCGGATTCCTCAGCGTCGAAGCCGGGATATTGCCGTCCGTCCTGTGGCAACGGGTCCAAGTCGCCCAGGTCTTGGTTCTGATCTGCCTCGTAGTGGGTGGGTTGGGAGGTATTGTGCTCGGGCTCTGCTCGGTCATGGTCAGGCTCGGAGGCGTGCTCGGTGGCCGGGACCGGGGCCGGAGCGTTCCCAGAGAGGTCCTCATCGGCCGCCGAGGCGGCTCTGAGAGCGGCCCAGCGTTGCCGTCGCGTCATCGGCGCTGGCTCGTCAGTCTGTGTACCACCCTCAGCCTTGTTATAAGCCTGGGCGGTTTGGGTGGTCTGTTCCGGAGTGGTGGCGACACCGTCTTCCGAGGCATCAGCGCGTACCTGTTGCGCACGTCGTGCCAGCTCGGCTGCTTGCTCCCGTTCGCGACGTTCCCGACGCGTCATCGGTCGCTGTTCGGAAGGTGAGCCGGTACCGGCGGATTGTTCATCCGTCATGACTGTCCTTCCGTTGCTTGTTCGGGTGCCGGAACCACGCGACGTCCTGCCCGTTGTCCATCGCGTTTCTCCACGGTCAGGGCGTGTTCCAGGATTTCCACAGCTGCGGCCTGGTCAATAACCGACCGCTGAGAGCGGGCGGAGCGTCCCGCCTGATGGAGTGATTGGGAGGCAAGGACCGTGGAAAGCCGCTCGTCAACCAGGAAAACCTGCACGTGGGCACATTCGGCGCTCGCGGCAAGTGTATCAGCAAGTCCCTGAGCGTAGTCTTCAGCGTCAGCGGTGGAGGCAGTGGATTGACCGTGTAAGTTGATCGGGTCTCCCACATACACCACGGTCGCTTCCCGGTCTCTGGCGACCGAGTATATGTAGCGCTGATCACCCCCGGAACCGTTGAAATCTCGACGCAGGGTCTTCACCGGGTGAGCCATAATCCCGTCGGGATCGCTGGCGGCCAGTCCGACGCGGGCGCGCCCGACGTCGACCGCGAGGCGAACTCCGCGGGTAACGGTGCTGTGCGTGTCGGACATCGGTGGGGTGGACTCTCCGTAAGCGGCAGGGGTCATAACGGGATGGGTCAGCTGCCTAGTGCTGGACGACCTCGTCCCGAATGGCTTGTAACGCGGCGTCAACCTGGCTGGCATCTTGGCCACCACCCTGAGCGATATCGGGCTTACCACCGCCGCCGCCACCGAGGACACCGGTAGCGGTTTTGACGAGCGTGCCGGCTTTCAGGCCCTGTTCCTGGGCCTGGTGGTTAGCTGCCACGGCTACCAGCGGACGGGATCCCGCCTCACCAATCAGAGCTACCACCACACTGGCATGTCCGGCCTGTTCCAGTCGGGCCTTGAGATCCAGCACGGACTGACGCAGATCATCTGCACCGGGAACGTGCCCCAGCGAGGCGGCCACCACGGTGGTGTTGCCGATGGTTTCAGCCTGATTGATCAGCCCGGAAGCTACTGCCTGCAGCTGGGCGGATTTCAGGGCGGCGAGTTCTTTTTCAACCTCGCGCAATTTGGCCAGGGTGGCTTCCACACGGCCGGGCACATCCTCGGCCGGGGCCTTGAGCATTTCGGTGAGCTGATTCATCAGGGTGCGCTCGGCAGCGAAATGCTCGAACGCATCGTAACCGACCAGCGCCTCCACGCGACGGTTACCGGAGCCCACCGACTGTTCGCCCAGCAACGCCAGGGTGCCAATTTCCGAGGTGGTCGTCACGTGAGTCCCACCGCAGAGTTCGCGGGACCAGGCGCCGTTCATTTCTACCACGCGCACCCGTTCGCCGTATTTTTCCCCGAACAGGCTCATGGCGCCCATGGCCTTGGCCTCATCCAGTGAAGTCTCCATGGTCAACACCGGGAAGTTATCGCGAATCGTGGTGTTGGCCAGGCCTTCGATCTCGGCCAGAGCGTTGGGTGAAATGGCATCCCGCCACGTGAAGTCGAACCGCAGGTAACCCTCTTTATTGAACGACCCGGCCTGAACTGCGTCATGTCCGAGAATATCGTGCAGGGCGGCATGGATAATATGGGTGGCCGAGTGCGCTTTCTGGGCGTCCAACCTGCGTTGCACATCGATCGCACCCACGGCTTCGGCGCCGGCGGGTACTTCACCTTCGGTCACCACCGCGGAGTGGACACTGAGCCCCTTGACCGGAGACTGCACGTCAGTAATCTTCAGGACGAAACCGTCACCGGTGATCACACCGGTGTCGGCCGCCTGGCCACCGGCTTCGGCGTAGAACGGGGTGGCATCCAGCACCACTTCGACTTCTTGGCCTTGCTCAGCGTAGCTCGCCTCGTGGCCTTCGACCAGCAGTCCGCGAATCCGGGATTCGGTGGTGTGCTCGGTATATCCGGTAAAGACCGTGTCGTGGCCCTGATGTAGCTGGTGGTATACCGCAGCATCCGCATGACCGGACTTTTTGGACTTCGCATCTCGTCGGGCCCGGTCACGTTGCTCGGCCATCAAGGCCCGGAATTTCTCTTCATCGACGCTCACCCCAGCTTCTTCGGCCATTTCCAGGGTCAGGTCGATGGGGAATCCGTAGGTGTCGTGCAGCTCGAAAGCATCCTGGCCCGATAGCGGGGTGCCAGCGCTCTTGGCAGCGGCCACTGAGTGTTCCAACCGAGTGGTTCCTGCCGCAATGGTGCGCAAGAAGGCTTTTTCTTCGGCATATGCAATGCGGGAAATCCGGTCGAAGTCGGTCTCAACCTCAGGATAGGTTCCTTTCATGGCGTCCCGGGAGACCGGTAGCAACTCGGGCAACACCGGCTTGGTGACCCCCATCAGTCGCATCGCGCGTACAGCCCGGCGAATCAGCCGGCGCAACACATATCCCCCGCCTTCGTTACCGGGGACCACGCCGTCGGAAATCAACATCAGTGAGGACCGGATATGGTCGGCAATGTAGCGCAACCGCACGTCATTTTCGAACGTGGGGTCCGCAGGGTTCTCGCTGGAGGTGTAGGTGACCTGGGCGAGTTCTGCGGCCCGGTCGAGGACCGGACGCACCTGGTCGGTCTCGTACATGTTCTCCACGCCCTGCAAGAGCATCGCCAACCGTTCTAGCCCCAGACCGGTGTCGATGTTCTTATTCGCCAGTTCTCCGGCAATGTCAAAGTCTTCTTTGGTCCGGACCTCGGAGAGCTGATACTGCATGAACACCAGGTTCCAGATCTCCATGAACCGGGTTTCATCCGCGGCCGGTCCCCCGTCCACGCCATAGGCCGGACCACGGTCGTAGTAAATCTCGGAGCAGGGTCCGCCCGGGCCGGGCTGACCGGTATTCCAGTAGTTATCAGCTTTTCCAAACCGCTGAATACGCTCTTCGGGCAGGCCAACGACATCACGCCAAATGCTAGCTGCTTCCTCATCCTCTTCATAGACGGTGACCCACAGGCGTTCTGGGTCCAGTCCGTATCCCCCCTGGTCTTGGGGAGTGGTCAGTAGTTCCCACGCAAATTGGATGGCATCTTTTTTAAAGTAATCGCCAAAGGAGAAATTCCCGCACATCTGAAAGAAGGTTCCGTGGCGGACGGTTTTTCCAACTTCTTCAATGTCGGCGGTGCGAATACATTTCTGCACACTGGCGGCGCGGGTGAATGAGGGGGTTTCCTGGCCGAGGAAATACGGGATGAAGGGCACCATGCCGGCGATGGTAAACAGCAAGGAGGGGTCAGGAGACACCAACGAGGCTGAAGGCACCACCGTATGGTTCTTGGATTCAAAGAAAGCATTCCAACGGCGGGCAATTTCATGCGATTTCATGCAACGTGTTCCTTGTACTGTATTTTCTGTTTCGCCACACACGCGTGGCGACTACCATGGGCTTGCCGAACGCTCCCCGACGCCGTCACCGTCGCCCGTGCGCCGATTGTCACGGAGACTGGAACCGGGCTTACTGCTTCGGGGGGTTGACCGTAGCGGTCCCTTGAATCGTGGTCATCTGCTGGGCCCGCAGGGTCCGTCGCGGAGCGGTCTGCGTGGTGGTTGGTTGGTCGTGTTCATCTTGGGACCGGAAGGCGGGAACTTCTTCACGCAACTGGGAGAAGAAGGCTTTAGCACCTTCGGTCACCGCCGTTGCGGTGGCACTGCCGGCCTGGCGTCCGATGTTTTCAGGGCTCAACGTGGTTCTCAGGGACTCCTCTGCACGCACCACAGCCTCATCACGGCCTTTGCAAATGAGCGTATGTCCAACCCATCCAAGTGCAACTCCCACACCCAACGTCAGGACCTTGTTGATCACGGAGGTTTCCAACCTTTCTCACGAGTTCGCCTAGCAAACACTCGTTTCCGACATGGTTACGAAATGATATCAATCTCCACTTTACCTTGTCAGCACGCTACCGTGGCGTCACAGGACCCACACTTGTCACACCAGATACCTCGGTTTGAACCTGCCCTTAACCAGCGGTACCCCGCTGGATCCCATCATCCAACGGGGTACGCTCCGGTAAGTCCGGGCTTAGCGCGAGTAAACCCCACCACCCCACAAACACGCCACACCGTCAAAACCGTGGCGGTCCTGTGGCGGATTAAAAACCGCCATCAGCCATAATCGACGCTAACGCCACACCATCAGACGGCATCACATGCGCATACGTACGCAACGTCTCCGTCGCATCCTTATGCCCAAGCCTCCGAGCAACCGCCACCACCGACGCGCCACGCGACAACAAAAACGACGCATGAAAATGCCTCAACTGGTGCCACCCAGGCCCAGCCTCAGGCACCACCGACCGCATACGATGCCACGCCGACAACCGGGCCGACTCAATCAACATGCGACCATCATCATGAAAAATCAGACCCTGATGATTCGCACACCCCACCAAACGCTCCATCACATCAACAACACGCCCACCATAATCAACCGTGCGACGAGACGCCACAGTCTTCAACGGACGGTGCACTCTGGCACCCCTAGACGCCTCCAGTTGTCGATCAACCCTGATCGTTCTCGCCTTCACGTCCACCCTATCTACGGTGACACCAGCCCACTCAGACGGGCGTAAACCAGTGCCTGCAGCAACTGTCACCGCGTCAGCCCAAATAGTGTCACCAAAAAAGTCCCGCACCCGCTCGACCGTCTCAGTAGTCAAAAACTCCGCATCACCACGCTCACGCGCCCTAGGTAACCGCACCCTTGATGTTGGGGACCTACGGATCACCTCATCATCTAAAGCCGTATTGAAAATACTGGATAAATGTCGCAGGTACGTTTGCATGGTGGACGGCGCTAAAGTTTCCGCCCAGTCGAGCACCATCGCTTGAATGTCAGCACGGGTAATGTCATCCATGACGAGACCACCAATATGCGGAGACGACCGTTTAATCACATTCCCGAGCGTCTCCCTGGTGGTAGGAGCCTGGTGCACTTGCGCATCCCTATGGGCTTGAGCATAATCATCAAAGGTGACCCTGGTCCTAACCGGCCGGTGCGATTGCGCTACCAACCAGGCTTGCGCAGAATCCTTCGTGTCATGCGACGTTTTCCGTTCACGCCCGGCCCCGTCAGTATAAACAGCCTGCCACCGTTTCCCCTTCCCATACCTGGCCGTCTTCGTCCGGTCTTTCCGGTGCCACAAATCCACGACCCGCGACACTAGTTATCACCGCCACGTAATAACCTGTTTTCCGCTTCCAACACGTGCACACGGTGGGACAACTCCAAGATCAGATCGTGCGTAGACGCCATGGACAGCGGAGAATCGGAGGCCAAAAGCGCGCTGACCGGCACGCATTCGTCACGGCGCACCACATCGGCCAACACCCCCGGAGCGAACTGTAAGGCAGACTCCAGCGCGGATAGGGTGGAAGCGTGAGGCTTAGACCGAACCCCCTGCTCAATTTTTGCGACCGTCGCCTCAGACACCCCCGACGCGTGCGAAAGATCAGATTGCGCCCACCCGAGCCGGGCACGACCATCACGGACAGCTTTAGCCAACGGCGACACCCTCTCCCCCATCAGGCCACCACCTGGACGCATAAGAGGCCACCATCGACGGGGTGACCTCCAGGTCGTACGCCACACCCTGCACCGTACGATACACACGGCAAGCAGTCAGAAACCGGCGCGGGCACACCAGGAGCCAATGTGCGAAATAGTCGGCTTCCCGCTCCGATACGGGTGTCGACGATGTGTGCCCATACACCGCATGACCAATCTCGTGAGCCAACACCGCCGTGCAACGAACCCCAGACAGACCAGGATGTAACCGTATGGTCCGTTCTGTGTGATCGTATTCTCCCAACGCGCCAGTGACCGTGTGGGCGCGACGTACAGTTACCCCAATACTGTCGGCAATCATCATTAAATCCATGCCCTCCAGCATCAGATGATGCGGGGACAGGATAGCGGTCACGGATCTTGCAAATCAGCGTCCAAAGGTATGTCCGTGTCCCTCTCAGGGTGCGCTGCAAGTGTCCATTGCTCGCCGGTATCATCAGCTGGTTGTGTGGTGTCATGGTGTGTCCCCTTGTGGTTTGAGCCCGCCAACTCGATGACAAGCTGGCGGACTAGTTTCTGTTGTGTATCCGTGAGCCCGATAAGCGATTCCTCGAAGCTAGCCCGCTCTCTAACACCAGCAACATTCCGTTCACCATAGGCGGCCTCGTACAGGTCAGCCTTAGGTATCCCGAGGAGTACGGCGAAAGCGTCGAGAGTGCTCGCGGGAACATGTTTAGGGATTCGACCGCGCCTGTATGCGCTCACCGTCGAGGGCGATAATTTGAAACCCCGGGCGTTTGCAAGCCTGGACAGCTCGTTCACGCCGATGTCTTTGTCGTCCATCACTTGCACGATGATTTTCGCTAAATCGGTCACGGCACCCACCTTGACGGTTTTTCACAGACCACACAACTAGCACACTTGCCACTTGTGGCAAGCAATTACAGGCCTGTAATTTGCGTATATCCCAGTATTTATAGGGTATCTGACACGCCTGGCATGTTCGGGACTTGCCACCCACTGGCAAGTCGTGTACTGTTATCACTACACGCACACAGTAAGGAGGTGAACACATGAGAGAACGCACGATCATGGCGGTAAACGCCGAAAACCTCAGACAATACCTAGATGCCATGGGCATGAGTCAGCGAGAACTAGCACGCAGGGCCGGTATATCCCACACCCGGGTCCAGCAACTACTCAACGTGAAATCACCAAGCACCGTACAACTAGGCACCGCCGTGAAAATAGAGCGAGCCCTTGGGGCGCCACCCAGAATTATTTTTATACCCAAGGTATGCACCATTACCACTACCGCCGCATAGCAGGTGAGGAAAACGATGAAACCAGCCGTCCTCGAACAAAACCGCGCCACCTGGATAGACGGGGCCGTCGAATACCTCCTCCAGGAAGCACGACGCACCGGCCAGGTCACCGCAGAAGACCTCCGAGCGAACTACACCAAACCTGACCACCCCAACTGGGTGGGGGCATGTTTCACCATCGCACGGGCCGAAGGGTTACAGCGCACCGGGTATCGGCCGAGCAGGGACAAGACCAGGGCCGGAGGTGTCATCGGTGTCTGGGCGATTAACACCAAACACTGACAAAAGGAGAACCGCCCCACAGGCGCGGGACGGTTCAACCATAAAAAGGAAAACACACCATAACCAAACATGGTGCACACCAACCAGTGTACCAGGAAAACACCACAGGAGCACCAATGCCAACACAGTACCTGACGACCAGGCAGGTTGCAGAGCTCATTCACCGGAGTGAATACACGGTCCGCCAAATGGGGCGACGCCGAGAAATCAAAGGAATCCAGCCAGGACCCCGCGGACGGTGGCTATTCACCCTCCGCGCCGTCGAAGCATGGGCAAAACGAAACGAGACCACACCATGAAACCAGTGACGAAAAAAGTCTTGAAAACAATGGGCGTCCTGATCGCCAGCCCACTACTGGCCCTGGCAATCATGCACGCCATGGTGTCCCAAACCTCGTACGGGTGGGTGCCCGAGGCGGTGCTCTCTTACATCCTCCTCACTGGTGTCCTCGCGTCCCTACCCCTCGTCCTGCTTTGGGACACCAACGACTACGACCTACAAGCACAGAAAGGAAACACACATGACCACCACCACGACAACACGCTGGGGTACCCCGGAAGCACGCCAAGTCCTCCCAGCAACAGCACCAGAAGAACTGTGGCTCGAAGCGCGCACCCACGGTATCGGAGGATCAGAAATCCCCACCATCACCAGGGCACACAGCTACCAGACACCATACGAACTGTGGCTTGAAAAGACCGCCACCCAAACACCAGAACCCACCGTGAATAACTTGTTCTGGTTTGGGCACAAAGTCGAGCCCATCCTCGCCGAACGTTTCACCAGCGAAACCGGAATCCAAACCCGCAACACCGGCATGTGGCGGAACAAACACCACCCCTGGATGCTAGCCAACCCAGACCGGTACACCTCCGACAGTGGTGTCCTCGAAATCAAAACAACCACCCGGTACACGGACAACGGCAAAACATATCTTGCCGGGAAAGTACCAGAGGCGCACCGGCAACAGCTGACCTGGTACATGATGGTCACCGGGCGCCACACCGGCCACATTATCGCCCTCGTAGACCGCGAGCCGGTCATCCTCGGCGTGACCTACGACCACGACTACGCCGAACAGCTCGTGCAAGCCGGACGCGAGTTCTGGGAGCACGTCGAAGCCAGGACACCACCACCAGTAGACCCCGACACCATCACCGGGACAGAAGCACTCCAACGCTGGCCAGAAGCAGACGCGGGATCACACGTGGAAGCAGCAGACAGTTTTGAAACAGAAATGCTCCTCACCTGGCTGGCTGAAGCGAAACAGGAAAAAGCCACCGCAGAATCCGCGATCCGAGAGTACGAATCCAAACTCAAGGCCCAAATTGGTGACCACGAGTACCTGACCGTGAATGGGGATCCGGTTGCGCGCTGGCAGTCAGTGAAACCGAGGGCCAGTTTCGATAAAGACCGTGCACTATCTGACCTTGCCGAATATGCCGGCGTCGATAGCACCGACGACGAATACCAGGACCTGGTGGACCGGTACACAAAACCCGGTAAACCGTCACGACGATTCACCATCATCCAACACAGTTGATAGGAAAAACGCACCATGAATGACATGGACAATGCACAAGCCCGCGACTACTACACCGAGCTAGCAAACTACGCACTCGAAAAACTCGACAGCGTACTCGATGAATACCCACACATTATCGGATCATATGAGGCACGCATTCTCAGAGACCTCTACAATCCATGGAACCTACGAATCATCGCCACATGGTCTCTAAAAGCTGAAGAAAGGCTCCGTGATCTGGATTATCAAAGAATCCAGTTCCCGGAATTTCAAGAAAAACCATGGTACCTCAAATACACACCAGCGTGGGACTTGTGTTGGACACGAGATGACATTGACACCGCAGTCGAATCACTCAAGAAACAGTGCGAACTCATGGAGGATGCCATGGAACAAAAACTCACCAAACCATAAAAAGGAGAAACACATCATGCGACTATCCGGGCCACCAGACATTTGGTTTTCAGACGACGAACCACCCTGCCACGAAAAACCAGAACCCGACCCCGACTACTGGCGAGACCTAGCCTACGAGGAACAACAAAATGACTGACAACGCCAAAGAAGAATTCGAACAATTCATTCACATGTACAACCTGTCGTGGTACGCACGCTACCACATAGAAAAACTCGTGGACAGATACGACCACATTATTGGAGATTACTTAATCGGAATCAACACAACACTGGGCCCAAAAGAGCACGCGGTCTTTGCCTTAAAGCTAGGAGCCTACCCAAACACGGAAAAGATCCCAGACGAAGTGCTCAACTCGTCCACCAGCAACACCCCGCCAGAACTCGCATCCAGGTGGGCATGGACAAACGACCACGTGGACGAATTCATCGAAGAATTATTCTCAAACGTCCTCAAACTAAACCAAAAACTCTACGAACACCGCCACGGAGCCACCAATGACTGAGCTACAGGAAACCACCACCACTGACCTATCCATTCGACAAGACCAGCACGGCTTTAACGACATGCAAGTCGCCGCACTCAAACAACTGGGGGTGCAGGCCAACAACCCGGCAGACATCCAGGTTTTCTTCCACCAAGCCAAAGCGACCGGGCTCGACCCATTCAAGCGTGAAATCTACATGATTACCCGCAAGGGCCGGCCCACCATCCAAACCGGCATCGACGGTTTTTACAAGATCGCAGACCGGGTATCACGCGCCACCGGAGGCACCTGGGGTATCACCGAAACCCTGTGGTGCGGACAGGACGGCCAATGGGTGGACGTGTGGTTACAGTCCGGGCCACCGGCTGCAGCCAAAGTCACTGTGGAACGAAACGGGGCGAAATTCACGACGGTCGCCGTGTTCTCGGAATACCAGGCGGAGGGGCCACTGTGGCAGAAGATGCCGGCCCGGATGATCGCAAAATGCGCTGAAGCGCTGGCTATCCGTAAAGCGTTCCCGGACTCGTTGTCTGGGCTGTACACGTCAGAGGAAATGGAACAGGCCGATAACCCTGCATCACATCACAGTCACCGGCGTGTGGCACAACCGGCCCGTGGTGGTGGACAGTTAGCACCGCCAGATCAGTCTGAGGCGCCCGGCCAGGGCATTGATTGGGAGGATGCGTTATCTACTGCCACATCACAGCCGGAGGTGGCCCACTTGGTGTCGCTGATGAAACAGGATGGCGTCCCGTCGGATGATCCGGCGATGCGGGTCGCCCGTGATGTGTGGCGGAACCTGCCAGCACAGGCGCCAGAAGACACCGGCGAAATCGTCGAACAGGAGGGGTAGCAGATGGCAGGAGAAACACAAGTAACGATCACTGGCCACACGACAGGTGACGCTGAACTGCGGTTCACCAAATCCGGCGACCCGGTCGCGAACTTCACGGTCGCACATAACACCCGGACCTTCGATAAGAACACCCAGCAGTGGGTGGACGGGGACGCCACGTTCTATCGGGTGACGGTGTTCGGTAAACCGGCCGAACCGGTGGCTGAATCGGTGCGCAAGGGCGACAGGGTGACAGTGACTGGTGCCTTGGAGTACCGCGAATACCAGACCAAACAGGGTGAACTCCGTTCGTCCCTGGGCATTAGAGCGTCGGATGTGGGCCTGAGCCTGTGGTTTAAGCCGGCGTACCGGTCTGGGGGCAACGGATGGTCACAACCAGCACCACCACCACAAGCACAACAACCACAACAGGGGCAATTCGCGCCACAGCAACCACCACAGCAACAGCAGGGCCCGTGGGCTGGTAACACCCAGGCCGGGGAAGCACCATTCTAAAACATCGTCGACAGTCTGCACCGGAACCAAGCCGGGCACGGTGTGCAAGCCACCGAGCAGACACAACACACAACATACAGGAGACAACCATGACATACGTGTACGGGGCAACAGGCAACAGCCCGGAGAGACACCATATCCAACAGCTACAGCGCGAATTACAGCACACCAGACAGGTGGCCGAACAAAAACTCCGCGAATACGAGGCCAGAGCACGCCGGGCTGAAGCGAAAGCAAAAAAAGCCTACGACCTAGCAGGCAAAGAAAAAGCGGAACTACAAGAACAGGTGGACAGGTTGAAACAAAAGCACTTGACCAGGTATCGGCGTGATGCCCGGGAAATGCAAAAACTTGAAGAACAGAACCGAAAGCTATCGGACCAGGTGGACGCGCTGAAAACAAAACCCACCGGACCATACCAAGCAGACCTCATCGAACTATTGCAGACGGAGAACAGGAAACTACATCAGCGCGTTCTCTCAGCACAGGCGCGGGCACACCGGACCACACACAGGCTACGAGACACAGCATAAACACACAACACACCTTAGGAGGGCTGAACTTTATGGATTGGGCGACCATCGCCTTCGCGGTAGCCACCACATGCTTCGCAGGAGTAGCAATCATCCTTTGCCTGGTAGCAGACCAGCACGCACGGGCGATACGACACCTAGACCGTGACATCAGGCACCTGTACGCACGGTTGCACGCCATCGAGAGGGAGCAGACAACCACCACAGGGTATGCGCCGTCCGAGACCGTGACCACGACCGAACAAGACTGCAACTAGACAAGCGAGGAATCTCATTGTGACCACTTACGACACGTGCAAAACCTGTGGCCGGAGCATTAGGCCGTGGTCTTGGAAAGCGAAAGACCACCCTGGGACTGTGCGAAAACGGAGAAATGGGATCTGTGGCACCTGCTACCGGCAACTGAACAAAAAAATGACATAACAATGTCACCACATTTTCTCTCGGCCATATCAACCGAACCGTTCACACCAGTAGAAATGGCTTACATACGAGCTATCGAACCGGGATTACACAAATACATCATGGACCGACGCAAACGAGGAATAAAGGGCATCAGATGACCACGACAGAACCGGAGTGCCCAACCTGCCAATGCCCGGCCAGCTTCTGCGCACCACACTGCGACCACGACTGCAACTGGGCGAAATGCCGGTGCGGAACAACCTGGGACCTCAACAACACCACCAACTACTACACGAAACGGAGAACACGATAATGGGACGCAAACTCACTCAGGACGAAATCATCAAGCTATACCAGAGCTTTTGGTATCAAATTGATATCGTCGATCGCAAACCGCCGGTATGGGATCTACTGACCAAATCGAAGCAAGATCGAATCTATCAAGCATTCGACCAGAACATCACGCTAGAAGATCACACGCCAGAACATGACGGCTGGGAACGAGTAGAACCTGGGAACGTGCGGTTCAGGCCCGGCGACATGATACGCAAAATCTATGAGCACGGGTACGGCGACTACAGGTACTACCAAGACTGGCAAGACGTAGTGGAAAGCCAAGACGGGGACTGCGTCACTACCGAAAATAGCTACACGTTAGACATCGGCGATGACGACGAGAGAACTCAACTCTACATCAAGCGTAAACCAGTGGCCCGTCCTGACCTGGAGGAGCACCCGGTCATCAAGGTACTAGACGCTGAATGGCCAAACAACCTAGAAGATGACGAGAAACCGGTCGTGTACGTGGCAAACAGGAAAGAGCGCTACTACGAGGGATTCCTCAACGATGCACACAAAGCCCCCATCATGATGCTGGATCCACACGAGATTTACCGCTGGGAAACACCCACCGGGTGGGAAGAACAACAGTCGAACACCCAGGGGAAGGCATGACACCAGACGAAATCCTCGGACTACCCGAAGGATACCTGCAACTACTCGCACAACAACCGTCCATTGAGTTCACCGTGCCAGGCAACCCAGTACCAAAAGGCAGGCCACGTGTCACTAAAACCGGGCACACCTACACCCCAGAACGAACCCTCAACGCAGAACTCGCCATACTCACCGCGTACACCAAAGCAGGAGGAAAAAAACACCACAAAACGACCACACAGTTCACCGTGACAATGATCTTCGACCTAGACCACCGGCGACGTGTCGACATCGACAATCTCCAAAAAACAGTGCTAGACGGCCTCAACAAGTGGGCATGGGCAGACGACACCCAAGTCACCAAAGTTCACGCCATGAAACGCCACGCACCAAAAGGACAAGCAAAAACAACCATCACCATTTACCAACACGACCCGACATGAGACACGGGAAAAAACAACCCGACACACCCAAAATCACACTACACATCACAGCAATAAAGGAATAAAACGATGAACGCTGAGGAATACCGGCACCGGCTAGACCGGGTAGAAGCACGCAAACGCGACTACTACAGGCACCTAGAAGAAATGCGGTTTGAGCACGACAACTGGGCAAACCTCTTCTCAGATGTGATCTTCAACGAACACACCGGGACAACCGACGACCCAGCCACACGACTAGCACACGAAATCAGGGAATGCCACCGCCACGGCATCTACCTGTACGACCTCGTCGACGAAATCCTCATAGAAGAAACCATCACAACAAACGACTGCACATACGAGGAAGCAAAACAAGACGTCGATAGCTGGAAAACCCTTAGAGACCACCGGCTCACAATGGCAACACTTCGAGAGACCACACCATGACCCAGCAGCTAACCATTTTCGACTACCTGCAACCCGAATCACCAAGCCAAACCAAGGACACCAAGCCAGCAGGGTGGGACACCATGAGCCGCTACCTGAAAAAACGATACGAGAAAGACCCGTGGCGGGTGACACGCGTGTGGGTAGACGACAACCCCTGGGAGAACGTCGACTGGTACTACCAGGACGGCAAATACTACTGCAAAAACTGCCACACCAGGCTATACAACTTCCTCGACACTTGGGAAGGAGCAGGCCACCTTGTCGTCACCAAATGCGCTGCCAACGGTGAAGAGGTCGTGCACATGTGTAGCAAACAAGAAACCTTGGCATGGCACGTATACGTCCACTGGAAACACATAGGCTACACCCAGCCAGACGGCCGACAGGAAGCCCTAGACAAAGCAGACACAGTGTGGGGACACCGCAGAAGAGAATTCTTCCGACTTCTGTCCTGTTGGACCTGGGGGCTACGGAAACGAGCGGAAGACCGCGCAGGTAGCAGGCTAGGGCCGACCACTTAGTTCAGCAATAATAATTATCCACACTTGAAAGGCGAATGCCATGAAACTCGGCCCAGATTCTAGGTCTACATTCTCCAATAGCCAGTCGAGCTGCTTACCGATAACCCAGCCAAGAAGAATTAACACAAGCTCGTCCCCAAACCGGACTTTGCTTATTGACTGTAGCTCCAGCTCTAGTGAAGTGACCCGGTCTTCGAGCTGTTCCTGCGGTGTCGGTGTAGGGGTGGCAACAACACCCACCGTGTCCTGTCCCGTGTACGTTGCGGTCATGGTCCGCCCGGACGGCATGGAAATACTCAACGGTGCCACATTAGGCAAGCTGAGCTGTTGCACGAAACGTGTGGCCGGTAAATCAATTCTCAGCTCGTCTTGCAGTCGTCGCATACGGCCCAGGACGGCGTTGTTCAACGATTCTCCAAGCCGTTCCATCTCGGATAACCAAGGTGGCCTGAACCCTTCCATTGCGTCTAACCAAAGTTTCCTGATCTCGATCGTCAGGGCTGAACCAAAATCTGCGAAGAATTCGGCGGGGAAAGTGTGCTTGAAAAGCGGTGTACCAGTCTGATTATTAGTGGTGTTTTCCATGAAATCAAAAATACCTCACGACATGTTCGTAACGCCACAACACGGCAGGAGTGATGCGAATGACCCAAACGTGCAAGGGAAGGAGCTAATCAGATGAGTGATGGGCTCAAATGGGTTCGGGTAGAAACAGCTATCCCGCGCAACCCGAAAATATTGGAACTGATCGGGTCAAAGGGCGGACACCGTGCGGCAGCCGTCTACATATTCTCCCTGGCATATTCGGGCGAGAATGGGACGTTCGGGTTCATCCCTAAAGCTGGCCTGCCATTCATTCACGCAACCACCAAAGACGCTAACACGCTCGTGCGCGCCAAGTTGTGGGAGGCCGTGGACGGTGGATGGGTGATCCCAGACTGGGACGAATACCAGCCATCAAAGGAGTACATGGAGGAACTGAGCGCCAAGCGGCGGGAGGCCGCAAACGCCAGATGGTCGCGCCAACACCATAAGGTGGGCGGAATGAAAGTCGTTAGGCAGGGGGCATGAACACCACCATGAACCATGCAAAATGCAATGCAAAATGCATGCAAGTTGCAATGCAAAATGCATTCCAAAGTGCAGTGCACCGTGCAATGCAAAATGCTATGCAAGTGCAATGCACGTTAACGTTAACACTCTTAACTCACCTTGGTTACTTAACTCACCTTCCTAAAAACAACAGTTAAAGCTCGTCGGCGAAAAAGGTGACCACAGACCGCGTGCGGGCGCGTACGCGAGGCCGAACCACCCGCCACGACGCCGTCGAAATGACCAGGAGAAATTGATCGAACCATGGCTTACAAGCTTTCGAACGCGGAAGGAAACGCGCTACACCACTTGGCGATTGCGCTCAGACCCGACTGGGTGCGCAACCGGCCCGGCCAGGTGTGGCACCAGCGAGTGACCGATAGCACGTTCCCGCACGCTGTTAGCTTCTTGCACACCATTCACGCGCTGATCGCTTACGCGTCACCGCAAGCTGGGATGCGCACACCAAACCTGTTTCCGCAGTCCGGTGCGCACTGGGACACCACGGTCCCGGCAAGGTCCCAGGAGTTTTTGCCCAGGTGCCAGGATCACGACTGGGAGCCGGCTACCACGTGCTCAGCGTGCTGGGCTGACGTGAAAGTCGGAGACCGGCCCCGGAACATGATCGGAAAACACTACCGGGTCAAACACCGAGACCGCTAACACGCACACCATGCCCGAGGACGCACAAAACCGGGCCTAGAATCGACGAACATACCAGAAACGACCAGACATCCGACCAGGTTCACGAAAGGCCGCCAGAACGGCGCACAAGAAGACACCAACAAACCATGGTCAACCTCTACAGAAACAAAGGGAAATAACCATGAACATCACCACAGAACGAGCGATAGCGAAGAAAATACAACAACTCCGCCTAACACGCGGGTGGACATACCAGGCCCTCGCCGACCGCATGAAAGAAATCGGTCACCCTATTGACCCGAGCGGTATTCACAAGACCGAAAAAGCGGGGCGACGGATAACAGTCAACGAACTCATAGGCTACACGCGAGCATTCGACATAAGAGTCACCCAACTCCTAGGCGAACCAGAAACACCCCAAGAAATCGCCAAACACCAAAACCACAAAAACCGCGAACGACTCCGCCACATCGCCGAAACAGCCCAACACCTATACACCCAAGCACTACAAGACGCCACGGGAGAACAACCATGAACATCAACACCAGCCAACTCATCGGTATGAACATAAAGACTTTGCGCGAAGAGCGCCGTATCACTGCTAAAGAGTTCGGCGAAGAGATGGGGCGACGATTCCCCCGGACAAACAAGAAAGGTGAGAAAGTTACCAAACCCTGGGCACCCTCAGGGGTTTACATGATGGAAGCTGGCAAACGTGCGATGGCCGCCGATGAGATGTTGGCAGTAGCTGACATTCTGAACGTAAACCTCATGGCGCTCTATGACATACCAGAGGCCCTGCCACTAAACGAGATTGAGCACGTAGGGAACGTAACTATCGACTCATACCTCAACATGATCCACGCTGACGGCGAGTCCGAGCTGTTCATGAAGATCTTTCATGCAGCCGTCCAACTTCTAGGCTCAATACGGCGCACCCAAGACCTGTATGAGCGCTTTATCGAGGAAGTGAAACGCGCCAGCGAGGACAGTAACGAGCTGATGTCGGCGTTACGCGATCAACAGTTATTTTCGCATAACCGTATCTATTCACAGTTAGAGGAACAAGCGAGCATAAAACGGGAACCGTTGCCCACGGACCCTCAAGAGCTAAAGAAACTCATAGATTCTCACGAAACACCACTACTCAAAGCAACGAAAGACATCCTCGAAGAAAACAAAACAAACACCCAATAAAAAACAGCCCGGAGAGACACACAAACACGTCTCCCCGGGCCATCCCCCTAAAGCATCACACCCAAACAAGAAAAAGGCACAACAAATAAGGGCCACACCTGGAGGTATGGTCGCCACAAAAATGACTTAGCGCTAAGCGCTCCTTGCGGTAGATACCGTTTACCGCTACGGGCAGTGGCACCATCACTAGCTAGCCACTACAACACCCAGTATACACAAAACGAAAGATTGACAACCACACCGTGGCTAAGATAAAACGCACGCGATAATACCAGAAACAACCAGTCGCACCTGGTATGATAAGGAACACCACAACCACCACCATCAAGGGCTATACGATGCGTGTCACCACACAACACCACTATTCAACCCTCGGCCACCAAATGATTGTCATCACCCCAACCGGCACCACCAAAAAATACCCACAAAACTTTCACGTAGCCCACACCGGTTACACCACCCGGCAACTACCCCAACTACTACGCCGTATCGCAGACAACCTCACCCAGACCAGTCGCCCATGACCAACCGCACACCATGCTGGTTATGCCAACGACCCGGGACAATCCAAACCAGCCCCGGGTCCTGGGCTTAACAGCACTGTATGACAGGAGAAGGAAGTATTGGCCAACACCTGTGACCACGAATGCGAAACACCATGGTGCGACCGGCCAGCACCACACACCACCGTCTGCTACCACTGCGCCAACACGGTCCGTGACCAGTTCGACCAGATCACCACACAAGACCTGTACACCCTCCACCAAGTCGCCATCGGCCAAGAACAGCCAGCGACAATCAACAAAGAAAAACGAAACACCAGGACCAGTGACGGCGACATCCGGTTCAACATCTGGCAAACCTGGTGGAACCTCACACACCACTGGCCAGGGCTCATGGACGCACTACCAGCCCGCAAAGATGCCGCCAAAGTAGTGACCGGTTGCACCAGCGACATGAACCAGGCGCACGCCATCCTGTACGGGGAAAACACAGACAAGCTAACCCCCGCTGAAGTTGCCGAAAAAATGCGGGACCACGCGTTCGACGCCCGCACCCCACCCGACCTGTCACAATGGTTCAAAAACGAGCTAGGAATCCACATCACCGCACGCCGAATACAACAGCTCGTCAAAGACGGCACCATCGAACCAGAAAGGCGCACCAAAGGCGGACACGTCACCGTGCGCCCCGTATCCCTATACCGGTACCTGATCCGAAAACAACTACCAAACACCTAGTTGAAACTGGTACAATACGAAACAGTGGGTCAACGACCGTGCCCAAAACCCAGGGACGATCACACTACACTTGAGAACATGAACACCACCACCACACGCACCCTCACCACCATCAGCCTCATCACACTCGCCCTCACAGGGTGCACCCAAACCCAAGAAGAACCCACCACACCACAAACCAGCCCAGATACCACCCTGCAAGACAACGCCTACATCCAACAACTAGGCGACCACTACGTCACCGGCAACAGGGAAGAACTACTCCATATCGGCTACGAACACGTGTGCTACCTCCTCGAAGAACAACAAACCATCAACGGGCGAGTCATCCAAGGAACCATCAGTAGCACAGCCGACAACAACGACATACAACCCTACACAGCCGGACGAATCGTCGAAGCCTCCACCGACTACCTCTGCCCTGAAGTACAAAACAACTTCGAACCAGACGTCTACCAAACCGGCCCATACAAAAACAAAACATTCTACTAAGCCGCACGCCCAGGAGGTGACCGTGGCAAAACACAAACCAACGCCACGCACCTACCCCAAAGAAGTGCGCGAACAAGCCATCCACTACTGGACCACCCTAGGCCCCAGCGAAGCAGCCAAAAAAACCGGCATCGCACGATCAACAATCAACCGGTGGGCCAAACAAGCCGGGGCACAAAAAACACCAAACAACACCACAAGGGCCGCCACCAAAGCACGACTAGAAAAAATACGGGCACTCAGAACACAAGAAGCCCTCGCCACCATGGAAACCGCAGTCCGGTTACGCCAACAAATGGACACCTCAGACTGGGACTCCAGACAAAAACGCGACCAAATGACCGCGTACGGTATCGCCATCGACAAATCCCAACAACTAGAACGCTTCGACGATGACGGCGGGATATCCGACACCATCAGCCTCATAGAGATGATCGCCGACAAACTCGGCATACCCAACGACACCAAATAACAAAACAAGGGGGGGTGAACCGCATGCCCACACTCGACGGGCTCCTCTCCCCTAAGCAACACCAGTACCTCACCGGATCTCACCACCGCGTCAACCTCACCACCGGCGCCATCCGGTCCGGAAAAACACTCGTCACACTCATCCGCTGGGTAACCTTCATCATCAGGGCACCACGCGGCGGCGAACTCATCATGGTCGGGCGCACACGCGACAGTGTGTGGCGAAACTGTGTGAGCGTCCTCCAAGACCCCAACCTGTTCGGACCCATCGCCACACAAGTCAAAGGCAACTACGGGGCACCCACAATCAACGCGTTAGGGCGCACCATCCACATTATTGGCGCCTCCGACGCCAAAGCAGAAAAAACCATTCGCGGCCTCACCGTGTCCGGCGCGTACGTTGACGAGCTCACCACCATCGACGAACAATTCTTCACCCAACTGTTAGGGCGCATGTCCGTGCCCGGGGCCAAACTGTTCGCCTCCACCAACCCTGAAGGGCCAGCGCACTGGGCGAAAACAAAATTCATAGACCGCATCGGTGGAGACCTCAAAGACTGGGGGCACTGGGCGTTCACCATCGACGACAACCCATCCCTAGAAGAAACCTACAAGAATTCGATCAAAAAAGAATTCACCGGAGTCTGGTACGAACGATTCATTGAGGGCAAATGGGTCGCCGGCGAAGGCGCCATCTTCAACATGTGGGACCCGCAACACCACATTATTCGTTGGGACGAACTGCCACCTATGGCCGAACTCCTAGCCGTCGGAGTGGACTACGGTACATCCAACGCCACCGCCGCAATCAGCCTTGGTATAGGACTCGACGGTGACCTGTACGCGCTCCACGAATGGTCACACTCTGGACGCGACACCCGGCAACCACTCACCGACGCACAACTAGCAAACCATTTAGAAACCTGGCTGGCCATCCCACACGCACCAGACGACCCGCGCACCCCACGCCACATCATCCTCGACCCGTCCGCCGCCAGCTTCCACACCGAACTGGCCACCAGGGGCACGCACGCCACACCAGCAGACAACAACGTGCTGTACGGCATCCGCACCCTAGCGTCCCTCCTATCCCAGGGCCGACTACATGTGGCAGACACGTGCAAAACGCTAATCGAAGAAATGCCCGGCTACGCGTGGGACCCGAAAGCCACCGAGAACGGTGAAGACAAACCCATCAAACGCGCCGACCACGCTATAGACGCACTACGCTACGCGGTCGTCACCACAGAACAACACTGGAAACCAATACACGTCAGACAAACAAAACAACGCCCAGGGGAAGGAGAACAACATGCCATTGCCTGAAACCTCCATACCCTGGCCACCCAAACAACACGAACCCGCCTACCAGGCCATGCGAGTCCACGACGCCTGGTACACCGGCAACACCGACGCCCTGTCCAGCGAATACGCGGGAACCCTACGGCCACGCAACCGCCCATTACAGTACGCCGGCGGAATGATCGGCGCCGTCTCCAGAATGTTCTGGGGCAAACCCGCACCAGCCGGAGAAACCCGCACCCGCCTACACGTGCCCGTCCCAGCAGACCTCGCCACCATCAGCGCCGACCTGCTCTTCTCCGAAGCCCCACGCATCCTGTTAGACGAGGACGCGCCAGAACACATGAAAACACGGGTAGACCAGGTCGCCAACACCCCGACCATGCACTCCACACTGTTAGAAGCAGCAGAAGTAGCCGCCGCACTGTGTGGCGTGTACTTGCGAGCCGTGTGGGACACCAGCTTCACCGACCACGTGATGGTGGATGTGGTGCACCCGGACCGGGCCTACCCAGAATTCAGGTGGGGTGTGCTCACCGCTGTCACATTCTGGACCGTCCTGGAAGACACTGACACGCGTGTGGTGTACCGTCACCTCGAACGACACGAACCGGGCGTGATCTTGCACGGCCTATATAAGGGAGACCATTCGCATTTGGGCCAACAGGTTCCGCTCGTCGACCACCCCGACACGGCATGGTTGGCTGACGTGGTGGACAGCGAGTCCGGTATTCCCACCGGTGAGACCACACTCACCGCCACCTATATCCCGAACATGATGCCCTCCCGGGTGTGGCGGACCAGCCACCAGCTGGCACCCCTTGGCCGGTCAGACTATGAGGGGGTCGAACCATTATTCGATGCCCTGGACGAAACATATTCGTCGTGGATGCGCGATATTCGGTTGGCTAAAGCCCGGCTGATTGTCCCAAATTCTATGCTAGAAACACGTGGCCCAGGGCGCGGGACCGTCTTTGATGCGGACCGTGAGATCTATGATGGCATGGACTTTCTCGGGTCCATGCAACAAACACCCACCATTGAAGCCCACCAGTTTGGGATACGCCATGAGGAGCACCGGAGCACGGCGTTAGAGCTGGTGCGCGCAATCCTGCGAAGTGCAGGCTATTCGCCCTCAACTTTTGGTGATGACCCGATGGCCGTGTCTACTACGGCAACCGAGGTGAAGGCCCGCGAAAACATGTCGAAACGCACCAGGGCCAAAAAGACCAGGTACTGGTCGTCACGGTTGGGGCCATTCATTCAAACAGTGTTGAACATTGACGCCACCATTTACGGGGGCGAACGCTACGACACACCGCCACAAGTGAAATTCCAAGAAACCATCCAACAAGACCAACACGAGCTGGCACAAACAGCCAAGGACCTGCGCGTCGCAGAGGTCGCCTCAACCGACACGATGGTGCGCATGCTCCACCCGAACTGGGACCGTGACGCCGTCAACGACGAAGTCCAAAAGATTGTGGCAGAACGCGCCACCGACTACCCGATAGTTGACCCTGGGACACTGTACCGGGCAGATAACTAAACACCACAACACCACACAACGGGGGCTGGCATGGTCATCAAATGGACACCACCGGCCGCCACACCACTGAACGAACTCGTCGAAGACATTGCGCACAGGGTGGCCAGCGCGTACGCGCAAGCAGAACACCAGCTGATCGTAGAACTAGCGAACAAGCCACCGGAAACACTCGGGTGGGATGCACAAAACTGGCGGACACTACAAAAAGGCAGGGTCACCGCCGACACCCTTGTCAAACATTTAGAAAACATCACCGGCGACGAAATCCGGCTCCTGATCGAACGGGCACAACAAGAAGGGTTAGCTTCAGCGCTCGCACAGCTACGGTCACTACCACTCGGTGACCTGATGACAGGGAGCATGGCGCCGGCCGCCTACAGCATCGCCTCAGACCTACACAGCGCACTGACTGATGTGCGGGCAAGAATATTGCGTGCACCAGACGACATTTACCGGAGCATCATTGGTGACAGTGTGCTTCATGCTGTGGTGGCTGGGGGTAACCGTGAACGCGACCAGGCCAGGCCGTGGCGGGAACTCATCAACCGTGGTATCACCGGGTTTACGGACCGGGCCGGGCGTCGTTGGAACCTGGCCTCCTATGTGGAAATGGCGTCACGGACCGCCACGGCACGAGCATACCGGGCACAACACGAACACACCATGAAAAACAACGGTGTCCGGTTCTGCAAGATCGTGGGCGGTAACGACATGTGCGAACAGTGCGGGCCATGGGCGAACCGTGTTCTCGCCATGGACGGCACACCAGCAGGCACCTACCACCTGGACAGCATGGTGGACGACAGTGTTGTGACCATCAACGTGGACGCCACCATCGAAGACGCCAGAACGAACGGGCTATTCCACCCAAACTGTCGGTGCATCCAGGTCGCCTACCTGCCAGGGGTCGAACCCGTGATACAGGCCCCAACATACGATGCCGGGCTGGAGAAAGAGCGCGACCGGCTCCGACACCTAGAACGCGAAACACGGCGAGCAAAACGCGAAATGCTCATCACACCGTCACCAGAAACTGCGACCAGAATCCAACAGTTAGACAACATGATCCAAGACCATGTCGAAAAAACTGGACTCAACCGCAAACGGTACCGCGAAAACCTAAACCTCGGACACAAACCGGCCAGAAGAAAACGACCACCACAACCCAATCGTTTACCCAGGAGGTAACCACACATGAGCGACAACAACACTAACACCGGTGAACACCAGCCCACCACAGAAGGTGCCAGCCAGGACACGACCGGGCAACAAGAACAAGCCCAGACACAGGACACCGGGCAACACCACAACGCTGACACCGACCAAAAACAAACCCACCCATGGGACAACCCAGACACCGCGAAAGCCGAAATTGAACGGCTACGACGCGAAAACGCCCGCGACCGCACCACCTCACGCGACAATGCGGCACAACAAGCACGCGAAGAAATCAGCCAACAAATCGGCAAAGCCCTAGGCATCATCAACGACACCGACAGTGCACCAGACCCCGCAAAACTCACCGAACAGGTCGAACAAGCACGCAACCGGGAACGACAAGCAATCATCGAACTAGCCGTACACCGGTCAGCCATCAAACACGGGGCAGACCCGGAGGCACTCCTCGACTCCCGGGCGTTCATCAACCAGCTAGGAGACATCGACCCGACGGGCGAAAACTTCGACGAAACCATTGAGACAACCATCGCCGACGCGGTGGACAACAACCCCAGACTACGGTCCGCAGGCCAGGTGCCCAACCGGTCCGGCGGGGAACTCAACAACGGGCAAAAAGAAGCCCAAAAGAAAACCCCAGAACAACTAGCCGACCTCATTAGAGGCAAAAACCGGTTCTAACCACAGAAAGGAACAAGGAGATGGCGAACCGACTTGTCAAAGCCGAAACCCTTGTGGACGCCGCACTCGGCCTGCTGACCAAAGAGGTCATCCTGCCGAACCTGGTGTGGCGTGACGCAGAATCCAACTACCAGGGCGCCGTTGGGCCACGTGGCGACACGGTCAAGATTCGACGCCCCGCCGAGCTCACCCCCGCCCGCGAACTGGCATGGCGTGACAGCAACCGTGAAATTGTCACCGACGACCTGGTCGAGGGCTACCACGAAGTGAAGCTGGACACCTACCTGTACAAGGCTGTCCAGTTGTTGCGTGAAGAACAAACCCTGGACATTGCCGATTTTGGTGCCCAGGTGCTCACCCCCATGGTGAATGTTGTCGCCGAGGGCGCAGAACAGCGCATCGCCGAAACCATCCGCGAGGCCCCCTATAAGGAAACCATTACCGCCGGCACTGGTGACCGTGCCGTGTACAACTCGCTGGTTGACGCGAACAAGTTCCTCAACCAGCACCGTGTGCCCCGTATTGGTCGTGTCGCCGTTGTTGGTTCCGAAGTGGAAGCACGCGCACTGAAGGATCCCACCCTGGTGGATGTGGACCGTTCCGGTTCAGATTCGGCACTGCGTGACGCACAGATTGGTCGCATCGCCGGCCACAACATGTACGGCTCTGACGTGATCGACCCGAACGCCTTGTACGTGTTCCACCCGACCGCGTTCCCCGCCGTGTTCCGTGCACCCAACCCTGCACGGTCGGTGCCATTCTCCTCGTCTGCTGTCAGTGCAGGCGTGGCCATGACCTATTGGGAGTCCTTGGACTCACGGAACGACTCGGACCGCGCATTCCTTGGCACTTTCTTGGGTGTCAACCATATCGAGGATTTGGCCGACCCGACCGACCCGACCGGTGATACCGAGTTTGTGCGTGGTGTGAAGATCGTGTTTGACGATGACACCACCCCTGACACCACCCCTGATGTGGCACCGTAACCGCAGGAGGTCAAATTATGGCTTGGAAGCACAAAGTGCCATCGTTCAAGACCGGTGAACCGGGTTTCACTGACAAACTAAACCGGTTAGCGGACGCGGTCCGCGAAACCCGGGCAACCATTGATGCGCACAACAAGGCTGGCGGGTCCACGTCCGGGCGATCCACCAGCGAAACAAACAGTTAGTAGGTGACGGTAACCGTGGTGAGAGTGTACGCGACACCAGGTGACCTGCCAGCAGATTTGGCGGGCCTACCTGACGTGCAGGACCGTATCGTTGAAGCCTCCCTGGTGGTGGCAGAACTCACCCGGTCAGCCGTCTACCAAACCACCAGCGACGGACACCCAGCCAATCGTGACGTGGCGGAAACGTTCAAGCAGGCAACCATCATGCAGGTGGCGTGGTCTGACGAAGTTACCGGCGGGGCCGGCGACTACACGAACACACCATCACAGCTTGGTTCACTCAAGTTCGACGCCACCGGACCAGCCACCACTGGGGCGCCAGAAAAAGTGAACCCGAACGTGGTACGACTACTCAAACTGGAAGGACTCATCAACCCGACAGTTGGTGGTGCCACGTGAGAACACCACGCATCCCAGGGCGCCTACTCCCCCACACGATTGTGGTCGAACCACACTTGGGGGCTGGCGCGTACGGCGACCGGTGGGGCGAACCAGTGCACCGGCCAAGATGCCTAGTCGAAGGTGGCACACACCTAGTCACTAACCGTTCCGGCACCGAACAAGTGGCATCCACCACCGTATACACTGAGCCTGCAAACATCCCGGCAGGGTCAATGGTCACCACCCACCCGGGCACCACTTTCGAGAAACGGTCCCGGGTCATCACCGTAGACCACTACGACCACCCGGGCGGGCTATCCCACATGGTGCTACACCTCGAATAACAGCCAACACAACAGGGGCGAAACGTGAGCGACTTTTCATGGAATGGCAGGGCCATCAATTCAGCCATCGAAGACGCATCAGCCCGTGGGCTAAACAATGCTGCAGAACATTTGCGGGCCACCACGGTCCCACTCACCCCGTTAGACACCAGCAGGCTACGCGGGTCACTGGTCGTCAACGAGGCGACACCTAACAGCCTGGTGGCTTCAGTGTCCACCAACCTGCCGTACGCGGTACGACAGCACGAGGAACTGGGCTACCACCACCGGGACGGTCAAGCAAAATACCTGGAAACAGGGGCGAACATGACACGTACCGTGATGGGCCAAATCATCAGGGACGCGACAAAGAAAGCGCGATAACAGTGAACACGGGACCGATCCGCGACAGTATCACCCTCGAAACAACCGCAGGTTTCATTGCCCTCATGGTAGAAGCCGGTGTGGGCACCTGGAACGAAGACGGAATCTATCAGCCAGACGACTGGGGCATCGTGGTGGGCAGGCTCCCCCACACCCCCGCGAAACTGATCGGCGTCACCCCCTACGTGTCCAGGGTGGACGCACAACCCCGCGTTGACGAACGAGCCATCCAGGTCAGATACCGGTCAGCCAGCCCAGATCCGCGCCCGCTAATCATCCTCGTGGACAGGCTCCACGACCACATTCACGGGCTATCCAACATCAACCTAGGAGGCCATCATGTGCCGTTGATCTGGCGCCACTCGCTGGCAGACCTAGGCGCAGACCAGAACAACCAGTACGAGATCACCGACAACTACTATTTCTACCTCGACAAATAAACCCCTTCACGTCTGAAAGGATGAACGATCATGGCAGAAAACGTGCTAGCCTCCAAACTGGCCCGCGACTACGCGGTCGAAGTGCGACCCCTGAACGGGGCACAAGAATTCGTGCGCGTCCGCGGAATCAACAACCTGACCCCAGGGTTCGAACCGAACTTTGAAGACACCACCGACTACGACAACGACGGGTGGACCTCCCAAGAAAAAACCATGCAAGGCTGGTCCCTCCAGCTGGGGATGATCTCCAAAATGGACACCGAATCGAACGCCCTAGACAAGGGCCAGCAGGTGTTACAGGACGCCCACGACAAATTCGGTTCCGACTCCATGGTCGAATGCCGGTGGTATGAGCGTGACGGTGGTGACGAAGCCTACGAAGGTGTCGCCACCGTCCAGTGGGAGCCACAGGGTGGTTCCGCAACCGACCTGCGCACCGTGAACGTCACACTCCAAGGTAACGGCGGTCGCCGGCACATCGACAACCCGGCCAAGAACACCGGCCAAACGGGGGAAATGGGGGAATAGTAGCCCCTCCTGAACCTGAGACGCCGGAACCAGAATCGGGACCGGTTTCAGAAGGGGACACCACACCCGACACAGAAACACTAGAACCCGACAACGAGACCACAACCGAATAACCAGCCAGGCCCACAGGGGCCTTTTTTTATGCCGGTGCAGGGGCCAGCCTGCGGGGGCGTGGTGGCCCGCAAAAAACAGGGGCCGGCCCCTGCACCCTCCACCACGAAAGGAACCACCATGAGCTTCGAAGACTTCAAAGCGTTCAACGAAAACATCACCGTCCGTGTGCCCACCAGGGACGGCGACCTCAAAAAATACACAATCCCCCCACTGGACGCTAAAACCGGGATCGAACTACGCCTCTTCCAGTCACGTGTCAACGAGATCGTCACCATCAGCCAACGCAACGAACAAAAAATCAAAGACACCAAAGACGGGGAAACACCAGACCTCGAAGAACTCCCCGACTACGAATTCACCGATGACAACTCCCCCACACCACAAAAAATATTGGGCGAAAAACTCCACCAACAACTCCTCGACGACGGGGTCACCGCCGAAGCCGTCCAACTCATGACCGACACCGCGTTCTGGGACTTCCTCGCAGGCAGAGAAGCCGCCGAAGCCTACTGGAACTCAGGTGGTGACCCAAAAGTGTTAGCGAGGGCGACACCGGCGGGGTCGATGCCCTCCACCACAAATACGGGCGAGGAGAATACGACCCAGAAACAGGCCTCTACGAGTGGTACGAAATCCCGGAAGAAGACTACGACCGGGAGCACGAAAAAGGGCCAGAAACGACAATCGACTACCAGCAAATCATCGGCCAATGGAAACTCCTAGAAGCAGCCTTCCATGACGTGTACCAGGTGGATTTAGAAGACACCATGCACACCAAAACATGGCGATGGTTCTCAACCCGCGTCAACTACTTGCTAGCCGGCGACAACCCGCTAGCAAGAACACTCAACCCACAAACCCGGTCACGAAACATCACCGGATGACCACAACACCAATAACCCCCCAGGAGGTTACAGCATGGCATTAACCGCCGCCGAACTTGTCGCCTACCTGCGGATGGATAAAACCGACTTTGACAGCAAACTCGGGTCGGCTGAAAAAAACATGCGCACAACGTCCGGAAAATTCCGTGACTGGGCTAAAGACATGGGCGGGGCCATGGCCGGCACCCTCACCGTGGCAGGCACCGCCGCAGGTGCGCTAGCGGTCGCCGTCGGAAAAACCGGTGTCGAATATAACGGCATGCAACAAGCATCCCGGGCCGCATTGGACACCATCATGGGCGGGGCCGAAAAAGCGAACGCCCAAATGGACAAACTCGACGAGTTCGCCCGAAACTCGCCGTTCGCCAAAGACGTGTTCATCAACGCCCAACAACAGTTGCTGGGGTTCGGTGTCGAAGCTGATAAGGTCATTCCGGCCCTGGAATCCATCCAGGACTCAGTCGCCGCAGTTGGTGGATCAAATGAGGACATCGCCAGCATCACCGACACCTTGTCGAAAATGCAAGGCCAAGGCAAACTCACCGGCGAAACCCTTAACCGGTTGGGTGAATACGGTATCGACGCGGCCACCATCCTGGGTGAACAGATGGGAAAAACCGGTGAAGAGATCCGCGCCATGGCCTCCAAACCAGGCGGAATCCCAGTAGATAAAGTGTGGGACCCGCTCGTTGAAGGGCTAACGGACCGGTTCGGTGGTGCCGCCGCGAATGTGAAAAACACGTGGGCTGGAGCCATCGACCGAATAAAAGCAGCAACCCGCGACATTGGTTCAGAGGTCGCTAAACCACTGGTTGACCCTAAGGGTGGCGGGTATGCGGTCACCTGGGCTAACCAGTTCGCGGACGTGCTACGTGCGGTACAACGCCAGGTTGAGCCGTTGACTAGCCTCATGGAGGGACGATTCCAGGGCGCTATCGGTAAAGTGTCCGAGGTTCTCCTTGACGCCAGGGACGCAATCGACAGTATCACTGTTGACGACCTGAACAACGGCCTGGAAACACTGGGGAGGCATGCGCCAGCAATCGCCGGTGTGGGCACCGCCATCACCCTGATGGCGTCAAAAAACATTCCCATCATTGGCGGGTTAGCGTCAGCGCTTGGCCCCATCCCTGGGGCGTTGATCGCGGCCGCCACTGCGTCACCGGAGGCTCGGGACGCGCTCGGCCAACTGTTCGAAGCGGTCGCACCACTGGGCGACACCCTGCTGAACCTGGCCGGCATACTGTCTGATAATTTCACGACAGCTATCGGTATCGCCGCCGACGTTCTGGGTGTGGGCGTGTCAGCTGTGAAACCGTTGATTGACGCGTTCACTGCTTTACCTGAGCCGGTGCAGAATAGTGTGATCTGGTTGGGCGCCCTGGTGGCTTTGCGTGGCAAGGTTGAGGCGTTTGGTGTGCTGATGGGTCGCACCGGGCGGGCGGTCCGTGATGGTTCTGTGGTCGCAGTCGATGGTGTGCGCGGTATTTTTGACGTTTTCCGTGGCTGGCGTGGCGCTTTCGACCAGGCCTATTCTGACACTGGGCGTTTCCGGTCAGGTTTGTCTGAGATGGCCGGCCAGGTGGGGCGGGACGCTAAATCTGGGTTGCGTGGCGTATTCGGTGGCGTCATGTCCCTATTGGGTGGCCCGTGGGGTGTTGCCCTCGGTGCGGCAGGTATTGCCCTCACCTTGTGGTCGCAGAAGAATCAGGAAGCTAAACAGCGTCAGGAAGAGTTCAAAGCCTCCCTGGATGAAACTACTGGCGCGTTGACTGAACAGTCCACGGCGCTTATTTACGAGAACGTGTCAGCAAACGAACGTGCCATGGACGCGTTAGAAGCGTACGGGCTCACCGTCCAAGACGTCATACCCTACATTGAGGGGCAGGCCGGCGCTGAAGCGGAACTGAAAAGCCGGGTCGAAGACCTCATGAAAGCCCGGTGGGAAGAACAAGGGCTTACCGAGAAAGAAATCGAACGCCGGTTCGAACAAGCCGGCGGTGTTGAAGCAGTCCTTGGGCCACTCGAAAAATATAAGGAAGAGACCCGCGAAGCCACCGAAGCTAAACGTGACGAACTAGACGCACAACAGGCGGCGGCCGAATCGTTAGACGAAACCGAGCGTGCACTGGATCGTTATTCGGAGCAGATGGCGATCGTCAATGATGAAACCAAAACGGGGACTGATCGTGCGCGTGCTCTGAAAGAAGCAATTGATGAGCTGTCCGGGGTGGAGCTGTCCGCGGATGAGATCCGACGTCAAACTGAGACATCCACCCGCAATATCACGGAACAGTTGAAAGCGTATGTTGATGCCACGAACGAGCAGGGTGAAGCTCTGGTCAACCTCAAGGAAGGTCAACTCGCATACAACGATGAAGGCGACCGGCTCAACGAACTGTTAGTACGTCACGAAGAGCTGGCCAGAGAATCAGCGATCGCCGCCTACGACAAAGCTGGTGGGGACCAGAACGCGAAGGAAGCGGCGGAAGCGGCTGCGGACGCTTATGCGAAGCAACGTGACAAGCTTGAAGAGCAGATGATTCAGGCCGGTTTCTCACGTGAAGAAGTGGAGAAACTCACGGACAAACTGTTCGCTGTGCCGTCCGATGTTCAGTATCACCTCACTGATGGTGGGAGTATTGACGTTCAGGATGCGAAACTGTATTCGCTGGCGAAGCGTATTGATGCGACCCCGGATAAGACGATCACGATTGATGAACCGAAGTCGCCGGGCATTATTCAACGTCTCAAGGCTCTTGGGTACAAGGTTGATACTCTGCCGGATGGAAAAATCCGGATTACCGAGACAGGTTCGGCCAGTGTTGAAAATACCCTCGACTACCTGACTAAGGATCGGACGGTCGATATTAAATATCGGCCGGTGATTGATGGCGAGATTCCTTTCGCCCCAGGTGTGAAGAAAACCCGGCGTGGTGGTCCTCTCGCGGAAGCCCTCGGCCTCGGGGGCCGTCACGCCGGCGGTATTGACGTGCACGGCATGGCCACCGGCGCTATCACCGGAAATAACGTCATGAACGTTGCCCAAATGGTGAAACCAGGTGATATTCGGTTCGCCGGCGACCGGTCCGACGTAGACGAAGCATGGATCCCACTTGACGGGTCCAAACGATCAGTAGCGATCCTGCTCGAGGCCATGCGCCGTATGCCAGGCTTCACCCCGGAGGGTATGGCATCGGGTAGCGTGACCGCCAGGGTTACCCCGGCGACCGTGGATGGTGTGCAAGCACCTGACACCAGTGAACTAACCGGGGCCTGGGTGGAGGCAATGGACCAGCTCACCGGGTCCACCGAATCAGCGTTCACCACCATGGCCGATGATACTGCCACCGCACACCAGGCCATGACCGGCACGGTGTCTACGGCTGGTAAAACTATGACCGCTGACACGCGGGCAACCATGCTCGCACAACAATCAGCGACCCTGGCAGGGAACCGGGCCATGACCGCTGACACGCGGGCAACCATGCTCGCACAACAATCAGCGACCCTGGCAGGGAACCGGGCCATGACCGCGGACACGAAAAATGCGGTACTCGCACAACAGTCCGCAACCATCACAGCGCATAATGTGATGTCCTCGGACACGGCAAAAACTGTGGCTTCTCTCGTGAACAGCACGGTCGCCGGCAACAGGTCGATGACCGCGGACACGCGCTCGCAGAAGGGCGAACAATCACGGGTGACCAGCACCGCGAACAGGGTCATGCTGGACAACACGGTTCGATCGTTGACCACGATGCGGGACACTGCTGGGAACCGGTTAGCGGGTATGACCCGTGTTACTGGGCAGAATATGGCGATCATGCGCACCACCACAGCAACACAGGTTGCCGGCATGCGCGAACGGGCCGGGGAAGAATTCACCAGGATGCGTGACCGTGGTGTGGCCACCACCGCACAGTTACGTGATGGTGTGGTCAACCAAATGGGGTCTGCACGACAACCATTCACGGGGAAAATCAACGACCTGATAGGCGTGCTACGCTCATTCTCTAACGCCATTAGCCAGGCATACGGTGACATGGGCGTGAGCATGAAAAAACCTGTCCGGTTAGCGACAGGTGGTGTTCTCCCCGGGTACACCCCAGGCCGGGACGTGCACAGTTTCACCTCTCCTACTGGTGGCCGGCTCGAGCTGTCTGGTGGTGAGTCGATCATGCGGCCAGAAGTGGCACGTGCTATGGGGCGTGGCTGGGTTGACCGGGTGAACACGGCAGCACGTGGTGGCGGTGTCACAGGTGTTCGTCGTGTCCTTGGTGATGGTGTGCAGGCTTTCGCAGACGGCGGTATTTTTGAGACCGAGTTTTCCGCGGACGCCAAAAAAATTGGTCAAGAATACAAGGGCCGGTTGCCAGTGAGCCCGTGGCGTCCTATCGGTGAGCATGTGATCCAACAGGTCATTGACGGGTTCGGAGATTACCTGGCCAGCCTGTTTGACGCGGTGGCCGGGCCGGGCATGGTCGTCACGAACGGGCGCACAGCGAAACCCACCACAGGTCGTGTCACGTCCGGTTACGGTCCACGGTGGGGTGGCCACCATGCCGGTATGGATATTGCCGCCGGGCAGGGTACGCCCACATTCTCGTATGCGGCGGGTGTGGTCCGAAAAACTGGGCCGAACATCGGGCCGGGCCGTACCGGTTTGGGCATTCTGATTGAGCACGCGAACCGGATGCACACCTACTACGGGCACAACCCTATTGGTGGTGTACGGGTGCGCGCTGGTGACAAGGTGCTACCTGGTCAACGGATTGGTGCACAGGGCACAACAGGTAATGTGACTGGCGCGCACTTGCACTGGGAGGTGCACCGCAAACGGGCGTGGGGTGATGTTAACCCGGCTAAATATTGGGCTACTGCTGGTCGTGGCGGGAACATGACTGGCACCATTCCGGGCAGTACGGGGGGAACAGATTTCCCCGCCGGGTCCGGGTCCATAAAGGATCAGGTGCGGGCAGTGGCGGCCCGGTACGGTTGGGGTTCCGGTGCACAATGGCGGGCAGTGGATCAACTTTTGTCTCGCGAGTCCGGGTGGAACCACAGGGCCGCCAACCCGACGTCTTCGGCGGAGGGCCTATTCCAGAAGATGACGTCCATTCATGGGCCTGTGGAACCGACAGCTGCGGGACAGGCTGAGTGGGGTTTTAACTATATCAAACGCACGTACGGTAACCCGTTGTCGGCGTTAGCTCACCACAACCGGCGAGGATGGTACGCGGACGGCGGTGTTCTACCCATGCGAGGCTATGCGGATGGTACCAGTTCGGCGGTTCCCGGCTGGGCATGGGTTGGTGAACGTGGCCCTGAGTTGTTGAAGTTCCGTGGCGGTGAAACGGTGAAGACCGCTCAACAGTCGGCACGACAACAGGTGAGCGTGCAAGGTGTGTTGTCGGAACGGGACGCTGACCTGTTGGGTCGAAGTATTGCTAAGCATATGGACGGCGGGGTCACATTCAATGCGCCGGTGACAGCTGGTGACACTGACCGGCTCGCTGAACGGTTGACCGCTTTGAGTCGCCGGCGCCGGGTCATCATGGCCCGCTAACACACACATTGACCACACGAGCTGAAACGAGGGTGAACCTGATGGTGGAAACAGCGCGTCGCACAGTGACATTGGTCGGGGCCGGGCAGACTGTGAAGTTGCGGTTCGGTGACGACCACACCGGGTTTAACCTTATGGCTGATGTTGAAGGTTTGGGTGCGTCCACGGTCGAAACACACACGACCCCAAAATGGTTCGGTGGAGACCACCTGGACCACATGAGGGCAGAATCCGGTGAAATATTCCTGCCTGTACATGTGCGGGGCCATGATCCGGGGCATGTTCGCAGACTGCACCAAACGTTACGGGAGGTGCTATCCCCCGCTGACGGGTGGGTGACTGTGACTGTGCATGACCCGGTCACTGGGGTGTCACGCGAACGCCGCGCCGTATACAAGAGTGGTTTAGAAACACCTGGGTGGGAAACTCCCGTGTCTATGACGTTGGGGGTCACGGTCCAGTTTTTGGAACCACGAGCATTTGGTACCGCATGGGAGGACACGACGATCACAGTCGCACCAACCATGCGAGCCTCTGCTGGGTGGACGTTCCCAAACATTTTTGACCCCTCAATTGCGGGCACCGGCGACCCGCGGGCCGGAGTGCTCAGAAACACTGGAGAACTGTCTGCTCCCGCAAAAGTTACCTTTTTTGGGCCGTGCGAAAACCCGAGAGTGTGGGGTGACGATTTTGTGGCCGGTTACCGTGGCCGACTCTTGTGGGATGAGCGGGTCACCCTTGACGGTTTGGCGGTGTCAGCGGTGCACCGGGCGGGTAGTGGGCGGACCCGGCATGTTCCCGGTGATCTGACCCGCGACACCCGGTTATCGAAGCTCGTGATCCCGCGGGGGCAAACAACACTGTGGTTTGACGCCACAGATACCACAGGGACATCAAAGGTGACTGTGAGTTTTCGAGAAACGTACAGGTCACTGACCTGAACGGCCACGACATAAAGCATGTAGGAACAACTGAACAGTGGAGGGGCTGGAATGAGTGAAGATTACCAGGCTGCACCAGAAAATTCTGTGTGGGCAATCTCAACAGGCGGGGTGGGACACGACCCGGCAGACGCTAGAGCCATGGTTTTCATTGGCACGAACGGTGAATCCGGTCTCGTCGCCTCTGGTGGTGGCGACCTGACCGTCACACCAGGTAAGAGCGACCATGTGAGGGTTCACCCGTGCTCTGTGGTGGCCAGGTCACGGTACCCTGGGCGCGTCGATGAATCCTATGCTTTCCGGGTAAAACGTGCCCTGGATGTGAAACTCCGCCCGGCATCATCGACACCAGCTAGCGGGCGGACTGACGCAATTATTTTGCGTGTCCACGACCCGGTCATTGAGGGGTCGACAGTCCCGGAAACCGCGGAAGCATTACAGGATTATAACTACTGGTCGGTTGACGTGATTGAGGGCATCCCAGGGTCGGTGGCTAAAACTGAGAAAGCAATCAGCGCATACAAGAAGATTGATTACCCGTTTGTGCTGATTGGTACGGCGGTGATTCGTGCCAGCCAGTCGGCGGTGGATGAAACAAACTTTCTGGCGAACATGATTATGCCCCGCACCTACACGCCACCGCCTATCATTCATAAACCTTCGAAACGGTTCAAGACCACACAAACAGGCTCCTACTACGAGGACATGTCAGCCCCGTTACGGTTTGATGTGCCAGAGTGGGCGCGATGGGCGACGTTTGATGTGATTATCGCCGGGTTCCACCTGGCAGGCAGGAATGGGTATGGCAAAATCAGTGCTTACACCATGTCTCGGGCTTTACCGTCCTCCGAGTGGAATATGGATTTATCAGATGGCGGGGCGCGTTCTACCCAGTTCACCGGTGGCCGTGTGAGCGTGAGTCAACAACTGCGGGGCACAAGCCAAACACTGGTGTTGCGGGTGTCGAATGCGCTTCGCGGGTCAACGGTGACCATTGATGAGAAATCTATTATCAAGGTCAGCATCACGTTCCACGAGGTGCGCTGATGCGAGTGATCGCTGTTGAGGCGCGCACCGGTCGTGTTTTGGATTGGGAGCTACAGGCACACGCCGATGAGGTGACCGTCACCGAGGTTCTGGATGGCCACACGGTGTTAGACCTGAGTTTACGGGCAGACTATCACGCGAGGAAGGACCGTGACGGGCACCCGGTGCTGTTGGAGCAGGGCACCGTGTTCTTCGTGGAGGACGACGACGGAAAACTCCTACCGGCAGTCATGGATTCCGGGTCGTTAGAAACCGATTACCGGGCGGAAGCGTCCGGGCCGTCCCGGTTGGCCCATGACATGCCGTGGACTCGTGAAGAGATGCGCCGGTCAGGGACTGATGCGCTCCACCTGTGGAAGCACGTGTGGTCACGCATCATCATTGACACCGGCATTTACGCGCTAGACATTGACGGGTTGTCGTCGTCTGGGCAGGTTGTGGGTCGGGCGCCCACGTCGGCTTACCGTGACAAACTGGACGAGCTAAAAACTATCCGTGATTTTTTGACGCGTCGGAAAGACGATCGCACCGCGTATTGGGAGAAAGAAACACAACGGCGGGCACGTGTGCTTGCTAAGCGTGGTGGACGTTCTGGTGTGGGGGAGATCGTGACCTCCACCGACCCGCCGGAACCTAAAGACGGTGCCAGCTATAAGATCGTCATTCACCAGAATCAAGACGGCGACGTTTTACGGGTGTGGCACTGGAAATGGTCCACCAAAACACCCGGTACCGGGGAATGGTATTACCGGTCGAATGGGGCATCACGTCAAGCAGCCAAAGACTACCTGTCAGCAAAAAACACGTTGGAGAACTCGAAAAACTGGTTCGGATCCCGGGTGGCCAGGGTAGAAGAACTCGAAAAATGGTTAGAAACCCACGAGGAAGAACAAGGCCCCGACCATTACACGATTAGCCCTTGGGAAGACCGGGACCTGTCGGACACGCTACAAAAACTCCAAGACATTGGTGGTTTCGAGTACGTCGAAACCGGTTCGTGGGTTGACGACATGCCGCACCCGGTTATGAGTGTGGCGCGCCGGTTCGGTACCCGTCGCCACGATCTACGGTACGAGCTGGGCGCGAACGTGCATGACATACCAGAGGTGCAGCGGGGCGAGTTCTTCACGCGAGTCACTGTCACGGGGTCTGGTGAGGGTAAGTCCACGCTCATGGAGGACCGGGCGTGGAAGCACCCCCGGTTGTTGGACAAACATGTGACCGTGTCTGAATCGGATTTGGGTACTCGACAACTTGTGCGGTCCCGGGCCGATAAGGAGCTGAAACGGTTGAAGGCTGGGTTCCAGTATCAGTTGGACCGGCTCACGGTGGTGGATTCACCGTTGGCACCTAACCGTCTGCTGAATATTGGTGATGAAATACGGGTGGTCGGTGACATGCCGGACGGTACAGGGCTGAACGTGTGGGTGCGGGTGGTGGAGATTACCCGGTCCTGGTCGGCAACGGGCACAGGGGACACGATGGAGTTAGGGGTTGAACCAATTGTCAAATAGTGGGTTTTCGCGTCGTGAGCAACGCGAGTTTGAGCGACTGTTCCTAGAATCTAAACGCATTGTCGCCCGTCTATCCCGGTTGGAGCGTGCCCAGGATGCGAGACTAACGACGCTGGTGTCGGGTGATGGGTCGGGGTTTCGGGTTGTCGATGAGGACGGCCGGGAGCTTGGGGTGATCGCTGGTGGTGGTGATCTGTTCCGGCACACGTCCACGAGTCGGCCGGTGACACCTGCCATGCCTGAGGTGTTCGCGGTGCCTGGTGGTTTCCAGGTGGTGCTAGCTGATGGTGTACCCGAGGACGTGGGCAAGGTTCTTGTTCATGCCTCGACTGATCCGGGGTTTGTGGTGGGGCCGTCGACTGTTGTTGGCACAATCTGGGAGGACACGCAGGCCACGGTGACCTTGTGGGGTGGCGTGTGGAACGTTGCCGTACAGTTTGTGTCGAGGTCGGGTGTGGTGTCTGACCCGTCGCCGGTGGTGGTGGTTGAGGTCCCGGCCTTGGTGGATGAGGACACGATCGAGGCGCACCTGGATGAGGTGGCTGAACAGATCGCCGGTGCTAGGTCTGATGCGGAAGCGAGTTTCCAGCAGTTGGATGAGCGCCGGGCAGAGCATGAGCGGAGGATGCGCGAACTCTGGGACACGCTACCGTATGCTTTAGGTCAAAGCCTGAGCGAGGACCCAGACAGTGCTATTGCAGTAGCGGAACCACTTGAAACGGCCATGGCTGGCGTCCTGAGCGCCCGTGAGGCGTGGATTCATGACGCGATGATTCATCGTGTCAGCGCGAACAAGTTGGACGTCACAGACGCTTTCATCAGCCGGTTGTGGGCTGAAATGGCTGTCATTAAACGGTTGCAAGCACAGTCGGCGTGGATCAGTGACGCAATGATCGACAACCTGAGCGCGTCGAAGATAACAGTCACTGAAGAATTTGTGGCACGTGTCGCCAGTATCCTCAAAATCAGTGCTGGCATGATCGAGGCGAACGCGATCACCACCGAACATATCCGGGCAGGCGCGTTGGACGGCGCCGTGATCACTGGGCCTCTGATTCAGACTGAACACACACCAGAACAGGGCGTGAAATGGACCTCAGAAGGCATCATGGGGTGGGACGAAGACGGCAACCAAACCATCTCTTTGAATGGTAGTTTCAACACTCTGTCTGGTCGTATTGTGACGTCGCACCGTGGCGCACCGGGTATTGTGATTAAACCGTCACAGGATGACTGGAAAGACCAAAATGATAGGTACGCTTCACGCCGGTCTGGCGTGTATTTTGCGCAAAACCCCAACCAAGGTCTGGGCAGGCTCACCAACACTGCCGGAATGTACATTCATAACCCAGCAAACAAGGGCCCCGAAGACCTGAACATCAACGCACAAAACGGTGGGGCAATCAACCTCAATTCGCGGTTGAACGCCAGAGTCGGGAACACGGATGTCAGCAATCTGCGCATTTTTCAAGGCGAACTCGGTGTGATCGACAATTCTGGTCGCCGCTCCGTGACAATCAACCAAAATTACGCGGTCTTCAATAATAACGTGTCGGTCGGGCCAGCATTTTCGATCATGCGAAACCGTTCCACCGACTATCGTGCCAACGTGCACATGGACAGAAACGGGATCTTATACAAAACCACTTCATCGGCACGATACAAGATCGATCAACGAGTCCACGACACCCCCGACGCGCTACTTGACCTGGATGTGAAAACCTTCCTTGATGGGCACGCGATCGAACGACAAAAAGAAGCGCGCACCAAAAAAGAACGCATCGACCAGGGGTCTGGCGAGAACTGGTACGACGTGGACGAACGCGACCTTAACCCTGTCCTGGAGCGTATCCCCGGCCTGATCGCGGAAGACGTCGCACAAATTGACCCGACTTTTGTCACATACACCGAAGATGGTCAAGTCGAATCAATCCAATACGAGGCGCTGGCGGTGGCGTGTTTTCCGCTCATGCGCAGGCAACGCGACCGGATCGAAAAACTCGAATCACAGGTCGAGGATTTGACGGCACGACTCGAAGAACTCGAACAACAACAGCAGGGGGAATGATGGCAGTCGATCTCACACAATACACACAAAAACAATTAGCGGATTTACGGCAAGCAATCACGAACGAAACAACACGGCGCGACATCATCGACTCCGCCATGACACGCGTCGCAGGGCTCATCGACCAATACCAAGAATACGCCGGCACACAACACACCGACAGCGATGAGTGGGTGCAACCAGCCACCGTGCTCGAAGCATACCCCCAAGACGCTGTGGTCACCCACGACGGGAACACCTGGAAATCAATGGCACCCGCGAATATTAGCGTGCCAGGGACGAACGACAGCTGGGAGAAACAATGAGCACCGAACAACCAAACCAACACACCGGCTGGGATTTACCGAAACGCATATGGGGCAAAATCTCCGAGCCACGTGTCATTAATTTTGCGACATGGATCGGATACTGGCACGCCCTCATCCCCGGTGTTTACAGCATTTTTCAGCCACCCTCCAGTATCCAAGGTGCCATCGGTGACTACGCGATGATGATTATCGCCATCCTCGTCACCATCGGCGGGGCAATAGGTTTACTGACCTGCCTCAACGGGGCATGGTGGCTCGAAAGGTGGGCCGTCGTCTCACTCATTGCTGGTGCTTTCATGTACTACCTGATCGTCATCACACTCCACGTATCATCCCCCGGCAACCGGCTCCTACAAGCAGGCATCATCGGGTGCGCCATCTGCCTACTAGTATGCCGACTCCTGAAAGTATCCACACGACAGCAAGACCCGAACGTGACCGAACCAAAACATCGCTAAAAAGGAGGGCGGATTGTGACAGAAGAAATGATCGCCCTCATAGCAACAGCCATCGGGTCACCAGTCTTAGTGAAAATCGTGGAAGCCCTCATCAAATGGTCCTCAGGCAGGGTCTCACGCGAAAAACGACTAGAACAAAAAATAGACCAACTCGAAGAAGAAAACACCCAACTACGCCGGGACATTCAACAGGCCGAAGACAGGGCGCACCAGTCCAGGCGTCAAGCAGAAGAAAAAGTACACCAATACCGGCTAAAAATGTACCAGCACGGCATCAAACCCGAAGAATAACAACACAACAACAAGCACGACGCGACCCCCTCACCCATGACCGGGTTAGGGGATTTTTTATACCCAAAAACAGGAGCACACACTATGCCCTACTACACAGGACTCGCAAGGGTAGCACGGACCACCGGCTACCCGGTCAAAGAAACCAGCGGATGGAAAACCCGCGGAAACGGCACCATGTCCCCTGTGCGGTCGGTGATGTGTCATCACACCGCCGGAGGTTCACGCGGAAACTACCCGTCCATGAATGTTGTCAAAAACGGGCGACCAGGGTTACCCGGACCCCTCGCACACTACGGGATCGGGCGCGACGGGACCATTTATGTGATCGCGTCCGGCCTGGCCTATCACGCCGGCAGGGTCTCCAAAACCGCGTACACCAACAGGCACAGTATCGGGATCGAAGCAGAAAACACCGGCACCGGCGAACGATGGTCCGACGCACAGCTTGACTCCTACGTCAAACTCTGCCGTGCCCTGATCGACGAATTCGGGCTACCCGTGTCCGCTGTGGTCGGGCACAAAGAAGCAGCCGTACCCAAGGGTCGAAAAGTGGACCCTGCATTCACCAGACCGCGCCTGTCCATGAATGATTTTCGTCGGTACGTGAAGCGCGGGTATTACACCAAGCCAGGAAAAGCAACCTCGAAGAAAAACAACACCACTACTGGGAAGGATTGGTTCAGCATGGCCACCGAAAAACAACTACGAAAGATTGTTCGCGAAGAAACACGGCTCGCCCGCTGGTCGTACAAACCGAAAAATGACGACTGGGACATGTGCGCGTACAACCGCGAAACCTACAAGCTACTCAAAAACTTGGATAAAAACCTGGGTAAAAAGGTGTGGCAGTACAAAAACAAATATGCCAAACGCGACATCTACGGATACGTGCGAGAGACCAATAAAGCAAGTGTAGCAACTCAGGGTGAGCTTGCCGGAATTCTGAAAGCACTAGAGCACCTATCACAAGGTAAGAAGGTCAATCTGGAAGAAGTACGGAAGGCCGCACAAGAAGGTGTAGCGAAAGCTATCAAAGACCTAGAAGCAGACGTGACACTGACCGTCTCGGCCGACAAGGAGGACAAGTAATGCAAAAACGTACTGTAGGACCAGTCACCGGCGCGTCTGCTGTCGGTGGCTCACTCGGTGCCGCCATCGCGCAAATTATTGTGCATTTCGCACCATCACTCCAGCCAGTGGAGACAGCGGTCACAGTGATTATTACCGCTGTTTTGGCGGTCATTGGTGGCTGGCTAGTACCCTCGGAAGACTGGGAGCGCATCATGCCGGAGGATGAGACGTTGTTCCTGGATGACACCGAGAACCCGGCAGACCTAGGACTAGAAGAGGTCGAAGACTTGGATGTCCCGGAAGAACCACCGGCCGACCATGCCGAACCAGTGTCGCATGGTCCATCCGATCTGGGGGTTGACCCGGAGGACGCAGAAAACCCAACCTAGTAGACACCACAAAAGAATAGCCCCGCCCCTGCCGTTACTGGCTCGGGCGGGGCCTTCTTTTTTTGCACTAGTCGTCGATGTAGGTGCTGTAGGTGTCTGTCCATCCGCGTTGTGGTGTGTGCATGTTAGCGGTGATGGTGATTGGCATGATGTGTCCTTCCCTTTGGGACGTCCCGTTAGCCGTTGTCCGTGATTGTCAGGCCTTCCCACGCTTTGCCAAGGCGGGAGATCATCTCCTGCTCGAGTTTATCGTAGGGCTCGGGGTCTTCGTCTGCCACAATGGATTCGACATCGCATTCAACCCATTCGCCGTCCTCCAGGGTTTCTGCGACCAGGAAGTCGAGCGTCTCGTCGATGCGATAATCCCAGCGGAGGCGACGTGTCGTGGTCTCTTCGTTGTTGGTTAAGCGTTTCATGATGTGATCCTTTTTGTCTGGTGGCCGGTGGGGTTTCTTTCCCTCCCTGCAATTCTAGTATAGTACACTACTAGACTAATTGCAAGGGGTAGGAACAAATTATTTCCCAAGAATCCCTCGAACTGTCGTCCGCGCCAAACCAGACCAGTCAGCTAGCTGATACTCTGAGACCCCAGCCTCATGAGCGTCGATAATAGCCCGATCAATGTCCCGCCTGGTCTGAGCAACTTTTGCTCGCCCCTCGGCAAGCTGTCCAGCTAGTTTTTTGATTTCATGCTCAGTATCGCCCAAGCTATCCTTGTTATCAGTCATCTCACTCAACTTCTTCCGCGTTCGGATCATCCAGCAGGTCACGCACATCATCGAGGTCAATCATGCGCAAATGATCCTCGATTCGCTCCGTCTCATGCCCAGCGTCGATGAATTCCTCGTACTCTTCATCGGAATCCAGGTCATGTTTTGCCATAGTCGCTCGACGTTCAATAATCATGATCGTATAGGGCGTGTCACCGCTGTAATCAAGAATCTGTGCCAGCGTATATGTGCCAGCACCCCGGCCATTAGCGATATAGCGTGGACTATAAAATTTCGTGTCCAGCGTGTAAGTCATGATGTGGTTTCCTCTCTGTGTGGTGGGGGTTTCTTTCTTCCCCCTGACATTTACTAGTCTAGTACACTACTAGACCAGATGCAAGGGGTAAGCAAAAAAAATTCTCATCGCACCTCATCAGTAAGTAGCTAGGACTCAAGTAGGACTAATGGGACTAGGCTTGTGGCGGTCGAGGACAACCACCAAAAACCGCCACAGACTTTGTGGCGGTTCCGTAGCGGTCAAGCCCCAACAGAACCCACCACAAGCCACCACCAACCAACACCTAAAAAACCCTCACAACCCGCACAAAAAAAGAGGACCCGCCAGATACCAACGATCCAGCGGGCCCCCACAAAAAGAGCCGAAAATTAGCGCGAGTAATGCTCAACCACGAGATTTTCCTGGATACCCACGGGAACTTCAGAGCGTTCCGGGGTCCGAACCAGGCGAGCACGCAACTTGTCGATTTCCACATCGAGGTAGCCGGGAACATCGGGAAGCACTTCCTGGTGAGCTCCGGTGGCAGCAATCTGGAAGGGCACCATGGTCTCCGAGCGCTCGTGAACGTGGATCAGCTGGCCTTCTTTGACCTGGAAGGAGGGGCGGTCCACACGCTGACCGTCAACCAGGATGTGGCGGTGCACGACCAACTGACGAGCCTGAGCGATGGTGCGTGCGAAACCGGCACGTAACACCAGGGCATCTAGACGGGATTCCAGCAGGGTAATGAGGTTTTCACCGGCCTGACCGCTACGCCGCTTCGCTTCGGCGAAGTAACGGCGCATCTGGGCCTCACGCACGTTGTACAGTGCGCGCAACCGTTGCTTTTCCTTCAGACGAACCGAGTAGTCTGAGTCGGCGCGACGACGAGCGCGACCGTGCTGACCGGGGCCGTAGGGACGGCGCTCCATGTACTTTTCGGCTTTAGGAGTCAGGGCAATGCCGAGTGCGCGTGAGTGGCGCACCGTGCGGCGAGAACGCAAGTTCTTAGTCATGAATCAACTTTCTTGTCATACGGCAATGTCATGTTTGTTCCACTCGCTCGACAAGAACCGGAGGTTTCCGGGATACACAGCGAGCGTTCCTGGCCTCCCATATCATCTTCGGGAGAGCTGAGGGGTTTGCCGTCACCCGTCATCACTACCATTGCATCGTGGGCCCGGTGCAAACGCGGGTCCTGCGGTGAACGTGCCAGACTTGTCTACCTTATCAGAGATCGTCGCCGGCACCGAACCTCACCGAGCATCCTGACGGTGGTGTTGGTCTCGTGGACGCTTCTGGCCCTTGCTTAGTCTTGACTTGTGACGTCGTCGTGCTTGTCGTGGTTCTCGTGGTCGTTCTGTTCCGACTGCGCGGTCGGTACAGTCTTGTCCCTCGTGGTCGTTGTGGAAGTCTCAGCTTGTCGTGGCGCACTGGGATGACCGCGAAGAATATCGCGGATCACCGGTAGCCGTTCGGAGAGGGAACGTTCCACGCCGTTGGTTGTTGGATGGTAGTACTCCCGGTTTCTCAACGTGTCGGGCAGGTACTGCTGGGTGGCGATGCTGTGCGGGGCGTCGTGGGCGTACCGGTAGCCAACACCGTGTCCGAGTGCCTTGGCTCCGGGGTAGTGACTATCGCGCAGGTGGGTTGGCACGACCCCGGAGCGACCCGCGCGGACATCGGCGATGGCCTCGTTAATGCCTTGATAGGCCCGATTGGATTTGGGCGCGGTCGCCAGATGGACGACGGCTTCAGCCAGGATGATCCGCCCTTCGGGCATCCCGATCAACTGCACCGCTTGAGCGGCTGCGACCGCAGTTTGCAAAGCGGTTGGGTCAGCCATCCCAACGTCCTCGGAAGCCAGAATAATCAGCCGACGGGCAATGAACCGGGGGTCCTCACCGGCTTCAATCATGCGCGCCAGATAATGTAGCCCCGCATCCACATCCGAGCCCCGAATGGATTTAATGAACGCCGAGATCACGTCGTAGTGCTGGTCGCCGTCTTTATCGTAACGTAGCACCGCCCGGTCCATCGCCTGGGCTGCATCTTCTTCGGTGATCACCGGCACGCTGGGTTGCTCACCCTGTTCGGAGGTGGCAGAGGACTCCGGGGCGTGGTCGAGTGCCACCCCGGCGGAAGCCTCCAGCGTGGTCAGTGCGCGACGGGCGTCCCCGGACGCCATACGCACCAGGTAGTCCAGGGCTTGGTCGGACAGTGACACGGCGGAATTCAGACCGCGTTCATCGCTGACGGCTCGGGTGATCAGCCCGGAGATATCGTCGTCAGTCAACGGCTGCAAGGTCAATAACAGGGACCGAGATAATAAGGGGGCAACCACGGAGAAGGAGGGGTTCTCGGTGGTTGCTGCCACCAGCACCACCCAGCGGTTCTCGACCCCCGGTAGCAACGCATCTTGTTGGGCCTTATTGAACCGGTGAATCTCGTCGAGAAACAACACTGTGGTCCGACCGTAGAGATCTCGATCGTTCAGAGCTTGGTCCATGACCCGCCGCACGTCTTTGACACCCGAAGAAATCGCCGATAACTCCACGAACTTCCGTCCTTCGCCCCGGGCAATGACATGCGCCAGCGTGGTTTTGCCGGTTCCAGGAGGACCGTAGAGAATCACCGAGGCTGGTCCGGCGGCACGTCCCCCGGTGCTGGGTTCTCCCCCGGCCAGATTCCGTAGTGGCGAGCCCGGGGTCAACAGGTGCTGTTGTCCAACGACTTCGTCGATGGTTCGCGGTCGCATCCGCACCGCCAGTGGCGCTTGGGCTCCCCCAGCTCGATGAGTGTCGATTCCTGCCGGAGCCTGATCACCGGCATCATCGTGCATCGAACTAAACAAATCAGCCATGGTCTTCATTCTAGTAAGCGCCCGCCAACGACTGGGTACACTGTGCGCTATGCGCGCAGTGGTTCAAGTTGCTTCACAGGCCCAGGTCACCGTCGGCGAGGAGGTTATTGGACACTTGCACCAACCAGGGCTGGTAGTCCTGCTCGGTATCAACACCACAGACACCGAGCAGGACGCGACCGCTGTCGCGACAAAGCTCTTCGGGCTACGGATCTTGGAGGGGGAAACGTCGGCGGAATCAACCGGTGCACCCTTGTTGGTCATTTCTCAATTCACCCTCTATGGGGATGTCCGCAAGGGCCGTCGCCCCTCCTGGTCGGCGGCAGCCCGCCCCGAGGTATCCAAACCGCTGTATGACTATTTTGTCTCGACGTTACGGGACCTGGGGGCCGATGTGCAGACCGGTGAGTTCGGGGCGAAGATGGAGGTCTCCTTAACCAATTCCGGGCCGTTCACGATCGTGATTGACTCTGATGACCTCAAGGGCCCCCGCCGTGGGTAAACCCCCGTTACTTTTTAAGTGTCACTGTTTTCCGGCAGGATGTGCAGTGTAGGTAGCCGGGTGGTTCACGTGCGCGAGTGGGCGAGCCCCCTAAACCGTCGCCACTGTGCTGAATCTTGGACACGGACCAAGTTGAACGGATCGTCGGATTTCGCGCCTGCACGCAATCGTGGTCGCTGTCAGATCAGTTCCGTCTTTCCCCGACCGTACTGGTCCGGTGTTGTCCCGACCTGTACGAATCCCTGCCGAGAGAAGAAGGTCCGGACGTCATGGGGAGCCACATTCAATAGTGCCTCTCCTGCGCCACGGCGCCTGGCCGACGGGTCAACAATCAGGGGGCTGATCTTGGCAGTACCGTGGCGCTTGATCACGAGGTTGATTTAACCCAGCGGGCGACCTCCGGGTTCTAGTCTGGCGACATATCCCAGTTGGACGAGAGAGTTGAGGCCGTTGAAGTCTTGTCCGTTTGAACGGTGGTCCTCGATCAGGCGAGTGAGATGCGCGTCGTGATCGCCGTCGTAGTGAGGTTCCAGAGTGCTGACGAACAAGCCACGGAGAGCGTCAAAGTCACTCTCCTGAGGCTGTTCGACGAAGAAGTCATCGGTCATGACCTTGCCACCTTCCTGCGCTGACCGGTAGGCGACTGCGGTGCTGACGAGCCACCGCTCAGCGCTTCTGTGTGTTGTACTCGAACCGAAGCTATCACGGGCGTGATATATAGCACGAGTGTGACACACCGTACCGCCCCGATCCAAGCCATCGCCACCCGACCCCCGTGGCTACGACGTTGGAGCGGGGAATCGGCTCGAACGACGCTGCGGCTCAACGCCGCCACCAGTGCCTGGGTTCCATCATTTGTCACGACCGTGATACCGTAGTGGCCCATGAGCTACCTCGAAGCACAGTCGGTGAGCTACACGCTGGCCGACGGTCGGCCCCTGCTCCGCGATGTCTCGTTCCGTGTCGGCCCTCGGGAGAGAGTGGCGGTGATTGGAGCGAATGGAGCAGGCAAGACGACACTGTTACGCATCATCACAGGCGAGATCACTCCCGAGGCGGGGGCAGTCTCCCGCAATGGCTCGATTGGAGTGATGCGCCAGTTCGTCGTTTCCGGGACGGTCCAAGAATTGCTACTGTCGGTGGCTCCTCCGCCCTTGCAGGAAGCCGCCGCAGAACTACGTCGTGCCGAACAAGCGGTTGCCACTACAGACGATATTGATCGGCAGATGGAATACGCATCCGCTCTGGCCGCTTGGGGCGAGAAGGGTGGTTACGATCTCGAAGTTCTTTGGGATGCGTGCGCCACAGATTCCCTGGGCTTGCCATTCGAGAAGTGTTGGGACCGTCCGGTGACAACGTTATCGGGCGGTGAGCAGAAGCGCCTCATTCTTAACGCGCTCCTTCGTGGCCCTGATGAGATTCTTCTCCTCGATGAACCAGACAACTTCCTCGACGTCCCAGGCAAACGCTGGCTTGAAAACCAGTTGGTCGAATGTAATAAGAGCGTGCTCTATATCAGCCATGACCGCGAACTTCTCGCAAACACTGCCACGAGTATCGTCACTCTCGAGCTGGGCAGCGCAGGTAACACCGCATGGGTTCACTCTGGCGGCTTCAGCGGATATCAGAAGGCACGCACGCAGCGGTTTGAAAGGCTGGACGAACTGCGGCGTCGATGGGATGACGAGCATGCAAAGTTACGTTCGCTTGTTCAGATGTATAAGCAGAAGGCGGCCTATAACTCAGATATGACCTCCCGGTACAGGGCGGCGCAGACTCGGTTGGCCAGGTTCGAACAGGCTGGTCCGCCTGAGGCGCAACCACGGGAGCAAAAACTTGCGATACGTCTACATGGAGGCAGGACGGGCAAGAAGGCTCTGACGTGTGAGCAACTCGAACTCACCGGACTCGTCCGGCCCTTCGACTTCCAAGCTTGGTACGGTGACCGCATTGCCGTTCTCGGCAAGAACGGATCTGGAAAGTCGCACTTCCTTCGTCTGCTAGCAGCCGGCGGCGATGACCCCACCCCTGAACACGAACCTGTATCCGAGATGCAGATTGATCCAGTGACGCACGACGGTACCGCGCGTCTAGGCGCCCGAGTCCGTCCGGGCTGGTTCGCTCAAACACATGGACGCCCCGACCTTCGCGGCCGTAGTCTGCTCTCGATACTGCATCGTGGTGACGAGCACCGGCGTGGAATGCCGCGAGAAGAGTCGTCCCGAGTGCTAGCTCGTTACGAGCTCGCCCGTTCCGCCGAGCAGAACTTCGATTCCCTGTCTGGGGGGCAACAAGCTCGCTTCCAGATCCTTTTGCTCGAACTTGGCGGTGCGACAATGTTGCTTCTCGACGAGCCGACTGACAATCTCGACTTGGAGTCAGCGGAGGCCCTTCAACGAGCGCTCAGAGCCTATGACGGGACAGTTCTTGCCGTGACCCATGACCGTTGGTTTGCCCGAGATTTCGATCGCTTCTTGGTCTTCGCCAAGGACGGACAGACGTACGAAACCGACCATCCTGTATGGGACGAATCTGTCAAAAGGAAATGAGGATGAAAACACATGCCTGCACGCATAGACGCAGAGGAACGCCGCCAGTATGTCATCGATGCTGCATTTCGGTTGATCGTAGCAGAGGGCCTTGAAGGACTTACCCTAAGGAAGGTGGCAGCTGAAGCGGACCTCAATATAGGGTCGGTACGGCACTTTTTTGATGGCCATGAAGACCTACTGACGGCTGCAGCTCACGAAGCCGGAAACCGGATGGGACAGCGACTCATGCACCATCCGGTCGAGCAGTTGAGGGGCCTCGAAGGTGAGGAGGCTCTAACTTCCTTGCAAGATCTCCTGGAACAAGTTCTCCCTGTCGATGAACCGCGGAGGATGGAGGCGATCGTTGTCCTTGAACTCATACGTGCCTCAAGAACACAGACAGTATTTGCATCATCCGCTGCACAGATGGCAAGCGATCTTCATGACATTATTGCTGCGGCACTAGCCTGCCTCGAAGTGCCCAACCCCAGCGCGGCAGCCCGGCAAGTTTCGGCCCTTGTTGGTGGCCTGACACTTGACACCGTCACGCCTCATGGAGCTCTCACAGTTTATCAACTGCGTTCGACTCTACGGAACGCGTTGCGCAATCTTCTTAATGCAGAAAGGTAGCCTGATGCCTGCATGGCTCTTCGCCCTGCTCGCCACAGGATTTGTACTATATACGGATGACTATGTCATCGCCGGAATTCTACCTGAACTCGCCGCTGATCTGGGGGTGAGTGAATCCCATGCGGGACAGCTCATTACCGCATTTTCGCTGACCGTAGCTATAGTGGCGCCTTTGGCGGCAGTCGTCTTGGCAAAAGTGCCGCGGCGACGACTATTTACTGTCGGTCTATGCTTGTTCATTCTCGCAAATGGTCTGGCTGTAATTGTACCGTCATACCCCCTCCTCCTGGTTTTGAGGGTGGTAGCCGCTGTGGCTGCGGCTGGGATGACTCCTGCCGTGTTCGCCTTTGCCGCGGAGCGGGCTCCTGCAGATAAGACCGGTCGCTACATCGCTATTGTGTCCCTGGGAGTGACCGGTTCTATTGCTGCCGGTGTCCCGATTGGGACGTGGATCGGCGGACATCTTGGATGGCGTGCATGCTTTGCCACCATGGCCGTCGCAGGGCTGATAGTCCTTCTTGCACTCTTGCCTACGCTACCGCGTGAAGATGGCGAACGGGAGGTGCCACTCCTTCGGGATCAGCTCCGGACGCTAAGTGCCGGACCTATCTCGTTCGGCTTGCTTGCGAACTGTGCGCTGATGACTGGGTCCATGATGATGTTGACCTACCTTGCCCCCTACCTCGATGCCACGAGCTCAGCTGGAGTTGATGAACGGGCATTGGCATTTAGCCTGTCGGGTATAGCTGGCATCCTCGGGATTTGGTTGGGTGGTATCGCAACGGACAGATGGGGCCCTGACCGGACCCTGAGTATCGGAATCGGCGGCATCATCGTCACGATGGTCATCTTGTGGCTTCTATGGATGGGACGACCGGCACCGATTCCTGCGGTTATCTGCGTTGTGACAGTGTGGGGCGGTTTGGCGTTCTGGAATTCGCCAGCCATCCAAGCTCGCTTGTACATGTTGGCCGGGCCAGTAGCACCCCAGGCTCTAGCACTGAACACCTCAGGTACCTATCTCGGTGTATCAATTGGGGCCGCTGTTGGAGGTATTGCGCTTACAACTGGCGGCGCCGGAGCTTTGCCTTTGACGGCAGCGAGTTTTGGACTGATTGCATTGATCTTGATAGCGATTGCACGTTACCTGGCAGGCGCACGTTCTCGAGAGCGTCATTAACTGGTTGCTTTGAATGTCCCGCTTGCCATACGGACCATCCGGTTTTGCAGAAGATGCGCCTGCGACGACGAGTCCGCACTTTACCAACAAATTACTGGCGGTGGGGAGAACCAAAAATGATGCTCCCCATCGCCACCCCGACCGCGATACCACCTAAGAATGAGGAACAGACCATGACGCTACGGCTTTTCACCTCGTAATCAGTGACCGAAGGCCACCCGGACAAGATCTGCGACCAGATCAGCGACAGCATCCTTGACGCACTGATCACCCAAGACGCCCACTCACGCACTGCCATGAAAACGCTGGTCACCACCGGTCTGGTCCACGTCGCCGGGGAGATTCGCACCAGCGGACACGCCGACATCGCCGCTCTCACGTCGGGCTCCGGCCTCCTGGATCCCGCCTCGGTCAGATAGCACTGGTACATGCGGATCACGCGGGCGTGTATCTCGTCATCGCACTCCCGTGGTGCTGAGGTGAGAAACATTCTCTTCCGTGTCGGCTCACGCCCTCCGACAGCCTCAAGGCCTCCAGGTATGATGTTCTCAGGCCACCGTGGCCTTGTCGCCGGCAACGGCGACAGGTATGGCATGCGAGAGAGGGCTGTTGACGCCCATGGCGAAGGCTTCTACGAAGCGTCCAAAGCGCTTGGCCCCGGAACCCGGCACAGGACGCGACGCGACCAAGGAGCGGCTCATACAGACCGCCTATCGTGCGTTCCTGCGTAACGGTTACTTGAACACAACGATAAAAGGTATTTGCACAAGTGCCGGCTATACAAGGGGGCATTTTACTCAAATTTCCAATCGAAGGAAGAGCTCTTTGAAACGATCTACTTCCAAGCAAACCGGTGGCAGACCGAACAAATTCAGCGAGCGGTTCATACCGCTATAGACGCTTCTCAAAAGAAAAGGTCTGCTGAATCGGCTGATCTGGCCTCCATCATCTGCACCGCCCTTCGAACCCTCAACTTCGGCACTGGTGATGAAGTGCAGTGGTTTGGAATGGTCACGGAACTACGGGGAGCCAGCGTGCACGATCAAGCCTCCCGTAAGGTCTTGATTAAGGCGCAAGACGATCTGTACGGTCAGCTGGAAAGCATACTCAATTACGTACAGAACCAGACCGGTTCGACACTCGCCCTACCTGTCCGTGATGTGGTTGTACTGGCGGTAGGTCTGTATGAGCGGCAACTCAGCAGCAATCCGCCGATGCCCGGCCAGACCCACGCGGTAAACGCCGTAGACTCGCTCGAACGTCTCCTGAGGGCGATTACGATAGACTCAGGCCGTGGCAGGAAGCATTGACACTACATCCTTGATGTTTGTCCTCGGAAAATCAGGTACTCGACTCCGAAATGTAGAGTCGTCGATCGTGTAGTCACTCTCGAACTGGTACATCATTTCGCGCTGTTCGCGTGCGGCGGTGCTGAGAACGCCGGCCATGGCGAGAACGTTTCTTCCTAGAACTGCTGGTTTAACGGATCGTCCCATAATAGACGACAGTTCGTGCGATAAGTCGTTGGCTGAGAACGCGGTGATCGCTGGCATATGAAGTGTTAGCGTAGACCGGAGATCTGAATCGAGGCACACTTCAGCCAGCCCGCGAGCAACATCGCGAGGCAGTGCGAAAGAGTGCAAGTTGTCGGGTCTTCCGAACCACCTGAAAGTTCTTTTTCTTTTCATGACGACCTCCTCAAGAGAACTCCACGGCATCACCGTGGTTTCACTTCCAGGGCCGAGGAAATCTGCCGATCGACAAATGACAACATCATGACCTTTCGCACGTGCCTGAGAAAGGATCTCCGTGCCCTTGAGCCTGGCAGATCCTTTCTCGCTGCAGGGAGCCATCGGTTGTGACTCAGATATCGGCGATTCAGCCCGGCCATAGACATAGAGGTTGTCGAGAAAGGTGAGTGGAGTCTGACGGCTTTCGGTCGACGACACGATGGAGCGAACCAGCCCTGGCCACTCTTGGTTCCATATGCGCGCCCGATAAGGCAAGCCGACTGTTGCGATAACGTCCGTACAATCGGCAAGTGCTGGCTCTAGCTGGATGGGTTCATATGAGGAGATCTCCCGGCAGGAGACCCCTCCAGCGGAAGGAGCATCACTTCGCCGGCGCGAGATGGCGGCGACTCGAACACCACGTTGGGTCAGCGTACTCACAACGAGGCGTCCGATTTGTCCACTCGCACCTATCACCGCGACCCGGCGTTCGTCGGTCACTGTCTATTCTCCTTTGATTCTGTAGCTACTCCGACACAGTAGATCCTTGAATCCCCGGTGGCGGTCGAGTGGCTAAAATGACTTGTGTTCATGAAAACTAGTTGTGCTTCCCCGTGAGGTTGTGAACACGGACTGAGGGGGCTGGGCCTCCGATGGCGGTGTGGGTTCGATGATGATTGTACTCATGTAGGAAGGCCTGGTAGGAGGCCGCACGTTCTGATTCGCTAGCGTAGGCGCATTCGGTCATCAGGGTTCGGTTGAACCGCTCGACTTTGCCGTTGGTTTGTGGCCTGTAGGGCTTGGTGCGCTTGTGTTTGACTCCCTCGCCGAGGGCTTTGCGGAATTCCTTAGAGCGGTAGCATG
>NZ_RDQR01000008.1 GCF_003703835.1 Auritidibacter ignavus
AGGCACGTCGAGGTCTTTCAGATGGCTTGTGTAGGAACTTCCATCATCGGAAGGCCTCGACCTCTATCCAGCTATCGACGCGCCACTTCCCCGAGACCCCCGTCTACACCCTCGATTGTGAAGAGCCGGATTAGCTGTCGGCAAACATACCGGCAGACCGGACTACCATAGAGCAGGTAGGCTTGTCGGCTCCGCGCCGTGTCACTGCCTGTGCCCTGGTAGCACAGCGGGAGAATTCCTGATCACGAGCTGCTCGCGATCTGACTGACAACGACCTGAGAACAACTGCGACCGTGTAAGTCGGAGAGGACCTAGACGATACCGTGACCACTACCTCGACCGGTTCAGAGAACTACTCGCTGGCCTCGGGACCCCACCCGGGACAGACCGTCGCTCACCACGATTCGGTCGAAGCCGACCGGATCATTGTGGCCGGCGCCCGTGAGCACAATCTGAAAAATGTCAGTATCGATATTCCTCGCAATGCTTTCGTGGTGTTTACCGGACTATCTGGCTCCGGTAAGTCGTCCTTGGCGTTTGACACCATCTTCGCCGAGGGCCAACGCCGGTACGTGGAATCACTGTCTGCCTATGCCCGGATGTTCTTGGGCCGTGTCGATAAGCCCCAGGTTGATTTTATTGAGGGACTCTCCCCGGCGGTATCGATCGACCAGAAATCCACTTCGAAGAACCCTCGGTCCACCGTGGGCACGATCACCGAAATCCACGACTATATGCGCCTGCTGTGGGCCCGGATCGGGACTCCGCACTGCCCGGAGTGCGGTGAGCCTGCCTCCCAGCAGACCCCGCAACAAATCGTCGATCAGTTGCTGGAATTACCGAAGAAAACCCGCTTCCAGATCCTGGCCCCGGTGGTGCGCGGCCGCAAGGGCGAATTCGCCGACCTCTTTGCCGAGCTCTCCCAGCAAGGCTTCTCCCGCGCCATCGTGGACGGAGAGCAGATCCAGCTGGCCGAGGCCACCAAGCTGCAGAAACAGTACAAGCACAATATCGCCGTGATCGTTGACCGGCTGGTGATCCGCGACGGTATCCGCACCCGACTGACCGACTCGGTCGAAACCGCCCTGAAACTTGCCGAGGGGATCTTGGTCGTCGATTTCGTCGACGTCAAAGCCGAGATTGACCCGGAGAAAAAGAACACCGCCGAATGGGTCGCCGAAGATGAGCAGGGCCGGGCCAAATATCGGTCGTTTTCCGAAAAGCTGTCCTGCCCCAACGGGCACGTGCAGACCATTGACGAAATCGAACCCCGCTCGTTCTCCTTCAATAGCCCCTTCGGCGCCTGCCCGACCTGTACCGGTATCGGCTCCCGGTTGCAGGTTGATCAGGACTTAGTGATCCCAGACCCGGATCTGAGCCTGGAAGAAGGCGCGATCGCACCCTGGCACATGGGTAAAGCTGCCTCCCAGTATTGGCAACGGCTGATGGCAGGTCTGGCCGATGAGCTGGGCTTTTCGATGACCACCCCGTGGAAAGAGTTGCCCGCCAAGGCCAAAAAAGCACTGTTGCACGGCAATAATTACAAAGTCGAAGTGGCATACCGCAACCGGTGGGGTCGGGAACGGCGTTACACGTCCGGTTTCGAGGGCGTGGTGGACTACATTAAGCGCAAATACGCCGAAACCGAATCCGATCACGCCCGTGATCGGTATGAGTCCTATATGCGCCAGGTGGCCTGCCCGGATTGCCACGGTGCCCGGCTGAACCCCACTTCGCTTTCGGTGATGGTTGGGGGAAAATCAATCGCCGAGGTCTCGGCCATGCCCATGGAGGACACCATTGACTTCATGGAGAACTTGCAGCTCAGTGACCGGGACGCCAAAATCGCCGACCAGGTGCTCAAAGAAATCAACGCCCGGTTGCACTTCTTGGTCGATGTCGGTCTGGACTATCTGAACCTGGAACGCCCGGCAGCCACTCTCTCGGGTGGTGAAGCCCAGCGTATCCGGCTAGCCACCCAAATCGGATCCGGTCTGGTCGGGGTGCTCTACGTACTCGACGAGCCCTCGATCGGGCTCCACCAGCGCGATAACTCCCGCCTGATTGGCACATTATTGCGCCTGCGCGACTTGGGCAATACCTTGATCGTGGTCGAACATGATGAGGAAACCATTGAAGCTGCCGACTGGATTGTCGATATTGGCCCGGCTGCCGGACGGGCCGGGGGAGAGGTGGTCCACTCCGGTTCGCTCGAAGATCTCAAAAACAACACCCGCTCGATCACTGGCGACTATTTGGCCCATCGACGCACCATCGACGTTCCCGCGACCCGCCGACCGATTGACCGCCAGCGGATCGTCCGAGTGGTCGGCGCCCGCGAAAATAACCTCGATAACGTCACCGTCGACTTCCCCTTGGGAACTTTCATCGCGGTGACCGGTGTCTCCGGATCGGGGAAGTCCACCCTGGTCAATGAGGTCCTGTACAAGGTCATGGCCAATGAACTCAATAACGCGCGCCTGGTGCCGGGCCGGCATAAGAAAGTCACGGGTCTGGACCAGTTGGACAAGGTGGTCCACGTCGATCAGTCCCCGATCGGACGTACGCCTCGGTCCAACCCAGCTACCTATACCGGCGTCTTCGACGCGATCCGTAAGCTCTTCGCTGACACCCCCGAAGCAAAAGTGCGTGGCTATCAGCCCGGCCGATTCTCCTTCAATATCAAGGGTGGTCGCTGTGAGGCCTGCTCCGGTGATGGCACACTAAAGATCGAAATGAACTTCTTGCCGGATGTCTATGTGCCCTGCGAGGTCTGTCACGGAGCCCGGTATAACCGCGAAACTCTCGAGGTCCACTATAAGGGCAAAAATATTGCCGAAGTGCTGGATATGCCGATCGCTGAGGCCGCCGAGTTCTTCTCCGCCTACGGAAAGATCTCTCGTTATCTGAACACACTGGTCGATGTCGGCCTTGGCTACGTGAAGCTAGGCCAACCGGCGACCACACTATCCGGTGGTGAAGCTCAGCGGGTCAAACTCGCCACCGAACTGCAAAAACGCACGGCAGGGCGGGCGGTCTATGTGCTTGATGAACCGACCACTGGCCTGCACTTTGAAGATATCCGTAAGCTGTTGTTGGTGTTGACTCGGCTGGTTAATAAGGGCAATACCGTGATCACCATCGAACACAACCTGGACGTGGTGAAATCAGCCGACTGGATTATCGATATGGGACCCGAAGGCGGTTCCGGTGGTGGCCAGGTCGTCGCCACCGGAACCCCCGAACAGGTGGCCACCGTCCAGGGATCCTATACCGGTCAATACCTGGCCCCGCTACTCCATGGCGCACAGGACTAACCACGTGGAGGATTCCCCGAGTCCCGAGTCCTATTGACAGATCACCCGAGGCCATGCCGAGTAGGTCCAGGTCCAGGACTCGTCATCGGTGTTGCCCTCAGGATCGGTACGCGAGCGTGTAACGTCCACGGTGAACCCCTGTTGGCCACCGGCTTCCGGAACACAGTTGGGTTCGCTCGAGGTGATGGTCTGCGAATTGGTGTAGTTATACGGCTCTGAGGTTGACGTCGACACATCGTAGTAGTCGTTGCCCCACACGCGCACGTGAACTTTCTCATCGTCCAGCCACATTTCGACAATCACGGGAGCATCGGTGTCATTGAGCCAGCGGACGTTGATTTGGCCTTCCCAGAATGTCGATTCCCGGCCCTTAGGATAGCGGTCAAACCAGCGCGAGTGGGGACGGTGTTCTTTAATGTCCATCCCCGATAAGAAGCCAGCGTTATAGGCCATGGTCGCAATTTGCGAGACACCGCCACCGACCGCTTGCGCGGTCACACCCGACTGGACGACACCGGAAGAAACGTAACCGTTGACTTCGGTCACCGGGCCCAGGGACTCGGCCAGGTTGAATTCCTCGCCGGGCATCATCACGGTCCCGTTGACGCGTTCAGCACCCACCTCAAGGTTCGGCGTACGCGTGGGATCATCCGGATACGGCGTCGAAAACTCTGCGACCTCGTGGGTGACATCCCAGGCCTCAGCATCCTCTGTGGTCACCTCCGGATCCTGGGATTTGACCTCGACTTCGACACTGCGGGTCTGATCCTGCGCCAGGTCCTGCTCAATAGCGTCAGCGACCTCCTCACCCGCTATCCCGGTGCCGCTTTCTCCCGGGACTACCTCCGGACGAGCCGATCCAGCCTTTCCACTGAGCTTGACCGTCGCATCGGTAGCCGAGGAAGCGAACCCGTCCTCATTGGCCTCCAGCGATGCGACCAACGAGTCCTCGTCCAGTTCCAAAGACGGTGTCGCATCGCCGGTGCCCTCGCTCGATGACTCCTGCATCGACGCTGTCGAGCCCGTCGAGTCCGTTGATGCCTCAGATTCCTCGCTATCTTCCGAACTGTCTGCGGTGGCTGAAGGGCCCTGCATTCCGGTGTCCACCTGGGCTGCTTCCCCCAACTGCTCCGGGGTGAGCTCAGTGGAGGCCTCGCCGGCGGTGACCGTATAAGAGTCAGCGACGAGTGGTTCGGCTGTGTTTTCCACGAAGCTCTGCCAGGTGTCAGCGGAGATTTGAGGCTCCAGCGTCTCGCCCTGAACATGGATCTCCTCGGATTCCTGCAACCAGTTCTCCTCCACGTGACTTGCGAGCCCTTCGGCGGTGATTCCCACGCCCGACACGGGAGCCTGGTATGCCACGTCACCGGCGTTGAAGGTCACCGACCCTTCGACGGGTTCCTGGCTCATCTGCTCGGAAAGACCGCGCAACGCCTCGGTGGCCTGAGATTCATCGATCGTCGTCTCCGCCTCACGGTGGCCTTCACCGGTGAGGCGTTGCCACAACACCACCGGGGAGAAATTCAGGCCACGATACTCCTGCAGTACACCGTCGACGTCGTAGTCCAAGCCAATCTCTTCGGGCACCACGGTGGCGGTCACATCGTCCTGAGTCGCATCGTCTACTGTGGGGGTTTCGTCCCCCGTGGCACTGTCCTGGGACTGGATGTCTCTCACCAGGGTCAACTCACGAGAGGCTCGTTCGTCCAACTCGTCCTCGACCTTCTGCTGGGCTTGGTCAACATTCATACCCGACACATCGATTCCCTCGACGGTGAAGTTCGCTGGTAGGCGATCCTCAAAAGCCATGGCAGTGCCGACATAGACGCCCACGCCCAACACGACGATGCCACCGCCCAGAACCCATGGCCAGATGCGTCGTGAGCGAGAGGACTCGGTGGCAGAGCCGGCCGAATCGTGATGGGCAGCGGGATGATCGTGTTCAATGGGCATACTGTGTGATTCCAGAAAATTCTGTGCACTCTGAGTGCACATATGGTGATCGATGGGAGCAGTCGGAGCCTGTACAGGCTGGCAACACCTAAGGATTGTACCGAGGAAAATCGCTTCCGCACACTGCAACGATGCGTGTGTTGGGATCGTAGTGACCCGACGGTAGCGCTCCGTAAGGTGAGCTGATCACGCAACGGTGCTGGTGCTGCTGGTCAACGGGTATAATCGTGCTGTCCACCGGCTGAGATCATGCTGGGTAGCAATTTCGGTTGTCATCACTACCACCATCATTTGTGAGGAGCTTCATGCGATTGCGCGAACGAAATCCGGTGCGGATCGGATTTCGTGGCCTCGTGAAGGTCACGTGTCGCCCTGACATTTCGGGGTTGGACCATATTCCCGACACCGGAGGGTTCATCGTCGCCTCCAATCATCTGTCATTCTTTGACTCGGTGTTGCTACAAAGTATGCTCCCGCGTCTGGTGCGGTTTTTCGCCAAAGCCGAATACTTCACCGCACCGGGGATCAAAGGCAAGCTCCAGAAGAGTTTCTTCGAATCGGTCGGATCTATTCCGGTGGATCGTGGACAAAAAGCCGCCTCAGTGGCTGCCCTGGATCGGCTGGTGGAATTCCTGGACAACGGTGAAGGCGTGGGCATCTACCCCGAAGGCACCCGCTCCCGCGATGGCCGACTCTACCGTGGCAAGACCGGGGTCGGCTGGTTGGCCTTGACCACCGGCGCACCGGTCATTCCGGTGGGATTGACTGGAACCGACCGTCTGCAACCTCCGGGACGTAACTTGATCGTGCCCCATAAATTCGGGCTTACGGTGGGAGAGCCCCTGCAGTTTGAAAAAAATGGCCCGAAGCACAAGCCCAAGCTTCGCCGCCAGATCACCGACGAGATTATGGACGCGATCGCTCAGTTAACCGGCCAAGAACGCGTGGATTCCTATAATTCCGCCGCCTCGGCCGAGCAGGATACGGAGAACTGATCAGCTGTGGCTGATCCCGCAACCTATCGACCACGTACCCGGGATATTCCCACCGACCCCGGGGTCTACCGGTTCAAAGATGCCACCGGCCGGATTATCTATGTGGGCAAAGCAAAAAACCTCCGGAACCGGCTGACGTCCTATTTCGCCTCGCCGCAACAACTGAGCCCGAAAACCCGAGCCATGGTCACCTCTGCCAGCGGTGTGGAATGGACCATTGTCGCCAGTGAGCAAGAGGCGATCCAGTTGGAATACACCTGGATCAAACAGTTCACCCCGCGCTATAACATTATGTACCGCGACGATAAGTCGTATCCGTATCTGGCGGTGACCATCAATGAGCGCTTCCCGCGGGTGATGGTGATGCGGGGAGATAAACGTCCCGGTGTGAAGTACTTTGGTCCCTTCCACCCGGTCAAAGCTATTCGTGAAACCATGGACCTGTTGTTGCGTGTCTTCCCGGTCCGCACCTGCTCGGCCGGAGTATTTCGCCGGGCCGAACTGTCCGGTCGACCGTGTCTGATGGGATACATCGACAAGTGCTCCGCCCCTTGTGTGGGCAATATTTCCGAAGCCGACCATCGCCAACTTGCCCACGACTTCATCAGTTTTATGAACGGCAACATCCGGCCTTACGTCAGGGAACTCGAGACCAAAATGGCCGAGGCCGTGGCCGAGTTGCGCTACGAGGATGCCGCCCGCTATCGCGACGACATTGCCGCGTTGAACAAAGTCTTTGAACGCAACGCGGTGGTGCTACCCGAAAATACCCAAGCCGATATTTTTGCCTTCGCCGATGACGAGCTAGAAGCCGCTTTCCAGGTCTTTCACATTCGCGACGGCCGGATTCGTGGTCAGCGTGGCTGGGTGGTGGAAAAGGTCGAAGACGTCTCCGAACAAGATCTGATCGAACAACTCCTTCAGCAAGTCTATGGCCAGCTCGATGATCAAGACCGCATCCCTGCCGAGGTCTTGGTCCCGGTCTTGCCCGGCGAGGTGTCGGGTTTAGAATCCTGGCTTGAAGAGCGTCGTGGCGCCCACGTGAATTTGCGGGTCCCGCAGCGAGGCGCCAAAAAGGATCTGATGCATACCGTCAAAGACAACGCCGTGGAGGCCCTACGGTTGCACAAATCTCGTCGTTCCGGAGATATTACCGCCCGATCAGCGGCCCTGAAAGAACTCCAGCAAGCTCTGGGCCTGCATGAACCGCTGTTGCGGATCGAATGCTACGACATCTCCCACACCCAGGGCACCAATGTGGTCGGGTCCATGGTGGTATTTGAAGATGGTCTGCCCAAAAAACGCGACTATCGACTGTTTAACGTCACCGGCGAAGCCGCCCGGGACGACACGCGAGCCATGGACGATGTGCTCACCCGCAGGTTCAAGAAGTATCTGCAGGAACAAGCTAACACCCCTGAGCCTTTCTCAGGGCAACTGGATCCAGCTGAGCTGGCCGCCGAGGACGATCAGGACCGTCAACGCTTCTCCTATCCGCCCTCTCTGGTGGTCGTCGATGGGGGACCGGCGCAGGTCGCATCGGCCGCCCAGGCGCTGGCCGACCTTGGGATCGACGATATTCCAGTGGTCGGTTTGGCCAAGCGCCTCGAAGAGCTGTGGGTCCCCGGTGATGACTTCCCGTTGGTGCTACCACGCAGCTCGGAGGGGCTCTACCTGTTGCAACGGCTACGCGATGAGTCCCACCGGTTCGCGATCACCGCCCACCGCAAACGTCGCGCCAAGGCCATGACCCACTCCGCTCTCGACGACATTGCTGGACTGGGCCCGGCCAAACGCAAAGCGCTGTTGGCCGAATTTGGGTCTGTCAAAAAGATCACCGCCGCGACTGTGGACCAACTCCAAAATGCCCAAGGGATCGGGCCGGCGCTGGCTGAGACGATTTATACGGCCCTACACCCGGACGAGACGTAGCAAGCCGAAGGTTCCCAGGACTCCTGAGCAGCTGAGACTCTTGCGCAGATTAACCGTCGTGCTCCCGGCGATCTTCGGGCGCGAAGTGAGTAGGCTTAACGGCATGACGACACCCGTGGAACCCTCCGAGCTGGAACCTGTCAAACCACCCCGCACCGAGGTCCTGATCATTACCGGAATGTCCGGTGCCGGACGGACTACCGCCGCCCACGCCTTAGAAGACCAGGGCTGGTATGTGGTCGATAATTTGCCACCGCAACTGTTCGTGACCATGTCACAGCTGATCTCCAAGACCACCGAAAGCACGGGTCTCAAGCTCGCCCTCGTGGTTGATGTGCGAAGCAAAGAATTTTTCACCTCGGTCCAGGAAGCCATGCACCAGTTGCGGGTCGATGGCACCGAGCTGCGGGTGCTGTTCCTTGACGCTGATGACGCGGTCCTGGTCCGGCGTTTCGAATCCGGACGTCGCCCGCACCCGTTGCAGGGCGATGGTCGCATTAATGACGGGATCGGTCGCGAACGAGAACTGCTCGAAGATCTTCGCGACCAGGCCGAGCTCATCCTCGACACCTCGAAGATGAATGTCCACGACCTCACCAAGGCCACCCGGGACCTGTTTTCAGATCAGGGCCCGATCGTGCTGCGCATCAATGTCCTGAGCTTCGGTTTCAAGTATGGGGTGCCTCAAGACGCCAATTTCTTAGCCGACGTGCGCTTCATCCCCAACCCGCACTGGGTGCCCGAGCTGCGCCCGTTGACCGGACTCGATGAGCCCGTGTCAGAATTCGTGCTTGCCAAGCCCGGAGTGAATATTTTTCTGGATCACTACGTCCAAGCCCTGCACCCGGTGATGGAGGGCTACCGGGCCGAAAATAAGCACTATGCCACCCTGGCCATCGGGTGCACCGGTGGTAAACACCGCTCGGTGGCGATTGCCGAAGAACTGGGGCGTCGCTTACGACAACAGCCCGGGCTGAAAGTCACCATTTCCCACCGAGATCGGGGCCGAGAATGAGCGTGCATTACACCGGTCAGCTACCGCTGACCCCCTCCCGTTCTAATGCGGCCCGTAAATCCGGGCACCATGCTCCCGCGCTGAAAGTCACCGCACTGGGTGGTGGCCACGGACTGTACTCGACTCTGTCAGCGTTGCGACTCATCGCCGGTGAACTCACCGCCGTGGTGACCGTGGCCGATGACGGCGGTTCCTCTGGCGTGATCCGCCAAGAACTCGACGTGATCCCTCCCGGGGACCTCCGGATGGCTCTGGCGGCGCTGTGTGATGACACCGACTGGGGGAGAACGTGGCGCGATACGATGCAACACCGTTTCATAACTCAACGCGCCGATGGCACTCCGGGGACCCTGAACAACCACGCGCTGGGCAACCTGTTGATCGTGGCTCTGGGCGAGTTACTGGGCGATCCGGTCGCCGGACTGCAATGGGCCGGAGCCCTGTTGGGAGCCCGCGGCACGGTGCTGCCGATGTCCCGGGTCCCGCTGACCATCTCCGGTACGGTGCTCTCGGGCAACGATCAGGGAGAACTGATCCGGGAAACCATCACCGGTCAGGCTGAGTTGGCCCGCGCCGCTGCCGCCGGCTCGGTGGTCTCGATCCGTCTCGACCCGGACACCGCCTCGGCCACCCCCGAAGCGCTAGAAGCCATCGATCTTTCCGACTGGGTTGTGCTGGGTCCCGGGTCCTGGTTCACCTCAGTCTTGCCCCACTTGCTGTTACCCCAGCTGCGCAACGCGCTGATCCAAACCACCGCACAACGCGCCCTGGTGATGAACCTGCAACCCAATACCACCGAGACCAACAACATGTGCGCCGCCGACCACCTGGAGGTGCTCCATCAGTACGCTCCCCAACTGCGTTTTGACGCGATCATTGTCGATCACTCCGTGGTCGATGATACCGACCGCGACCAGTTTGAGCAGACAGCAGAAAAACTTGGTGCTGAAGCAGTTTTTAGTAGGGTATTGGACGATCAGCGCGATGGGGTCCACGATCCACTGAAACTGGCGGTGGCTTTCGACGAGATCTTTTCGCGGTTCTCATGATTGCTCGCCAGTTGCGTCACACCTGGTGGCGCGGAAACACTCGGTAAAACACTCGGGCCATCTTGCCGATGTGCCGTTGTCGAAAGAGGGTATTGCATGGCACTGACAGCCGCTGTGAAGCAAGAGCTGTGCCAGATTCCGGTCACCACCTCCTCGGAGCGCGCCGCTGAGGCCGTGGCCATGTTGCGTTTCGCCGGTGGTATCCACCTCATCTCCGGTCGCATCGTGGTCGAGACCGAACTCGACCACCACGAAGCGGCCCAGCGTCTGTGCCAGACGATCCAAGGGCTCTACGGCCACCAAACCGAAGTGATCCGCGTCTCCGGCCAAAATTTGCGCCACGGGGACCGCTATGTGATCCGTGTGTTGGCCGGTGGAGCCGAACTGGCCCGCCAGACCGGTTTGGTCGACCCCCGCGGACGTCCGGTTCGTGGCATGCCACCGGCGATCGTCAACGGCTCCACGGCCGATGCCGCCGCTACCTGGCGCGGGGCCTTCCTGGCCCATGGTTCCCTGACCGAGCCGGGCCGTTCTTCCGCCCTGGAAGTCACCGCACCCGGACCCGAGGCTGCTCTGGCCATGGTCGGTGCTGCCCGTCGGTTGGGCGTGATGGCCAAGGCGCGCGAAGTACGCCAATCCGATCGAGTCGTGATTCGCGATGGAGATGCCATTGCCGACCTGCTCACTGCCATGGGGGCCACTGGAACCGTTAAAGTCTGGCAAGAGCGCCGTACCCGCAAAGAAGTTCGGGCCTCTGCCAACCGGCTGGCGAACTTCGACGACGCGAACCTCCGTCGCTCCGCCCAGGCCGCCGTGGCCGCCGGCGCCCGGGTCGCTCGCGCCCTGGAGATCCTGGAAGACGATGTGCCCGAGCACCTGGAATACGCCGGCAGGCTCCGCATCGAGCACCAGCATGCCTCCCTGGATGAACTGGGGCGACTGGCCGAACCGCAGATGACCAAAGACGCCATCGCCGGCCGTATTCGCCGGTTATTGGCCATGGCCGATAAGCGTGCCGCCGAGGAAAACATTCCCAATACCCACGACGCCGTGCCTGAAGAATTACGCGAAGATGACTAAACTCTCGCCCTGAGCTGATCCGAGTCAGTGTGCTCTTGATCGCTACCGGGTCACGTTGTCTAGGATGAGAATCAACGGGCGTGGCCTTGAAGACGCGTCCCGTCGCTGTTCGCCGGAGCGATCACGACAGCTTATGGTCGACACACCGCACCGGCTGACAGAACTGATCAAAAACCCTGCCCTGCGTGCGTGGCCCCACCGCCAGACGCCATCGTGGGGGATGTATGAGGAGGAAACGTGGAAAAGTACGTTCTGCCCGACCTAGACTACGATTTCGCAGCCCTGGAGCCCCATATCTCCGGCCGCATCATGGAGCTTCACCACGATAAGCACCACAATACCTACGTAAAAGGCGCCAACACCGCGCTGGAAAAGCTGGAGGCAGCTCGCGAAGCCGGTGACTTCTCCGCGATTAACCAGCTCTCCAAGGATCTGGCCTTCAACCTGGGTGGTCACACCAACCACTCCATCTTCTGGAAGAACCTCTCCCCAAACGGTGGCGACAAGCCCACCGGCGAGTTGGCTGCCGCCATCGACGAGTACTTCGGTTCCTTCGATTCCTTCCGCGACCACTTCACCGCAGCTGCTCTGGGTATCCAGGGTTCGGGCTGGGCGATCCTGGCTTACGAGCCGATCGGTGGCAACCTGGTCATCGAGCAGTTCTACGATCAGCAGAACGGTGTCCCCGTGGCGACCATCCCGCTGTTCCAGCTGGACATGTGGGAGCACGCCTTCTACCTGGACTACCAGAACGTCAAGGCCGATTACGTTAAGGCCATTTGGAACATCGTCAACTGGGAAGATGTTCAGCGGCGCTTTGAGGTAGCACGCTCCCAGGCATCCGGTCTGGTCACCCCGTAACCATCGCGTTGTCGTAGCGTGAACCATGCTTCGGGGGCACCTTGCACCTAGCAGGGTGCCCCCGGTGCTGTTTAGACTGGACAACGGGAGGCCGGCGTAGCATCTCGACCTCGCTACCATGCTTACGGCAACACAGTCTTTTGCGAAAGGCAGGCTTGACCTGACATGACAAAAATCGCCATCAATGGTTTCGGACGTATTGGACGTAACGCGTTACGGGTTATCGAATCTCGCCACCCCGATCTTGAATTGGTGGCCGTCAACGATCTGACCAAACCCGAAGACCTGCTTTTCCTGACCAAATACGACACGGTGCTGGGTAACTACCCACACGAGATCAGCTACGACGGCGGCAATATCATCGCCAACGGCCAAACGATCCGCGTGTTCCAGGAAAAGGACCCGAACAACCTGCCCTGGGGCGAGCTTGGTATCGATGTCGTGATTGAATCCACCGGTAAGTTCCGGGATCGCCAGGCCGCTAGCGCCCACCTCAACGCCGGAGCCAAGAAGGTCGTGCTCTCTGCCCCCGGAAAAGGCGTTGATGGCACCTTCGTGGTCGGTGTCAACGATCAGAACCTCACCGAAGAGATGACTATCATCTCCGCTGCCTCCTGCACGACCAACTGTTTGGCCCCAATGGCCAAGACCCTGCACGATAGCTTCGGCATCGTCGACGGCATTATGACCACCATCCACGCCTATACCGGCGATCAGCAGCTGGTCGATGCCCCGCACAAGGATCAGCGTCGCGCTCGGGCCGCGGCCCAAAACATGATCCCGACCTCCACCGGGGCCGCCAAAGCCATCGGCGAAGTGATCCCGGATCTGAAGGGCAAGCTCGATGGTTTCGCAATGCGCGTGCCGGTGATCACCGGCTCTGCCACCGACCTGACCGTCGAGCTCGACCATGAGGTGTCCATCGAGGAGGTCAACGAAGCCTTCAAAAAGGCCTCCGAAACCCCCGAGCTCTCCGGACGCCTGGTGTACTCTACCGACCCGCTGGTCTCGGCTGACATCGCAACCACCCCCGCAGCTTGCACCTATGACGCCCCGCTGACCAAGTCCATTGGTCGCGTGGTGAAGGTTATTGGGTGGTACGACAACGAGTACGGTTACACCTGCCAAATGCTTGACCTCGTCGAGCGTGCCGCCGACACTCTCTAACCCCTGGAACTCGGCTCTGACACCATCATCAGCCCCCTGGATCACCAGACGTTCGGCCCGGGCGAGTCCACTGCTCGGTGGACCGCTCGGGCCGGTGTATGCTCCTGAATATCGCCGTTTGAAAGGTCTCCTCCTATGCCTGCACAAAACCTCAACGACTTGCTTGAGCAGGGAGTCAGCTCCCGCTACGTCTTGGTTCGGTCTGATCTGAACGTGCCTCTGGATTCCGGAACCGTCACGGACGACGGTCGGATCCGCGCCTCATTGCCGGTTTTGGAAAAGCTCGCCACAGCAGGAGCCAAGGTGATCGTCATGGCTCACCTGGGACGCCCCAAGGGTGAGGCCAACCCCGAATTTTCCCTGGCCCCCGTGGCTACCCGGCTGGCTGAACTCACCACGATCGCGGTCCAGCGTGCCACCGATTTGACCGGTGAAGATGCTCGTTCCAAGGCCGATGCGCTGGCCGACGGATCGATCCTGTTGCTGGAAAATGTCCGCTTCGATCCCCGCGAAACCTCCAAAGATGACAGCGAACGGGCTGAGTTGGCAGCTGAACTGGCAAGTTTGGTCGGCGACACTGGGGTTTATGTTAACGACGCCTTCGGCGCGGTGCACCGCAAGCACGCCTCTGTCTTCGATATCGCCCGGCACCTTCCGGCCTACCAGGGTGACCTGGTCGCTACCGAGTTGCAGGTACTCGACCAGCTGATCACCGAACCGGCTCGCCCCTACGTAGTGGCCCTGGGTGGATCTAAAGTCTCCGATAAGCTTGCGGTCATCGATAACTTGCTCGACAAAGCCGACACGCTACTGATCGGCGGGGGAATGGTTTTCACCTTCCTCGCCGCGCAGGGGCATCAGGTCGGCTCCTCACTACTCGAAGAAGACCAGATCGATACCGTGGCCGAATACCTGAAGCGCTCCGGCCAAGGCGGCGCGGCCACCATCGTGTTGCCGACCGATATCGTGATGGCCGAAACGTTCGGTGCTGACGCCGGGCATGAAGTTCGCCCCGTCGATGGTCTGGCAACTGGTACCTATGGAGAGTCGGCCATGGGCCTCGATATCGGGCCCGACTCGGCAGCCCATTACGCCCAGACCATCCGCGCAGCTCACACCGTCTTCTGGAACGGCCCGATGGGTGTCTTCGAGCTACCCGCCTTCGCGGCCGGCACCAAGGCCGTAGCCGAAGCCCTCACCGCGGTTGATGGACTCTGCGTGGTTGGCGGTGGCGATTCAGCAGCTGCCGTGCGCAATCTGGGCTTCGGTGACGACCAGTTCGGCCATATCTCCACCGGAGGTGGGGCCTCCCTGGAATATTTGGAAGGACGCGAGCTACCCGGTGTGCAGGCCCTGCAGAACTAAGACAGGCTCTGTAGCACGTGCAACCCGACCGTTGGCACGGCGTAGCTCGTCGAGCCTTTGCTGACCGGACCCGAGAAGATGAAGGACTGATCTGTGCATGACCTCCACAACTAACGGAGCCTATGACCGCACCCCGCTGATGGCCGGTAACTGGAAGATGAACCTCGACCACCAGCAGGCCGTCACGCTGGTGCAAAAGCTTTGCTGGACCCTCAACGATGCCGATCACGATTTCGACACCATTGAGGTCGCGGTTTTCCCGCCCTTCACGGATCTCCGCAGTGTGCAGACCCTGATCCGCGGTGATAAGCTCCCGGTCTCTCTGGGAGCCCAGGATCTCTCCCCACACGCCTCCGGAGCCTACACCGGTGATATCTCGGGCCAGTTCCTCGCTAAACTCGACTGCCGGTACGTGCTCGTCGGCCACTCCGAGCGTCGTAGCGTCCACCAGGAATCCGATGAGATCGTGGCCGCCAAAGTCCAGGCCGCCTTCACGCACGGGCTCGTGCCGATCCTCTGTGTCGGCGAGGACCTCCAGGTGCGTGAAGACCATCGCCATCTCGAGCACACCCTGGGCCAGGTCCGCGCCGGGATCGCCAAAGTACCCACCCAGCACGTGCAAGACCTGGTTATTGCCTACGAGCCGGTCTGGGCAATCGGCACTGGCGAAGTCGCTGGCCCTGAGGACGCTCAAGAAATGGCCTCAGCGATCCGTGAGTTACTGAGTCAAGACCACGGGCCCGAGGTGGCCCGCTCGGTACGAATCCTTTACGGCGGTTCGGTGAAGGCCGCTAATGTGGCCAGCATCATGCGCGAGAAAGACGTCGATGGTGCCCTGGTCGGTGGGGCCAGTCTCGACGAAGCCGAATTTGCTAGTATTGTTAGGTTCGAGCATCATTTGTTGACCGACTAGCTGGCCGTCACCCACGGCGTAAAGGAAGAATCTTTTCGTGGAAATTTTACAGATTGTCCTGCAGATCCTTTTGGTGATCATCAGTGTGTCCATGGTGCTGTTGATCCTATTGCACAAGGGCCGCGGGGGCGGTATGTCCGATATGTTTGGTGGTGGCGTAACCTCCGGACTCAGCTCTTCGGGCGTTGCTCAACGCAACCTCACTCGCCTGACCGTCTTCCTCGGCGTACTGTGGGGTGCGATCATCATCGTCCTGGCGCTGTTGCCCCAGTTCATGCGCGAATTCTGATCCCTGCCAGTTTTCTCTCAGCCCGGTCAGCTTCCGCCACATCCTGCAACTAGCCCTCAGACAGGGCCTGCTCATCCACCCACCACAGCGTTTCGACCCGTCCCCGCACCACCAGAGCCGGTAGCACCTCGTCCATCGCACGCTGTTGCCCGGATGCTGGTGGTGGCGTGTCAGCAGAGCGCACCGCACCCACCGGTCCGGCCTTGCCCGCTCCCGGGGCAAAAAGCCAGACGTTGTCGCCACTGTTCAGCGCTTCCAGGCTCAACGACAACCGTTCCGGCGGGGGCTTCGGCGATCCCGTCACCGGGATGACCGTGCGCCCGGTTATCGTGACACCCGGCAACCCCGGGAAGAGGCTTGCCACGTGACCGTCTTCGCCAACTCCCAGTAGCACCACATCAAACCGTGGCAGTCGCTGATCAACTCCGGGATCCCGCTCGGCTGCCGTTGCCAGCTCCGTGGCGTACTGCTCGGCAGAGGTTGCCAACACGTCGTGGTGGTCTCGGTCAGCATGCCCTGCTGTGGCAGCCGGCATGGGGTGAAACTGCTCCCGGCCGAGGCCGTAGGACGCAACGAGTGTGCCCACCAGCGCATCCCAGGCCTGTCGCGCATTGCGCTGCGCATCAGTCGCGTCCAGATAGCGCTCATCGCCGAACCACAACTGCACGCCCGACCAATCAGTGACCTGTCCCAAAAGGTTCTTCTGTGGATCCGCGAGCCGTTCCAGCAACCCTATACCGGAGGTTCCTCCGGTGAGCACGATCTGCGCCCGGCCACGCTGGTCCAAGGCCCGATTAATGACCGCCACCAGCTCAACAGCGGCCGCCTCGAGCAACTGTGCCTTATCCGGGAACACCGCCACAGTTGCTCCGGTACCTGTACTTTCCCGGCGCATGGCATGAGCGAGCCCACCGTGGTGTGATGCGGTTGGAGTGTCGTTATCGGGCACTGGGATGCACCGCCTTAATATTGGTAGCTGGCAATCCTTGGGCCAGCACGCGACCAAAGAACTCATCCGGGTCCAAGCGACGCAATTCTTCGGTCAAACACTCCTGGCGTGACCGGCGAGGCAACGAAATGCGCTGCACTTTCCGGTCCTGTTGATACAGAAAGGCCACCGGGGATTCCTCATTGCGCGCCAGCACGATGTCTCCGCCGCGCCGCACCAAACGCACCGATCGCAGCCCCGGACCAGTCCCGGTCGAAGCCAAGGTGACCGGGATCTGCAATTGCATCTGCAACCATGCGCCCATCAAAATCGTGGCCGCATTATTCTCGGCCCCGTCCACGGTCGCTGCCAGCACCGACGCCGGGTCGATCGTGTCAAAAATCGCCGCCACCTGGTTGCGCCACATGGTCAGCCGCGTCCACGACAGATCGGTATCCCCGGCCCGGTAGCCTTCACGAAGTAGCTTCAGAGCCGTCGGGGCGTCCACGCCGGTGGGTGCGCTGGTATCGACAATCCGGCGATGGGCGATCCGGCCCAGTGGTGACTCAGCCGGGATTGTGGGAGCCGTGCCGGGCCACCACACGACGATCGGCGCGTCGGGGAGCAGGAACCCGTTGATCAACGTCGCCGATTCCACCGCGTTCTGGCCCGAAGTGTAAAGCACCACCACGTCCGAGGCTCCGGCGTCGCCACCAACGCGGATTTGAGCATCAAGCCCGGTCTGCTTCCGCTGGTCGCCGGTAGCCAGCACCACGATCCGGCAGGGATGTTCCCGCGAGGCCTGGTTGGCTGCCTCAATGGCTTCTTCTACACTGTCCGCGGTGGTTGCAATGATCAGCGACAGTACCCGACCTAAGGCGACCACGCCACCAGATTCACGCAGCCGGCCGATCTCCTTCAGGACCTGATCGACGGTGGTATCGGATAGCTCCACAATCATTACGGTCTCCTCCAAGCGCGCCCGTCACGGGCCATCATGTCATCCGCTCCGGCCGGCCCCCAGGACCCTGGCTCATAGGGTTCTGGCTGGTCCGGTAACGACTCCCAGTACTGTTCAAATGGGTCCAGGATCCGCCACGACTGCTCGACCTCTTCGTGCCGGGGGAACAGTGGCGGGTCACCCAACAATACGTCCAAAATCAGGCGTTCATAGGCCTCGGGGCTGTCCTCGGTGAAAGCATGACCGTAGCCGAAGTCCATGGTTACATCGCGCACCGTCATCTGAGTGCCCGGCACCTTGGAGGCAAAACGGATCGTCACCCCTTCGTCGGGCTGGACTCGGATCACCACGGTGTTGTGGCCGAAGTCTGTGGTCCCGTGGGACGGGAAGATCAGATCCGGGCTCTTCTTGAACACCACCGCGATCTCGGTGACCCGCCGACCTAAGCGCTTGCCGGTGCGCAAGTAGAAGGGCACCCCCTCCCAGCGTCGGTTGTGGATCCCCAATTTGAGCGCGGCATAGGTCTCGGTCCGGGAATGGGGATCGAATCCCTCTTCGTCCAAAAAGCCCAGGACCTTTTCTCCGCCTTGCCAGCCCCCGGCGTATTGGCCCCGGGCCGAACAGTGTCCCAGGTCCTGGGGCACCACCACGGATTTGAGCACCTTTTCTTTTTCTGCCCGCAGATCATCGGCCCGGTAAGACAGGGGTTCTTCCATCGCGGTCAGCGCCAGCAACTGCAACAGGTGGTTCTGGATCACATCCCGGGCGGCCCCGACCCCGTCGTAGTAGCCGGCACGGCCCTCAATCCCGATCGATTCAGCCATCGTGATCTGCACATGGTCGACGTGTTGGGCATTCCACAACGGTTCATACAGCCGATTGGCAAATCGCAGGGCCAAAATATTCTGGACGGTTTCTTTCCCTAAGTAGTGGTCGATCCGAAACACGTCATCGGGGGAGAAGACCTGCTCGATCACCTCGTTGAGCTCCCGAGCCGAAGCCAGATCATGCCCGAAGGGTTTTTCGATCACCACCCGGCGCCACGGAGCCAGCGCAGTATCCGTGTCAGCACCGAGCTGTTTGCCAGCCAGCCCGTGATCGACCAGATGACGGGAGACCGTTTCGAACCACGCCGGCGGGATCGACAGGTAGAACGCAGTGTTGCCCCCAGTGCCACGTTGGTCTTGCAACTCCTCCAACGTGGCGGACAGTCGCTGGTAGGCCTGCTCGTCGTCAAAACCGCCCGAGATGAATCGGAATCCACCCGACAGCTGGGCCCAGACGATCTCGTTGAAACTCGTCCTGGCGTGTGCCCGCACAGAGGCCTGCACGAAGGCGGTGAATTCCTGCTGGTCCCAGTCGCGTCGACCGAACCCGACCAGGGAGAAACTCGGTGGCAGCAACCCGTTATGGGCCAGATCGTAAATGGCCGGCAACAGTTTCTTGCGCGCCAGATCGCCGGTGACCCCGAACATGACCATGGCCGAGGGTCCAGCAATCGAGGTCAGGCGCCGGTCGGCCGGGTCACGCAACGGATTGGTATGACGCGACGGGCGGGGCGGATCCTGGGGTGTTGCGGGCCATGCTGGTGCCACGTGTGCTGTGCCTTCCTGCTACGTAGGGTGTGTTGATCGGTGGTGATCGACAGATGCGGCTAGATCTGTTCGGCAGCGTTGATCAGGGTCTCGATCGCTGCCGAGCGGTCCTTGAGATGTATCCGCACCACCGGTTGTCCGGTTTCGGTCAGCACCGAGCCATCTCCGGCGGCTTGGGCGGTGATCAACTCTGCGAAACTGTAGTTCAGCCCCGGGATTTGCAGGTCGAGTTCGGAATCGGCGGTAATTTGAATGAACACGCCGGTGGCCGGACCGCCCTTGTGGAACTGTCCGGTGGAGTGCAGGAACCGCGGGCCCCAGCCGAAGGTCACCGGCCGACCGTAACGACGGGCCAGCGCCGGGCGCAGGCGGGTGAGGTGCTGTTGCCGCAACCGGTTGGTGTAGGCCTGCACCGCCAGGTAGCTATCGTCCTCCAGCACCGTACCGAGTACGGTGAACACTTCGGTGAGGATCTGTTGGGCTTCACCGGTGGCTTCCACATCGCCGAGCAACCCAGCCGGGCCGAATAGATCGAATTCGGCGGTGCTGATCTGGGGTGGTTCCGGTGTGGTCGGCTCGGCCAGTACTGCGCGGGTGGCGACCTTGGCCGATTCCACATCAGGCTGATCGAAGGGGTTGACCCCGATCAGGCTGGCTGCGGCCACGGTGGTGACCTCCCAGAACACTAGCTGGGCACCTAAACTGCCATAAATCTGCACCTCGTCGTCCCGAGGATCTTCCGGATTCAACGTCGCCTGGGAATCCCCGGGGTCGGCGATCAGGTGCAGATGGATCACGTCCTCGTCGTGACTACGGTTCTCCGCGGCACCGGGCTCGACGATCACCGGCAAGAATCCGGTCCCGTGTTTTCCGGTGGATTCGGCGATGAGCTGTTCAATCCAGTCCCCAAATCCGGGCAGAGCTTGATCAAAATTAGTGATGATAAGTTTATTGCGACTCGGCGCCCCGGCCCCCAAGACTGCGGCAGCCCGTAACGCCGGGTTGGTCTCGTCGTCCTCGTACAGACTGTGGGAAGCAGCCTCGGCATCGTCGACGATCGTGGTCAGCTCAACTCCGGCCAGTCCGGCCGGCACCAGCCCGAAGGCCGACAGGGCCGAGTAGCGCCCGCCAATGGTGGGATCGGCTTCAAACACTGCGGTGTACTGGTGGTCTCGGGCCAGCGACTCCAACGGAGATCCGGGGTCGGTGACGGCAATCAGGTGATCGCCGGGCGTCAGCCCGGCATCCTGCAGTGCTTGAGTAAACGCACGCCGGGCCGCGTCGGTTTCAGCCGTGGAGCCGGATTTGGAGGAAATCACGAAGACCGTATCGGCCACCCCGGCGGCCAAAATCGAGCCCACCAATTCCGGGTCGGTGGAATCCACCACATCCAGCCGGACCCCGGCGGCGCGGGCCATGACTTCAGCACCCAGCGAGGAGCCACCCATCCCGGCCAACACCACCCGGGTGATGCCCTTGTCAGCCAGCTGCTCGCGTAACTGGGTGATCTGTGGGATCAGCTCGAAGGCTGCGTCGAAGGGGTCGACCCAGCCCAGACGTTGCGACGCTTCAGCTTCGGCCTCGGGGCCCCACAGTGTGTGATCACGCTCCAACAGGCGGGAGGCGAAGTGGTTGCTGAGCAATTCCTCAACACGCTGGTCAACACCGTGGAGGGCGTTACCGGAAAGATTGATCCCCAGAGAATTCATCGTTGGCTCCTGTCGATACGGGGTGTCCGTGCGCTGAGATTGGTGGGAACGGGTGGATCGGTCAGGCGGTCTTGGCGCGGTCTAGTTGGTCGGTTACGGTGGTCCAGAGCTCTAACCACGCGGTCTCAAATTTGGCGATGCCCTCGTCTTCCAGGGTGGTGACCACCTGCTGGTAGTCGATCCCGACCTTCGCCAGATCGTCGAGGAGCTGATCATCGTCGGCAAAATAGGTCGAGATCTCTGGCTGGTCGACCTCCCCGTGATCGGCGAAAGCTTCCAGGGTAGCCAGTGGCATCGTGTTGACGGTGTGCTCGGCGATCAACCCCTCGACGTAGTACACATCGGAATAGGCGGGGTTCTTCGTGCCGGTGGAAGCCCACAGCGGCCGCTGGACTCGCGCGCCGGCATCGCGGAGATACCGCCACCGCTCGGTGTCCTGGGCGTTGATGAAGATCCGGTAGGCCAGCCGGGCATTGGCCAGTCCGGCCCGGCCCTGCAATTCCGCGATTCGAGCCGGTTCCAGGGCGGTCTGCTGTAATTGCGCGTCGATCTCGGTGTCAACCCGAGAGACGAAGAAGCTGGCCACCGAGTGGATAGTGCTCAGATCGCGTCCGGCCCGGTGGGCGGCTTCCAGCCCCAGCAACCAGGCGTTGATCACTTCCCGATAGCGCACCAGCGAGAAGATCAGGGTCACGTTCACCGAAATTCCAGCCGCCAAGACTTCAGTGATCGCCGGCAGGCCTTCAGTGGTGGCCGGGATTTTGATCATCAGATTCTCGCGTCCCACCGCGTCGGCCAGCTGGAGTGCCTGATCAATCGTGGCCTGGGTGTCCTTCGCCAGTCGCGGGTCGACCTCCAGCGAGACCCGACCATCCACACCGTGGGTGGACCGGTAGATCTCTGCAAACAGATCGCAGGCTTCGCGCACGTCCCGGGTGGTCAGTTCCCTCACGGCCCGTTCGGTATCGGCTCCCTCGGCGGCCAGGGCGCGCAGCTGGGACTCATAGCCGACCCCATCGGCCAGCGCCTTGGCGAAAATCGAGGGGTTGGTCGTGACTCCGGTGAGAGTGTAGGACTCGATCATCTCGCGCAACAGTCCTGAGGTGATCGCCGGACGGGAGAGATCGTCCAACCAGATCGAGACACCCCGGCCGGTGCTCAGCTCTGCGGTGCGGGGACTGGGTTGTACTGTCACGGGTTACGCTCGCTTTCTGCGTGGGACCACGCGGGATCAACGTCGTGCCGGCAGGCGGTCATCGCTCGGTGTTCGGTCGCCGGCTCACCCATCGCCGGATCCGCCACGCACCAGGTTTCTGGCGGCGGCCACCACCGCGTCAACGGTGATTCCGAACTGCTCAAAGAGGGTCTGGTAGTCGGCTGAGGCACCGAAATGCTCCAGCGAAATATGGGCGGCGTTTGGTCCGGTGTAGCGTTGCCAACCCTGGGCCACCCCGGCCTCGACCGAGACGGTGGGAACACCGGCCGGTAGCACCTCCGCCCGGTAGGTGGCATCCTGGGTGTCGAACCATTCCAGACAGGGTGCCGAAACCACGCGGGTGCCAATCCCGTCGGCCTCGAGCTGGTCGCGCGCTGCCACGGCCAGCTGTACCTCGGATCCGGTCGCGAGCAACACCACATCCGGCATAACGCTCTGCGGACCGCCAGCTCCTTGGGCATCAATCAGCACATAGGCGCCCCGGGCGACATGCTCCGCCGAGGCGAAGCCCCGTTCGTCCCTGGGCATGATCGGTAACGCCTGACGCGACAGCACCATCCCGGCCGGCCGGTCCGTGTGGGACAGTAGGGTTTTCCAGGCCACCGAAACCTCGTTAGCGTCGGCAGGCCGGATCACGTCCAGTCCGGGTATTGCGCGCAGGGATGCCAGGTGTTCCACTGGCTGGTGGGTCGGACCGTCTTCACCCAACCCGATCGAGTCGTGGGTCCACACGAACACCGAGGGGGCGCCCATCAGCGCGGCCAACCGGATGGCGGGTCGCTGATAGTCGGAGAAAATCAAAAACGTTCCCATATAGGCCCGGGTCAGCCCGCCCAGGTTCACGCCGTTAATGATCGCCCCGGCAGCGTGCTCTCGAATTCCGAAGTGCAACACCCGCCCATAGGGGTGTCCGCTGAAGGCTCCGGTAGACCGGCGTTCAGGAATGAAGCTGGGGTTGTCCTTCATGGTGGTGTTATTGGATCCGGCCAGATCCGCCGATCCGCCCCACAGTTCTGGCATCACATCGGCCAGCGCGTTGAGCACCTGGCCGGAGGCCGCCCGAGTGGCGATCCCCTTCTGGTCGGCGTCAAATACCGGGAATGCCTCGGCAAACCCCTCGGGCAATTTTCGGGCGATCAGGCGGTCATACAGGGCCGAGCGTTCCGGGTTGGCAGCCCGCCACACTGCTAGAGCCTCGTCCCATGTAGCCCGGTACTGGCCGTTGCGGTGTTTGACCTCGCGGGCGCGCTCGAGTAACTCAGGTTCAATGTGGAAGTGTTGCTCGGGATCAACATCCAGAGCGTGCTTGAGCCCGGTCAGCTCCTCGGGGCCTAGCTTCGAGCCGTGGATCGCCCCGGTGTTCTGCTTGGTCGGGGACGGCCACCCGATAATGGTGCGCAAGATGATCAGCGTGGGCCGCTGGGTTTCTGCTTTGGCCGCCACGATCGCCTGGTACAGCGACCTGGTGTCCTCAACGTAGTCACCCCCGGCCGTCCAGTCGATCTCTTCCACGTGCCAGCCGTAGGCCCGGTAGCGGGCGGCCACGTCTTCGCTAAAGGCGATCTCGGTGTCATCTTCGATCGAGATCTTATTGTCGTCGTAGATCACCACCAGATTGCCCAGTTCCTGGGTACCGGCCAATGAGGACGCCTCGGAGGTTATCCCCTCCTGCATATCCCCGTCGGAGGCGATCACAAACACGTGATAGTCAAACGGGCTAGTCCCGGTCGCAGCCTCGGGATCCAACAATCCGCGCAACCGACGCTGTTCGTAGGCGAAACCCACCGCCGAGGCGAGGCCCTGACCTAGCGGCCCGGTGGTGATCTCCACATGATCGGTATGACTGTACTCGGGATGCCCCGGGGTCTTCGAGCCCCAGGTGCGCAACGCTTCCAGATCGCTCATCTCCAGACCAGCTCCGGCGGCGAATAACTGCAGGTACAGGGTCAGCGAGGTGTGACCGGGGGAGAGGATGAACCGGTCCCGACCGTGCCAGCCGGCATCGGTGGGATCCCAGCGCATGACGTTCTGAAATAACTGCCAGGCCACCGGAGCCAGCGAGATCGCGGTTCCGGGGTGCCCAGATCCGACCTTTTCGACCGCATCAGCAGCCAGCACGCGCAGCGAATCGACGGTGCGCTGATCCTGCTCGGTATAGGTATAGTCTCGGGCCGGTTGGAGCCGGTTTAGGTGATGATGTGTCTGTGCATCTTGTGAGACCACGGAGGACCTTCCTGCAGGGTGAACTTGTGCGACGATGACTTTCCCTGCCACCCGGATCGTCTCCGGACAGGCTCTGGAGAAAAGTGCTGCGTCTTCAGCTTAGCGCCGATCGAGCCGTCCATGCGATGGATCATCCCGAAAACCAGCAGATCCCATCGGTTCGCCCCCAACCGATGGCCCGCACTAGACAAACCGGTCGCCGTAGCCGGCACCACCGGCATGGCAGGCACCATCAGCATGTCAGAAAACTCAGCACCGAGCTCAACCGGGTAGACTAGACACAGACACCAGACGACGAGAATATTAACCACGCGTCCCGACACCCACCGTGGCGGTATCTGCTGGCATCACCACACCTCATCTGCCTGACTGCATCATCGCGACGTGGGCCAAGACCGCACCCTACCGAATCGGACTCACGATAGATGTCGACTTCCGTTAAAAGCACTCAGCAGACCACACCGGGTTCCGCCTCCGAAACCACCTCACGGCCAGGCTCGATCGGTCTGAAGCGTAAGATCGCCGCCTACGTGTCCTTGACCAAGCCCCGCGTGATGGAGCTGTTGCTGGTCACCACGTTGCCAACCATGATCTTCGCCGCCCAGGGCTTCCCCTCGGGGTGGCTGATGCTAGCCACCATGGTCGGCGGTGCCGCGGCGGCCGGGTCTTCGGCCGCGTTCAACTGCTACATCGATCGCGATATCGACAAGGTGATGGACCGCACCCGATCCCGGCCGCTGGTCACCGGTGAGGTCACCCCGCGCGAAGCCTTGATCTTCGCATCGGTGCTGGGCGCGATCTCCTTGGTCATCCTCGCGGTCGGCACCAACTGGCTGGCCACCGCGCTGGGGGCACTGGCCATCTTCTTCTACGTGGTCGTCTACTCCCTGATCCTTAAGCGCCGCACCGAACAGAACATCGTCTGGGGCGGGATCGCCGGCTGTTTCCCGGTACTGATCGCCTGGGCGGCCGTGCGCGAGACCATCGAATGGCCAGCCGTGGTGCTGTTCGCGGTGATTTTCTTATGGACCCCTCCGCACTACTGGCCGCTGTCGCTGAAGTACAAATCCGATTACCGGCAGGCCAACGTCCCCATGCTGGGTGCAATCGCCACCGCCCGGAAAGTCTCCACCCAGTGTGTGCTCTATACCTGGGCGACGGTGATGTGTTCGCTGTTGCTGGTGCCGTTGGGGTGGGCTGGTGTTGTCTACACCGTGATCGCGGCAACGGTGGGTGGCTGGTTCATCTATGAGAGCCACGTTCTTTACCGGGAATCGCAGAAACCGGATTTTCAGGACAAACAGGCTATGAAGGTCTTCCACTTGTCGATTACCTATTTGACCCTGCTGTTCATCGGCCTGGCCATCGACCCGTTCGTGGGTGAGCCGCTGATGGCCGAGGCCGTGACCGCCCCGGCGCTTTAGCCCCGATAGACCGGGTCTCGGTCCGGTACGGTTATCGCTCCGGGACAGGCTCGGTCGCTGTGGGCACGCTGTTGCAGGTCAAGCTGTTGCAGATAGCAGATAAAGGACTCATCGTGACATTCAGGTACCGTGCCGTACACTCTCCGCACACCGCGACGTCCGTATCCGGATGCGCGCACCGTGGGCTGGCCTTGCTCGCTGGGCTGGCGCTGGTGGGCTCTTTGGGGCTGAGCGGTTGCGTCGAATCCGAGCACCGCGAGGCCACCCCGGATGGCAATGCCGCCCCCACCCATGTCGCACCCGACCACTTTCCGGACAACCAACTCGGCGACACCGGGCGCTGGATCCTGAACCAAATTAACGGCAACCGCGCCATTGACCGCTCCGACTGGTACGACCGGGTGGCCCCTGAACTGACTGAACAGATCCCCGTCGACTCGTTGGTGGGCACCCTCAATGCCGAGCTACGCCCCCAGAAGCCGTATGTGATGACCCACTACGAACAGACCGACCAGGCTAGCGCGATGATGACGTTGACTCCCGATATCTCCGCCCAGCCACTGGATCTGCACTTCAGTATCGACGAGGCCGGACGACTCACCGAGCTGTGGTACCGCGATACCAACGATCCGAGCGCCAGCGCTGATCCCAGCTAAGGTCTGGCCTCCCCACTCACCGACACCGGTCTGGCCTGTCGGAAGGTGTGATCCTGACCCACCATCAAGGGGTGCAGGAGGGAAAGCGGGTGTTAGCGGGCCGGGCCGGGAGAGGCGCCTTCGGCCTGGGCGTCAGCCACCAGATTGGCCGGGTCCATGTTGGCCGCGAATCTCGGAGAGCGGGGATCCACCAGAGCGGGGATCCACCACAGTGTCGTGCCAGGAATAGGACGAGCATTGCCGATCCATCATATTGGTCATCAGCCACGCTAGGAGCCCGGTTCCGAGCATGTGCCCCAGCACGGCCACGATGGGCAGACCGTTAAAGTGCTGATAGTAGCCCACGCTGGCCTGCAGGACGATCACCGCAACCATGGCCCAGACGCTGATCCGCTGGCGCTGGGAGGACGCCAACCGATGCACCAACACCAGCAGGACGATCACCACGGCGATCAGCAGGTAAACCGGGATGACGTGCCAGCGGGTCACGATCGCCGGATCAAAATCGTGGCGGGGCGCTTCGGCATCTCCGCCGTGGGGGCCCGAACCGGTGACGACGGTGCCGAGGATCAAGGTGATCCAGCCCAGCACGAAAGCCGCACGTGCCAACCCGCGGGTCGTGGCGGTGGTCTCGCCATCCACCAGGGACGGGACCTGCTCCACCTCGCCGCCGCCGATGCGACGCTCCAGTCCCACCCGGTTGACCAGTAGGGCGGCCAGGCAGACCAAGAAGCTCGATAACAAGAAGTGCAGGGAGACCACCCAGGGGTTCAGCTCGGTCAGGACCGTCATTCCACCGATCACCGCTTGCCCGGGAATGCCACACAGCAGAATAATCGATAGCCAGAAGATTGCACGGTAGGTGGCCCGCAGTCGCCAGATCGCCAACAGCATCAGCACCGCGACCGCGGTGAGCACAAAGGTCAGCGTCCGATTGCCGAACTCGATATAACCGTGGATTCCCATTTCGGGGGTGTTCGTCAAAGACTCGGGGGTACATTTCGGCCAGGTCGGACAGCCCAGCCCAGATTCGGTCAGTCGCACCGCGCCACCGGTGACGATAATGCCGATTTGAGTTATCAGTGAGGCCACCGCCACCGCCATGGTCCACCCGGTCACCGAGGTGGGCATCAACCAGTCTTTGGTCCGCTGGAGCGGGGACCGGGACGTTTCAGTATGGTGCTGAGTGTGGACATCATCCCGCAGCGCGAAACCAGACACGTTGATCAACCTCTTTCAACATTCGGCCCAGGGGTCACGGCAATCGGAGCGAAACTCTTAGTTATCGCCATTTAAACCAGCGTACTGTGCACCCGGTGAAGATCGCCGCCCAGACCACTAAGATGACGAAGCTGAGCAGATCGAATTGACCGCGCACCGTGGCGGCCCGCAACCCCTCACCCAGGGCAGCCGAGGGCAAAAACTGCAAGAGCTCACCGAACAGGTTCTCGGGCACGGCAAAAACCACGCCACCGGCGGCCCCCAGGATCACCCAGAGCAGATTCGTGATCGCTAAGGTTGCTTCCGGGCGGACGGTTCCAGCAATCAGCAGGCCCAAGGCGGTAAAGGTGACCGCTCCCAGTACGATGAAGATCCCAGCGTATAACACCCCGACAGCGACCGGTCGCCACTCGAGAAACAGCGCGGCGAGCCCTAAAACCATCAGTTGCACGATCAGCACCAGTACCACCGCGACCGCCTTGCCCAGCAGGAGTCCGGTCGGTCCCAGGGGAGTGGTGGACAGGTAGCGAAGCACCCCGTAGCGTCGGTCAAATCCGGTCGCGATGCCCTGACCAGTTAGTCCCGAGGACAACACCGCCAAGGCCAACACGCCGGGGGTCGCGAGGTTCACCGGCGAGATCGTGGACCCTTCAGCGACGATGAAGTCAGTCACCGACAGCGCGATCAGCACCATCAGTGGCAAGATGATCGACACCAGTAGCTGTTCCCCATTGGACAAGGTGGTGCGGGTTTCATAGCCGCCCTGAGCAATCACGCGCCGAAACAAACCTGAGGCGTGAGGCCTGGCCACCGGCGTGAGATCCAGCATACGATCCTGATAGTGCGAACGGTATGTCAACTCATCGGCCTGTTCACGGAGCTGTCCATCGGGCCGGTCATCCGGGTGTGGGTCGGGCCGTGCCGGTTGGTCCGGGTGCTGTTGGCTCACGGGGTCACCTCCCAAAACACATCTTCTAACGACCGCCGGGACATCGACAGATCACGCGGCAGAATATCCCAGCGTTGCCACCACCGGGTCAATTCCACGTAGTCGGCTGGTTCTTGCAGTCCGCGCACCTGCCAGGTTTCCATCCCGACCATACCGGTCGCTTCGGTAGCGGTAACCCGGTGTACGCTCAACGCCTCGGGCACATCGGCCAGGGCGTGGTCCGACAGGGGAGTTTCGACCGAGAACAGCACAGCGGGACGGTCATGATGATCCGTCAATTCGGCAACGGTTCCTTCACGCTCCACCCGGCCGTGATTGATCAGGATGACCCGATCGGCTAGCTTTTCGGCATCATCGAGGAGGTGGGTGGTGAGTACGATGGCCAGTCCGGCGTGTTTCATCTGCTGGATCAGCTCAAACACGACCCGGCGAGAGACTGGATCGAGTCCGGCCGAGGGCTCATCCAAGAAGATCACCGAGGGCCGACCGATCAGCGCGGCAGCCATTGCAACCCGCTGTTGCTGGCCCCCCGACAGTCGGCGTATGGTCCGATCCTGAAACTCGGTGATCTCCAACCGGTTGATCAAAGCGTAAATATCCAGGGGCTCTCGGTAGAGGTGAGCCAGATGTTCAATCAGGCGCAAGGGCGTCACCGACGGTGGTAATCCGCCATCCTGCAACATCACCCCAACCTGGCTTCGCAGCGCTGCGGTGGCGGTAAAGGGGTCCTGACCTAACAGCCGGACACTACCGGCAGAGGGCTTGACCAGTCCCTGGGCAATCGACAACGTGGTGGTTTTGCCGGCACCGTTGGGCCCCAATAGGGCCGTCACCTCCCCGGCGCGGGCTTGCAGGCTCATACCCCGCAGAATGTTGACGGTGCCTTCGTCAGAATTCACGCTCAGCCACACATCATCAACGTCGAGCAGGATCTGATCTGATCCAGCGTTGCTCGTGTCTGGATGGAGAGAGGATGCAGAAGTCACGGTGTTCACTATAGCTACTTGGATCATGGCTATTCGGACAGCAGAAGCTATTCGGAGATCAGACGTGGAGCAGGTGGGGGCCGGTCTTGACCGGTCATCCGGCGTCATCTCGTCGCGAACTTAGGCATGCCAAACTATCAGTCCGCACGATCCCGCGTATAATTAGGAAATATCATGGTTACTTATTTTCCCCGTCACCAAGAGACTTCCGGAACGAAGTCTGCGACGCAGTCTGGCGAACCGGCCGGTAGCTCTCGGGAAAACACCCGCGAGAAGGTGCTCCATGCCGTGCTGACGCGCGGGCCGGTGAGCGCCGCTGCCATCGGTAGTGAGTTGCATCTGACTGCCGCGGCCGTGCGACGCCACCTCGACGCTCTCGAGTCCGAGGGGTTGATCGAGGTTAAGTCGGTCTCCGGCGATGCGGGTGCCGGGCGTCCCTCCAAACGCTATGTCGTCACGCACGAAGGACAACAACAGCTCGGGGATGATTACCTGGCCGTGACGAGCGCTGCCATGGAAATGATTGCCGAGCTGGGTGGGCCCGAGGCGGTCCGCCGGTTCGCCCGGGACCATTTCGCCGAGGTCGAGACGCTATTCCTGGATCGAGCCACCGACGAGATGACGCTGTCGGAGCGGATCAAGGTGCTCACCGCCGTGTTGGATGAACTCGGTTACGCGGCCACCACCCGGCGCGCCGGACGCGGTGCACGCGTGACGACCCTGCGGGCAGCCCAGATTTGTCAGGGACACTGCCCGATCAAGGATCTGGCCGCGCAGTACCCCGAGTTTTGTGAAGAAGAAACCGAACTGTTCGCCCGGTTGTTGCAGGTAGATGTGCGCCGATTGGCGACCCTGCCCACCGGCGGGCATGTGTGCACCACGCACGTGCCCCTAGGGCGCAAGGCCTATGCGTCGTTGACTGCCCAAGCCGAACAGAATGCTGCCCGAGCTTAAGCGGTGACCATCCGGAGTGATCCGGAGGCAAGCCGTTGCGACCACCCGACCATGACAACCAGCGATAAAAGAGGTTGATGATGACCGATCAGATCAGTCAAGACACCGCCGATCCACGGGTCATTCAAAGAGTTCTGGACGACAATCCAGAACTGAAGTCCCTGGGTAACTACGAATTCGGCTGGCACGACTCCGACGAGGCCGGCGCTGTTGCCAAACGTGGCCTGGATGAGGACGTCGTCCGGCACATCTCCAGCATCAAAGAAGAGCCCGAATGGATGCTGAAAACCCGGTTGAAGGGTCTGCGCTACTTCGACCGCAAACCGTTGCCGACCTGGGGTGCCGACCTGTCCGGGATCGATTTCGATCGTATTAAGTATTTCGTGCGTTCCACCGAGCGTCAGGCCAGCACCTGGGAAGAACTTCCCGAAGACATCTTGGAGACTTACGAGCGGTTGGGTATCCCCGAGGCCGAGCGTGAGCGCCTGGTCGCCGGTGTGGCCGCCCAGTACGAGTCCGAGGTGGTCTACCACCAGGTCCGTGAAGATCTGGAGGCCCAGGGCGTGATCTTCATGGATACCGACACCGCTTTGAGAGAACACCCGGAGTTCTTTGAGGAGTACTTCGGCTCGGTGATTCCGGTCGGCGATAATAAGTTCGCCGCGCTGAACACCGCGGTCTGGTCCGGTGGGTCCTTCGTCTACGTCCCCAAGGGCGTACACGTCGAGATCCCGTTGCAGGCCTACTTCCGGATCAATACCGAGAACATGGGTCAGTTCGAACGGACGCTGATCATCGCCGACGAGGACTCCTACGTCCACTACATCGAAGGTTGCACCGCCCCGATCTACCAGACCGATTCGTTGCACTCAGCTGTGGTGGAGATCGTGGTCAAGAAGAACGCCCGCGTGCGTTACACCACCATTCAGAACTGGTCGAATAACGTGTATAACCTGGTCACCAAGCGTGCCGTGTGCGAAGAGGGCGGGACCATGGAGTGGATCGACGGCAACATTGGCGCCAAGACCACCATGAAGTACCCAGCCGTCTACCTCACCGGTGAGCACGCTCGCGGTGAGACCCTGTCGATGGCTTTCGCCGGCGCCGGCCAGCACCAGGATACCGGTTCCAAGATGGTACACCTGGCTCCGAATACCTCCTCGAACATCGTCTCCAAGTCGGTGGCGCGTGGTGGGGGGCGCGCAGCCTACCGTGGCCTGGTCCAGATCGTGTCCGGGGCGAAGAACTCCGCGAACTCCACGATCTGTGACGCACTGCTCGTTGATACCATTTCGCGCACCGACACCTACCCCTACATCGATATTCGCGAAGACGACGTCGCTCTCGGCCACGAGGCCACCGTCTCCAAGGTCTCTGAACAGCAGCTGTTCTACCTCATGAGTCGTGGCCTGTCCGAGACGGATGCGATGGCGATGATCGTCCGCGGGTTCGTGGAGCCGATTTCCCGGCACTTGCCCATGGAATACGCACTGGAACTGAACAAGCTAATCGAATTGCAAATGGAAGGATCGGTGGGCTAACGGTGACCAACGCTACACACGCTCGTGACACGGAAACCGGGGGAGCGGCTCCCCTGATTCCAGGCATGACGGATGAGGGTGAGACCTTGTCCACGGAGATCGCCGATGCCACCCAGGCGTCCCACCTGGATGCCGAGACCAAACAGAAATTCGGTACCTCACGCGCCGACCGGACCATCAGCTACGATCTGGCGGACTTCCCACAGCTCACCGGACGCGAAGAGGAATGGCGGTTCACTCCGATCGAGCGGCTTTCCGGTCTGGAGTTGCCCGGTGGCGATGAGCAGCGACTGACCGGACCGGCTCCGCAGGTCACCGTGGAAGAAACCCAGGGCGTCACGGTCGAAACCGTCGGCCGCGACGATCAGCGTCTGGGGCAGGCTTTCATTCCTGATGATCGCGTCTCAGCGGCTGCCTGGCACAACTTTCAGGAGGCCACCGTGATCACTGTGGCTGACGAAACCGAACTCGACAAGCCGTTGCTGGTCGATATCGCTGGCCAGTCCCAGGAGCCAGCCGCTCAACACGTGCGAATTCACATAGGTCGCCATTCCCAGGTGGTGCTGGTGATCAACCAGTCCGGATCAGCGGTGCTGGGTCAAAATATCGAGATCACTGTGGATGAGGGTGCCTCACTGAACGTGGTCAGCATCCAAGCCTGGGACGAGGGTTCGGTCCACGCCGGATCCCAGCAGGCCAAGGTGGGTCGCGACGCCAAGTACCGCCATACCTTGGTCACCTACGGCGGTTCGTTAGTCCGATTGACGCCGACGACCCGCTTCGCCGGTCCCGGCGCCAACGTGGAGATGTATGGCCTATACTTCGCTGATGCCGGCCAGCACCTGGAGCACCGGATCTTCGTGGATCACTCCACCGAGAACTGCGTCTCCGATGCGCTGTACAAGGGAGCGCTACAGGGTGATTCGGCTCGTACTGTGTGGGTTGGCGATGTGCTGATCCGTAAAGAGGCAGAAGGCACTGATACCTACGAGAAGAACGAGAACCTGTTGCTCACCGACGGCGCGCAAGCCGATTCGGTTCCGAACCTGGAGATCGAAACCGGCGTCATTGAAGGTGGCGGACACGCATCCTCCACCGGTCGCTTCGATGAGAATCAGCTGTTCTACCTGATGGCCCGGGGTATTCCCGAGCCCCAGGCCCGCAAGCTGATCGTGCGTGGGTTTTTGAACGAAATCATCCAGAAGATCGGTATCGACGATGTGGAACGCCGACTCGTGGAAGTCATGGAAGCCGAAATCCGCGGGCTAGAATTCTAATTCCCGCGAGCTACCCACTACCAACGACGACCGGAGGCCGGTTGGCCTTCACCAAACCAAGGCATCAAGGAGAATTTGTAGCTATGTCAACCCTTGAGGTAAAGAACCTCCACGTTTCGATCGAGACCGAAGACGGCGTCAAAGAGATTTTGAAAGGCGTGAACCTGACCGTCAATTCCGGTGAGACTCACGCGCTGATGGGCCCCAACGGCTCAGGAAAGTCCACTATGGCCTCGGCCATCGCCGGTCACCCGGCCTATGAAGTCACCGCAGGTGAGATCCTGCTCGACGGTGAGGACCTGCTGGAAAAGTCTGTCGACGAACGCGCTCAGGCCGGTCTGTTCCTGGCCATGCAGTACCCGGTGGAAGTCCCCGGCGTGACCATGACCAACTTCCTGCGCACCGCCAAGACCGCCATCGACGGTGAGGCGCCCTCCTTGCGTCACTGGTCCAAGGAAGTCAAGGACGCCTTCGAACGGCTCCAGATGGACCCGGCGTTCTCCACCCGTAACGTGAACGAAGGGTTCTCTGGTGGTGAAAAGAAGCGCGCCGAAATCTTGCAGCTGGAACTATTCAAGCCTAAGTTCGCCATCCTGGATGAGACCGACTCCGGGCTGGACATTGACGCGCTACGTATCGTGTCCGAAGGTGTCAACCGGGCACAGGACGCCAACGGCTTGGGCACCCTGTTGATCACCCACTACACCCGCATTCTGCGCTACATCAAGCCAGACTTCGTGCACGTGTTCGTGGACGGTCACGTGGTGGACTCCGGAGGTCCTGAGCTGGCCGATAAGCTGGAAGAAGAAGGCTACATCAACTACGAAAAGGCTGCCGTAGCTCAGGCCTAGTCGGCCCGTGTGGCCACAGCCTGACAGCGCGAAAGCCACGACCGACCTGAAGAAGGTGTTCCCATCATGACTGACGTGAGTGCACAAACACCGATCGAGGACCTCGAAGAGGCCCTGAAAGACGTGATTGACCCCGAACTGGGTATCAACGTCGTGGATCTGGGGTTACTCTATGGTCTGAACTACGCCGAAGACGGTGTGCTGATCGTGGATATGACATTGACCACTGCAGCCTGCCCGCTGACGGATGAAATCGAAGATCAGGTCGGTCGGGCTATCGGCACGATGGTGGACGAATGGCGACTGAACTGGGTCTGGATGCCACCATGGGGCCCAGAACGCATTACTGAAGACGGGCGCGATCAGATGCGGGCCTTAGGGTTCAACATCTAAGATCGGTCAGGGCGATCGTGTGCCGATCTGGCACGTCCGATCGATCCAGCTGATCGGACTGTCCGGCAGGAGGGGGCAACCCCCACCTGTTGCAGTGACTCCTGATCCACCTCGAGGGCCGTGTTCACCTGTGTTGTCACCTGACACCGGTGGATACGGTCCTTGATCGTCTCCATCTACTCCAACCACCCCATTTCTTCTCGTAAACTCCCGTTCGTGACATCGTCACGTCCCGCACAGAAAAGGACCGCACATGACTGAGCTGTTGACCGTCGCCGTGGATGGTTCGGCCCTGGGCAATCCCGGTCCTGCCGGATGGTGCTGGTATATCTCTGACGAGCACTGGGCCGCTGGCGGGTGGGACGAGGCCACCAATAACCAGGGCGAGTTACAGGCTGTGATTGAGTTGCTGGCGACCACGGCAAATCTGGACACCGACCTGCACATCGTGGCGGATTCGCAATACGTCATCAACTCCATCACCCAGTGGATGCCGGGCTGGAAGAAACGCGGGTGGAAGAAGAAGGACGGCAAACCGGTGCAGAACCAGCAGATGATGATCCACCTGGATCGGCTGATGACTCAAGCCCAGCAGGCCGGACGAAAAATCCGGTTTGACTGGGTGAGAGGTCACACCGGGCATGAGCTGAATGAGGCCGCCGATCAACGGGCACGGGCCGTTGCCGAAGCCTTCCGGGACGGTACCGTACCTGATTATGGCCCGGGATTAAACAGCGCGGGGAGATCATCGCATCTCACGGCCTCGGAGTCGGTCGCACAGCCAGCCTCAGCCGACCGTCTCGCGTCTGGAACCACCACGACGCAACCGAGACCCGGGGTGCAGGTGACGACCGAGCTCAGTCACGATGAATCGGAGACGATTATTGCCCGAGCCCGACAGGCTCAGCGTAGTCCGCAACAAGAGCTCGCCCGCCTGATCCGACTGGCAATGAACCACGATTACCAGAGCCCGCCCGGCCATTGAGCCTATTATTCTAGTCTGGAGTTGCCCCAGATGTGCACCTCTGCGCCACCCTGGTGTGCCTCCGTGCGGAACCCTTTCAGCTACGACCACAACCCCCAAAGGTAACCCTGATGATTTCTGCTCATAATCTGACCGTCACCGTTGGCTCGCGCACCCTGCTAGAGGACGTGAGTTTCCGTGTGGACCGCGGTACCCGGGTCGGTTTAGTCGGGCGCAACGGGGCCGGCAAGACCACGTTGACCAAGGTGTTGATGGACGAGGTAGTCCCAGCCACCGGCGAGGTGACCCGAACCGGATCGGTCGGATATCTGCCACAGGATCCACGGTCGGGCGATCCCGAGCAAACGGCGCAAGAACGGATTTTAGAAGCGCGTCAGCTCGGAGAACTACTCCGCCGGATGCGCAAGGCCGAGGCGGAGATGTCGTCGCCAGATCCCGACGTGATGGAACGAGGCATCAAGCGGTACCCCGCCGCTGAGGCCGCGTTTATTTCCGCCGGAGGCTACGCTGCCGAATCGGAGGCCAATGCCATCGCCGGGAACTTAGGGATCGACGCCGAAATGCTGGAACGGCCATTGAAAACGCTCTCTGGTGGGCAACGTCGCCGAGTTGAATTGGCCCGGATCCTCTTCTCAGCTCCGGACACCATGATTCTAGACGAGCCCACTAACCACTTGGATGTGGACTCGGTGGAATGGTTACGCGACTACCTCAAAACCTACTCCGGGGGGCTAATCGTGATCTCTCACGATCTGGCATTGATCGATGAAGTGGTCAATACCGTCTTTTTTCTCGACGCCACGCGCAGTGTCATTGACATTTACAACATGGGGTATCAGGCCTACCTGAAACAGCGTGAGGATGATGAACGTCGGCGTCGCCGGGAACGGGCTTCAGCGGAGAAGAAAGCAGCGGCTTTGTATGCGCAGGCCAATAAGATGCGCGCGAAGGCGACCAAAGCGGTGGCCGCCCAGCAGATGGCTAAAAGGGCCGACAAGATGTTGGAGGGACTGGCCGAAGAGCGTCACACCGAAAAGGTGGCCAACCTACGATTTCCGGCTCCAGCCCCGTGCGGTAAGGTGCCTCTGTCGGCCGAGGGGTTGACCAAATCCTATGGCACCCAGGAGGTGTTCACCGGGGTGGACCTGGCTATCGACCAGGGGTCTCGCGTGGTCATCCTCGGCTTCAATGGGGCCGGTAAAACGACATTGCTGAAGCTCTTAGCGGGATTGGAACAGCCTGATGCGGGACGGGTCGTTCCCGGACATGGCCTGCGACTGGGGTATTACGCCCAGGAACACGAGACGCTGGATGTCAACCGCACGGTGCTGGAAAATATGCAACGCTCCTCGTTGCACCTGGACGATACCGCGGTGCGAACTGTGCTCGGATCATTCTTATTTTCCGGCGACGATGTTTACAAGCCAGCCGGGGTCCTTTCGGGTGGCGAGAAAACTCGCTTAGCTTTGGCAACCTTGGTGGTGTCCTCGGCCAACGTGTTGTTGCTCGATGAGCCAACCAACAACTTAGATCCGGCATCTCGTGAGGAAATCTTGGACGCGATCCGTCGCTATGAAGGTGCGATCGTGTTGGTGACTCACGACGAGGGTGCGGTCCAGGCCTTGGACCCCGACCGCGTGTTGATCCTGCCGGACGCCGATGAGGATATGTGGTCAGAGGACTATCTGGACCTGGTTTCACTGACCTGAGCTGCGCCCATGCCGGAGAAGTAATCGTTAGCTTCCCCATCCGATCGGTCGCGACCTTGCAGGTCCTCGGAAGGTGTCGGAGCGTTGGGATCGGCCGGACCGGCGGGAGAATCGTCATCGGGTGGGTCGTTGGAGCAGGTTTCACAGCGCGGTGATTGTCTCTGCTGAAACGGTGGTTTGGGTGGCGGTAACGGCCTGAGGCTACCGGGAAGCAACGGGTCGGTGGGGGCTTCATAGGTATGATTGGTGGGAGTGGTCACCTGCAGCCCGTCGGCATCGGACTCGTGCTTCCAGCCGATCTTCTCCTTGGTTTGGTTACACACCCGACACAGTCCCTGACCGTTGTCATAGCTGGTGGCGCCACCATCGGTGTGTCGCTGCGCGTGGTCGGTTTCTTCTACCGGGTTCTCGCAGTGCGGTGTGCGGCAGATATCGTCGCGCAGACTGATCATCTTCTTCAGTCCTGCCGGAAAGAGCCGGGAACCGGATTCCATGGACACCATTTTGCCGGTCTGTCGATCGACAAAGAGCTTGGTAAGGAACAGCTTGGCCTCGGGGTTGGCCAACCATTTCCGAACGGTGGCTGCGGGCACGGGGCCCTGGCCGGCAATCATGGCGGGGGTGTTATCGTCGCCGAGGAATGCGTCGGCGGTGAGCACGATGTTGACCTGGGCAGCGACATTACCGGCCTTGGACTGCCCGGTGATGCGTTCGACCAACAGGTCAGCCATGATTTGTTCAAGAGTGCGGTGATCGGCCGGACCGTGCCGTTCTAATGTCGTGCGTTGGGTGGGCGCGAGGAGTTTCTTGGCATCACGTTCTAAGGTGTTGTAAACAGCTGCAACCTGTTCGGAGGGCAGATACGCGTTAAGGTTGGCCATACCGGGGCCAGCGCTCCCCGTGGTCACACGTCGGTTCTTGCGGGCTGTAGCCGCGCGACGAGCGAGCTGGTCGGCGTCGAGCCGTTGAGCATGGCCACGTGACCGCTTGCCCAACTGTCTGGGTGAGAGCCGACCGTATTGGTCGCTGAGCAGATCGTCGATCTCGGTGATGATCCTGGGGGCCAGGCCACGAACTTCCCGGGATAGGGTCATAGCGTGGGCTTCGGAGAGCTCCCCGGAGCGCATGGCACCGAGGGCACCGGGCATGTGGTCGGTGATGGTACGGGCGGCGTTGAGAAATCCATTGCCACGTTCGGGGGATTGTTTGCGTGCCATGGCGATCTCGGCCCCGAGCCCCGAACCACGCCGATTCTTGGGGATGCCGGCGGCTTTTTCGCGGTCCAGACGGAGCTTCTCTAACTGGGAGGCGGCTTGAGCCTGCATGGCCACAGCCGTGGCTTGGATTTTTTCCAAGGTTGAGATGACATCGATCGCGGTGGATTCGTCGGTGAGCGTCAAGGATTCGGCCAGCGCCCAATGGTGCTGGTGGAGCGTGGTGAGCTCTGCCAGCACGGTCTGATCGGAGTTCTCGCGGGGAATCTGTGGGCTCATGGCCACCACACTAGGTGGGGGACCATCATGGACGGCTGATGGGGATGATGATTGTGGAGTCCTGGCCGCAAAACCGCCACATGTGGAGGCTACCGCCGACCGATGCGAAAGCAGTACTAGGTTGGGAAGATTGAGCACGTAGGGACGATCGCGCACGGTGCAACGTGCGGTCAGTATCCCATCATCTCGTCTTCAATTTCCTCATCGGTCTTGGAACCATCACGGCGACGCTTGACCGGCTTGGCGCGCTCGATTCGCTGGGCGGAGAGGAAACCTTGTTCTTCGGTTTCTCCGGACATCTCGTCTTCGCGACGTTGAATGGCCTTCAGACGGGCCATATAACCCCAGACGACGAAGCTCATCAACCCAAAAGTGAACCACTGCATCGAATAGGACAGGTGCGGTCCTTCATCCCGCTCGGGCGGGGGCAGTTGTTGGGGCGTGGATTCGGCATCGGGGGTTTCGCTGGCCATCAGCCCATAGGCTGCCTCGGCGATATCGTCGTCGACGAGATTATTGATCGCCGGTAGATCAATCGAGGCGACTTGGCCGGCGGGGGCCTGACGTTGCAGGGTGGGCTCGCCGTCGACCACACGGGCAATAAGCTGGACGGTGCCTCCCGGCGGGTCGGGGACGGCGTCAGGACCATCGGCGCCAGCACCGGTGGGCAACCAACCACGGTCGATCAGGATCGTATCGCCTTCAACGGTGCGAAAGGGTACCAGCACCTCATAACCGGGGCTTCCAGCTCGGGGCCGGTTGCGGGCCAGCAAGGTGTCGTCCGTCAGGTACTCGCCCTCTATACTGACCGGGGTCCATTTGTCCTGCTCGTCGAACTCGGTAAACATTGAGGAATTTTCGGCGTAGGGGACCGGGTCTTGATCGTAATTGGCCACGATTTTGTTGATCTCATCGAGCTTGTGCATGCGACGATCCATCTGCCAGTCGCCAAGGAAGTAACAGACCACCGCGAAGAGGATGCAGAATATGAATCCGGCGATCCAGGGGCCGGATAAGAGAAACCGGAAGTCCAGCTTCGGTTTCGGGTCGGTGGTGTGTGAAACCATGGACGTCTCTGTCAGAGGGGTCGGGTGAATTTCCAGAAAGTGCGCGCGGCGAGGAATTGTTCCAGGTACTGGCGATGGGCATCGCAGGCCAGCCAGGTCTTTTCCCGCTCGCGGGCGTGAATTTTGGGGTTATTCCAGACTATCTTCCATCGGGCGGTTTCTTGGCATCCGCGACGGGAACATTTCTGTTCGACCTCGGTCTGCCCAGCATCGGTGGCTGCCGAGCTGGCTGCAAACAGTTGGCCCAGCACGTCGTGTCCATGATCGGTCATGACGTGCTCCGGTCAGCGCGGTCGACCCGGTCAGCGCGGTCGGCCCGGTTGTGGCCGGGATCATCCGCAAGAGGATCGGCGTGTTGGTTCTGCGGTGCCCCCGGCGACGCCTCCGCTTCCTCAGACGCATCCGGTTCCTCAGAGGGCATGAGCTGCCCGTAAAGCGCCGAACCCTGCGCCGACGACGAGGAGGAAGAACCGGGACTGGGCTCGGGTTGCGGAAGTGCCTGTTGATCTTCGACGGTCGTGGATCCGATCTGTCGAGTGTTGTTGGCCAACACGACGGCGAAGTAAGGCAAGACCATCGCGGCAATGAAGAGCATCCAACGCAACCAGCCGTCGGCGAGCACCGCACCGATGAAGCATACGGTACGGATCGTCATCTGGATGGTGTAACGCCGGATGCGGCCGGACTGATCTTCGGTTAACGAGGTGTCGGCCGAGGTGATCTCGTACACCTCGTTGTCGTGCCCGCCACGACCGGAGGCCGGCCGCGAGGAGCGACCTCGGTGGTGTTCAGTCATCGGCTTGCCTTCTGGGTGGGTGCCATAGCGCGGTTGGTTGTCCCGTTTTGTCTCGTTATCCTGCAAGTCATCCTCCATTGTCCCACTTTCGCCCGTAGAGTGGACACTGATCAATCCGGGTGTTTCTTCCCCGGTGAACGCCCAATCCCGTACCGTCGTGAAATCGTCCCCTCGCACCAAGGAGCAGAGATGTCCGAGCAGTCTGATCAGAGCCCGCAGTCCATAACCGCCCGCACCGTTTTGGTTACCGGTGGTAACCGGGGGATCGGCCTGGCCATTGCCGAAGCCTTCCGGGATGCCGGAGAGCGCGTGGTGATTACCTCCCGCTCCGGTACCGGTCCCGAGGGGCTAGAGTGCGTGACAGCCGATGTGACCGATATGGCCTCAGTCGATGCGGCCTTTACCGAGGTGGAAGAAAAATTCGGGCCGGTCGAGGTGCTGGTGGCCAATGCCGGGATCAACGACGACCAGTTGTTGCTACGGATGGACGAGGACAGCTTCTCCAACGTGGTCGATACCAATCTGACCGGTGCTTTCCGGGTGCTCAAGCGCGCTGCTAAGGGCTTCATCCGGGCCAAGAAAGGTCGCGTGGTGCTGATCTCGTCGGTGGTGGGCATGTTGGGCTCGCCGGGGCAGATCAACTACGCGGCCTCGAAATCGGGACTGATCGGCATGGCCCGGTCGTTGACCCGGGAACTGGGATCCCGAAATGTGACCGCCAATGTGGTGGCACCGGGATATATCAATACGGAGATGACCGAGTCGCTGGACGAGGACTTGAAGAAGAAGTACAAGACCCAGATTCCGGCGGCGCGTTTCGCCGAGCCGTCCGAAGTGGCCGGTGTGGTGCGTTGGTTGGCTTCCGATGAGGCCAGCTATATTTCCGGGGCCATCATTCCGGTCGACGGTGGTTTGGGGATGGGACACTGACCCGAACTGATCAGCTCTGATCGTGAGATATCGTCAGAGGGAATGGATACGAGGAGAAAGAGCATCATGACCGAATTACCAGATCTCACCGGTCGCGGGGCGATCGTCACCGGGTCGTCTCGCGGGGTCGGAGCCGATACCGCGAAGTTTTTAGCCGAGCGTGGCGCCGGGGTGGTGGTGAACTACCGCCAGAAAGCACCGCGGGCCAAGAAGGTCGTCTCCGCCATCGAGGAAGCCGGTGGCAAGGCGGTGGCTGTTGGCGCAGATATCACTGAGGCTCAGGGCCGGACCGCCATGATTCAGGCAGCCACGGAGAATTTCGGAGAGCTGTCGATCCTGATCCTGAATGCCTCCGGGGGCATGGAATCCGATCTGGGTGAAGATTACGCCATGCGATTGAACCGTGACGCCCAGGTGGCGCTGTTGACCGAAGCCGCTGAGGTGATGCCCGAACAGTCCGAGGTCGTGTTTGTGACCAGCCACCAGGCACACTTCATCGATCAGGTTGATACCTTGCCGGAATACGAGCAGGTTGCCCGGTCCAAGCGCGCCGGAGAAGTGGCCCTGCGCGCGCAGATCCCGGCATTGACTGCCAAGGGCATCCGGCTGGTGGTCGCCACCGCCGACATGATCGAAGGCACCATTACCGCCACCTTGCTCAACCGCATGCGTCCCGGAGCGATCGAGGCACGTCGCCAAGCTGCCGGAAAGCTCTATACTGTGGCGGAATTTGCCGAAGAAATTGCCGGATTGGTAGGTCGCACCGATCTTCAGACCGGTCACACTGAATATGTCGGGGGAGCCGAGGACTTCTTGGCCGTGGCCGGCGATCCAGACCACGCAGAGAACTGATCAGACCGCGCTGGGGGCGGATCAGTAACCCAGTAGCGCCCGGACCGGATCCAGGGACGCAATATCGAGTTCTAGATCCGCGTGCGGGCGCAGTGCTGGTTTGGCGTTGAAGGCAATGCCATAGTCGGCACGTTGCACCATCTGCATGTCATTGGCACCGTCACCGATGGCGACGACCACCGCAGCAGTGGGCGGGTCGGTGGTTCCGAGGGTCTCGCGCCAGCGAGTAAGTTGCTGTCCTTTCACGGTAGCGTCAACAACCTCGCCCACCACGGCACCGGTCAGACGGTCGTCGACAATTTCCAGGGTATTCGCCCTGAACTCGTCTAATCCCAGTCGGTGGCGGAGGATCTGCAGCACCTGGGTGAAGCCACCCGAGACCGCGCAGGCAGTTCCGCCGTGGGCGTGGGCCGCGTTGATCAGGTTTGTCGCGCCGGTGGTCGGGGTAGCCAGCTGGGCCACCTCGGCAATGACCTGGCGAGGCAGTCCGGCCAGCGCGGCGACTCGGTGGTGCAGGGACTGGCTGAAGTCGATTTCGCCACGCATGGCACGCTCGGTCACCTCGGCCACTTCGGCTTCCCGGCCCGCGTGGGCGGCTAATAGTTCAATGACTTCTTGCTGGATCAGCGTGGAGTCCACATCAAAAACCAACACAACGGGTGCGGTGTTGAGGCGTTGTACCAAATCAGCCGGTAGCACAGCAACATGGAACCCTTCGGCACGATCCCCGGCCAGAGCGGACTCTAATGAGGCAGTACCTTTCTCGTCATGGTCCTCAGTCTGGTGATCCTGCCCTTGATCTGCAACCACGAAACGATAACCGGCCCACCCGGGACCGGCGACTGGCTCAACGTGGCGGGCTCTGGGATGCTGACACGCAACGGGCCGTGGACCATCAGCAGTTTCGGGGGCGGAATCTGAGCGGTAGAGCACGATGCGGGATCCGGCAGGGATATCCGACACCCCGGCCAGTTCACGCCCGGCGAGCTCGCCGACGTTCTGCTCGCAGGATTGCAACGCGGGAAAGCTTTTCCAGGACTGATTCGTTGCCATGCCGATTCCTTTCAAGACCTACAACCGTGCTTTAGCCTAGTCTGGAGACATGGCCTCTTCCGATACAGTTGACACGCCCGCCACGTCCCTGCCATCACCCCACGAATTTGATCCCCAACCCGACGCGGTGCTGGAATTTGCCGACGCGACGGTCGTGCGTGGCCAGCAAACCATCCTGGATGCGGTGAGCTTCTCCGTGACAGAAGGGCAACGCTGGATCGTGATGGGCCCCAACGGGGCCGGTAAGTCCACGCTGATCAACCTCGCTGCCACCCGGATGCACCCGACTCGCGGTAATGTCGCGATTCTGGGGGAGACCTTAGGCGCGGTGAATGTCTTCGAGTTGCGCCCGCTGGTGGGTGTGAGCTCAGTGCAGGTGGCCCGCCAGATCCCGGCCACGGAGAAGATCTTGGATACCGTAGTCACCGCGTCGTGGGGTGTTACCGGCCGGTGGACTGAAGAATATGATCAGCTTGACCTGGATCGGGCGCGCTGGTTGTTGCGTCGGTGGGGCATCGCTCACGACGGCGACCGGCGCATTGGAACTCTGTCCGAGGGTGAACTCAAGCGCGTGCTGATCGCCCGGGCGATGATGACGGACCCAGAACTACTGCTCTTGGATGAACCGGCGGCCGGACTGGACCTGGCCGGGCGTGAAACGCTGGTGCGCTCCTTAGCCCAGCTGGCTGAGGACCCCTTGGCCCCCACCCCGGTGCTGGTCACCCATCACGTGGAGGACATCCCCCAAGGCTTCACCCACGCCTTGGTGCTGCGCAACGGCCGGGTGGTTTCGGCCGGACCGATCGAAACGGCACTGACCGAAGAAACACTCTCGGAGGCTTTCCGGTTGCCGTTGCACGTCTCGCGTACCGCCGAGGGACGATTCACCGCCTTCGCCCGCGGCTAGGACCGGTTCGCAAACGCGCGACCGCAACACCCCCAGAGCACGTCCGGCCCATTCCTCGGATGGGTTCCCGTGCAGGGGGACGCAAACCCTCACCTGAGCCGGATCGAGCCACGGCAGTGCGATCGACGTTACTTCTGGCCCACCGGACGGTACACTACCTTGGGTGGAAATACTCGGATTGGAACTATGGCAGGTTCTGCTGGTGCTCTTGGCCGGCTTTTGGGCCGGAACTATTAACTCGGTGGTGGGCTCGGGCACGCTGGTAACGTTCCCGGTCTTGGTCTCGGTGGGCTTCCCGCCGGTAACAGCCCAGATGTCCAATGCCATCGGCCTGGTCGCCGCCGGATTCTCCGGCACGTGGGGCTACCGTCGCGAGCTGTACCAGGCTAAAGCCGTCGTCCCAGTGCTGACCACCGCCTCATTGCTTGGTGGACTGATCGGATCCGGTTTGCTCATGGTGCTCCCCGAGGCCGTGTTCAGCTTCGTGGCACCAATCCTGATCGTGTTCGCGATCATTTTTGTCATCCTGCAACCGAAAATGTCCGCCTGGGTGAAAGCGCGCAAGGCCCGACAGCAGCAAGACGATGCACCGCCGGCCGAATCCGAGTCCATCGTGCCGGTGCCCACCGGTCCGGTGTCACCGTTGCTGTGGGTGCTGGTGTTTTTGATCGGTGTTTACGGCGGGTATTTTGTCGCTGCCCAAGGCGTGTTGCTGATCGGTGTGTTGGGGGTGTTCCTCAATGGTTTGCTGGTGCACGCTAATGCGGTCAAAACCTGGCTGTCCACGGTCGTTAATGTGGTGGCAGCGCTCGGATACATCATCTTCGCCTTCGACCGGATCAACTGGACCGCGGTGCTACTGATCGCGGTCTCATCCCTGATCGGTGGTTCTGTCGGAGCCCAAATTGGTCGCCGGATCTCGCCGTTGGTGCTACGGATCGTGATCGTGATCGTAGCCGTGGCCGGTCTGATCAACCTGGTCTTCGATCCCTTTGGGACCGGAGCGTAGCCCAATATTTTTCACACCGACAACCCAGTCAACAACACCCGAAGGTGTCGACCATGACCCGCTATGAGGTAACTCCACAGGATCTTCAGCATCCTGCGGACACGCTGGCGGTATACTTTAACCTGAAAGACGCCACGCTACGCACCCGTACTGATGCCCGCTATGGGATCTATCTGGCCGAATCATCGACCGTGGTGCGCCGGGCGTTGATGGCGGGGCACACCCCGCGCTCCTTTCTGCTGGCCCACCGGTACCTGGACTCCTTTGCCGATGTGTTGGCGGCGTACCCCGAGGTGCCGGTATTCACCGCCGATGACGACCTGCTTGCGGCACTGACCGGATTCCATCTGCATCGCGGGGCGCTGGCGGCGATGGAACGACCCGCACCGAGGACGTTGGAGGCGGTCACCGGGAAAGGCACCCGGCGGGTGATCGTGGCCGAAGGGGTCAATAATCATACCAATGTGGGCTCAATTTTTCGCACCGGCGCGGCATTGGGCTGGGACGCGGTCATTCTGACTCCCACCGCAGCCGATCCGTACTATCGGCGCGCATTGCGGGTGTCGATGGGCGCGACCTTCACGTTGCCCTTTGCTCGGGTAACCCATACGGTCTCGGCGATCCAGCGACTGCAGGCCCAGGGGTTCACCACGATCGCGTTAGAATTGACCGATCAGGCCCAGGATATCGGTGATCCGATGTGGCAACATCTCGATCGGCTGGCTTTGGTCCTCGGCGCTGAAGGCCCCGGAATCACCCAACCGACCCTGGAAGCCGTGGATGCCCACGTGCAGATCCCGCAGCACACCGGGGCCATCGAGCACACCGGGGTCGACTCGCTCAACGTCGCCCACGCGGCCTCGATCGCCATGTGGCAATTGCGCGCCCCATCGCTCTGATCGGCCTGGCACGGCCCCAGCCCCAGCACTGACAGACCCGGCGTGATGTCGGTGTCGCCAGGGCCATTGGCCGTGCACGGTACCAACGGTGTATGATGAATAGCTGGCCCTGATGGGCTATTGCACGATGATTGATCGATCTTTCGTGTCCCTGGCAAAATCCAGGGACACCCAGCGAAGGAATCCTGATGAAAACTGATATTCACCCCGATTACCACTTGGTAATCTTCAACGATCTGGCCTCCGGCGAAAAAGTGCTGACCCGGTCCACCGTCACCTCCGAGCGCACCATGGAGTGGGAAGACGGCAACGAGTACCCGGTCATCGACGTCGAGATCTCCTCAGTCTCTCACCCGTTCTACACTGGTAAACAGCGCATTATGGACAGCGCTGGTCGTGTGGAGCGCTTCAACGCCCGCTTCAAAGGCTTCGGCGGTAAGAAGTAAGCTTGTTGATCAACTCGACGCTCAGATAGCTCCCATTCGGTCAGTTTCGACGACCGGGTGGGAGCTTTTGTTTACAGCCGGGAGCGGTCGATCTGTAGCTCGGGCACCGCGGTGAGCAACTGTTGTGTGTAGGGGTCGCGCGGCGCGGCGAAGATATCGCTGGTGGCCCCTTGTTCCACGCACCGGCCCCGATACATCACCGCCACCTGGTCGCTCATGTGCTCGATCACTCCCAGATCGTGGGAGATCAGCACCATGCTGGTCCCACGCGCGCGTTGAATCTCATCTAGCAGGTCCAGGATGGTGGCTTGGATCGAAACGTCGAGGGCGGACACCGGTTCGTCAAGCACGAGCACCTCGGGGCTAGTGGCCAGGGCCCGGGCAATAGCCAGTCGCTGACGTTGCCCCCCGGAGAGTTGGGCCGGGTTGCGGGAGGCCAATGAGGGGGCGAGCCTGACGCGGTTGAGTAGGTCGGTGACCTGGTCACGATAGCGTGCCCCGCGTCGGTGACGGCCACGGCTGAGCGCATCAACGAGGATATTTTCGACACTGTAGCGCGGATCGAAACTGGCCAGTGGGTTTTGATAGATCGCACCGAGCCGTTCCCGGTGGGCGCGTCGATCCGATTCGGTGGCGGGGGTAAACTGCGTCTGGCCGAGCCTGACGGTGCCGGCATCGGGTTCTTCCAACCCGAGGATGAGCCGGGCGGTCGTGGTTTTGCCGGACCCTGATTCGCCAACAATCCCTAGGGTGGTGCCTCGGTTGAGGCTGAAACTGACCCCGTCCACGGCGGTCAGAGAGCCGAAGGACTTGCTCAGCCCGTCCACGACCAGCACCGGGCAGGACTGCTGCTGGGTGGTTGTCGCTGAGGAGAGCTCTGGGCGGTCGGCTGGTTGTTTGGGGCGTGAGGGTTCGACCGTGGTCGGCGACAGCGGCTGGTGTCGGGGAACCCCGCGGGGCATCGCCTTGAGCAGGGTTTTGGTGTAGTCGTGTTCGCAGGCGGTGAGCATGGTCTCAGTGGTACCGGTTTCGACAATTTCGCCGTGGCGCATCACCGCGATCCGATCGGCTACCCGGACAACTTGGGCCAGATCGTGGCTGATCATCAGTACCGCGCGGCCCTGGTCCCGCATGGTAGCCAGCTGGTCGAGCACCACCGCGGTCAGCGGCGCATCGAGGGCGGTGGTGGCTTCATCGGCGATGACCACCTCGGGGTTTCCAATCAGGGCTTGGGCGATCAACACTCGTTGGCGCATCCCGCCGGAGAGTTGGTGGGAGTATTGTCGAGCACGTCGGTCCGGATCCGGCATTTTGACCGCTTCCAGGGCCTGGAGCACCCGGTCGCGACGCGTCGTGCGATCCAGCCAGCCGTGCCGGCGTAAGACGTCGTCGATCTCCCGACCGATGGGACGTAACGGGTCCAAGGCGGACAGGGCATCTTGGAGGATCATCGCGATCTGGTTACCGCGCAGAGCCCGCCAGTCCCGTTCGCCATAGGCCCGGGCGTCAGCACCGAAGATCTCCAGGGTGTCGGCGTGGACCGTGCCACCCGATAAGCCCATCAGGCTACGGGCGGTCACAGATTTGCCGGAGCCGGATTCACCCACCAGGGCCAAACACTCCCCAGCGTGCACGCTGAAGCTGATGCCTTGCACCGCCGGGGTGGCCGAAAAGCTGACGGTGAGGTTTTCGACGGTGATCAGCGGGTCGCTGGGTGCGGGGCGATCGACAGGTTCTGGGCGGTTGGAGCAGGGGAGGCGGTGTTGCATGCTAGAGGGTGACCTTTCCGGACGAATGGGCCGATCCGGCACCGATCCCGCGACCAATCAGGGTGGCTCCGGCGGCAACAACCACGATGGCTAGCCCGGGGAAGACGGTCATCCACCAGGCCAGGTTTAGGTAGGTGCGGCCACTGGCCAGCATCGCTCCCCATTCCGGGGCCGGAGGCGGGGTGCCCAGCCCTAAGAAGCTCAAAGCTGAGGCCCATACCACCGCTTGACCGATCCCGAGGGTGACCAGCACCATCAAGGTCCGCAGCGCATTGGGGATCAGGTGGTTGACGGTTTTGCGCACCGGTCCCCGGCCCAGTACCGTGGCTGCCTCCATCATCTCGCTACCGCGCAGGATCCGGATCTGGGAACGGATCAGGCGGGCGTAGCCCGGGGCCGTTGAGCAGCCCACAGCGATAATCGCCGGTTCGGGTCCGGGTCCGGTGAAGGCGATAATGATCAGAGCCAGCAACAGGGCGGGAACCGCGTAGAGTGTTTCCAACACGGCCAGGATGGCCTGGTCGATCCACCGCGGTCCTAAGGCCGCCAGTGAGCCCAGGACCAGGGCGACGCTCATGCCGAGTGCGGTGGCCAATAATCCGATCTGCAGCGAGTCGGCGGTGCCGTGAATGATGCGAGTGTAGATATCGCGGCCGGATTCATCGGTGCCCAGCGGGTGATCGACCGAGGGCGAGCTGAACGCTGCCGCTGGATCGACGGCCAGCGGGTTGCCGGGGGCCAGCACTCCGGGGAACACGGCAGCGACGGCGAGCACGCCGATGAAGATCGCAGAGAAGATTTGACCGGTGCGACTCACGAACGTCTCACCCCCGGTTCCGGCACCACGCTAGGTGCGATGGTCTCCTCGGCTACGGTGGCGGGGAGTGGACCGTCGGGGCTGTCCTGGTCGGGATGCTGATCCGCGCCGGCGGGATTGATGAGTTGCTCGGTAGCTTCGGCCAGGGCCATGACGACGATGTAGCAGACCGCGCACAGCACAGCGATGCCGGTCACCAGCGGGATATCGCGACTGAGTACCCCTTGTAGCAGGGCCCGTCCGATACCGGGCCGGGCAAAGACCTCTTCAACCACCACCGCCCCGGACAGCAACGACGAGAACGACCAGCCCGACATATTGAGCACCGGCAAGATCGAGTGGCGCAGTCCGTGGGCGAAAAACACCTGCACGGTGCTCGCGCCACGGGCGCGGGCAGCCAGCACGAAGGGGCTGGACATCGCCTGAGTGAGCGAGTCCCGCATCAGCTGGGCCATGAACCCAGACATCGGGATCGCCAGGGTTAGCGCCGGCAGGATAAGACCAGAGGCCCGACCGTTATCGATCGAGGGGAGCAGACCCAGGTTGGTGGAAAACACGGTGATCAATACCGCGCCGAGCCAGAAGTGTGGCACCGCGGCTGCGATGATTTCTAACAGACTCGTCATCCACCGGCTGGCCCGGCCACGACCGACCGAGATCAGCGACAAGACCAATGCCAGGAGCCATGCGGTGAGCAACGAGACCACGGCCAACAACAGTGTCTGCGGGAAGACGTCGCCGATGATCTCGGTCACCGGGTCCTGATAGGAATAGGACACCCCAAGATCACCGCGGAGCAGATTGCCCAGAAAAATCAGATACTGTTCGACCAGTGGGCGGTCGAGACCATATTCGGCACGGGCCATATCGAGTGCTTCGGCCGAGGCCTGGGAGCCGGGCCCGCCCATAATGGCTTCAGCCGGATCTCCGGGGATCGCCCGCACCCCGATAAAGATCGCGGTCACTACCAGCCAGAGCACCACCACGGCGCGGACCAGTTGGCGCACCAACCAGGTTCCGAGGGGTTTGAGCACGGCGGAGGCCCTCCTCATCAAGCCACCCCGGCCTCGTCATGCGCTGACCGGTGGCCGGTTGTCTTACTGCGCATCAACAAAGACGCTGTAGTACAGCGGGTTCGCGACCGCGTTGGTATCACCCATACCGCCGACGTCAGCCCGATAGAGGAACTGGTTCTGTTGGTTGTACAACGGCAATACGTAGTAATCCTCCAGGATGCGCCGCTGAGCCTGCTCGTACAGATCGGCCCGCTCTTGCTCATCGGTGGTCTGTTCGGCATCCATCAACAGCTGGTCAATCTCGTCATCAGTGACCTGGGCGTTATTGGCGAAATATCCCGACGGTGCCGGGATCGTGCCCTCGGAGTGGTAGAGAATCCGCAACACCGACGGACCTACCTTGGTGTAGGGGGCCGAAACCAGATTGTAGTTGTGCTCACCCAGCGCAGCGTACCAACTGGACAGGTCAAGCAATTCGATCTGGACATCGAAGCCCACCTCCGCGGCGGTGGCCTGAATCTGTTCAAACAGCGACTGCTCGGCCGGCACGGACTGGTTGGTGGAGACCGGGAAAGTTAATTCCAGGCGTTCGCCATCTTTGGTGCGAATCCCGTCGTCATCCTTGGTGTCCCATCCAGCCTCGTCGAGCAACTGATTGGCCCGATCGACATCCGGGCTAAACAGCTCTTCGGCGGAGATGCCCAACGGTTCCACCGAGCTCAACAGCGAGTAGCTGCGGTCAACCGTGTCGAAGAACAGGCCATCGATCGAGGAGTTGATATCCAGGGATTTGATGAACGCCTCGCGCACGGCGGGATCATCAAAGGGCGCCTTGGCGGAGTTCAGCTCGAGGCGGTTCGATGATCCCGGACGGGGTGCGTCGAGATGGCCGAAGGTGCCGGTATCGATGGCTTGCCGGACGTTATCGGGCTGGGGATTGTCGATCACATCGACCTCGCCGGATTCCAGGGCGGCATAGCGGGTGGATGCTTCGGGGATGAACCGCCAGATGATCTCATCCAGGTAGGCTTGGCCGTCGTTGTCTTCGGCTCGGGCGTCCCGGCCCTCATCGCGGTTGGGGAGCACGTAGTCGTCGTTGCGTTGCAAGATGATCTGCTGTTGCCGATCCCAGGATTCGACGACGAAGGGCCCGGTTCCGATCGGTTGTTCACAGATCTCATTTTCGGTCCGGTCCAGGGACTCCGGAGAGTGGATCGCGGTCCACTGCATGGCCAGGGATTCCAGCAAGGAGTTATCGGGGCGGGACATGTGTAGCTCGGCGGTCCGATCATCAACGACGTCCACAGACTCGACCTGTTCGACCCCCAGGTACCCGGTCGAGGACTTGGTTTCGGGATCCTGCAGGTGCTCGACATTGGCCTTGATAGCCTCCGAGGTCAGCGGGGTGCCATCCGAGAACTGGATGCCTTCGCGCACGGTGATCGTATAGGTCAGCCCATCATCGGACAGCTCGGCGGACTCGGCCAACCACGGAATGATCTCGTCGTTCTCATCGCGGGTGAACAGCGTCTCCAAGAACTGGGAGGAGACCAGGGACTGCGGATAATTGCCCCCATTATGCGGGTCCAGGCAGTCGGGTTCGGCATCACCGGTCGCATAGGTCAGCGTGCCACCGACAACCGGTTCGCGGTATTCATCGGCGGCCGGCCCGGAGTTATCACCGGAGCAACCGGCCAGGATCAGCGCGCTGAGTGGCAGAGCGCTGAGCAGGGCGCGTCGTGAACGGGAACGATGTGAGCGATGGGACATGAGGGGGTGTGCTCCAAGATCTGTGATGAGAGTAAACCTAATGTTGGCACGAACTTAATACCGAACTCCAACGTATCGTATGTCCCGGTGTCACGTCAGAAGCGACGTCACAGCGGTCACACAGGGCACTCATGCATCCGAGTCTGGACGGGGATCGTGGCCGGATTTGTCTGAGTTGTCTGTCTCTAAGAGGGGGAAGAATCCCGTGCCCTGGTAACGGTCCTCATCGGTGGTCCGGCGCGGGCCCGCAGGGCGGGAGTCTAGGAAGGCCATAACGCAGGCCATCACCGCGCAAAAGACCATGATTACGGCCATGGGGTTGGAGATTGCTGAGGCGGCTCCTGCCATGGCTTCTCCAAACATTACGCCGACCACAGAGGACGTGCTTCCCGGGGCGTCGGGCAGGAAGAAACCAAGCACCAGACCGCAACCCAGTGAGATCCCCAGCCAGCCCAGACTTCGGCTGGGAACGCGGGTGCCTCGCAGATGCGGAACCGTCAGCGTGAGTATTCCGAGGATAGCCAGCACGGGCACCAGCGTGAGTGCGTAGATCACACTCAACGCTCCGGCGGTGCCGATCAGCACACGAGAGAGCCCGACCCATGCCACCACCATGATAAGTGCCACCCAGGTCAGTCCCACCAGACCGGGACGCGGCGGATGGGGACCGGTGGTCATCTGGGAGGAATCTTCGGCCATGCCTTCGAGGTTACCGGTCAACAGCGTAGGCTAGAGATGTGAGCGAAAATCATGACGAAGTCCAGCAGTCCCGTTCCGCCGTCCACGGTGCCACCCAAGATTTTCACGGGGAGTTTAAGGTCCCCGGGGGAAAACTCGTCGTCGCCGATCTGCAGGTGGCCGACGGTGTCATCACCACCATGAACCTCAACGGGGATTTCTTCTTGGAACCCGATGAGGCCCTAGCCGAGATCAACCGGGCCCTGTTGGGCTTGCCGGTGGATGCCTCGCATGCCGAGCTGGCCAGTGCGGTCAATCACGCGGTGGCCGAAGGCACGGTGATGTTCGGTTTTGATGCCAATGCGATCGCCACCGCGGTGCGTCGTGCCACCGGTTATGCCACCCGGTGGGAGGATCACCAGTGGGAGGTCATCCGCCCACAGGTGATTCCGATCCAGACCCAAGTGGCCCTGGACCAGTTGCTCACCGAGGATGTGGCCGCCGGACGCACCCGCCCGGCGATGCGGTTGTGGCAGTGGCCCGAAGATCAACCCTCGGTGGTGATCGGCTCCTTCCAGTCCTACTCCAATGAGGTCGATCCCCAGGCCGTCGACGAGCACGGGATCACCGTGGTGCGTCGCGTCTCCGGTGGTGGGGCGATGTTCATGGAAGACGATAACTGCGTAACCTACTCGCTGTACTTACCGACCTCGCTCGTCGATGGGATGAGCTTTACCGACTCGTACCCGTTCCTGGATTCTTGGGTCATGGACGCATTGGCTTCCACCGGGGTAAAGGCGTTCTACCAGCCACTGAATGACATTGCCACTCCGGAGGGCAAGATCGGTGGGGCAGCCCAAAAGCGATTGGCTGCTGGGTCAATGTTGCACCACGTGACGATGAGTTACGACATTGATGCCGAGAAGATGACCCAGGTGTTGCGCATTGGCCGAGAGAAGATCTCTGATAAGGGTGTTCGTTCGGCCAAGAAGCGCGTGGATCCGCTCCGGCGCCAAACCGGTCTCAGCCGGCAACAGATCTGGGACGTGCTGATCAACACCTTTGCCGAGCACTACCAGGCCGAGGTGCGGGACCTCACCGATGAGGAGATCACCCGTGCTGAGGCGTTGGCGGCCGAGAAGTTCTCCACCGAGTCCTGGACCCACCGGGTGCCTTAGGGCCAGCTGGTGTGCGGGGAACCGCCGATGTGGACCCGGCCGTGGAGCGTTTCTTCCTTTTCCAAATCGGTCAGGATCCGGCTGAGGATCCACAACTCGATGAACAGCGCCACGACGGTGGCACCCAGACCCCACCAGGGCCCCGGGGTCAGCCCGGCGACCAGATAGCCGACCAGCCCGGCCCCGGCGGCCACGGTTGCGTAGGGTAGCTGGGTGCGCACGTGGGTGATGATGTTGGCCTGGGACCCGGTCGAGGACAGGATCGTGGTGTCTGAGATCGGGGAGATGTGGTCGCCTAGCACCGCCCCGGCCAGTACCGCGCCCAGAGTGACCATCAAATGGTCATCGGCACCCAACGAGACCACGATGGTTCCAGCGATCGGGATCAACAGGCCGAAGGAACCCCACGAAGTGCCGGTGGAGAAGGCCATGAATCCAGCCACCAGGAACAGCATCAGTGGCAACCACTCGACCCCCAGGGTGGAGTCGCTGATCAGCTCGGCGAGGAATTCACCGGTGCCGAGCACTTCAATCAGGGCGCCGAGCATCCAGGCGAGCATGAGGATACCGATCGCCGGGGTCATGGATTTCAGCCCGGCGAACACGCCACGACCCAGCGCGCGGGCAGAATGGGAGAAAGATGTGTCGGTGCCGGTGTTGCGGATGTAGTAGAACAACGCGACGATCGTACCTAACAAGCCGCCGAGTACCAGCGATTCGGTAAGCATCGTTTCACCGAGCGCATCGATGGGGTTCAGCGCACCGGATTCCAGCCAGCCGGTAACATACATCAGGCCGATCACGCTCAGGGTCAAGACCACCAGGGGGACCACCAGGGTGGATACTCCGGCCGTTTTCGCACTGGGAAGGTCTTCATCCAATTCGCCGGGGATCAGTTCTCCGTCCCGGTAGGGTTTACCTTCGGTGATTGCCCGGCGCTCTTCAACCCGCATACTGCCAAGGTCTAGTTGTAGCGCGACGACGGCGATCACCAGGATGACTGCGGCGATGGCGTAGTAGTTGGACACCGCGGCCCCGAGGAAGAGCACCACGTCGTTGAATCCCAGCGTGGAGGCGGCAATGACGGGGGAGAGTAGCCCGATGATGCTAGCGCCCCAGGAGGAGAAGGGGACCAACACGGTCATCGGGGCTGCGGTGGAATCGACGATATAGGAGAGTTTTGCGCGGGAGACCCCGAACTTATCGGTCACCGGCCGAGCAACCTGGCCGACGGCCAACGCGGAGAAATAGTCGTCGATAAACAACAAGAAGGCCATACCCAAACTGAGGCCTTGGGCGCCACGGCGGGAGCTGATCTTCGTGCTGACCCAATGGGAAAAGGCTCGATTTCCCCCGGCCATCATCATCAGGGTGGTCATCACTCCCAGCTGCCACAGGAAGATCACAATAAAGAGGTTATAGGTGTCGAACTCCCCGTCGGCCCAGAACTGGGCCGCAAAAGCTTCCCAGACCGCCACCAGAAACTCAACCGGATGAAAGTTGGCGACCAGCAGGGCGGCGAGCACGAGACCGGATGCCAGCGAGGTCACCACCCGACGGGTAAGGATGGCCAACACGATGGTCAGCACGGGTGGAAGGATAGTAAGCCAAGGAAGTTGTTCAACCATGAGTGATGAGTCTTTCGGCGCGTGAGCGGACCTCCACGGCCCGCACGCGTGGGACCGCGAGAAAACTATTGCCGGTTATTATGCCACCGTTTGGCCTGGGCGTATAGCTCACAACGCAGATCTTCGGCCAGTTCGGTGATGACCCGACGCAATGCGGCCGGGGCATTGCGGTGCTCCGTCAACCAGCTGGTGCTTTGTGCCAGGAGCCACTGGGAGTCCACGAGCTGACTGGTGTTGTCCTGATCCGGCTGAGTTGCTTGTTGAAAGGAGCCGGTGAAGTCCTGGTGACCGGGGTACAGTCCGGTGATGGTCCGGGAGGCCAAGCCGTTGGACCGGTCAGACCAGATGGACTCAAGGTGATCGCGCAGACGGTCCCAGGTGTTGTCGAGGACAGCCTGTCCGCTGATACTCACCCCGTGGGCGATGGCGGTCAGCTCGTGGTTAGACAGGGCCGTGCCGTGATCATCGGTACCGGTGAGTACCTGATCGACGAAGCGATGTTGCTGTTCGACCTCGGGCAGGGCAGCGCGGGCGGTGAGATAGTGGATTCGGTTGGCGGCCGAGACGTGTTGGTCCAGTTCACGGTCTAGTCGCTGCTGGTCGACAGCACCGTGACTGGCGAGCGCGATTAAGAACTGCCAACGTAGCTCATCATCCACCCGCAGCCCGGGGGCGAGCCCAGAGGTGTGGACCGGGTCGCTACTGCCGAGCAGGACCACCAGGTCGCCACCGAGCTCAGGGAGGTGATGGGCGAGCCGGGCCAGGGCCCGGGCCGCATTGAGCTGACGATCGGAGCCATCACCGAGAGTTTCGAGTCCACCGGTCAGAGATTCGGCAAGACGGCGTCGGAGCTGCACACGCTGCCCGGTCGGTGCAAACCGTTCCAGGGCGGTAATCGCCTGGTTCAGCATCCGGGCATGGACGCCCACATCGTTGATCTGGGGGCTAATCCGGGCTACCCCGGCCACAAAGTCTTCGGCTGGAAGTTCGGCGTGGCGGACCATGGTCCACAGCGACGCCCAGGTGACGCCACTGGCGAGGTCATCTGCTATGGGGTAGGTCAGTGCGGCCGAGACCGAGGCCGGATCGAGCTGAAGGCGTGCGTAGGTCAGATCACGGTCATTGGCGAGCAGCAACCGGGGTGTGTGCGGGGCGCTGACCTGGGACTCGTGACCTTGCAGAGACACGGTGGTCTCGGTCGTGTCAAAAAAGACCGGTTCCGACAGGGCCCGGGTTAACCAGGTGGTGCCTTCGGTGGCGCGTTCCGGATTGGATTGGTAGATACCGACCTCGAGGGTGTGCGGGCGAAGCTGATCGTTGCCGGTGACCGGGTCGGTACCATGTTGGGTCAACGTGACACTACTGAGATGCTCGTCGGGGTGCAATCTCAGGGTTGAGAATCCGCTGGTATGCAACCACGCCTGTGCCCAGGCGGTGGTGTCGGTCCCGGCGGTGCGACCCAGGACCTCCATGAAGTCCTTCAAGGTCGCGTTGCTGTAGGCGAAACGGTCAAAGTAGTCCCGACAGGCGGCCATGAAGTTGTCTTGGCCGATGAAGGCGACCAGCTGTTTGATCACCGCGGCACCTTTGGCATAGGTAATGCCATCAAAGTTTTGTCGGGCTGCCTCCAGATCGGCAATATCGGCCACGATCGGGTGGGTAGTGCTGTAGCGGTCCTGGAGGTAAGCCCAACCCTTGCGTCCGTGAGCGAACGTGGTCCAGGAGCCCGGGAACTCGGTAGCTTCAGCCACGGCTAAGGCTCCCATGAAGTCAGCGAAGGATTCTTTGAGCCAAAGGTCATCCCACCATTTCATGGTCACCAAGTCACCGAACCACATATGTGACATTTCGTGCAGCAGCGTGTTGGCCCGGGCTTGGTGTTGTGCTGTGGTGCTGGAGGAGGTGAAAACATAGTCCTCGGTGAAGGTCACCAGCCCCGGGTTCTCCATGGCGCCCAGGTTGTATTCGGGGACGAAGGCTTGATCGTATTTGCCCCAGGGGTAGCTGAAACCGAAATGGTGGTGGAAAAAGTCCAACCCGCGTCGGGTGAGATCGAAGAGTTCCTCGGCATCAACAGCATCGGCCAGAGACTCACGGGCGAAGATCCGCAGTTCGATCGGTGCTGTGTCGGTCTCGGCGTGGCCTTGCCACCGGTCGGTGAACACACGATAGGGACCGGCCAGGAGGGTTGTGATGTAGGTCGAGATCGGCGCTGTGGGGGCAAAGCTCACCCGAACCATGCCCGGCCGGTCCAGCGTCGTGCGCTCAGTCTCGGGCTGGTTGGAAGCCAGCACCCACTGCTCAGGCCCGGAAAGGTGGAAGGTGAAGCGCGCCTTCAGGTCAGGCTGTTCGAAGGTGGGGAATACGCGACGAGCATCGGCGGGCTCGTATTGGGTGTAGAGGTACACCTGGTTGGTCTGAGGGTCTTGGAACCGGTGAAGCCCTTCTCCTGAGCGGGAGTATCGCGATCGCGAGGAAATGCTGACCTGGTGTTCGCCCGGGGCCAGCTCGGTGAGGACGATCCGGTTGTGACCAAGCATCTCCCCGGGTACGGCGACGCCGTCGACCAGGACCTGTGTCACGCTGGCGCCCAGGTAATCCAGGAAGGTGGTCACCGACGGTTGGTCACTGGTGACCTCGAGGTGGATCTGGGTGTGGACCGGGTAGTCGGGTTGGTCAAGATTTTCGGCGTCGGTGACATCGACGTCGACGTCATAGCTGATCACTCGCAACATCTCAGCCCGTTGCTGGGCTTCGGCTCGGGACAATCGGGTAGTATCGGGGATACCGTCAATGATCTGGGGCTGAGCAGCGCTGTTGATGTCGACCATGTTCTCCATGCTAGACCACTGCCCAAGCGGTCCTGCAGGAATCTGGTCCGGGTTAGTCGAACGTCGCGGCGTGGCCCGATGGCAGAATGATCTGGTTCTTCGGCAGCACGGTCAGCCCGGAGTCAGTCACGGTGAACCCCCGCCGGCGGTCTTCTTCAGGGTCCAACCCAATCGAGACACCCTCGGGGACCACGACGTTTTTGTCGATAATCGCGTCTTTGATTTGCGCGCCCTCACCGATCTGTACTCCGTCGAGGATCACGGAGCTCTCCACCCAGGCATCGTGCATGACCCGAACGTTGTGGCTGAGCACTGAGCGGGAGACGGTCCCGCCAGAGATGATAACCCCCTGGGAGACAATGGAATCCACTGCGGTACCGGGACGTTTTGAGGCCGAACGGACCAGCTTCGCCGGGGGAGAGACAGACTGGTGTGTGAAGATCGGCCAGTGTTCGTTATAGAGGTCAAAGTCCGGCCAGGGCTTGACCAAGTCCATGTGGGCTTCGTAGTAGGAGTCAAGGGTACCCACGTCGCGCCAGTAGTGATAGTCCGTACCGGCACCGGGAACTTCATTGCGGGTGAAGTCATACACGCCGGCGGTGCCGGCTTCGACGAAGCGGGGGATAATATCTCCACCCATATCGTGTTTGGTATCGGCAAGCTTGGCATCACGGTTTAGAGCATCCACCAGGGCGTCTTTGGTGAACACGTAGTTACCCATCGATGCCAGGAAATGATTCGGGTCATCGGGAAGACCGTCGGTGGTGGCCGGTTTCTCCACAAAACGAGCGATCCGGGTCGGATCCTGGTCATCGGTCTCGATGACGCCAAAGGAGGACGCCATTTCCACCGGCTGACGAACGGCTGCCACGGTGGCTTCAGCACCGGATTCGATATGTGCCTGCACCATCTGTTCGAAGTCCATCCGGTACACGTGGTCAGCACCGATGACCACCACAATGTCAGGCATGGCGTCCGAGATGAGGTTCATGGACTGATAGATCGCGTTAGCCGAGCCGAGAAACCACTGTTTACCGCGACGCTGTTGGGCTGGCACCGAGGCGATATAGTTGCTCAACTGCGTGGACAGTCGCCATGTCTCAGAAATGTGACGGTCCAGAGAATGAGATTTGTACTGGGTCAGTACCACAACCTGGAGGTAACCCGAGTTGACAATATTTGACAGGGCGAAGTCAATCAGGCGGTACTGGCCTCCAAAGGGAACCGCAGGTTTGGCTCGATCGGCGGTGAGAGGCATCAGACGTTTTCCTTCTCCACCGGCTAGCACAATGGCCAAAACCTTCTTTTTCACGAGTTCATCCCTCCAACGACGTACCACCAGAGCAGGATTGACATCAACCGAGCCTGTGATTCGAGACTACCCAGCCACGAGGGTTTAACGCCATAGTTCTGGGCCGGACCCCCGTATCAATTCGACGAATTTCCGTTTAGGGTTAGAGTGTGCGCATCGATATCGTGACCAAGGAATTCCCACCCGAAATCTATGGCGGAGCCGGTGTTCATGTTGCCGAGCTCACTAAAGTGCTGGCCCAACGTGTTGAGCTGATGGTTCACGCCTTCGGTACGGATCGCGATCCGAACTATCACGGGGCCACAGTCTCCTCGTATCCCACCCCTGCCGAATTGTCCGCAACCAACGGTGCGGTTCAAACGTTGGGGACCGACCTGACCATCCTCGATGATCTGGCCGGCACCGATTTAATCCACACCCATACCTGGTATGCCAATATGGCCGGTCACCTCGGAGGGCTCCTCCACGGGGTGCCCCACATTCTGTCCGCCCATTCGCTGGAGCCACTGCGACCGTGGAAAGCCGAACAACTGGGTGGGGGATATCAGCTGTCATCGTGGGCTGAGGCCACCGCGTATGCCTCGGCGGCTGCCGTGATTGCTGTGTCCCACGGGATGAAGAATGACATCCTGACCGCCTATCCGCAGATCAATCCGGGGAAGGTGCACGTCATTCATAACGGCATTGACACGCAGGTCTGGCAACCTCGCACCACCCGCAAGGTCCACCAGCGGCTGGGCATTGATCCGGAGGCTCCCACCGTGGTCTTCGTTGGACGCGTCACCCGTCAAAAGGGTGTGCCGCACCTCTTGCGTGCGATCCGTGAACTGACACCTGAGGTCCAAGTTGTCTTGGCCCTGGGGGCTGCTGATACCCCGGAATTGCAACACGAGGTGGATGATCTGCTCGCGACTTTGCAGAAAGAACGGCAGGGCGTGCACATCCTGCGCGGCATGACTCCGCGTGATGACCTGCAAGAACTGCTCTCGGCCGCCACGGTTTTCGCCTGCCCGTCGATCTACGAGCCACTGGGGATTGTCAATTTGGAAGCCATGGGCTGTCAGACCGCTGTGGTGGCCTCAGCGGTCGGCGGTATTCCCGAGGTTGTCGACGACGGCACCACCGGGTTGCTGGTCCATTATCAAGATCGTGGGGATCAAACCGGGGAACCGGTGGATCCCAATGCCTTTTCCTCTGACTTTGCTACCGCGCTACAACAGGTGCTGGATGACCCGCAACGGGCTCAGAGCATGGGGGAGGCCGGTCGTCAGCGTGCTATTGAGCACTTCTCCTGGGAGGCCATCGCGGATCAGACCGTTGAGCTCTACCGCCAGGTGCTCAACGGCTAACTGGCTGGCGCGAAGACCGGCTGACGGAGTTGGGATCCGCCCGGCTTTCGCGACGACAATAGCCCCCGACCAGGACCGTTTCGGTCACTGCTGCGGGGGCTATTGTCTCAAAGGGCGAATGACGAGCTATCCGTTCTTTTGTTGTTTCGCAGCCTGCTTGGCGCGACGGCGGAGCACCTTTTCATGAATCGGTGCATCGCCAGAAGCACGCTGAGCACGGTAGTATTCTGCGGCCTCGTCCTGGCGTTGTTGCTCTACGCCACTGGTGATGTCCATACGCAAATTCTCCTGGGAGAATCCGAAGGCATCCACCAGTTGTTGAGCGTAAGGACGCAGGCGGGCCACCAAACGGTTGTTGTACTCACGTAGCACGCGGGAGCGGTGCTGGGAGATCCGACCGTTTTCGATGAACCACCCGAGATCGTTTTCGATGGCGCTGAAGGTGAACAGATTGCGCAACCAGGTCAAGATCGTGCGGGTATCGTCGTCCTTGGTGTTATGAACCACCTTGGTGAAGGATTCCCACCGGAGCAACTCGGCGTGGCACTTGGCGGCCTGGATGACCTCGTACTGGTTTTGGTTGTAGACCGCGGCCTGTTCAGCTTGAGACTTCTTAGCGACCGAGCGCAAGGCACTGGCGACCGAAGCGATCCGAGTCCGCACCCGGTCAGCCAGCAGCTCATGCTGAACTTCTTCGTTCTTCAGCCATTCACCAGCACGAATATCTGAGCCCAGATCCACCACCTGCTGCGCGACACGGCGCAGGCCCGAGCGCTGGTAGACAGCTTCATTGGCCTGCTCGACCAGGTAGCGACCCACGGTTCCGGCTGACTGACCGGCGAATTCTTTGGAGTAGTCGGTCAGCAAACGGCGTCCGACCAATTGCAACAGCACGTTATTGTCGCCTTCGAAGGTGGTGTAGATGTCGAGGTCGGCGCGCAACTGTGTGAATCGGTTCTTAGCCATGAACCCGGCACCCCCACAGGCTTCGCGACATTCTTGCAAGGTATCCAAGGCATTCCAGGTGGTCGTCGGCTTGATAGCGGCCGCGAAGGTTTCCAGTTCCTGACGGTTCTGATCGGAATCGTCTTCTGCTGAAAAGACCTCATTGAACTTCTCCAGCAGGTCATTAGAGACGAACGTATCGGCGTAGGTGCGAGCCAGTCGGTCCAGCAAACGGCGCTGGTGCAGCTGGTAGTCCAAGATGAATTCTTCGTCGATATCCGAGGAGGCATTGAACTGACGGCGCTGGTTGGCGTAAGTGATCGCACCGGTCAGGCCCACCGCAGAGGCCAGCGAGCTGGATACCGACAACGAGACACGGCCCTGTACCAGGGTGGAGAGCATCGTGAAGAAACGACGGCCCGGGGAATCAATATCAGATGTGTAGGTGCCATCCTCTTCCACGTCGCCGTACCGGTTGAGCAGGTTGAAGCGCGGAATGCGCACATGGTCAAAGTGCAACCGGCCGTTATCGACACCGTTAAGACCGCCCTTATAACCGTCATCTTCACCGCCGACGCCGGGCAGGAAGTTGCCCTGCTCATCGCGAACCGGCACGAAGAAGGCATGCACGCCGTGGTTGACGCCTTTGGTGATCAGCTGAGCGAAGACCACCGCGGCCTTACCGTGCAGCGCGGCGTTACCCAGATAGTCCTTCCAAGCGGCCTTAAACGGCGTGTGGATTTCGAATTCGCCGTCTTCGGGAATATAGGTTGCGGTGGTCGCCACCTTGTCGACATCGGAACCGTGGCCGATTTCGGTCATCGCATAAATGCCGGGAAGCTCTAGGCTGATCACGTCTTCAAGCCACTTTTCGTGGTGTTTTTCGGTGCCCAGGTGCAGGATGGCGGCTCCGAACAGTCCCCACTGCACACCGGCTTTAATCTGCAGCGAGGGGTGTGCGTGGACGAGTTCGGAGAACCCAGCCACGTTGCCACCGTGATCGTCTTCGCCACCGAAGCGCTTCGGGAAGGCCTTCGAGATTAGATTCCTCTCGGTGAGCAACTTGAGTTGCTCCAGGTTGCGCGCCCGGTGCTCGGCCAGCGTGAGATCAATGGGGTGGTGTAGGTCAGCCGATTCAGCCTCTTTGCGCATCCACAGGTGTGCGTCGGACCAACGCCCCAACGTTGCTTTCTGGAGCTCGTCGGAATCGATGGTGAGTTTCTCGTCATCAGCGGGGAACGGGGTAATGCCCATGGTGATCTATCTCCTCGTTATTGGTGTTGGGATTTTTGAGATCGTGTGCTATCTGGTGTGTTGTCCGTAGGTTGTTGGCGTTTGGTCGGTGGGACCGTGCAGAGGCCACCGGCGGTGTGACAGTCTGGAGCCCAAATAGTGTCGATGTTTAGGTCCGCACTCTCACTGCCCGAGGGGTAGTCGTCATCGGGGCGTTGAGGCCCTGGACGAGCCAGTGGCTCATCCGTTTGGCTAAATCGTCAGCCGATGGCACCTGGCGCCCGGCGCTCATATCAATCAACCATTTCTCGCCGGCGTTGCGGATGAATCCAACCGCAGCATAGGACCAGTAGCGACGAGCTGCCTGATCGGCGCCATTATCTTCCACAGGGAATTCCTGTTGGGCCCGCTGCTCGACGAGTTCGGCAGTCCGGGAGAAGAACTGCGAAACCTCGTGTTCGCCACGTGTCGAAAAGAAATAGACATTGGGGGAGGACCGTGCCAGGCGCAGATACACGGTGATCATCGTGTGCAACCCTTCCAGCGCCGTTTTGGGGGTCAGAATCGCTGTGCGCAGGGCGTCTTCCATGAAATGAATCGAGGCCTGCCCGACCGCAGACTGGAGTCCGAGCTTATCGCCGAAATACCGGTAGAACACCGGTTTGGACGTTCCGGCGTGATGGGCAATATCGGCCATAGAGGCGTCCGGGCCCAGGTCGTGGACGGCTTCACGGGCGGCTTTGACCAGTTCGGCACGCCGCGCGCGACGGTGGTCGTCCCAACGCGTGGAACGGCCATCGACCGCGGCGGTTGTGGCGCTGGCCGCTCGGTCAGCACGCGCTACCGGACGTGGCGTAGCACGTCGGACCGGGTGCACAGAATGTGGGTGGTACTGACTGTTCACGGTACCGAGCGTATCAGGTAAGATCGGTTCTGAGTAATGCACGCCACGAAAATTTGCTGAAATCTGATGAAAGAGGATTCTCACCTCATGGCTGAACAACACACCACCGCTACCTCCTCACCTGCTGCTGTGGCTGGCGGCCCGCTCCGTCCGGCTGTGATCATCGGTGGCAACCGCATCCCCTTCGCCCGCTCTCAGGGCGCTTATGCCACCGCATCGAACCAGGACCTGCTGACCTCTGCCTTAGAAGGACTCATTGCGCGCTTCGGGTTGCAGGGCGAACGCCTGGGCGAAGTCGTCGCCGGTGCGGTGATGAAGCACTCCTCGGACTTCAACCTGACCCGTGAATCGGTGCTGGGCACCGCCTTGGACCCGCACACTCCGGCTACCGAACTGCAGAAAGCGTGCGCCACCGGTTTGGAAGCGATCGGACAGATCGCCAATAAGATTCGGCTGGGACAGATCGATTCCGGGATCGGCGCCGGCACAGACACCACCTCGGATGCGCCCTTGGCTTTCAACCGCGGTGGACGCGCTGCGTTTATGAAACTGTTCCGGGCCCGGTCCACCAAAGACAAATTGGCCGCCCTGGCATCGTTGCGTCCCAAACACTTCGCCCCGCATGCACCCACCGCCGGTGAACCTCGCACCGGCTTGTCGATGGGTGATCACCAGGCGGTGACCACCCACGCCTTCGGCATTTCCCGTCAGGCACAGGACGAGTTGGCCTTGGCCAGCCACCAGAACTTAGCGCAGGCTTACGATTCCGGGTTCTTCACCGATCTGATGACCTCCTTCCGCGGTCTGAGCGAAGATAATAACCTCCGTCGAGATTCCAGCATGGAATCGCTGGCTAAACTCAAGCCGGTCTTCGGCAAGCAATTCGGTGACGAAGCCACCATGACCGCCGGTAACTCGACTCCACTCACCGATGGTGCCGCTACGGTGCTGTTGGGGACCGAACAGTGGGCTACCGAGCGCTCTTTGCCGGTCTGGGCCGAGTTTCTCGATTTTGAGTCCGGCGCCGTGGACTTCGTTGATGGCGCTGAGGGCTTGCTGATGGCCCCCACGCACGCGATCCCGCGAATGTTGGCTCGCCATGGTCTGCGCCTACAAGATTTCGACTACTACGAGATTCACGAAGCTTTTGCGGGCACTGTGCTGTCCACTTTGGCTGCCTTCGAATCTGATGAGTACTGTCGCGAAGTCTTGGGACTGGATGGCGCGTTGGGCGCCATCGATCGTAGCAAGCTCAATGTCCACGGGTCCTCCTTAGCTGCCGGTCATCCCTTCGCAGCCACCGGTCCGCGGATTGTGGCCAGCCTGTCGAAGACCTTGCACGCCCACGGGACCGGGTCACTGGGTCTGATTTCAGTCTGCGCGGCCGGCGGTCAGGGCGTGGTGGCCATCGTCAAGGGTCGCTAACCCCCGCCTGCTCCACCTTCTGCACACCCCAGCTACACAAACCAATCTGTTGACATTGAGGTTGATTGATGAGTACTAAACCCACTGATGGTTACACCGCTTTTGTCCAAAACCCGCTCGGCAAGAAAGTCACCGGTGCCCTGGGGTTGCCCCAGCCCACACCGCTGAAACGCTATGCCCCAGGTCAGCCCGTCGTTGACGGCCCAGCACTGATCATTGGCACGTCCCCGGTGGCTGAGGCCACCGCCAGCTACCTGTTCCACCTCGGTGCCGATGTCCGTCGCGACCGTGGCCTGAAGACGAGGTTCGCCGGCATCATTGTCGCTGTCGATGATGTAGATGATCTCTCCCAGCTCTCCGAACCGATCCTCGAGCTCGGTGCCAGTCTGCGCCAGCTGGATAAAAACGGTCGCGTGATCATCATCGGTCGGGATCCACAGGCAGCCCCGATCGCCGGTGATCCCCAACAGCTCGGTGTTCGCCAGGCAATCACCGGCATCACCCGCTCGGTGGCCCACGAAATGCGTTACGGCTCCACCGCCAATGGCATTCTCATCTGCGATGATGTGGTTGCCGATGCGCCCTCGGTGATGGGCGCGATCTCCTTTTTCCTCTCGACCCGCTCGGCCTATGTCTCCGGGCAGTTCTTGACCGTCACCTCCGACGCCGGAGCGCTACCGGCTGACGCCGATCAGCCCCTGGCCGGCAAGACGATTGTGGTCACCGGAGCTGCCCGCGGTATCGGGGCCGCCATCGCCGAGGTGCTGGCCCGGGACGGGGCCAAGGTCGTCGGTGTGGACGTGCCGGCCGCCGGTGAAGCGCTGGCACAGACCATCAACCGGGTCGAAGGCCTCGCCTTGCAGTTGGATATCACCGCCGAGGACGCCGGAGAGCAAATCCTGAGATTCGTCTCCGAGCGCATCGGTCGCCTGGATGGCATCGTGCACAACGCCGGGATTACCCGCGATAAGTTACTGGCCAATATGGACGCTTCGCGCTGGGATTCGGTGCTGGCCGTCAACGTGCAGGCTCCGTTGCGCATCAACGACCAACTGTTGGCCGCTCGCGATACCGGCGACCCCGCAGTGGCCGACAACCTCCACATCGTCTCACTGGCGTCCACCTCCGGTATAGCCGGTAACCGTGGCCAGACCAACTACGCGGCCTCCAAGGCCGGGATCATCGGGTTCACCCAGGCTTATGCCGACCGGCTGGCTACCAACGGCGGCAGCATTAATGCGGTCGCTCCCGGTTTCATCGAGACCGACATGACCGCAAAAATGCCGACGCTCACCCGTGAGGTCGGTCGTCGCGTCAACTCCTTGAGCCAGGGTGGCCTGCCGGTGGATGTGGCCGAAGCGATCGGCTTCCTCCTTTCCGATCAGTCAGCCGGCATCAACGGGCGCACCCTGCGCGTGTGCGGTCAAGCAGTGATGGGGGCCTAACCGATGACCACACCACCTCTCCTGCACGACGTCACACCACCGACACACTGGAAACATCAGGAACAACTTCCCAGCCTCGGGGCACTGTATGGCAAGGTGGCAGCCGGAACGGTCGGGGCCACCCTGTCGTCACTGATTGGCAAGATCACCCCGGGAACCTCGGCGACGGGCAAGGGCTCCGGCTCGTTGCCCACCGCCGGGTGGAAAGTCACCGGCCAGGCGGTCTCCCGCCAGCAAGTCGATGACTACATTCAGCTCTTTGGGGCCACCGGGGCTATCGGTCACGACACGGTTCCGTCGTTGGCCTTACACATTGCCACGTTCCCATTGTCCATGGGAATGATGGCCTCCAAGAACTTCCCGCTACCACTGCTGGGCCTGGTGCACCTGGACCACACAGTAGATCATCTGCATCCGGTGGCGATCGATCAGCCGTTGATCGTGACCACCTGGGCGGATTCTCTGGGGGCACACCGACGAGGAACGACCGTGGCGATCTGGGTGCAGATCCACGATGAGGCGAACCCGCGGAAACTGCTCTGGCAGGGCCGGGCCACCTATTTATCCCGAGGAATTTTCCTCGCCGGCCGCCCCGAAGCGGAAACCGGCTCCGAAGACAGTGACTCGGCAGGCTCCGCGCACCGGGATTTCCAGCCACCGGTAGCCACCGCCTCCTGGAGGTTGCCGGCTGATACCGGTCGGAACTACGCCGGGGTATCTGGAGACGTCAACCCGATTCATATGAATCATCTGACCGCCAAAGCACTGGGGATGCCCGGGATGATTGCCCACGGGATGTATCTGGCCGGACGCATGCTGGCCGGGCGCGAGCCCCAGGCACCGTTTTCGTGGCAGATCAGCTTCGCCAAACCGGTGACGCTACCGACCACGGTCGCGGTGGCCGTGGAGCACAGCTCGGAAGAGGTTACCGAGTTCACCGGCTGGAACCCGAAGAAGAAATCGCCGCATTTCTTCGGTCAGCTACGAACTGCATCACCCGTTGCGCCGAGGTCTGCCAGCTAAAGCCTTGAGCATGGGCAACCGCTGCGCGGCCGTAGTTCTCCCAGACCTGTGGTTGGGCCAGCGCCTGTTTCAAGGCGGTGGCCCACGTATCTGGGTTGAGGTCCTCGAGAAGTTCTCCGGTGCGACCGTGGTCGACGACAGTGCTGAGCCCTCCGGCTCGGTGTGCCAGCACACCGGTGCCGCAGGCTTGGGCTTCGGCGGCAACGAGACCAAAACTTTCGGTCACACTGGGCATAACCACCAGATCGGCGGTGCGCATCATGGCAGCCAGCTTGGTGGGTTCCACCGGCGGGATAAAGCGCACCACGTCGGAGACTCCCAACCGATCGGCGAGCTCGGGCAGGTGCTGTGCTACCGCCCCGGACGGTGCTCCAGTGAAGATCACGTCCAGTAGCCCGGTCTGTGGCGAGCGCTGCCGATCGAGGTCCGCCTGTACCTGTGCTAAGGCGTGGAGCAGAATCTGTGGGCCTTTATGAGGTTGGAAACGACCAGCGAAAAGGATGCGGAATCCGGACTCGGGGCTATCTTCAGCGGTGCTGGGCCACCATCGGGGGCCGTGTTCGGTGTAGATCCGGTGGTCCACCCCGGGGGTGATGATCTGGATCTTGTCCGGATCGGCCCCACAATAGGTGACCAGCTCTTCAGCTTCGGTGGCGGTATTGGCGGTCAATATATCAGCTGCGGCGACGATCTGGGTTTCACCGGCTTCGCGCGCCGAGGGCTCGGGGTGAGACCGTTGGCCGGAAGCGTCCTGCCAGGCGTGGGCTTCTCCGTGATTTTTCACCGCGGCGATGGTGTGCATGCAGTGGGCGTGGGTAATTCGGACCGCCTGGTGCTCATCGCGTAGCCGGGCGACGAGGCTCCGCCCAGCCAAGCCCGATAGCCAGTAGTGGCTATAGACCAGAATGTCTTCGTCGAACCCAGGCAGGTGGCTTACGGGCCCAGACAGGTGAGCGTGGACGGCTTGCGCAAATTCCTCAACGTATTCGGACAGGGCTTCTTTGGCGATGGGCTGGCGTGGACCTGCGGGGACGGAAATTTCTGCAACATCCTCGGTGCCCGGTAGTAGCCGCCCGGCGGGCAGGGCCCCGGCTTGCGGGTCGGTGACCGGTTCGGTCGCACGGGTGTAGATCACCACCCGGTGGCCGAGGGCGCGCAGTGCCCGGGCCATATTGGCCACGTAGACGTTCATCCCGCCAGCGTCGCCGGACCCAGGCTGCGCTAAGGCTGAGGTGTGCATACTCAGCATCACCACCAGGCAACGTGGCCCCTGAGCCAGCGAGGTTCCACGACTGCTGGTTGAGTGAGCACGATCAGCTTTAGTCATGATGGATGGCAGTGTTCATCACGCGGAAGAGCTCACGGTATTCCGGGGTGGTTTCCAGATCGTCGATCAGCACCGGGTCACCGTGCAGGTTGGTGAGTGGTTGGCACCAGTTGGGATACTGGTCCTGGGTGGTGCCGGGCTGATTCTGGATGCGTTGATCAGCCACGGCATCGACCAAGGCCACGGCATGGAGCCGAGAGGGTGCGCGAGCAATGAAGCGGTGCAGCGCCTGAATCACGGGAATAAGGGGAATTTCGTCGAGGTCGTGCACACGGGCCGAACTGGCCGTCAAGAGTCCGCGTTGGACCAGGGCCTTCAGGTAGCCGCGTATATCACGGAGGAAGGTGGCTCGCTCGGCCTCGGCAGAGGTGGTTAGCAACTGGAGTTCTTCCCGTAAATCCAGGTGGACTCCGCGCAGGTAGCCGGCCGTGGGTGGCAAATCGTGGGTGTTGACAGTGGCTAGACACAACCGGCGGTACTCGGAGGGATCGTGGGGGATGCCGTCATCTTGTTCAAACCAGACAATACTGGTGCCCAGAATCTTTCGGGAAGACAGTTCGGTAACCACCGAATCGTCGACGGTCCCCAGGTCTTCTCCGACGATCAGCACTCCGGCGCGTTGGGCCTCGAGTGCAAGAATGCCGAGCATGGCGCGGGAGTCGTAGCGAACGTAGGCCCCATGGTTCGGCGTGGTGCCTTCGGGGACCCACCACAGGCGGAACTGGCCCAGAATATGGTCGATACGCACCGCACCGACCCCGGCAAAGACACTACGAAGCATCTGCCGGTAGGCCCGGTATCCGGTGGCACCGAGGGTCTGAGGGTTCCAGGGGTGCTGGGACCAGTCTTGTCCGAGCTGGTTGTACATGTCCGGGGGAGCACCTACCGAGAATGGCTCCACCAGCGCATCCGGATGCATCCAAGCATCGGCGGTATACCGGTCAGCTCCCACTGCGAGATCCACCATGACCCCGGTGCGCATCCCGGCCTGTAGCCCGCGCTTGTGGGCTACCCGGAGCTGGGTGGTGCATAGGAACTGAAGCCAGGCGAAGAACAGCAGTCGTGAGGAATCGATCTGAGGGTGATGGTTCAGATCGTGGTCGAGCAACGACCGGCATGCTGGCAGGTCGCTCAGCTGAATCTGGTCGTCTCGTCCGTCTTCGCGCAAGACACACCAGGCAGCGAAATTGCGCAACTGAGCACCACGATCCTGGCAGAAATCATGGAAGGCCCCGGCCGTGATGGCCTTGGTCGTGAGTTCTTCTTCGAACCGGGTGAAGATCAGGCGCAACGCCTGAATTTTGGCCCGGTAGCTTGCGGTACGGTCCAGCCGGTCTGCGGTGTTGTTCGTGGCCTTCAACGGGCTAGCCAGCTGGGCAATCCGGTTTTGATCATCCACCGACAGGCCCTGGTATTCGGCCACATCTTCTACCCGGAGATACAGCGGGTTGAGGAAACTTCGCGTCACCGGCGAATACGGTGAGTCAAGAAGTGGCGGTACCGGCTCTGAGGCGTGCAGCGGGTTGGTGAGCACAAAATCGGCGCCTTCTAAGGCTGCCAGTTCCATGATCCGGGCCAGGTCGGCAAAATCACCAATACCCCAAGAGTCGCTGGAGCGCACCGAGTATAGCTGAACGGTCACGCCCCAACGGCGACGGTTGTCGTATCTTGCGGTGGCCGAAATCGTGGAAGGCACCACGATGACTGAGAGATCGACCACATCTGAAGCCGGCGCAGTCAGTCTCAGCTGGTAATCACCGACCGGAAGCCCGGCCGGAAAAATCAGTCGCGGGGCGGTTTCGGAACAGTCTGTTGAGACCCGCTGAGGCGCATGCTGTATCTCAGGGAGCAACTCCTGTGTGGACCACTCGGTTGCGATGGTCTCATGGCCTCCGAGCACATCAACGGGCTGGAATGATTCAACCACCCAGTCGCCAGTTTCAAACGGCAAGGACAGCTCTCGGCCCTGGTCGCTATCGACGATGACCGTGGTCGTGAAGGGTTGTTCAGTCGGTCGAGATTTTGCCTCATCGATGGCTTGACGTAGATCGAGTGCGCTGAGGTCGGCGAACTCCTGCGCTTGATCGGGCAGGGGTGCGGCGAAAAACTGGAGTATCTGCACCACGGTGTCGAGGTCCACGCTGGCGTCGTCCCCGTTTTGGGCTGTGAAATGCGTTTGCACCCCGTAGTATTCGGCTAGCTCCGTCAGCAACCGTTCGCGCAACGGCTGATGTGTAGGTTGACGTGCAGGCATCTGGCTTCTCCGTGCTCAAGACTCAGCGGGACTTCACCCTTTAGTGTCTCACTTTTCTTTGCGCTGGCTGAACCTTTGTCGATACCCCGACATCCTCAACATGCCTACTCGAGATGATGAGTCGTGCTTCACCCAGCATAGGTCTCAGTGAAGTGTTGATGGACGGAGGAGCTAAACCATTGTGATAGTTGCACTTTCTATATACAGTGTCCTATTGTCATCAACTTCTGACGAAAACAGCACTGAAGACTATCAGGGCTTTCGTTCGACCAGGGGTTCTCGTCACTCCGTCCGATTCACCGACCTCTTGCGGGCCATTCGTGGCACCCACACACTGCGCTTAATGATTGGCTTCCGACCTCACTCCCAACTCATCTCGTGGGAGACCGTCAACACACTCACGAGCGGATCCACGAGACCAAAACGGTGGTCTATGGTGGCCAGTCAACGCGATGGTATCGCCTGAGGTGCGCGGTATGGTCCACCGGTCGAGGGTTGGCGATTGGGCGGTACAACACCGCGGAGGATTACCATGACTCAACCTGAAAACCAGCAGCCCCAACCACCACATGATCGCTCACAGCCACAAGCACCAACCGCCCACTGAACTGCACACCAAGTAGCACCAGGACCGACCAGACAGTCTGCTTAGCAACAAGCTCCTGGACAGGAGCTCGGCGCCACGAAATCCTGGGTTCCCGTGGTGCTGGCCGTTCTCACCGGGGTGGGCACACTATCGCTTTTCATGCCATTAGCACAGGTTTCGTATTCTGGCGGAATTTTTCCATTCTCGGAGCCCTTGTCGGCGTCCATCTCGGCCTTGGAGGAGGATGCTGAAACCCTCGGCTGGGTTCACCTGCTCCTGTTCCTGGTCACCCTGGCGTTCAGTTTGCTGGCTTTAGGCAAATCAGCTCGTGGCTTTCAGTTCACCACCGCGCTGTTGGCAGCCCTGGTCGGTGCCTTCCACATCATCTACATGCTGTACTGGATCAACGAAGAAGCCGGGTATGACTACACCGTTTTCTTCTTCGAAGACGGCGGGATGGCCGGAATCGGTATGTGGCTGTTGTTGCTGGCATCCTTGGGTATGGTGATCTTTTCCATCATGCTTTTGGTGCAGCTACTCGGTCGGAAGCGCACTGTATAAGCACCGCTTAAACGTAGATGAGCCCCGGAGTGTCACGGCTCAAAACAGTTCGAGCCTGGGAGCAAATGCTCTCAGGCTCGAACTGTTTTCCATCCGTGCGCGGAGGGGGACTTGAACCCCCACGACCGATAAAGGTCACAGCGACCTCAACGCTGCGCGTCTACCAATTCCGCCACCCGCGCGGGTGAAGTAATGTCCCACCATGAACGGTTTAGACCGGCATCGGGGAGTGGCAACCTGTTCATCTTAGCACGAGATAAAACGTTCTGCGGTATCAGCGCTATAGCGCGTATCTTCTCACCGCGAATCTGTGACCAATCTAGCCCCTCCCGTTAGAGTGGGATACATGACAGCTTCACCGGAGTCGCACATTCCAGAACCCGGTCTGCTCAGCCAGCGGGTCGCGCAGATCACCTCGGATTTGATTCGCATTGACACCACGAATTTCGGGGGTAATAACTGTCGCGGAGAACGCGAAGCAGCCGAGTACTGTGCCCACGTGATGTCGGATCTGGGCATGAATCCCGAAATCATCGAATCGGTACCGGACCGGTTTTCGGTCATCGGTCGCTTAGCCGGGTGGGACGCGGAGGCTCCAGCACTGATTCTGCACGGCCATCTCGACGTCGTCCCGGCTCAAGCTGAAGAGTGGTCCCGGGACCCGTTCAGCGGTGAGATTGACGAGGACGGCATGATCTGGGGCCGTGGTGCGGTGGATATGAAGGGCATGGATGCCATGATGCTCACCGCACTTGAATACCTGGTCCACAACGAGCTTCGTCCCCGTCGTGACATCATCTTATGCCTGTTCTCCGACGAAGAGGCCGGGGGAGTCTACGGAGCCCAGTGGATGGTGCAGAACCGTCCGGAGCTACTTACCGATGCCACCGAGGCCATTTCCGAGGTGGGCGGTTTTTCCGCGGAGATTGCCGGGCAACGGGCTTATCTGTTGCAAACCGGCGAGAAAGGCATCGCCTGGCTGAATCTCACCGCCACCGCCTCACCGGGGCACGGATCCTCGGTGCACCCCGATAATGCCGTCACCCGACTGGCCGGAGCCATGGACCGCATTGGCCGGCACACCTGGCCACTAAATTACACCAAGACCACGCGGGATTTGATGGAGCAGGTCTCAGAGATGATGGGGGTCGATTTTGACGAGACCGATCCCTCCCCGCAGTTGGAAGCTTTGGGTTCTGCGGCAAAATTCGTCGGTTCTACCTTGCGCAATTCCGCCAATCCCACAGGCATGACAGCCGGATATAAACACAACGTCATTCCGGGGACAGCACGAGGCACAGTCGATGCTCGCGTGTTACCGGGTGAAGACGACAAGGTCATGGAACAGCTTCGTGAACTGGCCGGTGACGGCATCGAGTTCGACTATGAACACAAGGTCTCGTCCTTAGAGGTGCCCTTCTCTGGCGATCTCATTGAGCTGATGGTCGCAGCCATTGAAGCCGAAGACCCCGGCGCTCGGGTGTTGCCCTTTATGATGTCTGGTGGCACCGACAATAACCACCTGTCCCAGCTCGGCATCACCGGGTATGGTTTCATGCCTCTGAAACTTCCGGCTGATCTGGACTTCACGGCCCTTTTCCACGGCATCGATGAACGTATTCCGGTGGATTCCTTGGACTTCGGAGTACGCACCCTGGTGCGCGTGCTGGAACCCGGACACGATGAAAGGAATCGGTGAGACTGTTGACGCAGATCACCTCAGAGCATTCAGCAAAGATCAGCAAAGTTCTCACCCCTGAACTCTTAGAAACACTGCGGGCTCGCGCCGTCGAGCACGATGAAAACAACACGTTCCCACACGACGATCTCCAGGACTTAGCCGAGACCGGCTATTTGCGCGCCCAAACCCCAGTGGATTTGGGCGGGCTTGGGTGGGACTTCGCCGTGATCACCGAAGCCCAGCGGCTGCTAGCCACCGCCTCTCCGGCGACCGCGTTGGCGGTCAATATGCACCAGATCATCAACGCGGTCGCCTCGGTCTTCGCCATCCACGGAGATGACTCGCTGACGTTTATTCATCGTGGCTCTGCCAATGGTGAGATATACGCATTTGGTATCTCCGAGGCTGGCAATGACGCCGTGCTGTTCGACTCCAGCACCGAAGCCGTGGCGAACCCCGACGGCTCGGTGACGTTGACCGGAACCAAGATCTTCACCAGCCTCTCACCGGCCTGGACGCACCTGCTGACCTTCGGGAAAACGCCCGACGGATCGCAACTGATCTTCGGCGTCCTGGATCGTAGCGCTGAGGGGATCAGCGCCGATGATTCCAGCTGGGACATGCTCGGCATGCGCGCTACCTTCTCACTCGTTACCCGCTTGGAGCAGGCCACAATCTCAGCAGAAAAAGTCATTCGTCGCTTACCGGTAGGCCCCAACCAAGATCTGCTGGTCTTCGGGATTTTCTCGACTTTTTTGACGCTACTGTCTGCGGTCTACACCGGGATCGGGGACCGGGCGGTGGAACTGGCCCAGCAGGCTTTGGCTCTTCGCACCTCCACAGTTCAGGGCATCACCTTGGATCAGGATCCGGTGTTGCGGTATCACGCCGGTGAAGCAGCGCTGCGGCAACTCACCCAGAACGCGCAACTGCGCTACCTGTCCGAAGCAATCCGAGACAACAAAGACTTCGGCCCGGAGTGGTTCCCACGACTGGTGGCCAATAAGACTCACGCGGTGCGCACCGCAAAAGAACAGGTGGATTACGCGTTTCAGATATCGGGTGGGGCCAGCTTCAACCGCCACACCGAGATTTCACGGCTTTATCGTGACGTGATTGCCGGTTTCTTCCATCCCTCCAACGACGCGTCGGCACACAACACGTTGGCCACCTGGGCGCTCGGTCCGCTTGACCAGTAGCCACGGACCGGGATCCCCCAGTCAGCCCGTCTAGAGGGTGGACGCGACTTTATAGATCTTCCGACGCATCCAGAATCGGCGTGCCCCACCGCGGTAGATCAAGGACCGTTTCAGTTCCCATTTACCGTACTCGGCGTGCTCGACCAGCCGGCGACGAGCCTCTGGGAGGGAGTCATTCGGGGCAACTGTCAAAACCAGGTATTCCCAGCGGTCCTGGCGAGTCAGACTATCGACGGTTGAGACCACGGGATCTTCGCGCACAGAGCCTTCTCCTTGACGTTGTGGTGGGACCTGCACGCGTGTGGGGTGCAGGCATCCTCAGCTGGAGTCCAGACTAGCCGATCAAGGACACTCCAGGCAGGTGGGCGTAACACCGTATTGCTTACCGTGAAAGAAAATCGGACACAGATGCCGAATAAAGGTGTACCACGCCACGATTTCCAGCTAGCGTATCTACTATGAGTAGCGATCCACGCGTAGAGCTCCAGTCGTTAGTATCCGCCCTGCAGGAGCACATGATGGCGGCGTTGAATAAGGACGATTCGGACACGACCACGTTGGAGTCTGCCGAAGACGCCCTGGTTGAGGCATTTGAGAACTACGAGGACGCCCTCTACAACGTCACCGGCGAGGTCACCCCTCTCGACATTTTCGAAGATGACGACATCGACGACGATGACGACGACTTTGACGATGATGACTACGACGAGGACGAGGATTACTAGGCTGGCCCATCTGGTCTGATCGTCTTTCTGAACGTATATCGCTGGCCTGGGCGGATGAACCCTGTTCGACCACCACATTTTTCGACTCACCCGACCCGTGTCTAAGGTTCTCAGAGAACTGACGTAGAATCGTCCGGCGTGAGTTGGATTGAGGCAATCATTCTCGGGCTAATCCAAGGCCTGACAGAATTTATTCCGATATCGTCGTCGGCGCACCTGCGTATCGCCGGAGAGTTCTTGCCCCGGGCCGAAGATCCCGGAGCTGCATTTACTGCGATCACCCAGATCGGTACGGAACTGGCCGTGCTGATTTTTTTCTGGCGAGATATCGTCAACATCATCAGCAAATGGTTCCAGGCTTTAGCGCGTAAAGTACCTCAATCCGATCCCGACGTGCGCATGGGCTGGCTGATCATTGTCGGTTCCATCCCCATTGGAGTGCTGGGATTGCTGTTAGAAGACTGGATTGATACCAGCTTCCGTTCGCTATGGATCGTGGCAACCATGCTCATCGTCTTCGGTGTGTTGCTGGCTGTCGCCGATACGTTAGGTCGCCAGGTCAAACCGCTGGAGAAACTCACCTGGCGTGACGGTATTCTCTACGGTTTCGCCCAAGCGCTGGCGTTAATACCGGGCGTCTCGCGTTCTGGTGGCACGATTACTATGGGGCTGGCGCTGGGCTACACACGCCAAGCAGCCACCCGCTACGCCTTCCTGCTGGCGGTGCCGGCCGTGTTCGCCTCAGGTTTTTATAAGCTCTTTGGCGCCCTGACTGACCCCGCCGAAGCCCAAGGAGCCTTCGGGTTAGGTGAGACCTTCGTGGCCACCGTCGTGTCTTTCGTTGTTGGGTATGCCGTCATTGCCTGGCTGATGCGGTTCATCTCGCAGAACTCGTATAAGCCCTTTGTGTGGTATCGCATTGCGCTGGGTACGGTGCTGTTCGTTCTGCTGGGCTTTGATGTCATCTCGGCCTAATCAACATGACCAGATCAGCACCGTCGATTAGAGTCAAGACGGTACCAACGACGTTGTGAGATGACGTCGGCCATCACTGACAACACCGCTTTCAGGAGGGTCCGTGGAATCCTGGTCTGCCACACAACCACCGTCGCTTCCACCGCAATCAGCTCGCCTCGAGCTCTTCGATTCCGCAACCCGGTCCCTGCAGGATGCGACGGTCACCGGCGATCAGGCCTCCCTATACGTCTGCGGTATTACGCCCTACGACGCCACGCACCTCGGCCACGCCAACACCTACGTAGCCTTTGATCTGTTGAACCGGTTTTGGCGTAGCGCTGGCAAGTCCGTGGTCTACACCCAAAACGTCACCGACGTCGATGACCCGCTATTTGAACGCGCCCAATCCACCAACGTGGACTGGCAGCAACTCGCTGAAGACCAGACCAATCTGTTCCGCTCAGATATGGCCCAGCTGAACGTATTGCCACCGGACTACTACCTCAGTGTTTCCGAGACGGTGGACTGGGTCATTGAGATCGTCACCCAGCTCTACGAGCTCGGTATCGCCTATCCGGTGCCCGGAGACAACGGTGACCCCGACGGCGACCTCTATTTTTCTATTGAGGCTGCCGAAGCTGCCTGCAACTGGCGCTTGGGTAGCGTGTCCGGGATGAGTCTGGCGGAGATGCAGGAGGTCTTTCCCGAACGTGGGGGAGACCCGCAACGTCCCGGCAAGAAGAATCCGCTGGACCCGCTGGTATGGAAGGCCGCCCGCGAAGGGGAACCCTCCTGGGATGCGGCCGTCATCGGTCGAGGTCGTCCCGGCTGGCATATTGAGTGCTCAATGATTGCCCGCAAGACCCTCCCGGCCCCTTTCGACGTGCAAGCTGGAGGCTCCGATCTGCGGTTCCCGCACCATGAATTCTCTGCTGCCCACGCCACCGCCGTGGATCACACGCCGATGGCCCGGTTATATGTGCATGCCGGGATGGTCGGTCTCGACGGGGAGAAGATGTCGAAGTCCTTGGGCAACTTGGTTTTAGTCTCCCAACTGACCGCCGACGGACACGAGCCGGCAGCGATTCGGGCGCTCTTACTCAACCACCACTACCGCACCGACTGGTCATTTACCACCCGAGAGCTCACCGACAGCGCCGATCGGATCGCTGGTTGGCGCCGAGCCCTGGCCGGTGAAGCAACACAGGATGGGGCCGAGTTGCTCTCTGCCATACACCAAGCCCTCAGCCATGACCTGGATGCTCCTACGGCACTGCAGGCCGTGGATGTCTGGGCAGAAAGCGCCCACGCACGAGGACCGCAACCCTCGGCTCACGCCCCAACCGAGGCACGCCCCGGTGTGGCGGAGGTTATGGAGGCGGTATTGGGGATCCAGCTGATTACTGCTGATCATCCCGTCGACGCAGAAACCGCTCAAATTCCCGGGCAATAGATTCACCCGAGGCCTCGGGCAGTTCTTCGGTGTCCTGGGCTTTTTCTAACCGGCGAATGTAATCGGAAACTTCCTGATCCTCCTCGGCCAGCTCATCAACGCCACGCTCCCAGGCCTCAGCGTCTTCGGTCAGCGAGCCCACCTCAACCCGCATGCCCAGTAGCTCCTCGAGCCGGGTCACCAGGCCCAGCTTCGCCTTCGGGGAGGGCGCCTGGGACACATAGTGGGGAACGACGCTCCAGACCGAGAGCACCGTAAAACCGTCACGGGCGGCTTCCTCGGCGATCACTCCGGTAATACCGGTCGGGCCTTCATAATGGGGGCTGAGCACATCCTCTAAACCGGCCCGTACCGCCGACTGGGTCGAGAACAAGGTCGCGGTCAGCGGCCTGGAGTGTGGCACGTCAGAAAGATACGAACCGACCATCACCACCGCGTCGAGGTCGAGGTCTTCGGCTACGTCCACGATCTCGGACACAAAGGCCCGCCACCGCAGTGACGGCTCGACGCCAAGCATAAAATACAGATCCGGCTGGTCTTCGGTGGTGGTTCCGGCAGCAGAATGCAGAATCCGGGTCTGTGGCCAGTTGATCTGCCCCAGGGAGTTCTCCGCACGAGTGACCACCGGGCGAGTCATCTGAAAATCGTAATAGTCGTCATCGTTGACCTGCCGGTACTGCTCGGCATGGGCCTGGGTGGCGAGTTCTTCCACCGCGTCGGTGGCCGCCTCACCGGCATCGTTCCACCCCTCAAAGGCCGCAACCATAATCCGCAACGGTCCCGGGGAACGGTACGTGGGCTGTTCTGCACGGTAGTGCAGGTAGTCCGGCAGAGACCGCACCGGTTCCCGATCATCCGGCTCGGCCTCGGCTGGCCGATCCATGGATTCTTCAAAACTCACGCTCGTTTCACCTCGGTCAACGCAATAGAGACTATTGATCCACCTTACCCACTACCGCTGGAGACATCCGGGAAATCTCCTCACGTTCATTATTGGATAAGTGCCGAGTCGGCGACGGTGAGCGAAAAGATCAGTGGGGAATGCCCACGGCGAGCGCTAGAGTTAACCTTTAGTCCTGATGCCACCGAACGTCTGAAGGCCAACCATCACCACTGTGACTGACACCAACCGCTGTGACATTCCGCCCCGAGCACTGCAGGCCGTGCTGTGGGACATGGATGGTACCCTCGTGGATACCGAACCGGCCTGGAACGCCGCCCATGCCGCGATCTTAGCCGAGCACGGTGTGGAGTTCACCGACGAGCTGGCCCACCGGCTCCAGGGCCAGACCATGGCCGCGACCGCCGAGATCTTCAGCTCACTTGGTGTACAAATTCCGGCCGAGGAGCTGACCCGGATGGAATATGAGCGAGTCACCGCCCAGGTGGTCGGCCATGCGCCGCTGACCCCGGGAGCAGCCGATCTACTGGCGGACCTCAACAAGCGCGCGGTTTTACACGCGGTGGTCTCTGCCTCGTTTACCTCCCTGATTGAGTCCGTGTTGTCTGCCGTGCCGAACCATGGGTTCACCGCCACCGTGGGGGGAGACCAGGTGACCCACGGCAAACCGGACCCAGAACCTTACCTCACCGCCGTTGCCCGGCTCGGGCTAGACCGGGCCGCTGAGTCTGGTCGCGTGGTGGTTTTAGAGGATTCGGTCCCCGGGATCCTGTCTGGACTGAGCGCCGGACTGCCCACCGTGGCCATCCGGCGCACTGGCTCGGTCCCCTTACCCGACCAGATCACCGAACACCGGCTGGCCCGGTCCGGGAAGTTGTTGGTGGTGAATTCACTCACCGAAGTGAGCTATCAGCGTTTGCAAGACTGGGTGGCCCCATCGTGAGTGCCTCATCAGCCACCGTCTCGGAGCAGGGCATTGTCATCGCCCGCTACGGTCGGACCCCGATCCGGTTGGCCTGGAGCTGGTGGATCTTCGCTACGGCCTTGCTGATCCTGATTCGCCCGTTCTTCGTGATCCTCACCCCGCCGACGGCCCCGGGCTGGTTGCCTTGGTTGCTCTCGGCGTTCTTTGTGCTCGGGCTACTGATCACGGTGCTCTGCCACGAGCTTGCCCACGCCATCGCCGCCCGGTCGTTCGGGTGGCGAGTCTATGAGATCCGACTGACCCTCTGGGGCGGATACACCTCCTTTGCTGAGCACGATGGCAACCATCCCCGCACCCCGATGCGCTCCATGGTGGTGGCTCTGGCCGGCCCGGCTGCCAATATCCTGCTGGCGCTGATATTGACCCTGGTGGCTGAGCTGACCGGCCCACACCTTCCCAGCCCCTGGCTGGGCCTGATCTCCGTGCTCACCACTGGAAACTGGCTGATCGCTGCCTTTAATCTCCTGCCTGGGCACCCGCTGGACGGTGGTAGCGTGGTGGAAACCATTGGCTGGAAGATCACCGGTTCCAAGGCCCAAGGATTGATTGCTGCCGGCTGGTCTGGGCGCCTGATCGTCGCCGCGCTGATCATCGGGGTGGTGGCTGTGCTCATCCTGAGAGGCGATCAGCTACCCATCCTGTTATTGGTCGTCGTCGGGGTGCTGGTGCTGATGCTCTGGGGGGCTGCCGGCGAGGGAATTAAACGTGGCAACGCCCTACGTCGCGCCGAGGCGACGGTGCTGGCAGAGCTCGCCGTTGCTGTCATCCTCGTCAGTGCAACCACCCCGGTGGCCCAGGTGATCGACAAGTTGCAGAAATACCCGGCCGGCTATCACGACCAGCCACTTATTGTGCAACTCAGTTCGTCGCAGGAGACCGGTCCCCCTCGGGTGACCGGTCTGATTGATCCGGCCACGCTGGCCCAGGTACCGACCGAATTCCGCCACCAGACCAGCGCCCACGAGGTCAGCCAGGCCTTTACCGGAAGCACCCACTACGTGCCCGCGGACCGGCGGATCTCCGAACTAGGTTCGGCCCTAGCCACAGATCCCGATCAGGTCTTCCTGCTCACCCCTGGCTCAGGCACCCCGGCCAGCACCAGCCAGCTCCCGGCGGCAGCTGTGTTGGGCAGTCGCATCGCGGTATATCTGTCCACCGGCCGATAAGCCTGCGACCCCGGTCCTGGCTCCCGCACAAAAACAAACGCTATCCCTCAACCCCACAGGAGACGTCTTCAATGCCGTACACTCCCTGCACACCCGGCACACCCCGACCTACCGGCCTGACCGCCCGGCGTGGCCCATTGCTGGCCGGCCAGCGGGTGCAACTCACCGATGAGAAGGGCAAGATGAACACCATCACGCTGGTACCGGGAGAAGTGTTTCATTCTCACCAGGGGTATTTATCCCACGACGAGTTGATTGGCGGACCCGACGGCGTGGTGGTCACCAATTCCTTGGGCCACCAGTACCGGGTGTTGCGACCGCTACTGAACGACTTCGTGCTCTCCATGCCACGCGGAGCCACCGTGGTCTATCCGAAGGATTCCGGTCAAATTCTGCAACAGGCCGATATCTATCCCGGCGCCCGGGTGCTGGAGGCCGGAGCCGGATCCGGGGGACTGACCATGTCGCTGTTGCAAGCGGTCGGTGATCAGGGACAGGTGCACTCCTATGAACGTCGCGAGGACTTCGCCGACATTGCCCGAGGAAATATCGAAACCTATTTCGCCGGCCCCCACCCGGGCTGGCACCTCCACCTCGGCGATGTCCAAACTCAGGCGTTAGCGGACCACGAACCGGGCAGCTTCGACCGCGTGGTGCTGGATATGTTGGCTCCCTGGGAGTGTGTGGAGATGGTCCGTGAGCTCCTGGTACCCGGGGGAGTGTGGCTGACCTACGTGGCCACGGCCACCCAGCTGTCTCGGACCGCTGAAGCCATTCGTGAGTCCGGATCCTTTACCGCCACCCGGGCTTCGGAAACCATGATGCGGGATTGGCACGTTGAAGGTCTGGCGGTCCGCCCCGAACACCGGATGATCGGACATACCGGATTCCTGTTGGTCACCCGCCGGATGGCCGATCACCAAGAGTCTTTGCAGTTGCGCAAGCGTGATAAGTCCGAAAAGTTCAGTGACGACGACATTGAGTTGTGGACGCCCAGCGACGAGGCGCGCTGGGTACCCGAAGAACACGGCCAACGCGAGGCCAAACCCAAACGTGCCCGCAAAGAAGCCCGCGCGGCAACCCGGTACGCCCAACACGCCGCCACAGCACAGCGCACCACCCAGGTCACCACACAGCAACATTCCGGTGAGCTGGGGGAGAACAACACTCAACCTCCAGGGTCCACCGCGTAGGATACGCGTAGAATAGAAGGGTGACCTCAGAACGTTAGGAGGGTCTTCAATGACGGAACCGGCACGCGTTGATTCCGCAACCACCGCCGAGCAACAGCTGTCCTCCATGCGGCGCCGTCTGGGCTCATTGGTGGAGAAGAATCGGCAGCTACGTCATGACATTGACGCCGCCTCCCGCAATAACCGGCGGATGGTGGAGATGCTGGACCTCACCCGCGAACAGATTGCCACGTTAAAGCAATCCATTGAAGACGCAGCACTGCCACCGTTTAATTTTGCCACCGTGTTGCAGTACCACCCGGCCCGCCAGGCGGTGGAGGGCACCGAGCTAGCTGCCACCACTCGGGCGAGCGTGGATGTGCTCTACAACGGCCGTAAACTCCGCACGCACCTGTCCCCGTTGCTGGATGCAGAGCAGGTCGTCTCAGGTGCCGAGGTGTTGCTCGACGAATCCCTCTGCGTCATCTCGGTCTTGGGGCACACCACCACCGGCGAGCTGGCTCGCGTGAAAGAAGTACTCGATGACGGGCTGTTACTGGTAGTCGGTCGCGCCGATGACGAGCACGTGATGCGGCGGGTCCACGAACTGGCCGACCGCCCGATCCGTGTCGGTGATGCGGTCACCGTGGACGTGAAGTCCGGTTATGTTTTCGACGTGGTTGCTCTCTCCGAGGTCCAAGATGTGGTGTTGGAGAAGGTCCCCAATATTTCCTATGACGACATTGGCGGACTGGGCGATCAGATTGAGATGATCCGCGACGCGGTCGAGCTACCGTTCACCCACCCTGACCTCTACCGCGAACACGGGTTGACCCCGCCAAAGGGCGTGTTGCTGTACGGACCCCCCGGTACTGGTAAAACCCTGATTGCCAAAGCGGTGGCCAACTCCTTAGCCCAACGTGGCTCCGGGGATCGCACCGCCTACTTTTTGAACATCAAGGGCCCCGAGTTGCTGAATAAGTATGTGGGGGAGACCGAACGCCATATTCGCACACTCTTTGCTCGGGCCCGGGAAAAAGCCTCGGACGGCTACCCGGTGGTGATCTTCTTCGACGAAATGGAGTCACTGTTCCGCACCCGCGGGTCCGGGACGTCCTCCGATGTCGAAACCACCATCGTCCCGCAGTTACTGGCAGAAATTGACGGTGTGGAGTCACTGAATAATGTGATTGTTATCGGTGCGTCCAACCGGGAGGATATGATCGATCCGGCCATCCTGCGCCCGGGTCGCCTGGACGTCAAGATTCGGGTAGAGCGCCCCAATGAGGCCGAAGCTCGCGAAATCTTTAGCAAGTACGTTACTGCTGAGGTGCCGTTGCACCCCTCCGAGCTGGCGGTGCACGGCAGTCGTGAGGCCACGGTGGAGTCGATGATCTCCACCGCTGCAGCCTACATGTACGCCCGGGTGCCACAGACCGAGTATGTGGAGGTGACCTATCTGGATGGCTCCACTCAGGTGTTGCACTTTGCGGATTTCGCCTCGGGGGCTGCCATCGCCAATGTGGTGGACCGGGCCAAAACCCATGCCATCAAGGAGTATTTGGCCGCTCAAGACCATCACCCGCAGGCAGCCAAGGGACTGAAGACCCAGCACCTGGTTCGGGCGGTCTCTGAAGAATTTGCCGAACAGCAGGATCTGCCCAATACTTCCTCCCCGGAGGAGTGGGTGAAAATTTCTGGTCACCGCGGACCCCGGGTGGTGGGATTACGGATGCTGTGTGAGGCCTCGTTCTTGGGCGATAAGAACGAGAATGCCCGCCGGGTCGAAGAAGCGGTTAAAGCCAACCAGGCTCAGCACACCACGTCAGCCAACACCACCTCAGCGGGGGAGTAATCCGGTGACCGAGCACCAGCAGAGCTCCAGCCAGCGCCCACCAACGCTGTTGCCCGCAGGCGCCCAAGACCTCGTCCCCGCCGGACGAGCCACCGTGGGATGGGGTGTCCACCGGGTGGTGGGATTAGAAACCGAGTACGGGATTCACGCCCCCACCCAGCCGGGGGCATCCCACGCAGCCCTCTCGTTCGATGTCGTCAACGCCTACGCTCAAAAGCTTCAGGACGACCACGTCCCGGTGGCCGGCACCGAGTGGGACTACGGGGAGGAATCCCCGTTGATGGACGCCCGCGGATGGCGGATCCCGGTTACCGAAGCCCACCCCACCCAGCTAACCAACCAGCCACTCAACGATGCTGAGGGCAAACCGATCCACCAGCTGGTCAACACCTTATTGCCCAATGGGGCACGGTTCTACGTTGATCACGCCCACCCGGAATACTCCTCCCCAGAGACCACCAACCCTTGGCAGGCGATGATCTACGACCAGGCCGGGGATCTGATCATCGGCTCGGCGGTAGCGTATCTGAACGCCCACAGCCATCGGGCCGCGGTCCAAATCTATAAAAACAACACCGACGGCAAACTCGCCTCCTACGGGGCCCACGAGAATTACCTGGTGGACCGAGGCCTGAATTTCGAAGAACTCACCGCCCGACTCCTGCCGTTTTTCGTCGCCCGGCAGGTGATCACCGGCTCGGGCCGGGTCGGGATCGGCATCAGCGACCGCCGGGCTGGGTTCCAGCTCTCCCAACGCGCAGATTTCTTTGAAGAAGAAGTCGGGATCGAGACCACCATTCACCGCCCGATCGTCAATACCCGCGACGAACCACACGCGACCGCTTCCAGCTACCGGCGGTTGCACGTCATTATTGGTGATGCCAACCTCAGTCAGTGGGCCACCTGGATGCGGGTGGGCATGACCTCGCTGGTGTTGCACATGATCGAGCTAGGAACCGCCCCCGCCCTCGAGCTGGCCGACCCGGTCGCAGCGTTGCAAACTATCAGCCACGATCCGTCGTTGCAGGCCACAGTGACCGTCAATGGTGCCGGCCAATATACCGGGCTGGATTTACTAGAACGCTACCTGGAGGCCGCCGAAGACCACGTGCAACGTTTTCAGATCACCGATGAACAGACCCGTCAGGTGCTCTACGAATGGCGGACTGCCGTGGACGGGTTGCGCACCGACCCGTATCAGTTCAGTGACCGGATCGAGTGGCTCGGCAAATACCGGTTGCTCGATGCCATGCGCGCTCGGACGGCCACTGGCAGGTGGGACGAGGCCAAACTGGCCATGATGGACCTGCAGTGGGCCGATATTCGTCCCGACAAGGGCCTCTACCACGCGCTGGTAGCCCGGGGGAGCATCCGCCAGCTCGTCGACGATACCGTCGTTCACCGGGCGGTGATGCACCCGCCGGAGGACACTCGGGCTTATACCCGCGGTCGCAGTATTGGCATCTTTGGCGCCCATCTGGCCGGGGTGTCCTGGGACAACCTGGTCTTCCGGCCCTACCACGAGGGCCGGCTCTACCGGCTGGACCTGCGCGAGCCCTTGGCCGGTAGCAAGGCCGAAATTCGCCACCTGCAAGAGCTGTCTACCGGTGCCCCGGTTGGGAAGGACACCGAGATCTTCCGCCCCGGACGCCAGCCAGTCCCGGCGACACCCTCACCGCAGACCAATCAGGCACTCACCGAGGTGCTCACCGTGCTGAGCCGATACCACAACGGGCCACGCTCTCAACGCAGCACCCGGTATGACCGCTAGGCTCAGGACCACCACACACCATTAGGACCGATCAGGAGGATCACCATCATGGCAGCTCAACAGAACTCACCCCAGTACCGCGACCAACGTGAAGATCAGGACGACCCGGGCACCCCGGAACCGGCGACCGCACCGGCGACCAGTAGCAGCTCCTCGGCCGGGGACCTGGACTCGTTGCTCGACGATATTGACGACGTCTTAGAAACCAACGCCGAGGAATTCGTCAAAGGTTTCGTCCAAAAAGGTGGCCAGTAAACCCTCGATAGCACCACCAGCACCACGAAGGCCACAACCGTCTCAGACATTGTACCCTCGGCGTGGCTGAGACACAGAAAGGGGAGCCTCACACCATGGACCATCGCGCTTTCGGCGTGGAAACCGAATATGGGGTGCACTATGTTCCCTCCGGAATTGACCCCCGCACCGGCAGTCCCACCGGCCGGCTGAGCCCCGAGGACGTGGCCCGCTACCTGTTCCGGCCGGTGGTGTCCTGGGGTGGCTCCTCCAACGTGTTCATCTCCAACGGGTCTCGGCTCTATCTGGACGTGGGCTCCCATCCCGAATACGCCACCGCCGAGTGCAGTCTGCCCAGTGAATTGATCGCCTCGGACAAAGCCGGTGAGCGCATCTTCGGTGAGCTGGCCCACCGGGCCGAAGCGGCCCTGGCCGAGGATGGATTTTCCGGAACCATCTATCTCTATCGCAATAACGCCGACTCCCAGGGCAACGCGTTCGGCTCCCACGAGAACTACACCATCACCCGGTCGCTACGGTTTCGGCGGCTCACCGATGCGTTGATTCCTTTCTTGATCACCCGCCAGCTGATGACCGGATCCGGTGTGGTCATCCCGGACCCCTCGCAACTACCCGAGCAGGCGAGGTTCCCGGTGAACCCCGAGCCCCATTTCGCCTTCTCTCAGCGTGCCGACTACGTCCAAGAAGGGGTGTCATCCTCCTCCACCAGGGCGCGTCCGATCATCAACACCCGCGATGAACCCCATGCCGATGCGGCGGTACACCGGAGGCTGCACGTCATCGTCGGGGACTCGAATATGTCCGAGACCACCCAGTTGTTACGGCTGGCCACCACCGATCTGATGTTGCGGATTCTGGAGGCTGGGGTGCCCCTACCGCAGTTGCAACTAGCTCACCCGGTCCGCGCCATTCGGCAGGTCTCCCATGATTTAACCGGAACCGAGCAACTTGACCTCGCTGAGGGTGGTACCCGTTCGGCATTAGAAATCCAGTGGGAGATTCTGGCCTTGGCGCAACACTTTATTCAACGACATGGTGCCCACCACGATGAATTATCGGCGGCCATGCAACTCTGGGAGCGCACCTTGGAGGCCGTGGAGGCCCAAGATTTTTCTCGGATTGATACCGAGATCGACTGGGCTATTAAGTACCGGTTTATCAACCGCTATTGCGAGAAAAACGGTTATGGTCTTGATCACCCGCGGGTCAAACAATTGGATCTATCCTATCACGACATCAACCCCGATCGGAGCTTGTTTTACTTGTTGCAATCACGCAATGCAGCCCGTCGGGTCCTGCCCGATCAGGACATCGCCCACGCCACCGAACACCCACCCAAGACCACTCGAGCCAGTATTCGTGGCCGGTTTATCCGTGCTGCCCGCGATGCGGGGATGGGATACGCCGTGGACTGGACGCATCTGAAATTGGTCGATTTCCCGCTTCATACCGTTCATACAAAAGATCCGTTAGACACAGATTCCAGTCAAGTCGATGAACTCTTGGCACGGGCTGGGCTCGAGGGATAAACCACGGTGCAAAATCTGTCACGCCTGCCGATGTTTGTGTAACCATTGGTAAAGAGAACCCCACCGGGAATGTCTATATCAATTACATGATCGAGGATCTATTTGTCCATGGCTAAGTTGTCTTCCCCTTGTTCACAACGCGCAACCCGACGCGCAACACTGATCACGAGCCTCGCCCTGAGCGCGTCCCTGATACTGTCCGGTTGTGGTGGCGCCGAAGGCACCGGCGACGTTGATGCTCTGGATGTCGTTGACTTCGAACAGTCCGACCCACAGCAGGCTCCTGACGTGACCGTGGATGGAGCGATCGAGGCCGATGAGGTCTCCACCCGAGTTTTGGAACAAGGCGAGGGCGAAACCTTGGATGACGAAGATCTGGCCCTGATCCACACGGCGGTGGTTGACCCGACCAATTCTGAGGTGACACAAGAATCGTTCACCGGCAATGGGGAGGCCCTCTACATCGATCCCCGCTTAGCCGAAGAAGACCCGACCCTACACGAAGCGCTAACCACGAACCCCATCGGGTCCCTGATGGCCTACTACGTGCCAGCCAACACCTATGGCAACGGCACACCCGATCAGCTCTTGGTGTTTCGGATCTCCGAAGAATTGCCCACCCACGCCGACGGCGAACCCGTGGACGAATCAGAATTAGACCCCGCCTTGCCGACCGTCACCGAGAACGAGGAGAACGGCGAGCCCACCATCGAAACCCCGGAAGGCGACCCCCCGGAGGACCTCGAAGTCGAGGTGCTGAAGGAAGGCGAGGGCGAACAGGTCGATTCCAACTCGTTTGTGACCGTCCAGTACCGCGGTATTAAGTGGTCTGATGGTGAAGAGTTTGACTCTTCCTGGGCCAACCGTAGCCCAGCACAGTTTGACATCAACGGCTTGATTGAGGGTTGGAAGGAAGGCCTGGACGGTCAGCAGGTCGGCTCCCGCGTGCTGATCTCGGTTCCGCCCGAGCAAGGTTATGGCGATTCGGAAGGTCATGAGCTCCAGGAGGAAACCCTGGTGTTCGTCGTCGACATTCTGCACAAAGTCGACATGACCCCGCCCGAAGGTGCCGACCAGCCTGCTCCTTCAGATGAGGCCTCTGAATAGGACGACAAACACGATAGGGTGTGCCCCAACACCCCTAAGTAGCAACTCTGTGAGGATTCACCATGTCTTTTGGCCAACGCCACTACGACCGGACCCGTCCCGAGATCGATTTTCCGGGGGATACGCCTCCGACTGAGCTGGTCATTGAGGATGTGATCACCGGGGCCGGCCCCGAGGTCACAGCCGGGGATAAAGTTTCCTGCCACTACGTAGGTGTCGCCTGGTCGACCGGTGCCGAGTTTGATGCCTCGTGGAACCGAGGCACACCTCTGGACTTCACGGCCGGAATCGGTCAGGTGATCCCAGGCTGGGATCAGGGGTTACTCGGCATGAAGGCCGGAGGCCGTCGTCGCTTGGAGATTCCACCCCACCTGGCTTATGGTGAGCGTGGTGCCGGTGCTGACATCGGCCCGAACGAGACCCTGATTTTCGTCGTCGACCTGGTGAGCGTGAACTAATTAGCACCAAACAACAGCGCAGTGTTGAACGCATCGTCTCCCTGATGTGGCTCCTGCTGGACTCCACACAGGGACTGACGAAGCGTCAGATTCGGCACTGCGTTGACGACTATCGCGAACTCAACGACGACAGTTTCGACCGACAGTTCACCCGGGATAAGACCAGTCTGCGAGACATCGGCATCCCGCTGGTTTCCGATGAGATCGAAACGCTGGAGCACACCGAGCACCGGTACCGGATTGATCGGGACCAGCTATTCTTGCCTCCCATCGATCTGGAACCAGAAGAGTTCCGTGCCCTGAATCAGGCCCGTGGGGTCTGGGACCATACCCCACTGCAAGCTGCAGCACGACGTGCCACCGGCCGGATGGGACTGCAGACGGCCACTCAGTACGAGCACGGTACCGAACCCAGCCTCTCAGCACAGCTGGCCAATACGTCGAAAAACCTGGTGCAACTGTCCAAGATGGCTCTCGCCCAGCAGGTGATCCGATTCGGCTACCGTGCTGCAGATGGCACCTACTCGGCCCAGCGGTCCGTCCGGGCCTGGGTCGTGGTCATGGCCAACGGACAGTGGTATCTGGTGGGGTGGGATCTGGACCGACAAGCGGTCCGGAATTTCCGCCTGACTCGGTTCACCACTGATCCCAAACCGGTCACCGACCGTGACCCGAATACACTACCGACCGACTCCCAACGCCCGGTAGATCTGGACGTGTCCGCACTGCAACGTCAGCTGATCCCCACCGACGATCCGCTCACCACGGTGCAGGTTTGGGTTGCGGACGGCCACGGCCCGCAATTGCGAATGCTGGGGACCGTACTGCAGTCCTCGAGCTCGACCCCGGGTTGGGACCTGGTAGAGATTCCAGCCGCACACACCGTGGGCATCCACCAGCTTTTGGCTCGCGCGGTCGGCCACGTCGTGGTGGACCCACACCATCACCCCGATCTGGCGCAGTCGCTTCTGGCCCAGTGGCAACAGGTCATCGACGCCCACCAGCGACCCGATCCCGCCGGTTTTGATCTTCGAGCACCCAAACGTGAGCGCTTACGGGCCGCCGAAACCGAGCGGATCGCCCGTTTGCTCGACATTGTCGCAATTCTCAATGTCCGCGGTCGAACCAGTCGCGAAGAGCTCAAGTCTCGGCTGGGTTTGAGCGATCAGCAACTGAGCAAAGATCTCAACGTATTGCAGTTCTGTGGGATGCCCGAACGAGATTTTGCCGGCCAGCAATTTGATATCGACCAGGTCGGTGATTCGGTGGAAATCTACCAGGCCGAAGACCTACAGGCGCCGCGCCGGTTCTCACGGCCCGAGGGCACGGCCCTGCTCTCAGCCCTGGATGCCCTGCAACGACAGGGAATCGCCAGCGAGCAGGAACTACAGGCCATCCGCAGTGCCCGGGCCAAAATTGATCGTGCCATCCGAACCTCAGCACCGGCCGATCATGATGACCCCGACCAGTCCCTTAACATCGTGGCTTTATTCCCGGACCTATCCTTGGGCCCCTACCAACAGCTGGCTCAAGATATTCACCGGGCCATCAGTGACCGCCGGGTGATCGTTATCGACTACTACGGCCAGTTCGCTGATCGAGTCACCACCCGGGAGATCGAACCGTTGCGATTACTGGCTCATCGTAATTGAGAGTGTAGAACTGGTCTGAAGCCGCCGGACTCGAGCAGACATCTCGCGATGTAGTGCGTGAGGTTGCGGAACCCCAGTGCTGACCCGCGTAGGTGTTCGAGCCTGCCATTGATCGCTTCGGTAGGCCCGTTCGACGTTCCCGGTCGGGTGAAGAACGCCAGGATATCAGCAGCTCGACGCTTCAGAGTCCGTCCTAACCGCTTGAGTTCGGCCA
>NZ_RDQR01000009.1 GCF_003703835.1 Auritidibacter ignavus
AGGCACGTCGAGGTCTTTCAGATGGCTTGTGTAGGAACTTCCATCATCGGAAGGCCTCGACCTCTATCCAGCTATCGACGCGCCACTTCCCCGAGACCCCCGTCTACACCCTCGATTGTGAAGAGCCCCTTTGTAGATGAGACACCGACAAAATTTTGGCGACTCTATCTACGCCCAGAGGTAGCGAACCTGCGTCCTTTGAGCCAAGCAAGAACAGGAGAGAATGCTTGGGAAGGCGCGATTCCTCCGGAAACACCCAGTTAAAGTAAGAGGTTCTGCTAATTGAACCTATATAAAATAAATACATGATGCATTTCTTCAGATATTTGCATTTCAATATCCCATTCATTCCAAGCATTGTTTCGCGTGCTGTTGCGCTGAGGTTCTATTCACTTTGGTACTGATAATCTGTGGAAGGTGTTAGGTAAATGTTCTAGCGTACGAACCGTGTGGGATTTCGGCACTGGGCAATGCACACTAGTTGTTCACTAGGCGGAGGGATCACGTTCCCCTTGTCTTTTCAGATAGAGCGCCATGCGATTTGTGCATTCCGGTGAGCTGAAGGTCTCGATCGCAGCGGCAGTTTCCTCCTGGTCGTGATTTCGACCTCGCAGAGCTTCACGGCGAAGATTTTCTTTGGTTAGTCGTACCGCATCGGGTGGTAACTCTGCGGCTGTAGTTGCACGCTGTAGCGCAGTAGAAACAAGCTCCTCAGGACGGACGATTTCATCGATGAGATCTAAATCAAGAGCTTTGTGGGCGTGAAGCAGGTGACTTTGAAGAAGAATGCGCCTAGCTTGCTGAATGCTCATGAACTTCACCAGTCGTTGCGCGGGGGCCATAAATCCCATGGCTACCTCAGGGAGACCAAGGCGTATATCGCTCGTCGCCACGCGGAAATCACAGGCAAGCGCCAATTCCGTGGCGTTACCGAGGCATAGCCCGGACAATGCAACGACTGTAACAAACGGCATCTCTTCCAGTTGTCGAATGCAACGGTACTCGAGGCTGACAAAATCGCCGAACTCCTTTCGGCTTGCATTCACGACGTCTTCAATTGCAAGACCAGCGCTGAAACAATCGTCGCGACCCGTAAGCACCGCTGCGCGTGGCGGATCTTTATGCCAGGCGTCGAAGAGTCGCCCAAGATCCTTTACTGCATCGAGCGTTAACTCATTACGAGGGCGGTCGGTGTTGATGCGGACAAGGGCGACCCCGTTGATCGCCTCGGTTTGGATTTGTGAGTCCCGCTGCATGAGCTTCAACCATCTGTAGTCGACTATCCTGAGTGTGATATATCACACAGTATGGTATATTTCACACTAAACCGAAAGGTCGCTACCCATTGCTTGCATCCATATCAACGCGTCATCGGCCTGCTTGCTCGGAAATGTGCGCGGTGAGCAAAAAAAGAGGGGTCGCAGAGGCCGAGCTGAAGTGCTCATTCGAATGCGTTTCTTGCGAGTGTGTAAAAGAGTGTTTTTGTGGGTATATGTGTGAAATTTCAGGTGTCGATAAAGCGAAACGAAAATGCAGTTAAAAACGAAGCATGCTTTCTATGTCATCGATGATTGGCGAAAAATGTAAGGAGCATCCATGACGAGCATTCTAGTAGGCGACATACTCCGCAATAGTGCCAGCAGATATCCTGACCGAGTCGCGGTCATCGCCGGAGATGAGCGACTGACGTATAGTGAACTGCAAGCTCGAACCGAAGCGATCAGGCGTGGATTGTATAGTGCGGGCATCAGTAGTGGCTCACGTGTAGCGTGTTTGGCACGAACGTCCGTTGCCTACCTCGCTTTGTATTTTGCGACTGCGGACCTTGGCGCGATTCTTGTACCTCTCAACTACTGGCAACGAGGTGAAGAGGTGTCGTACGTTCTCAATGATGTGGAGCCAAGTCTGCTTTTCTATGATGAAGAGTTCGAAGAACTGGCGAACGGTGTCGCCAATCGGTGCGACAACTCCCCTCGATTGTTGTGCATGCCTGCATGGGGTCAAACTGGTAGCGGAAACTCCGAATGGCTTGGCTTCCTTGCTAAGGGGCAAGATGCTAAACCCGAATGCTCACCTGAACCTACCGATGCGCATCTGATCCTCTATACTTCCGGAACCACCGGGCGTCCGAAAGGAGCAATGCTGACTCAGGAAGGTACCGTGGCTAGCGCTTTCTCGGTGGCCTTGGCTTATCGGCTAGAGCGCGATGACTCTTTCGTGTCTGCACTGACGCCTTTCCACATTGCATCGTGGGGGCATATAAACCCATTTCTGTTACTCGGTGCAACCGTCACACTATTACCCAGTTTCGATGCAAAGCAGGCATATGGCTCCATAGTGGCTGAGAGGTCGACCATCATCATCCTCGCTCCCGTGATGATTCATCAGATTATGAATTTACCGGAGTTTGATCGGGGTGCTCTGGAAGCAGTGCGCTTGGTAGTCTTTGGGGCCTTTGACCCATCAGGTATTATGCGTCGGTTTGGCGAGTTGCTTGGGGCAACTCCGGACGGCCCAGTGCAGATGTTGCACGCTTATGGCATCACTGAGGGCGGAATCATTACCGTGCATTGTCGCCCTCAAGACGTTTTCTCCCATTGGGGTGCGATCGGAAAAGCTTCGGAAGGTTATCAAGTGCGGTTGGTAAGCCCTGACGGAGAAGATGTGGAGTCGGGTGAACCTGGAGAGATCTGGATTAAGGGGCCCATCATGAAAGCATATTGGCGTCGAGATGAAGCTACCGCTAGTACTCTTGTCGATGGCTGGCTTCGCACTGGTGATGTCGGGGTTCGAGACGACGAAGGATTCATCACTGTGGTGGACCGCTTGAAAGATATGATTCGCAGTGGTGCGCAGAATATCTACTGTAAGCAGATCGAAGACTGTCTCATCACGCATCCAGACGTGACCGAAGTTGCGGTCATTGGAGTTCCTGATCCAGAGTACGAAGAAGCTGTATGTGCTGTGGTTGTCCCGAAAGAAGTTCCTACTGACTCCCAATTATTGGCCACGTCAATTCAGGATTATGTCCGTGAACGCATCGCTGGATATAACGTGCCAAAACACGTGAGGTTCGTTGATGCCTTGCCTAAGAACTCTTTGGGTAAGATTCTGAAGCGCAATCTTCGGGAGGTTGCTAGTTCGGTGTGACTTTCCTGACTTACGCTTTCTCCGAGGGCGTGTGCCGGTTCTATAAAGCTTAGAAAGCACCAGTCGATCATTATTGCATCGCGCCGGAGCATAATTGCCCATCGTATCGTGACTCGCGGCATCGATCCGCTGAGACAGTGACGAAAAGAGATGGCGGTAGCAAAACAACGGGTCCCAGTAGTCGCACAGAAATCTGGAGGAAAGGAGTGGGTTCAAGCCGAGTGGCGGGCCACACGACTCCAAAGCCGCCGGTGTCCTCCGTGTCGGTCATTCCCAGTCCGGCCGAAACGGGGCCCGCCAAGCACATTGTGACTAGCCACTCCAACGTACCGGAGATGGTTCTGATCGCTCGGTTCTTGAAGGCGTCCTCTGTGCGTCGTATTTCGGCTCCAAGGACGTCACGCGCAATTCGACGCTTGCCAATGAATAGCTCGGCATAGTAGCTCCCTAGGCAGTTGGCTATCATTACAGTAGGGTTCATCTGCCACAGTGCCGTGGTGCCGGCGACACTCCCACTGCCGAATATCGGGACCGAGAAAAAGAAGTATCGCGTCGTGAAATGTGAATCCTCAGAGCATGCCAATCAGATTGCAGAGGGTGACTGCGGGGAGGGCGGTGCCGATCAAAGGTGCAACGATCGGATCACCGAACCTGATCAGCAGAGCACGGGGCGCTCCTAGGTTGCTATTTGCGGTGAGAAATGGCGCGTAGACATCGATAAATTTTATAACTGTGATGAAGCGTTGAGTTAAGTCCTCAAATCACTGTGGGTTAATCGATATAGAGCAAGAGGTTTGGTAGGACAATACGTCGCACAGTGGGTAGATTGACATGCCACAGGAGGGGACTCTATCGCCCACCAAAGTGGACCGCCCGCCGAATAAAATCACGATTTCGAAGCCCGGACTAGGGCATCAGGTGTGGAAAATTCCGGGCCACTTCTCATTGTGACGTGACGTTATTGATAGCACCTATGGAGAGTGTGCGGACATCTGATTGGCAAGAAGTCACGACCGTTAAGTTCATTGGCTAACTTGCCTTGGAATGTGAATGTCGCCCGATCTCGTTCCGCCTTTTCCTCGGTGTTGCATTCGTTAGTGCTCGAGTTTCAGCGCACGCCAAAGTTCTGGGTACCCACATGCCACCGCACCTCACTACGAGGGCGGTGGCATGTCAAGGGCTACACCCCAGGTTCCGAGAAGGAATTAGCTGACGTGAAGCAGGACCTTCCCGCGGGAACCGCGCTGGTTGTGTTCCATCGCCTCGGCGGCTTGTTCCAGCGGGTAGGTGGTGTCGATGTCGACGGTGAGGCGCTGCTGGTCGACCTTCTCCAACAGCTCACGGAGGCGCGCACCGTCGGGACGGACCCATACCCAGTGGCCTCCCGCTTCTTCCACGGATGGGTCAGCGGTGGAAGCGTGCCGGCCACCCTCGGTCAGGACCGCGAGCGTTTGTTCGCGCACGCCACCGACGAAGTCCAGCACGGCAGTGACCCCCTCGGGGGCGAGTTCTTTGACGCGGTCCTCGAGACCGTCACCGTAAGCGACCGGTTGTACGCCGAGCTCGCGGAGACGTTCGTGGTTGGCCGCCGAGGCAGTGCCGATCACCGAGGCGCCACGCTCCACGGCCAGCTGAGCGGCCAGGTGGCCCACGCCACCAGAGGCAGCGTGGATCAGCACGATATCGTCGCCGGAGACCGCAATGGTGTCGAGGCTACGCAGGGCGGTCAGTCCGGCTAGGGGAAGGCCGGCGGCAGTGTCGAGATCCACCCCGTCGGGGATGGGCGCCACAGAGGTTGCCGGCAGGGCCACATAGTCGGCGTAGGTACCACCCTGGATAAAGTCTTTGCGACCATAGGCAGCCACGCGATCGCCCGGTTTGAACTCGGGGGTATCGGGGCCGACTGTTTCGACCACACCGGCGACGTCCCAGCCTGGGGTCACTGGGAAGAAGGTGTCCATCATGGCATCCAGACCGCCACTCATCACCTTCCAGTCCACCGGGTTGACCGCTGCGCGCTGAACCCGAATCAGCACGGCACCGGGTGCGACTTTGGGGGTCGGTACATCGTGAAGTTCAAGGGTATGAGGTTCGCCGTATTTGAAGTAAGTCATTGCACGCATACTTCGCATAACAGCCGACCTTGTTGGCATATTCCTGCCTGTCGGATGGTGGTGCACCCCACGTCGGGAACGCCCCTGGTGCGAAGCGTTCCTCGTGCGTTCCTAGTGCAGGGCCCCGCCGATCAGGGGTTCATCGGGTTCCGGGCGTAAGGATTCGTCGATCAGGATCTGTAGTGCTACCACGGCTTGGTCGGTGGTGACGGGAACGGTTGGGTCAGGGAGGTCGGGCACGTGGACGAATCCGGCTGGAACCGGGGCGGGCCACTGTGTGACGGTTGCGAGTAAGGAGTAGAGCACCTCATTGCACACGAAGCTGCCAGCGCTCAGAGACAATTGGGCCGGCAGATCGATGGCACGCATGCGAGAGTGAGCGGCTTTCAACCGCAATGTGGAGAACACGGCGGCGGGCCCGTGGGGATCGATAGGCTGATCCACCGGTTGGAAGCCGGCGTTATCCGGGATGCGGGCATCGCGCAGGTTGAGTCCCACCCGCTCCAGGCGGATCGTTTCGGTGCCGGCTGCTAGGCCGACGGCGATGATCAGATCTGGTTGGATCGAGTCGACCTGGTCGAGCAACAGGCGAGCGGCAGTGCCGAATTCTACCGGAAGGCAGACGGCGTGGACCTCCGGGCTGATGTCGGCCTGTGACACTTTGTGGGCTACCTCCCACGACGGGTTATCGGTCATGGTGTCAAAGGGCTCGAAACCGGAAACTAACACTCGGGTCATGGTGTTAGCTCACCTCGGTGCGGTGGGCGTGCCGGGCCCAGGCTGACTGGCTCTGCTGGCCGTGCTCAGTCTGTTGGCCCCGGGTGTAGATGATGCGGTGGTGGTGCCGATCCGGGGAGCCCTGCCAAAACTCGACCCGGTCTGGCTGCAACCACCACAGCGTCCAATCGTCGGAATCCACACTGGCTTGGGCCTGTGGTGCGCGGGAGCTGAGGTCCTGCAGACTTTCGGCCCGGGTGGCCTCGACCACCTCGCCACGGATCCGGACGGCCCTGACCTGGGCGGGCCACCAAAACGTCATCGCTGCCGCGCTACGGTCAGCCAACTGGGAACCTTTGCGACTACTTTTCGTGCTGGAGAAGGCCCATCCGCGCTCGCCGACATCTTTGACCACCAACGGGCGGGCATCGGGGACACCATGGACATCGACGGTGGATAAATTCACCACGTGCGGTTCGGGGACCTCGGCTTCGACAGCCGCGCGAAGCCACTGCAAAAATGCGGTGACTGGGTCATTGGGAAAGGCCTCCGGGTCAATGTCGGGGGCAACGCCGGTCATGGCCGGGATGGATTTGAGGAAACCACGGACAGCATCGGTCATAGCGTCCAGCCTAGTGTGTCGGTGCCATGTCGGTGCCGGCGCCCCCGGTCCTTGGCCATTCTGCTGTGGCCAATCAGCCCGGACTGATCGGTCCCTTCGGCCTCGAGGAGACCACGGAGTACGGTAGCTTGCACCAAGGCATTGACGGCCCACGGGTCAACTGACCGATCAGGACATCTCGTGCCACGGCCCGGAAGATACGTCAGTCGGCACGGATGGTGACGATCGTGGCCACTGTCCAGACCGCTCAGAAACCGATCCTGCGCTGGTGGAGCCGAGGTGGCTGTGGCTTGCATCCAGATTTCCTGGGCGAAGGTGCTACTGATGTGGTGCAGGTATGACAAGTCTGGCCAGCTGGTCGACGGTATGGTCTAGTTGCGCAGCGGTGGTCTGCGCGCCGAACGTGAAACGCACCGCGGTCTGAGCAAGATCGGCTTCATACCCCATGGCGATCAGTGCGGGGCTGGGTTCCTGGCTACCTGCAGCGCAGGCTGGTCCCGAGGAACACATGATCCCGTAGCGTTGCAGGTCCAGTAACACCGACTCACCGCTCCGGCCGGCAAACACGAAGGAGGCATGCCCGGGTAACCTGCAGTGCCGATGGCCAGTGAGTTGGGCCCCCGGAATTTCGGCCTCGACCCGGTGGATGAAGGCATCACGGAGGTCGGTCAGGTCCGCAGACTCGTTCTGGGCCAATTCCAGGCCGGTGACCATTCCCACGGCTGCTGCGAGGTTCTCGGTCCCCGAGCGCAGACCGCGTTGCTGACCGCCACCGTGAATCAGCGGATCGCAGGGGGTCCGGCGACGCAGATACAGTGCCCCGATCCCCTTCGGGGTGCCGAGTTTATGACCGGCCAAGCTCATCGCCTGAACCCCGAGATCATCCACCTGCAGTGGAAGATCTCCGGCGGCTTGAACGGCGTCGGTGTGGAAGGGAACCCCGTATTTTTCAGCCACGGCTGCCAGGGCGGGAATGTCTTGGACGGTGCCGACTTCATGACTGGCGTATTGGATGCTGACCAGCGTGGTGTCTTCCCGCAGGGCATCCTCCAAGGCCGCGGGGGGCACCTGACCGGTGGCATCTACCGGTAGTTGCTCGAGCTGATAACCGAACCGTTGCAACCAGGTAGCGGATTCCCGCACAGCGGGGTGTTCGATGGCCGAGACCAGCAGGTGGCGGCCCCGAGGCGCAGCCAGGGAGATTCCTTTGACCGCGGCGTTATCGGATTCGGTCCCCCCGGAGGTGAAGATGATCTCGGAGGGCCGGGCCCCTAGGTGGTTGGCGAGGCGCTGTCGGGCCGCTTCCAGCACACCCCGGGCCTCTTCGGCGGGTTCGTGTTGGGCCGCGGGGTTAGCAAAGGCGCCGGTCAGATAAGGCCACATCGACCGCAAGACCTCTGGTCGGGGTGGGGCGCTGGCTGCGTAGTCCAGGTAAATACTCACGAAAAGTCCAGTCCGAGGTCCAGGGCACGAATGTGGTGGGTCAAGGCTCCCACGCTGATCAGGTCCACCCCGGTGGCGGCAATGTCTCCCACCGTTTCGAGCCGCACCCCGCCGGAGGCTTCCACGAGGGCCTGTCCAGCGATGAGTTCCACACCGCGATGCAGATCCTGTAGCGAGAAATTATCCAGCATGATGGTATCCGCCCCGCCGTGCAGGGCGGAGGGGATCTGGTCGAGGCGGTCGACTTCCACTTCCAGGTGCACGGTGTGTGGCACTTGGGCTTTGGCGTCTCGGATCGCGCTGGCCAGATCCCGGCCCCCTGTGGCAACCACAGCCAGGTGGTTATCCTTGGCCAGTACCGCATCGGAGAGGCTGAAGCGGTGATTATGGCCTCCTCCGCACCGCACCGCATGGCGTTCCAAGGCGCGCAAGCCGGGAGTGGTTTTACGGGTGTCGACAATGCGGGCTCGGGTTCCGGCCACAGCAGCGACGTAGGCGGCGGTGGTGGTCGCAATGCCACACATCCGTTGCACCAGGTTCAGTCCGATGCGCTCGCAGGTCAGAATGGGCCGGGCGGGCCCTGAGATCCCGGCCAGCACCTGGCCCTGGTCAAATTCGGCGCCCTCGTCGACCGTGAGATTCACGGCCACCTCGGAGCTCAGCGCGGTCAGAGCCCGGACGAAGACCTCCCCGCCACTGAAGACCCCGGGCTCACGGGCGACCAGCTCGGCGGTGATCTGTGCTGTGGCAGGGACGAAGGCCTGAGTGGTGAGGTCTCCGAAGGGTACATCCTCCTCCAGCGCGATATGGATCACCCGGTCAATCTGTGAGGGTTTCATGTCTGTCACCTCACCTCGGCTTGGCGGCTAGCATCCGGTCCAAGGCGACCTTGGCCGGGATGGCGATCTGTTCGGGCACGCTGATCTGATTGCTGACCCTGCCGGCCACCAGGTCGTCGAGTACCCAGGCCAGATAGCCAGGATGGATGCGGTACATCGTCGAGCAGGGGCAGATCACTGGGTCGAGGCAGAAAATGGTGCGGTCGGGGTATTGAGCGGCCAGCCGGTTGACCATGTTGATCTCAGTGCCCACTGCGATGACGTCGCCGGGGTGGCTGGCGGCAACGACTTTGTGGATGGCATCGGTGGAGCCGGACGCGTCGGCGGCATCGACCACCGGCATGGGGCATTCGGGGTGAACAATGACCTTCACCCCGGGAGCATCGCGACGGGCTTTGTCGATCTGATCGACGGTGAAGCGCCTATGGACCGAGCAGAAGCCATGCCAGAGTAGCACTTTGGCGTGTTGCAGGTCTTCTGCCGTATTGCCACCTTGCGGTTGGCGGGGATTCCACATCGGCATTTGCTCCAGCGGAATGCCCATCGCTTTGGCAGTATTGCGACCCAGGTGTTGATCGGGGAAGAACAATACCCGGTGGGCGCGTTCGAAGGCCCACTCCAACACGGTGGCGGCGTTGGAAGAAGTGCACACGATGCCCCCGTGCCGGCCACAGAAAGCTTTCAGGGCCGCTGAGGAGTTCATGTAGGTCACCGGGATGACCGGCAGTTTTCCGTTGGCATCGGGTTCGGGGTTCTCCGGGTCGAAACCATAGACCGCGGCGATGTCCTCCCAGGCGGTTTCTACCGAGTCCTCATCGGCCATATCGGCCATGGAACACCCGGCAGCGAGATTGGGCAGGATCACTTTCTGTTCGGCGGTGGAGAGAATGTCTGCGGTTTCGGCCATAAAGTGAACTCCGCAGAAGACGATGGCTTCGGCCTGTGGGCGAGTGAGGGCGGCGTTGGCCAGTTGGAAGGAGTCTCCGACAAAGTCGGCGTGCTGGACGACCTCATCGCGTTGATAAAAGTGGCCGAGGATGACCAGCTTGTCTCCCAGGGTGGCCTTGGCCTGTCGAATCCGGCGGTGGAGTTCCTCGTCGTTCATTGACCGGTACGCCTCGGGGAGCTGGCCGGGCCGGGCGATGGCATTCGTCGGGGCGAAACCCGGCACGCTGTCGTCTTGGGAGGAACCGGGCCCATAGCCGGGGATGGCATCGAAGGCCCAGGGGTCATCTGCCAGGGAATCGTGACAGGTTTGGGCCGGTGCTAGGGTGATTCGCTGATGAATGGACAGTGTGGTCATTGATCGGTCTCCTGGATGGTGAGTATGTAGCGGGAACGTTCCGGCGCGGAACGATAAAGTTTGGGGGGCCGGTGGGCGGTTCCGGTTTGGCGGCGTCCGGTGTCTTCCACGGTGCCCTGGGCCAGAATCTGGCGTCGAAAATTAGAGGGGTCCAGTGCCCGGTCGAGGATGGCCTCGTACACCCGACGCAAGTGGGCCAGTGGGAATTCCTCGGGGAGAAACGCGTGAGCGATCGGCGAGTAGGTGACCTTAGCGCGCAACCGATGTAAGGCATAGTCGAGAATGACGCCGTGGTCGAAGGCCAGGTGCTCGGCGTTGTCGGCAACCTCGTCGACGGGGAACCACTCCACATTGTCACCATCAATAGAGGCGGCGTCCTCATCCTGGCCGACCAAGGCCCAGTAGACAATGGAGACGACGCGGGCGTGGCTGAGAGCATCAGCGCTGTGGGAGCGGTCCACATCACCGAACGCGTAGAGCTGTTCGAGGTGGCGCGGGCTCAGTCCGGTGGTGCGTTGCAGGGTCATCTGGGCCGATTCCACGAGGCTCTTCTCGGGGGCTAGGGGCCCGCCAGGGAGCGCCCAGCGACCCTGATAGGGTTCGCGGATGCGCCGGACCAGAGGCAGCCAGAGGGTCAGTTCCCCGGTGTCCGGATGTGGCCGCAACGTGAAGACCACGGTAGAGACAGCCAATTCAAGACGGTCTGACATGGTGACTTACCCCCTCTGGTTAGGTGAGTGACACCATACAGGCCCCATAAGGTCAATTCAACCTGAAGTCGATGTGGTTTAACACGTGGGTTAAACCACGACGGCGACCCGTCCTGTCATCTCAGGACGAGCCGCCGTCGTGGTTCGTTTTTCGTCAGTTCCCTCAGCGGGCAACTTCAGCGTGCACTGTCAGCGCAAGGAGGCGTAAGGAGCCTGCGCGGATCAAGCCTGACTACCGGCCGGGGTGAAGTCCCGGGAGCCCAGGAAGTCCGGGCGCAGGTGCGGTGCCGCATAGGGCGGGTCCACCGGGGTGTTCTCCACAGAGTTGTAGACGATGAACACGTTGGACCGGGAGTAGGGAGTGACGTTGCCGTTGGAGGCGTGCATGCAGTTGGAGTCGAACATAATCGCTCCACCAGCGGGGCCTTCCAGCACGTCAATGCCGAATCGATCGGCGAAATCGGTCAGAATCTGTGGGTCGGGAACGCCGGCACCCTGCATCACCAGGGACTGCTTGTAGTTATCGTCCGGGGTCTGGCCCTGGCAGACGATGTAGTGCTGGTGGGAGCCCGGCATGATCATTAGCGGACCGTTGAAGGAATAGTTATCGGTCAGCGAGATCGAGATCGACACAGCCCGGGGTCCGGGCATGCCGTCCTCGGCGTGCCAGGTTTCGAAATCCGAGTGCCAGGTGAAGTCCTTACCCACAAACCCGGGCTTGTAATTGATCCGGGATTGGTGGATGTAGACATCGGATCCGAGAATTTGCCGGGCGCGGTCGACCAGGCGGGGATCATTGGCGATCTTCTTGAAGACCTCGTTGCTACGGTGAATATCGAAAATGGAACGGACCTCATTGGACTTAGCTTCCACCACAGTCCGTTCGTCCTGCTTCACCTCGGGGTCCTCGGCGAGTCGCTTCAACTCATCCTTGAACTGCTGGAGTTCTTCGGGGGTGATGAGCTGATCGATGGTGAGGTAGCCCTTCTCGTCGAAGCTCTGCAGGGTCTGCTCGTCGAGCGGGCCTTGTTCTGCGGTGCCCTGGACAACGCGGTCTGGGCGAGGAATGACCCGGGGTTCTTCGCCGGTGCGGGTCGGATAGAAATCAGTAGTGGTGTCAGCCTTGTCAATGGTGGTCATGTACTCTCCTTCCTACATGTTGATCCATGGTCGTCCGGAGTTCAGTTATGTTGCCATGATGGCCACAGTGTGGCAGGCGCCTGATAGTGCCACTACTCGTGGACCCTAGCAGGGATAGCCAGAACTGCAACCGTTGGGGCGCGGCTGAAGCTCCCGGTGAGTCTGCGCGGTGAGCCGGGAAAGGGCAGTGGCCCCTGGGGTCTTCACAGGTTCCGGCTTCTCTGGTTGACTCGGCGCTATGGCAGATTCATTCAGCACCGGACACTTTGTTCGGATCACCGGTACAGTCCAGGGCGTCAACTTTCGCAACTCCGCCAAACAACAGGCCGATCAACTGGGCTTGGTGGGCTGGGTGGCCAATACCGAGGACGGTGCGGTGGAACTTGTCGTCGGTGGCTCGGGTCCGGAGGTGGATTCTTTGCTGGCCTGGTGCCACACCGGGCCCGAGCGGGCCGAGGTCACCGAGGTGCAGGATCGAGAAGCCAGCAACCGGGAGCTGGCTGAGCTACCGGAGTCAGGATTCCACGTGCGGCGTTAGTCCCAGCTCTTTCGGGAGCGAGGTGCCCTCACCGAGAAGGTGCTTGGCCAGGAAGTTGAAAACCACTTCGTACCAGATCTTGGCGTGCTGGGGTTGGAGAATCCAGTGATTCTCATCCGGGAAGTAGAGGAACCGGTGGGCGGTGGTGCCATCGGCATCCATCGGCAGGCCCGATTTCTCCAGCAACTCGTACCAGAGGCGTAGTCCTTCGCCGATGGGGACTCGGTAATCCCGATCGCCGTGGATGACCAGCATCGGGGTGACAATGTTCTCCACATAGGCGTGCGGGGAGTGTGTGGCCTCCATTTCCGCATTGAGTTGCCGGCGCCAGAACGGGGACATATCCGTGGTGGGGCCGAACTGGTCCAGCGCCCAGAGGCTGGCGTGGGTGACGATGGCGTTGAACCGATCGGTGTGGCCGGCCACCCAGTTGGCCATATATCCCCCGAAAGAACCGCCCATGGCCGCGGTGCGGGACTCGTTGATATCGTCGCGCTCTACGGTGGCATCGGTGATGCTCATCAGGTCGGTGTAGGGCTTATCTCCCCAGGAGTTCCAGCCCCGCTGGATGAACTCCTGCCCGTAGCCGGTCGACAGGGCCGGATCCGGCAACAGCACCGCGTAACCTCGTGCCACAGCCAACCAGGGGTTCCACCGCCAGGTCCAGGCGTTCCAGGAGCTCAACGGGCCACCGTGAATCCACAGCAACAGCGGAGCCGGCGCATCCGGGCTGGCCTCCTGTGGCAGGGCCAGCCACCCGCGGATCCGTACACCGTCTTCGGCGGTGGTTTCGACCTCCTCGAGTCGCCCGGGGAGTTCGGGCCGTTGAGTGGGGTTCAGCAGTCTGGTGGTTTCTCCGGTACTCACATCGATCCGCACCACCTCGGGCGGGAAAGCGTAACTGGAGCGAACCCCATAGGCGAGGGTGCCCTCAGGGGCGGCCAGGGCTTCGCTGTAGGTGGCATCATCGTGGGTGATCTGCACGGTCTGGGCCTGTACGGTGTCTCCGGCATGGTCGAGATCCACACGGAAGACGGGGCCACGACCGTTCTGATCGGCTAGGGCGAGGAAACCGCTGCCGTCGGGAAGCCAGCTGGTCGCCGTCAGCCAGAGATCGGTGTCGTCGGTCAGGGCAATTAATTCACCGGTGCTGATCTCCAAAAGATGCAAGACCGGGCGCATGGCACGCTCGGGAGTAGGACGATTGGCCACACTGACCACGGCGTGGCGTCCGTCAGGGCTGATGACGCCGGGAGTGTAGTTGTGATCGGGGTCGTCAAGAAGAATCTGCCATTCACCGGTGGCGAGATCGACATAACCGACGGTGACACGGGTGTCGGCGCGAGCCTCCAGGATGCGCAGACCGAAGAGAGCGAAAGAACCGTCGGGACTGAGGTGGATATCCTCGGCCACCAATCGCGCATCGAGCCCCTCCAGGAGGTTGGTCAGCTTCTTCCGGGCCGGTTCAGCTTGGCTCGTATCAGCATCAGAATCAGCCTCAGCACCGTCGTCGGCATCGAGGCGAAAGAGACTCGGTGCGGCGGGACCGAGATCGTGGTCCCAGTAACGGACCGGATAGGAGTCGTGCAGAATGGCCTGCACGGAGCCGTCCTTGCGGGCCTGGTGTAGCTTGCGATGGGTGGTTTCATCGGTGGCTCCGGGAAGCAGGGGAGCGGTGACGGCGATGACATCGGCCTGATCTGCCGCAAGTATGGTGCTAACGCCACCGGGGCGACGGTTGACCACGTGGGCTTCGCCACCGGTTGCCGGCAGGCGCCACAGCGCGGTGGTCTCGTCTGGATCCGTATCGTGGGCGTCGGGGCGGGCGGAGGTGAAGTACAGATCCCCCGAGGCCGCGAATACAGGGTTGGTTTCACCCTGAGGGCTGTGGGTTATCCGCCGTGCCGGCTGTTCACCACGTGGATCGACCTCCCAGAGGGACTCCACATAACCATTCTTCTTATGGTTGAGTGTTTGAACAGTGGTTACCAGCCGGGTGCCGGCGGGATTCAGGCTCAGCCCGGCGATCCGCGGTTGAGCGACGTAATGGTCGAGGTCGGAGAACGTGGAATCAGTCATGCTGGGCTCGTTTCTCATCTTATGGTGTGCTGAGGCATCTGAGGTAGTCGGAGTTTCGACCATACCTGTGACTCACATTACAGGATAGTGGCAGATGATGCTGACTCGGATGAAAGTTCATGCAACATCTGCTCAAAATCTCTGCTCACATTGGCGAAGGGACGGAGCGCTTTCTCGGATGGCGACAGGACCGCTCGGGGTGTGAGGCGCCGGAGGCCTGCGGTTGCGAATGAATCTGAGTAGGGTTCGCACCTTATGTCTTCTGGCGGGTCCAGGCTTAGACTGGGGCTATGGGAATCGGGCACGCGCACGGACATGCAGGCGAAGATGTCGCCAGAGCTTCCTATCGAGGCAGGCTCGTGCTGGCCTGTGTCATTACCCTGAGCATTGTCGCAGCCCAAGCCCTCGGGGCGTGGATCACCGGATCACTAGCGCTGCTAACCGATGCGCTGCATTCGTTGATCGATAGTATTGGCCTGCTGGTGGCCGTGATCGCCGCTGGGCTGATGTTCAAAGCCGCGACCACACAACGGACCTGGGGATACCGTCGGGTCGAGATCCTGGCCGGCCTCGTGCAAGCAGCATTACTGCTGGCTATCGGGATTTATGCCGTCATCGAGGGCATTCAGCGCCTCAGCACTCCGCACCAGGTGCTTCACGTGGAGTTGCTCGTCTTCGGCGCCATTGGGCTGATCGGTAACCTGCTCTCGCTGTGGGTGCTGTCCTCGGGTAGGCGGGCAAACTTCAACCTCCGGGCAGCATTCCTGGAAGTCCTGGCAGATGCTTTAGGATCCATCGGTGTCATGGTGGCAGCTGCGGTGATCTGGGTGACCGGGTGGCACCAGGCTGATGCCGTGGCGGCCCTGGTCATTGCAACGGTGATCATCCCGCGCGCACTTCTGCTTCTTCGGGAAACCGGCCGGATCCTTCTGGAATTTGCTCCGCGCGGATTAGACCTCGAAGAAGTCCGGGCTCACCTGTTAAACGTTGAGCACGTCAAGGAGGTCCATGATCTCCACGCCTCCACGGTCGCTACTGGGCTACCTGTCCTGTCCGCCCATGTCGTGGTCGACGAAGCCTGCTTCATCAACGGGTGCGCCCCTGAGAAGCTAGCAGAACTGCGGGCCTGTGTGGCTGAGCATTTCGATGTTCCGGTGGAACATTCCACCTTCCAACTCGAAACGGCCAGCCAAGCCCGCACTGAACAGCAGGGCCACTGAGTACCCGCGCTGAGATCCCACGGCCCGATGGTCTCGGTGGGCGTGATGTATAGCGCAGGCTAGTGCGACGTACGTAACATAAGGTCATATTTCGCATTTTGAAGCCTTTCCTCAAAGGTTCAGATGGCACCGGTAGAGAGTGTTTGCCGTAGGCAACGCTCCGCCACTGAGGCTTCTACGACTTCACGCCCGAAAAGCCCCGTATCGCGTGAAATAGGGCATGAGGAGACTCGAGCTCCTACGTTTGTGGGGCATGCCCTGAGTACCAGTGCAGGCCCACGAAGGCCCTCCTACCGGCACAACCACAAGGAGGAACTCCTCTGAGGAATTGAAGGAATTGCCAGCTTGCCGGGACGAATGCTCAACTACACCTTTCGTGGAGCCCTGATGCCGGCAACTGGTCTTTGAGTACAGGGGCCGAACACGACAAAAATGCACTGCGACTTACCGTCCTGTCATGTTTTTGGTGAGTTATTTTTACGTCATTGGAAATGAGTAGGTAGTCGAAATCGGCGGTTCACGTGTCAGTCTAGGGCTGATACTTCTTCGTTTTGTGCAGCGTGGTGGCAGGCCGCTTGTTGGGTGATGCCGGGACGGACCTCCAGGGCTGGTTCTTGTTCTGCGCAGATTTCGGTTGCTTTCCAGCAACGTGTGCGGAACCTGCAACCGGAAGGCGGGTTGGCTGGGCTTGGGGGGTCTCCTTTGAGAACAATTTCTTGTCGTTGGCCACGAAGTGTCGGGTCCGGTACTGGGACTGCCGACAATAGAGCCTGAGTGTAAGGGTGAGCAGGTGCGCCATAGATTTCGTGGTCTCTGCCTAGTTCGGCTAGGCGCCCTAGATACATCACGGCTACGCGGTCGGAAATATGTCGCACCACCGAGAGGTCGTGGGCGATGAAGATGTAGCTGATTCCGAACTCTTGCTGAAGGTCTTCTAGAAGGTTCATGACCTGAGCTTGGACCGAAACATCGAGGGCGGAGACCGGTTCGTCACAGATGATCACATCGGGATTGAGTGCCAAGCCCCGAGCGATGCCGATGCGTTGGCGTTGTCCGCCGGAGAATTGATGGGGATATCGGTTGATGTGATCGGGGTTGAGACCCACGACCTCTAGGAGCTCTTTTACTCTGTTGCGTACACCTTGGGTCGGTTTGGCCTCTGGGTGCAGGACAAAGGGTTCCGCGATGATGTCTCCGACTGACATGCGGGGATTCAGTGAGGTGTAGGGGTCTTGAAAGATGATCTGTATTTTTCGCCGAGCGCGTCGCAGGGCGGCGCCCTTCAGGGCCAGGAAATCCTCGCCACGGAAATTCACTTTCCCGGAGTCTGGCTCCTCTAACCTCATCAGAAGCTTGGCCAGGGTGGATTTCCCGCATCCGGATTCGCCGACGATGCCGAGGGTTTCGCCTTTACGCAGTTGAAAGCTGACACCGTCAACAGCTTGCACCGCGCCCGTCTGTCGCTTGAACACCATCCCTTCTTTGACGGGAAAGTGCTTAACGAGGTTCTCCACTTCGAGGACGACCTCAGCGTCGGCGAACGGGTCCGAGGCGCTTTGAGTGCTGGGGTTGTTCATGGTTGAACCTCCTCGCGTGGGGTTAGTGTTCCGGCGTAGAGTTCTTCACGATAGTGACACGCTGACGTTCGGCCCTCGTCCACTGGAAGAAGCTCCGGCCGTTCGGCGCTACATAGTTCCGTGGCATAAGGACAACGTGGAGTGAAGGGGCACCCCGACGGCATATTGGTCAGCGAGGGTGGCAACCCTGGGATGGTGCTCAGCCGATCGTGTTCGGAATCGATACGAGGAACCGATTCCAGCAGACCTTTGGTATAGGGGTGGGCCGGATTGTCATAAATACCGAAGACATCTGCCTCTTCCATGACCCTTCCCGCATACATGACGGCAATCTTGTCAGCTATGTCAGCCACGACGCCTAGATCATGGGTGATGAGGATCAGCCCCATGTTGTTCTCTTCCTGTAGCTCCTTCAGTAGTCGCATGACCTGGGCCTGCACTGTCACATCTAGTGCCGTCGTTGGCTCGTCAGCGATGAGTACATCTGGATCAAGGGCAATCGCCATAGCGATCATGATTCGCTGACGCATACCGCCGGAGAATTGGTGAGGATAGTCGCTTACCCGATTCTCAGCAGCCGGAATACCCACCCGTTTCATCAGTTCGACAGCCTTCTGGCGGGCCACCGGTCGCTTCGTGTGCTGGTGAACTCGGAACATCTCCGCGATCTGCCAGCCCACGGGAAGCACAGGGTTCAGCGAGGATAGGGCATCCTGGAAGATCATAGAGATACTAGCTCCTCGCAATTTGCGTCGTCGGTCCGGTTTCATCGACAGCAGGTCCTTGCCCCGGTAACGGATCTCACCACCGGTGATACGCCCCGGTGGCATATCGAGGGTGCCCATGATGGTTTGGGCGGTAACTGACTTTCCCGAACCGGATTCGCCAAGAATTGCAAGAGTCTCACCCGCGTTGAGAGTGAAGTTCATTCCATTGATCGCCTTGGCAACTCCCGCCTTGGTGTGAAACTCGACCTTCAGGTCCCTGACTTCTAGTAACGGAGTTACCGGGCCATAATCCTGTGAAGAAGACTTATCAGTTAATACACTCATGCGGTTCACCTCTTCTTGGACTTCGGGTCGAGGGCATCCCGTAGCGCCTCTCCCAAGGTGGTGAAGGCGAAGACGGTCAGGCCTACAAAGATTAAGGGAAAGACCAGCAAATGCGGCATCTGTTGGAGATAGCCTTGAGCATCGTTAAGTTGCAGTCCCCACGAGATCGAAGGCAGTTGTAGACCAACACCCAGGAAGGTAAGCGTCGCCTCCGCGCCAATGATGACCCCGGTGTATACGGCGGCATAGCCGACGACCGGTCCCAGAGAGTTCGGTAGGATGTGGCGCCTCATAATTGTGAAGGGTCCAGCGCCTAGGGCTCGAGCGGCAGTGACATACTCGTTATTAATAACTGCCAAGACCGAGCTTCGCATCAGCCTGGCAAAAGTGGGCCAGGTAAATAGGATCAGGATAAACGCGACCTCACGCACCCCGCGATCCTGCTGAACGGCGAGGAAGACCAGTGCAGCGAGGATGTAGGGGATAGCAAAGATTAGGTCGGTGACTCTCATGATCAGCGCATCGATCCAGCCACCAAAGAATCCGGAGAGTAGTCCCAAAATGACCCCGATGACCAGGACACTCACAGTCACAATCGCACCGACTGCCATTGAATTCCGTGCGCCATAAATCACTCGAGTGTAGTAGTCACAACCCTGTATATCCGTACCGAACCAGTGCTCAGCAGAGGGCTCCTGCCGAGACCGCGCTAATGGACACGCATGCGGATCTTGGTCGGTGAACAGCTGCGGGAACAGGGCCATCGTGATCAACACCAGGAGCAGGACTGCCGAAAAGACGAACCAAGGATTTCGACGTAGGGAACGCCAGGCGTCCATCCAGAGGCTGGCGTCCTCGGTTTTCTTACCCTTATTCGGTTGCGGGGCAGGAGGGGGATCGGTGTCCGCGGTCGCAATACGTGCTTTGTTCAGCTCAGTCATAGTAGCTCTCCTACTCGCCTAGTCGTAGCGGATTCTCGGGTCTAGGACGGCGTATAACAGATCAACAAGGAGGTTGATCACTACATAAAACAGCACGAATAGCGTGACTATCCCCACCACTACAGTGTTCTCCTGCGCCTGGATTGAACGGAAAACTTGCCCTCCCAGGCCAGGAAGGTTGAACACCGATTCCACCACGATTGTGCCACCCATCATGGTGGCCAGATCGGCGCCCAAGAACGTCACTACGGGAATGAGCGAGTTCCGCAAACCATGACGAACCACTACCCGGGAGCGTTTCATACCTTTGGCCGTAGCTGTTCGGACATAATCCGATTGCAGAGCCTCAATCAATTCACTACGCAACATACGTGCCACGATCCCTGTAGACACCGCCGCGAGCACTATACCGGGAAGAATGTAGCTGATTAGTCCCTCCTGGTTACCAGCGATCGGGAACCACCCCAGATTGACCCCGAAGATCAGCTGCAACAAGAATGCAATAGCAAGGGTCGGCAACGCGACAACGATCACTAGAGAAACCTGAATGAAACGATCGATAAAACTATCCCGGAACACCGCAGCGAGAATGCCCGCGATAATACCGATGACAGCTTGGAAGCAGAATGCCACGACCGCCAGGGTTACGGTGACCGGCAAACCCTGTTGGATCATGTCTAAGACGGGGCGGCCCTGGAAGGTAGTACCGAAGTCTGCCTGGGTGAATACCCCCCACATATACTTGCCGTACTGCACCAAGAAGGGGTCATTGAGGTTGTATTGTTCGCGCAGTGCTTCCTGAACCTCAGGGCTCATTGGCCGATCACCGCCCAGCGCGCGGATAGGGTCGCCTGGCATGAGGAATACCATGGCATAAACGATCAACGTCGCTACCAGAACAACGGGAATAAACTGCAACAGACGTCGAATAATATAACCGGTCATAGGTGACCTCGCTTAACTAGGCGAGAGCTACGCAGGGGCGAAAACTTCAGGCTACGGAAACGAAAAGCCAGGCAGGTGCTACGCGAGCAATCATCCATCCTGCCGGTCGTATCCTTAACTGAAGACCTCGACTCGCTCGAACTAGGGAAGACCGCGCTGGGCAACATCAACATTCTCGAGCTCGTCTCACCGAGCAACGTGTTTGTCCTCATACTGAGACGTTGGTCTGATGCGCAGATCTTCCACGGACATGTGCGCTCTGGTGTGGTCGTTCGCAAAATAGTCTTGCGTGTTTGCGGTAGCCACGTCACGGACCGTTGCGCCGAGCAACTTAGCGGGTGCCTCAAAATTATCCGAGGTAGTTCCTGAGATGCACAGCCGTTCAGTCGCGGCTGGTGGGTCCGGGGATGCCAAAAGCTACCGCGCGTCGAGCCTGCGCTGAGGCTTTCGTTCGCGCCGTGGTGCCCCAAATATGGCCTAGAGTCAATGGACTGAAAACCCGAGTTATGGGTGAGAAGGTTTGCATCCTGTTGCCTGCTGATGAGATCCAGATTGTCGTTATGGTCGTTACCGGTCCCAGAGTACAGGCGATCCTCATCAGTAAGGGCTTTGGTGTCCGCGACCGAGACAGGATCCGTGAGCTTCGTGTCGTGACAGATCCCTACCTGCCTGATGAAGGATGGGCTACCGAACACTGCATCCACAATGCTAACTGCGGTGAACAGGGGCCAGATTCTGGGGGTAGAACTGCACACTGCTCTTGCGCCCCCATAGTTCGCCATCCTGCCACCATTATTGTCGCTGTTTTTGTTTTCATCGCCGGAAGAGCGGTTCCCAGAGGCAAGGGGACCCGGCAATAGTGGCATTGATGCATCAATTGGGGCTATGAGCGATTGGCGTTGTGCGTGGATGAGCCTGGTGGTTCTGAAATGGTTGGTTTGCATCGGGTGCTCTCCGGTTCAGTGTGCATGTCAGGTAAGAAAGCCAGTGGGGACCCGTCGGAGGTAGCTACCCCTGATGCGTCCCCACTGTGGTGGTTCGTCTGATTTCGGCGAAGGCTCTAGTCAGTCACCACCAGTTGCTCGACACGCAGGAAACTGCGCTGATCGACCATGACCGAGCTGTTGTCGATCCGGTCGGTGTGGACAGCTACGTTCTCCCCGAACCAGAGCGGTGCACCGGGCATATCCTCCAAGAGTACGTCTTCAGCCTGCTGGTAGATCTCGTCAGCCTCATCTGGATCGGTGGCATTGGCCTCTTTAATAAGGCTGTCAAATTCATCACTGGAGTACCCAAAGTAGTTGGAGGCTGCCCCGGTCAGATAGATAGGCTCCATTGCGTACTGCGGGCTGGGATAGGACAGAGACCATCCTAGGCGATACGGGCCGGTAATATTCTCTTCTTCCTGCAGGTCCAAATACTGTGCGAATTCCAGCGACTCGAAGGTGACATCGTCAATAGGTAGGTGCTCTTGCCACATATTAGCGATGGCCTCGACGTAGTCTTCATGGCCTGCCCCAGAGTTGAAGTAGTATGTGAGCTCACTGGGGCCACCGGCTTCCTCGTAGAGTTCAGCAGCAGCTTCCGGATCAAACTCGCAATACTCACACGCACCGTCCCTAGCTTGGGGCAAGGTGGGCGGAATAATATTGTTGGCTGGCGTCCGTGCGCCATCGAAAATGGTCTCAATGATTTGTTCGCGATCGATGGCCATCGATAGTGCATGTCGCACATCCGGATCCTGGAATTCCTCCTGGTACAAGGGGAAGCCAAAATACTCGTAAGAAGCGGTCTCGAAGCTAGCCTGATTATCTCCGAAATCGGCGTCAACTTGGGGCAATAGGTTTGGCGGAGTCTGCTCCAACACGTCAAGCTGGCCGGCCTGAACGTCCCTGTAGGCTGTTTCGACGTCGTTGTAAATGCGCCATTCCACTCGGTCAGGTCCGCCGGAGGAGCCTAAGGGGTATTCCTCATAGCGGTCCATGTTGACCTCGACATCGTGGACCCACTCGCCGTCCATTTGGTATTCCCCGTTGCCGACGGGGGAAGACTCAAAAGCATCCGGGTCTTCGCGTCCTTCGTCTGGGACGGGGTAAAAAGCTGTGTAGGAGAGCATCAAAGGTAGTGGTGAGAACGGTTCTTCGAGCTCAAACTCTAAGGTGTAGTCATCAACTGCGCGCACGCCCTCGAGCTCGTCTGCATCACCGTTGACTACATCGTCGTAGCCAACGAAAACATCATAGAAACCCGCTCCAGCCTGCGCGTTTTCCGGGTCGACGGTCCAGTTAAACGTGTCCACGAACGTCTGTGCAGTGATCGGGTCACCGTTATGGAAGGTCCAATCCTCGCCGATTTCGAAAGTCCAAACCGTCTGTTCATCGTTGGATTCCCACTGGGTCGCGACGCCTTCTGCTACCTCGTAGGTGTCAAGGTTCACAGTGGTCAGACCTGTGAACAGTTGCTCGAGCATTTTCGAGCCACAGACCTCCGTCGAGTTTCCGGGAGTGAACTCTTGTGGCTCGCAGTTGTAGACCGAGACTGTTCCTCCGCCTTCTCCTTGGCCGTTCTGTCCATTGCCGTCACCCCCATTGCCACAGGCTGTCAATAGCAGAGCTGCCACGGACGCGCCGGCTATGGTGACGCGACTGTTTTTCGCGGTCATCATATTCGTGCTCCATTTCAATCGTGTGATATGTGATGTAAGTCATAATACTACAGCATTGATCTGTTGATCTATAAAGAAGACACATCGGGTAAGGTAACCCGCAACAGGGCCACGAGAACATTGGGGCGGGAAGTCTCTGACAGTACTGCGCCACATCGGCTGGAAAGTGCGCTGTGCCGGGCGAGGTGGTGCTATCGAGCAGGTTTCGGAGCCGTCTAGCGCTGTGGTGAGCGTGGGCGCGGGCCGGAATAAGCGCGGACACAACTACGCCCTGGTTGCTTTTTGTGACATTTATTTTCAGTTTTGTGAGATGCTGGACGAGTTTTCGACCGGCCCTCCGACTTTTCGCCAGGCGCGACTCGTTTATCTGGTTCGTATAGGTCCCTGGTAGCGGAAGAACGTCGATGCTTGTTCTGGGTCCTGACGTCTGGCAAGTTTTGCCGATGCGTTTTCAGCCTTCAGCATCGTGGTTTGGGCGCATAGTTCTTCTCGATGCGAGGCTTCTCGGTTGGTGTGTCATTGGAATCGACCGATCGGCCTGGTTGCTTAGTTCCATCGCAACGTCACCGCTAGCGACTCATCCACGCCACCATGAGCTGGGATGGGGTACACGCAGTTTTGGTAGACTCTTTCATTGTTCTCCCAGCGACACGGCCAAATACCAACTCCGCTGTCGTTGCAAATTGGTGCGACTACCTTGAGAGTTTTCCGAACGACACAGTTTGCCATCAAGCACCGAATTGTGAAACAAGCCAATCGCTAAGAACCTGGGATTGCGGGTGCGAAATAATTTCTCTCACTGATACTCAGCTCGAAATGTTTCACAAACTGCAAGCGCTGGTCACAGTTTAGCCCCAAGCCTTGCCCCTCTGGGGTTGATCTTTATGCAGGACCCATGACTTCAACATTCATGACATTTGCCCTAAGCGGTCACACCCAAGTAGCGCGATACTACAGAAAGTAGTGAGAAGTAGTCGTCGATGTACATCGTCACTGCTCTGCTTGTGACTACCTTGTGAAGGGAGAGAACAACGTGATCGCAACAGGTCAGAACAAACAAACCACTGTGCGCGGCATTTCCACGGGGTGGACAAATGCCTGAGGCATCGCTCTGTGCACAGGTGAAGACTATGAGTGTTCCCGCGATATCTTTGCGTGGCGTGAGAAAGAGCTATGGCGAGGTCACTGCCGTTGATAATGTGAGTTTAGAGATTCCGCGCGGACAGGTGGCGTGTCTCCTGGGACCGAATGGCTCCGGAAAATCGACGTTGATCGATATAATATTGGGCCTCACGGCTCCTGACAGTGGCAACGTCGAATTATTGGGTTTGGCGCCTTCGACTGCAGTGCAAGCCGGGGCGATTGGTGCGATGTTGCAGGCTACTTCTCTCCTCGATGATGCGACCGTTGGGGAAGTGATCGCGATGGTGTCGAGATTGCACAAGCATCCGCTTGGGGTTTCGCGGACGTTAAAGTACGCCGGGATCGCGGATCTGGCTTGCCGTCGCTCCACGAAGTTGTCCGGTGGTCAGCGGCGACGAGTGACGTATGCCCTTGCCATCGCAGGGAACCCGGATATTTTGGTGCTTGATGAGCCCACTGCTGCGATGGATGTGGCCTCCCGTCACGCATTCTGGGAGTCGATTCGTGAAATCACGAGCGTGGGGAAATCAGTGCTCTTCGCAACTCACCATTTGGCTGAAGCCGAGAAATTCGCTGACCGGGTCATCTTTATACAAGACGGGCTGATCATCGCTGATGGCACGGTGACCGAAGTGCAGGAGTTAGCGGCGGGAAGAGAGGTCTCAGCAACGATTCCAACAGGTAACCACGAGCAGATAGCAACGTTACCGGGAGTCGTCGAGGCCAGCTGGAGGCATAATCGCGTTACGCTACTTAGCGCGCGTTCGGACGACACTCTCCGCGCGTTGGTCCAACGAGTGCCCTCGGCAGAGTCGATCGAGGTTGCCGGGCTGTCACTCGAGCGCGCGTTCCTCACCTTGACGGCACCAGAGAAGTAGGTGTTGTGATGTTCGGTTACTTATCGTTGGAACTTCGCCGTGCGCTGCGTGCGTCGGGGACGCTACTATTCACTCTGGTTTTCCCTGCCGTATTCTATGCTTTAGAGAGCCTGCTGTTTAGCGATTCAGGTTCTGTGGTTGAGCCACGACAGATTATGATCGGTATGAGCGTCTGGGGTGCAGTGACGGCGGGGTTGCTCGTGGGCACTCGCATCGTTGATGAGCGCGCCTCCGGGTGGCATCGAGTCCTGCGTCTTACGCCACTTTCTGGGCGTGGCTACCTAACCACAAAGGTCATCGTCGGTGTCTTCGTCGGACTTCCTGCCATCGTTGTTGTGCCTATCGTGGCGGTTTTGCTCGATGGAGTCGCTCTGACACCGCTTGGCTGGATGTTCGCAACGGTCGGTGTGTGGTGGGGTTCGGTGCCTTTCGCGGTTTTAGGCGTGACGATCGGACTTTTTGCCCACAAGGACAACGTGCAGACAATCATCATCGTCTTGATGCTGGCCTTAGCGACACTTGGGGGACTCTTTCTGCCGCTGAACCTACTACCCGAGGTCTGGACGTCAGTCGCTCAGCTGATGCCGAGCTATTGGCTTGCCGAACTCGGGTTAGCCGGTGTGGATCCCGCGCGTGCCGTACCCGCGATCATCATCCTGGTAGTGTGGCTCGGTTTGTTGACCACCCTAGCGCTGTGGCGATATCGGCACGTGGCTGAGAGAGTCTAAAGAAAAACGGAGGGCGTGATGAAAACGCGGTGGGCTGGCGTCGTCATTGCTATGGGCTTTATGGCGCTCACCATTCCTGCGTGGGTGGCGCTGTTGAGTGCGCCTGAGCACGCACCGAACAGAAAATTCGTCACGGTCCTCGCGGTCAGTTACGGGGTTGCGACCATCGCGGCAGCGTTTCTCACCAACACTCGAAGGGCACCTGCGCTCCGAGTTCTTGTCGTCGTGCCCGTCGCTACGCTGGGATTGATCCTGGTTGTGACGCTCGGGGCCGGAAGCGCCCCTGTCTTCGCTCCAGCGATCTGCCTGATGCTCGTCCTCTTGCCCCGAGTAGCAGGGATCAGTGCGGTCACAGTGAGTTTATTGGCCCTGGGAGCGGCCGGCCTCTTGGAAGGGACTGCCGAGGCGCATATTCAGAATTTTCTCCTTCTTTTCTCGGTCGCTATCGCCACCTTTCTTGTGTTGGTGTTGGTGGAGATGAACGAACAGCTCGTCGAGGCCAAGAATGCGAACGAGTCTCGCGCGACCTCCACGATGTGCTTGGTAGCTCGGCGACCACTATTGCACTCAAGGCCCAGCTCAGTGCCGAGTTCATCTCGCGTTCCGACCAGCATCGCGCCCTGGCAGAAATTGAGGATATCAGTCGGCTGGCGACAACCATCTCTCGTGATACTCGAGAAGCCGTGCGCAATCTGCGCGAGACGACGCTGGAGGCAGAACTCCTTGTGGCCCAAGCAACCGCAAAGGCGGCCGGTATACGCTGTGATATACGCCGTGCGGGAACTCCGGAAGCCCAATGTGAACCTGTCCTGGCTATGATCATCCGAGAGTCCGTCACCAACGCGGCGCGACATGCGGATGCGAGCCTGATATCCGTCACCGTTGAAGCCGGCGGGGTGGAAATCGCCGACGATGGACATGGCGGGAAATTGGTCGCAGGCGATGGTATCCGCGGTATGAAAGACCGACTCTCCGCCTGTGGGGGAACTCTTAGCGTGAACGGCGGCCAGAACCAGGGCACTGTGGTGACCGCGAGGTTGCCGTGATTCGCGTCCTTCTTGCCGATGATCAGGCAATGTTTCGTCGAGCGTTATCAAGCTATATTGAGATCACCACGAATTTCGAGGTCGTGGCTGAAGCATCCAATGCGGACCAGGCACTTGACTTGATTCATCACAACCAACCCGATGTTGCGCTCCTGGACATCCAGATGCCTGGAGACGGTCTCATGGTGGCGGAAGAAGTAGCCCGACGCGGTATTAAGACTCGGCTAATTATCTGCACAACATTTGATCGACCCGGATACGTGCTACAAGCATGGGAAACCGGTTGCGCGGGGTTCGTCACAAAGGATAAAGAACCTAGTGCGCTCATCAGTGTGATCCGAAGGGTCGCTACCGGTGAGCGAGTGTTCGACCCACAGCTTCTCCAGGAGGCCCGGACCTGGGGAGCGAACCCTCTCACGATGAGAGAGCGAGAAGTCCTCCGCGCGAGTGCAGATGGTGTGGCCGTGCGAGAAATCGCCGCTCGCCTCTTTCTGAGCAACGGAACAATCCGAAATCATTTGTCATCGGCGATGGGAAAGACCGGGGCGAGATCTCGCGCCCAGGCCGTCGAACGAGCCCGGGAACGTGGTTGGCTCTGAGACGATCGCTGTTTTACCTACTAGTGGCCCACTCTATGAAACACCACGATACGCAGACCTCAGTCTCAAGCCATCTCTGCGGTCATCGGGATACGACCTCCAACAATCACCATCTGTACCTGTCGGGCTGAGAGTCGGTGACGGAATCTCACCTGGCGTTCACCGATAGTTCCGGTCAGCTCGGACCCGCTGTTGAGGGCCTCGTGGAGGCCGTCGAGTACGAGTACCTCGCCCTGGTCGATGGCATCATGATCAACCGGGTCGGCGAATTCGAGAGGGAGAATCCCGAAATTGGCCAAATTTTGCCAGTGAATACGGGCGAAGGACTGGGCGACCACTACGCGTAGACCCAAGTACCGGGGTGCCACGACAGCATGCTCGCGGGAGGAACCCTGGCCGTAATTTGCGCCACCGATGACCGCGTGGTCGCCCTGTTGTTGCCTGGCACGTTTCGGATACGTTGCATCGATGCGTTCAAAGCAGAAATCTGCGATGCGGGGGATATTGCTACGGTACGGTAGGACCCGGGAACCGGCGGGCATAATCTCATCGGTGGACACATCGTCGCCCATCACGAGCAACACCGGCACCTTTAAGCTGTCTGGCAGTGGGTCGAACTCCGGTAACGAGGAGATATTGGGACCTTTGACCAGCTCTACCTCACGGGCTTGATCCGCTGGCAGCGGAGCAAGAAACATCGCGTCAAAAGTACTGAAGCTCTGAGGCATCTCCGGCACCGGATAGCTTATCCCGTGGCTATCGACCAGCGTGCGTGGATCGGTGATCTGTCCGGTCAGTGCTGCCGCGGCGGCGGTCTCTGGGGAGCACAGCCACACCGAGTCTTCTTCGGTCCCAGAACGGCCCGGAAAATTGCGTGGCATGGTGCGCAACGAATTCCGGCCACTGGCCGGAGCCTGGCCCATACCGATGCATCCCAGACAACCGGATTGGTGGACTCGTGCTCCAGAAGCGACCAGCGAGCTCAACCAACCGCCGGCCACTAGGTCGGCCAGTACCTCACGGGACGTGGGGTTGATATCGACCGATACCCGCGGGTGGGTCTGTCGGTTGTTCAGAATCTCGGCGACGACGGCGAAGTCGCGCAACCCGGGATTGGCCGAGGAACCGACGACCACCTGGTAGACGTCCTCGTCGGCGACATCGGCCACTGGGACAACGTTGCCCGGCGAGGACGGGCGGGCAATGAGCGGTTCGAGGTCGGAGAGATCAATGTGTTCGGTGACGTCATAGCAGGCCTCGTCATCGGCGACCAGCTGGGTGAAATCATCCCCACGGCCCACGGCCTCCAAGTAGGCGCGTGCGGCCTCATCGGCGGGGAACACGCTTGTCGTCGCGCCGAGTTCGGCCCCCATGTTGGCAATGACATGCCGGTCCATTGCCGTCAGACCGGCAAGCCCTGGACCGTGGTACTCGATGACCCGACCAACACCTCCTTTAACCCCGTGCCGGCGCAACATCTCCAGCACCACATCTTTGGCTGACACCCAATCGGGTAGCTCGCCGGTCAGCTTGACTCCCCATACCTCGGGCATGGTGACATAGAGTGGCTGACCGGCCATGGCCATTGCGACTTCCAGTCCGCCGACGCCAATGGCCAGCATGCCCAGCGCTCCCGCTGCGCAGGTGTGCGAGTCCGAGCCGATCAGGGTCGCGCCGGGTTTGCCGAAGTGCGCCTGGTGTACCGGATGAGAGACGCCGTTGCCGGCTTTGGAGTACCATAGTCCGAAGCGTTGGGCGGCCGACTGCAGAAAGACGTGGTCGTCGGGATTCTTCTCATCGGTCTGTAAGAGGTTGTGATCGACGTACTGCACAGATAAGTCGGTGCGGATTCGGTCGAGTCCCAAGGCTTCGAGTTCGAGCATCACCATGGTGCCGGTGGCGTCCTGGGTGAGCGTCTGATCGACGGTCATCGCGATCTCATCACCGGGGGTGAGTGTGCCGTCTACGAGGTGGGAGGCGATGAGCTTCTCAGTTACGTTGCGAGCCATGACGATTCCTTCCGCAGGTTGCTCATACCTAGTCAGCTACCTGGTCAGTCGGCGCCCTTCCGAGTCGGCGGGAAGAATTGGGCAACAACGATGTGCATAGCACCGGGCGGAAGCGCGCCTGTGTCCGATTGTGCTTCCACTCTCGATCCTACCGTGGAAGTGATCGGGGCCATAGTTGCTGATCAGTGATAGCCGCTCGGCAAGCTGTGGTGGGTACGCTCTGGGTCTCGTTTCCCAGTTGCGCTCGCCTGAGGTCATATTTGTACCGGTTAATAACGTATTTACCTAATGGTTCAGGAAAGTATAACCAGGACATTTAGTCTCCCTATACGGACCTCCGGTACTGGCCGGTAGTACTCACACTTCACCGAACACCTTGAGGAGTAGGAGATGTCGCAGACCACCGTCGAACGTGGTACAGACAAAGCAACAGAAGCACAGTCAGAAGACGGCCAGCCCAAACGGAGTCCGTTTGAAAGAATGGGGCTGACCGGCACCGCCCTGAGCGTTGCCAACTGGCTATCGGTCATTGCAGCGATCTACGTGCTGATCACTGCGGTGAATGTGATTGGTTCCGGTTTCAAGATCGCCACCGGAGACCAGGCCGAAGATCTCTTCAGCTTCGCGTCGAACCCCTTGGTGGGCTTGATGATCGGTGTGGTGGCCACCGCACTGACCCAGTCGTCGTCGACCACCACCTCGGTGACCGTGGGTATGGTGGCCGGGGGTATGCCACTGAATGTGGCGGTGCCGATCATTATGGGTGCCAACCTGGGAACCACACTGACCAACACGCTGGTGTCGCTAGGTATGGTGCGCGATAAAGAACAGTTCCGCCGCGGTTTTGCCGCAGCAACCGTGCACGACTTCTTCAACTTGCTGGCGGTGATCATCTTCCTGCCGCTGGAAATGATCTTCGGGCTGCTGGAATCGGTGGCCACGGCCGTGGCGGATGCCACCGTCGGTAGCGACGTGACGGTGATCAACGCCATCTTTGAAGGTATCGGTGCCGTCGTTTCCGGAGCCACCGAGCCGTTGGCCAACGGGATCGAATTCGTGCTGAGCTTCCTGCCAGAAACCTGGCAGGGCATCGTGATGATTCTGGTCGCCATCGGGTTGATCCTGCTGGTGATCAATTTCATCGGCAAGATGCTGAACATCTTGATGGTGGGTCAAGCCAAGAAGGTCCTGCACACCGCAATCGGCCGTGGACCGGTCACCGGTATCGCATCCGGTACCGTCATCACCGTGATGGTCCAGTCCTCCTCGACCACCACCTCGCTGATGGTGCCACTGGCTGGTTCCGGTGTCTTCACCCTGAAGCAGATCTACCCCTTCACCCTGGGCGCCAACATTGGTACCACCATTACCGCTCTGGTCTCGGCCTTCGCGTTCGAAGGAGTGGAAGCCCAGGCCGCACTGACCGCGGCCATGGTCCACCTGTCCTTCAACGTCTTCGCAACCTTGGTGATCTACGGTTTGCCCTTCCTGCGCAACATTCCGCCGATGGGTGCCACCTGGTTGGCCAACGTAGCCGCCGAGCGCAAGATCTATGCCGTGATCTGGGCAGTGGGCGTTTTCCTGGTGCTGCCGCTGATCCTGATCTTTGCCACCACCGTGTTCTAACCGTTGCCGGATTCTAGGAGCTAAGGACGACTGATGAGCGATAACAACGAGCAAGACTACGATATCGAAACCCGTCTGGAACGTGTCCTGGCCGACACGGAGACTTCCATGGCCCAGTTGCGCGAGGAGCTCCATCGCATCCAGACCGAACGTCGCCAGCACCAAGAAGTGGACCGGCTGGAAGAGCACCTGGCTCATGCGACCGTGCGCTGGTCGAAGATCAAAGAGTTCCTGCAACTCATGGTGGCTGAGTTGCGCGGTGCGCGCCAGGACAACGCCGAGGCCCCCCAGCACGAGACCACACAGCAGACCGGGGAGGAGAACAAGTAATGCGCAAAGTGCTCGCACTCGGCGCCATGGGCGCTCTGGCCCTGACTGCCTGCGGGGAAGGCGACAGCGAACAGACCGCTAGCCCGATCGTGGCCCGCGGTTCGACGACGGTTGCTCCGATCACCGAGCTGGTGGCCAATGACGGCGGGTTCGACGTCGACATCACCGCCGAAGGGACCACCACGGGGTTCGACACGTTCTGTACCGGTGACGTCGCGATCAACAACGCTTCTGAAGCTATTCCCGGCGAGGATGCTGAAACCGATTACATCAGCCTGTGTGAAGAAAACGGTGTGGAATTTGTCGAGCTACCCATCGCCTTGGACACCCTGGCGGTGGTGCGCAACTCCGCGAACGACTTTGCCAGCGACCTGACCATGGACGAGCTACAGGCCATTTGGGAGCCCGGCTCCGAGGTGACCACCTGGTCGGATGTACGCCAGGAGTGGCCGGATGAAGAGATCGAGCTGGTGGGACGTCCCGCCGGGTCGGGGACCTTCGACTACTTCACCCACCACGTCACCGGTGAAGCCGGCGAGATCCGCGATGATTACCGTAAGACCGATGATCTGGATCAGCTAGCCACCTGGATCTCCCAGGATGACAATGCGCTGGGCTTCATGGGGATCGGTAATTACTTCACCGCTGCCGATGACGAGGTACGTGAGGAGCTGTCCACCGTCAGTATCGAGGGGGTGGACCCCAGCCTGGAGAACGCTCAAAACGGTAGCTACACTCCGCTGACTCGCCCGCTGTTCATCTACGTCAACGTGGACTCGTTGGACAACGATGACAACGTAGCAGAGTTCGTGACCCACTACGTCGATAATGCCTACGACCTGATGCCACGAACCTTCTTCTACCGGTTGAGCGAGGACGACTACGACAACGTGCGGGAGCGGCTGGACTCCCGCACCACCGGTTCCCTTTACGAGGGCGACCCGTTCCGCCCCGAGTCGGTCAGCGACCTGCTGGACTAGTCTCAAGACACCTCCAGACGTGCTGACCCGTTCTCAGGTAGACCGACCTGTCAGACTCGGCCACGGTCTGGTTGAATGTGCTCTATGAGCACTTCAGCACAGACCGTGGCCGATGTTCTGCAGCACGCACCTGTTTGGGACGGACATAACGACCTCGCCATCGCGTTGCGTGCACGATATGGCTACTCCGTGACCGAGGCCGGACTCGCCGAAGGCAATACGACCCTGCACACCGACATTCCCTCCCTACGGGCCGGCGGGGTAGGTGCCCAGTTCTGGTCGGTCTTCGTCCCCTCGAGTCTGCGTGAACCCGAGGCAGTGACCGCGACCTTAGAACAAATTGACTGCATCTACCGCCTGGTGGACCAGTTCCCCGACGTTTTTGCGATCGCCGACTCCGTCGACGGGGTCCGAGCAGCCTGGCAACAAGGCAAAATCGCATCCCTGCTCGGGATGGAAGGCGGACACTCGATCAACGAATCCTTGGGCGTGCTGCGGATGATGCGCCGGTTGGGGGTCACCTATCTGACCTTGACCCACAACGACAACACCTCTTGGGCGGCCTCGGCAACCGGCGATCCGGTGGATTACGGGCTCACGGAGTTCGGCCGCGATGTGGTAGCGGAAATGAACCGGATCGGGATGCTGGTCGATCTCTCCCATGTTGCCTCACAGACCATGCGCGATGCCTTAGCGGTGAGCACCAAACCGGTGATCTTCTCCCACTCCAGTTGCCAAAGCGTGTATGACCACCCGCGCAATGTCCCCGACGATGTGCTGGGCCAGCTGGCCACCAACGGGGGCGTACAGATGGTGACCTTCGTGCCCGGATTTATCACCGCCGATGAGGATCAGGCCGGCATCGACGATGTGGTCGCCCACCTAGAGCACGCCCGCGAGGTCGCAGGTATCGACCACATCGGACTGGGTGGTGACTACGACGGGATCCCCACCGGCCCGAAGGGGCTGGAACGGGTGGACGGCTACCCCCGATTGCTCCAGGCTCTGGTGGATAAAGGCTGGTCACCCTCCGACCTGGCCGCACTGACCAGTGGCAATATTCTTCGGGTTCTCGGTGACGCCCAAGGTCAGTGACCACAGCCGGTTGCTACTTCCACCATGGTCTTTGCAGGCTGCACCGTAGAGACCGTTACGTGCTGGCTTCCGCTGTCGTAGCTTACACACAGTTAACCTGTCGTCGGTTCCAGCCGATCAATCCGATGACGATACCGCCAACAGCGATCGCCAGCAGCACTGCGATGGGGGCCAGTTCAACCTGCTCCACCGGATATTCAGCCAGATGACCAAAAAGATCAAGGTTTGCGAGCGCATCGGGAAGTTCCAGGAGCTGACCGAAGGTGGACATCACTGTGCCAAAACCGACGAAGAACCATCCGACGGCAAGAGCAATTTTCGGTAGCCATCCCAGTAATCCAACGACAACGCCGATCAAGGCCAGGACCGCGGGTGCCTGCACAATACCAGCCAGGAGCAGTTCCCCGAAGTACTTGTCGCCTTCCGTGTCGAGGGAGGCCGAGGCCCCCAGTCCCATACTCACACCGACCACGACCTGCATAAGCAAGACCCCGAGGATCAGCACTGCCAGATGCGCGCCAAGCCAGACGGTTCGACTCACCGGCGCCGACATCGCGTATTCAGCACGGCCAGAGTTTTCTTCACTGCGCACTTGGTGGAGTCCGCTAACCCCGGCAGCGCCGATGAAGACAGTCATAAACACAGCTATATAAGCCAAGTAACCTCGCAACATGTCCTCTCCGGCAAAGACTTGGGCCATCTCCGGCGGGAGGTCATCGGCAACGTCAACAACCGTCTGAGCGAAACTGCCAAACATCAACGAGGCCAGCAACAGCGCGATGACCCACCCAGTCAACGTGCCCTTGAGGGTGTGAAGAGCTAAGCCCTGCGGGGTACCCAGCAACGGTCGAGCCACCCGGGGTCCCAACCGGGTCGGCACGAGGCTTGCTCCGACGTCACGGGTTGTAGAAAGCCAGTAGCCTAACTGTAGTTCCTCGGGAGGTTGTAAACACTCGAGATAGGTGAAGACCTCCGGTAAAGATGGGGTTTACCACAACCGTCCATCCTGAAAACCGGAGGTCTTCAATGTCCCACCCTAATGCACCCTTGAGGCCTGAAGGTCGCAGACGCCTTGCCGTGCTGATTGTCGAGGATGGTTGGACGATTCGTCGCGCTGCTGAGCGATTCCAAGTCTCACCAGCCACCGCTTCGAAATGGGCGAGACGCTACCGTGCCGGGGAGTCGTTGACGGACCGGTCCTCGCGGCCGCAGACGTCGCCCAACCGGTTATCTCCACGGCGGGAGCGGCGTATCATTGCGTTGCGATTTACTCGGCAGTGGGGCCCGCACCGGATTGGCTACCACCTGGGGATCGCTCGTTCCACTGTGGGTCCGGTGCTGGCCCGCTACAAGATGCCACCACTGGCGTGGTTAGACCAGGCCACCGGGTTGCCGGTGCGGAAACCGGCACCGGTGCGTTATGAGAAGGCCACACCCGGTGAGCTGGTGCATGTGGATATCAAAAAACTGGGCCGCATCCCTGACGGCGGTGGCCACCGCAAACTCGGGGCAGCTGGCCGCAAAAACAACGGCTACGGCAACAAAGGCCGCGGCTATGCCTACCTGCATCACGCGGTGGATGACCACTCCCGGCTGGCATACTCCGAGATCCTAACCGATGAACGCCAAGACACCGCAGCAGCCTTCTGGCAACGTGCCAACGCATTCTTCAGCGAGGCTGGGATCACCGTGCAAGCAGTCATGACCGATAACGGTGCCTGCTACCGGTCACGCCTATTCCGCGACATGCTGGGTGACAAGATCAAACATCGCTTCACCAAGCCCTACCGGCCTCAGACCAATGGCAAGGTCGAACGCTTCAACCGCACTCTGGCCCAGGAGTGGGCTTATGCCGATACCTATTACAGTGACGAAGCCCGCGCCGCGACCTACGCGGACTGGTTGCATTACTATAATCACCACCGCCCCCACACTGGTATCGGAGGCTCAACGCCCTCAGATCGCGTTCACAACCTCACGGGGAACTACACCTTAGTCAGAGTCAGCGAATGTCTCATGCATTGCGGGGAGAGTAGATTCCTTTAGCCCGGAGCTTGCGGCCACGCTCCTGGCTGGTTTTCGCTCACTGTAAATGGTATCTTTACAGTATGGAGGTTTTGCGGAGCGCGCTGAAGCACGGCTACAGCACAGCCGACGTACTCCACGCCTACGACAACGCGCTACGCCTCGTGGAATACGAATACCACGGCGATGAACGCCTCTTAGTGATTGGTCCCGACCAGGCAGGAAACCTCATGGAAGTCGTGGCGGTCCCCGCACAGACGCCACTGCGGATCATTCACGCCGATGCTTTACGCCCCAAATTCTATGACTATCTGAGGTGAGAACCATGAGCACCCACATACACACCAATAACGCCACTGGGCTTGAGGATCTTGACCCAGCATTCACCCCTGCCCAAGACGCCACCCACTTCCGCAACATCCGTGCCGCCCGAGCCAACCTCGCACAAGCCGAAGCCGACCTCCGGGAAGCAGTACAGCAAGCACGCAAAGCCGGAGACTCCTGGACCGTCATCGGCGCCGCCCTCGAAACAACCCGCCAAGCCGCCTACCAACGCTTCGGACGCGACTAGCATCGACCCAATTACGGCATGCGGTAAAACTACGGCAATTACCCGGTATTTTTACGGTAATCGCCATTCCAACTGCCCGATTATTTGCCGGCAGCACGGTGGCGCTTTCAAGCGTTGTAAATCGTTTGTCGCGAGACCTGAAATTGCCGTGCGTTTTCCGTCTTTTCATGACCAAGCTGCAGCACCACGTGGATTTGCTCCACGTCCTCTTCAGTCAGCTTCGGCTGCCGTACTTACTTACCTTTCGCTTTGGCAATAGCAATCCCTTCAGCTTGACGCTCCCGGATCTTAACGCGTTCAAAATCAGCGATAACAGCTAGAAGTCCCACCTTTCCGGCGTTGTTCCAGTTTGAAGTGTTATAAGGCGAGTTAGCCCGCTTTGAATATCCAAAGTCATCGATTTTAAAATGCTGCTAAGTAGTGACGCACGCTCCTAGAGCCGCAAAACGAAAGGAGTAAAAAGCCGCCAATCGAAAATAACAATCACACCTGAAGATTCAACGGGTCCTTAAATGTTGAAGGTTCCGTAGCATTGACCATGATGGAATTTATAAAACGTTCGACCATCAGGAAAATAAATATGGCCTATACAAAACCCCAATAAGACCCCTACGTGAAAACTGTTTCGACTCAATGGAGGCCGAAGAATGGCTATATACGAAGAAGCTGAATACAGAAACATCTTTGAGGTCCGCACCGAAGTTACCCCGACGGATATGAGTCCTGTGCGAGTCAATCTTCATGTAACCGCTTCCGAGAATCCCTCTGCGTGGGATTTTCAGATCCCCGAAGGCGGTCCGCTAATTCATTTTCATGTCGCGAAGGATGGGACAGTGGAGCAGTATGTTGATACTCAGTATCGTGCTGGCTCAGACCTTGAAGGAAATCCTGACACTATCTCCATCGAATCACAAGGCGGCGTTGAGGCGCCGAACGAAGAGCCTTGGACAGAACAGCAGGTAACATCGATCACTGCTTTACTTGATTGGATTTTGGCTAATCACGATTCTATCCCGCTGAAACTGGCGGAAGATTCAATACCTGGCGAAAGCTCACATGGCATTTCTTGGCATCGGCTAGGCATTCCTCATGCAGATGGAATTGGTGTTGAGGGCTGGCTGCAGGAAGGTGGTTTACGGTACTCCGAGGACGTAGGAAAGGTGTGTCCAGGGACTGTGAAAATAGAACAGATTCCAGGCATCTATGAGTCGCTGAACTCCGGCGGGGTCCCAGATCCTGACCCCGCCGGAGTTCAGAAGGCGTCTTCAAAACCGATGCCGAGGACCTTTACCCGTCAGGACATAGTTCCCTTGTATGATGATGCGTGTCCGAGCCTGCTTTGATTGGTCTTTACTAGTCCTCATGGACTACTGTGGTGTGCATGACACTTTGATCCTTTTTCCTCCTCGTGTCTGAGGCGTGCGCCCGACGAGGTTCGAAACGTTCAAGGATCTTTTTGTGTCGTATTCACGCACCGTATATTCCCATCTGCTAGTTGAGGGCTTGTCGAAGTCTTTTGCGGATCGCAGAGTCTTCACTGACATTTCGTTTGTTGTCCCGCAAGATGATTGTGTCGGGGTGATCGGCGAAAACGGTGCCGGCAAATCTACCTTGCTTCGCATTATTGCCGGCCATTTATCTGCTGATGCTGGGCAGGTCGAAATTTTCCACCATGACACCGTACAACCAGCTGTCGGATTGTTGTCTCAGCAACCGTCTTTTGCGGCGTCTGGAACAATGGAAGACGTCTTGGAAACCGCCGTCGCTCCCCTACGGGCTGCGGTTTGCGAAGTCGACGACGCCGCCCAAGCTCTTGCTGACCGTCCTCACCAAGAGGCTGCCATGGTGCGGTACACCGAAGCGTTGGACCGTGCGGAACGTTTCGCCGCTTGGGACGTGGACGCGCATGTGAACCGGATGGTCGCAGGATTAGGCCTGGCGGATGTCGAGCTTTTGGCCCCTGTGGGTCAGCTGTCCGGGGGGCAAACTGCACGCCTCGCGTTGGCGAGTTTGTTATTGAGTGCCCCGGACGTGTTGTTGCTAGATGAGGCCAACTCTCAAAGAGGGGGTATCGCTTGTGTGTTGACCGTTCAAGAGTACCAACGGAGCGTTGGAGATGGCGGGCGTCCTCGAATCTTGTGCTCGCACAGCCTCGTGGGAACTATTAGCTTCGGGCGAACCTGTGAGAGTTTCACGCTGGTCGCGCGTGGCGGTGGGTTTCGCCTAGCCAGTGTGCAGGCGTTGACCTTAAGCGCGACATGCTCTATACGTTACGGCTCGGGCCAGATCCAAGCGTGGAGCGGCCTGAGCGGCAACCCGCTCCGGCTTTGCTGCCTCGACACGGCTCGCAGCGCCTTCTGGAATCCTCCGCTGTTGAGCAATGCTATCTGTTCGATGCTCCCGAAGGGAAAGCCTGCGAAACCATTCGCTTCGACGTGGGCGTGAAATCTACGATTTAAGCAAGCAGAGGTCGTCAACAATAGCCTACTAAGTTCCCCCGGCGCGTATGCTGCGTGATACTGGTCAGTTAAGTAAGTTCGCTCGGCATTGTTCCGTGCAGCATCTAAGGCGTTGCGCCGATCGGCTCGGTTGAGATCGACGATGTAGAGCATGGATTCGGGTGGCATTGTGTTCATGATCGCTATCAAACCTCGTGTTGGCTGAGACCAAAGGCCGAGGCAGAGATGGATTAACGTAATCTCTGGCGGGTCGATCAGGTTCACTGTCAGCCCCTCTGCGTCAATGCAGTGAAGCGTCGCCTCGGCATTCAGGTGTCTGGCGGCGGCAATGGCCTGAGGGACGGGATCTATTCCCGTTGTACGGAGGTTGGGATCGAGCCGCCGCGCATAGGCGAGGCCTTCCCCAGTGCCGCACCCAACGTCGAGGAAAGTCTTCGGAGCGCGCCCATACAAGTGCTTAAAAAGCGAGTACACCGTCGCCACCGCTAGTGTACGTAGGTGGCTAGTCTCTCTTTCATCGAATGCAGTGCTGACCGCGCGCTTATCAGAGTCGGTGAACCAGGATTGGGCGCGATTGGCGGCGTCACGGCGGCGGTCCGTGGCGTTCTTTGCATCATCTACCATTTGACCTCACTCGCGACTGGGCGCACGTAGCTATCTCGTGGTTTGGGGTGGACCAGGGCGATAACGAGGTTGTGCGCCAGATGGAAACCGATGGCCGCGCCAACGCCCAGAAAGATAGTAAGGCATACAGCTAGCGCGCCGAATCCAACAAAGTACGGGACTGAACGTGCGCCGTGAAGTCCGAGATGAAGAGCCGCAAAACCTGCAATGCTGACAACAATCGCGATCCAGTACGGCGCGTCGAGCCCATTGTGGACGAGGTGGACGACCGTGACCCGCCAGATGATCTCTTCCGCAACGGCACAGAGAGCAAGGAGGGCCAGGGAGATAGTTCTAGGTGTGGGCCGCCTGATCGTCGGGGTCTTCCCGTAGGCGCGCCAGAGCGCGAGAGGAGCAACGGCGCCGGCCATTAGGCCGAATAGCAATCCGAACGTCAGGATCTGCCCGACGGGGAAGATGCTGAGCTCGAGAAGCGCAAACAGACACAATGCGGCGCCGATGGTGGTGAAGAGATCGTAGGCGTGCTCCGGGCTAATGCGTTTTCGGATTCGCGCCGACCGTCCGACAACGTAGGCGATTGTCGGAGACGCGAGATGTAAGCCAATTCCCGCCGCAGTAGTGAGCGTCGCAGCTACTGGTGGTTCCACGTGCCCATTACGTAAGTGTAGAGCGGGGCATCGTCAACGCCATTCTGTAGTCCTATAACGTCGGACAGCTCATCGTCCACGAAGCCGCCATAGGGGCGACCTGCAAGTCCGAGGGCCGCTGCCGTGAGCGCCATATTCTGGACGACATGTCCAGCTTCGATGAGGATGAAACGTGAGGAGCGTGGCCCGTACTTGAACCGCGAGCGCCAGAAACTGGCCGAGATGATGAATGTTACGGCCGCTCCCGCGACGGCCTCCTCTTGGAGTAGTGTGCGGCCGAGAAATTCCTCGTCGAAGTCCCCGATTCGTGTGAGTCCGTTACGACGCGCGTCGAAATACCATACCCCGTGTTCAAGTCCTTCGACGCGACTACACAGAATATAAAGGTCAAGGGGGTAGAGCGCCCCTCCCGAGGGAACGGATCGCCGGATACCTTCGACGCGCCGTAGCTCTCCGTAGCTGTTCGCGAGGACGGTAGCGATCTGGTCAAGGGTTACGGAATCCCCGGAGAAGCGTTCGGCGCTGATCCGTCGCGAGATGGCCTCGCTCAACGGCATCTCACAGGAGAGGGGAGGAGGTAGCTCCAGCAATGGGAGGTCGTCGAATTTCTTACCGGCCCGTGTCGCGATCTCCTGGAGGATCGGCGATCGTAGCAGGCGGGAGACGCCTGGTGCATCCCACGCCATTGAAGGCCTGTAGATCTTTGTGACTTCGAACCAGTTCTCGGTCGGGTCGTCGTATCGGAGGACCTCGTTACCGTAGACAACATCAACTAGATTGGTTGCATGGCGTTCAAGTTCGGGCATGTGAACCTCTTTGGTCAAGGGAACGGGTGAGGAGCTGGGTTGAGCTCGTCGATGGTGAGGGGGTGATGAACGAGCCCAAGCTCGTAAGGAAGTTCTAGGAGCCTGGAACCGCCCAGGAAGCGGGCGTTGTAGGCAACGTCTATGGGGCGCATTCCAGGTATTACGGTCCTGACTACGGCAGCACCTGCTTCCCGGATGTCCGGGCTCGTCACATCGAAAGTGAGCACTCGGTGTCCGAGTTCCGTCAGCCGATCGACAAGCGCGTTCCAAAGCCTCTGGGGTCCGTCCTCGGGAAAGCGTTGGTGGTTGTCTACATCGGTGCTTTCAGTACTCGAGGTTAGGAAGTCGGCCTCAGCGATGAGCGGAGTACCTGCGTAAAGTCGGATGTGGTCCTCGAACGACTTCACACTCTCGAAGTAGTTGGTGTCGAGGATGGCTCGCCCTTCTCGTTGTTCCGTCTTCATCCAGGTTCGGGTGTACATCGCTTCAGTGACTGCCTTTTCAGCAGCGCGTTCAATGTTTGCTGCCGAAGCAGCACCGAGCGCGAAGGGTGCGAGGCTGGAGTGGCGGCTGCGGATGACTGCCAGGATCGTGGGGATGCCGGTGTAGACAGTCATGTCGACCAAGTAGGGGTCAAGATAGGTCGGTGACACGTATCGCTTGATATAGGAATGCAGCCGATCGCTCGACTCGATTCGAAGCAATGGTAGAGAAATGCGGTTGTACCAGGTAAGCATGAACGCGTCGCGTTCGACGACCTCAAACAGCCCCGACAGAGCGGCCTCGACGGGTGTGATGCCGCAGGCAAGGCCGTTACTCGTTGCGTATCCGATGGCTTCTTCGCCGCGCCAAGGTCCTGCCATGTGAATGAGCTGTGCTGGTGTCCATACACCCTCGCCCGAGACGGCGTCGGTGCCCTTACGCCACCAGAGTGATACATCGTCATCCCACCGGGAGTACGGGAAGTTGGCGTTGGAGTACTGGCAACTCGCGAACAGTTGCCAGTCGTCGGCGTCGATTACGTCTTTGTTGTCTGCGCGTAGCGACGCGGATGTTCCTTTGATCACCTTGTCAGAATCGACGGGAGGGTAGGAAGCGCTGTACCGTTCTACGGTCTCTCCGATGGCTGCAAGTTCTGCGGAGACCGGGTCGGGCGAGCCGCCGCCGTTGTAGGCGTTGGAGGGAACTCCAAACACGACGCCGCTATCGGTACCGTGCGCGCCGATAGAGTGGCCCCAGATGTCGTCGACGTCGCGAAGCTTTCGATACTGACGGCGAACGATTCCGACGATGGGGTCTGCAAGCGGGCTGAGGACTTCCCAGCTTCGGGTGGTGGTGCTCCAGGTGTCGATGGTGGTCATGGCTGCACCTCATCTTGATGGAACCACACCTGCGGGAAGCCAGTATCTGCGACGGGCGAGCAATCGCGGCACCGGGGGACTCTGTACACACGCCGCGTGTCCATCGACACCCCACGATCGTTCACAGTGACGGTGGTGAGTCCGCCCGGCATGCAGCTCGGGGCATAGTCGCGAAGCGTGATGTACTCGAAGGCGAAGTTGGTCACTATGCCCGCCTGGATGATGTCAATTGGCGTCACGACGGTGTGCGAGACTACGGGCTCCAACGGTTGGATCGTCGGGAGCAAGGGACGCATCACGTCGTCGGAGAAGTTGGCCGAGCGACGGGTGTTGAAACATGTCAGGCAAGCCGACTGGTGAGGAACGACGAAGGGGCCGACCCAGGCAGTGTCGCCGTCGTACGGGACTACGGGGAGCCAAGGAGTCCCCGCTTCCAGGGCAAAGCTGTTCGAGGTCGTTAGCAGACCGTCCAAGTGCGTGGAGCCAATCACAAGTCGCAGTGCCGACGGTTGACCCGGTTCGTCCCCCTCGATAGTGCGGACAGAAAGCCCTTGTTTCCGCAGGAGATCGGTGATTAGTTCGGCGAGCTTATTAGTCGGACTGGCGCAGACCTGGACCCAATCGGACTGAATCCGACTATCGATTTCACTCTGGTCGATCTGCTCGCCTGTCCGCAGCGACGCTAGGACTCCCTGCACGTTCATTGGCTCGGTAGAGGTGACGAGCATCTTGGCCTGGACGAGCATTTCAAGGACAGGGAGTAGGTCTTCGGCGGGCGATCCAGTTTGCTGACTAAGGTCGGCAAGGGTGACCTGATCAACGTTGCGTAGCGCGTGCACGAGCGATGCGACGAAAGGCAGTACATTGTCGCCGTCAATTTTGATGACGGACGGCCCGTAGACGGCGACGACAGCGTCTTCCAGTTCTCCGAGAGACACGGTCGGATTAAGCCGAAAGTAGCGCGTCGGTTGGTCCCGCTTTGTCTGTGTAATCATTCTTTAGCTCTCCTTTGGTCGCGTCGGCTCCGGTACGAGCCGGGGAAATCTGGGGTCGTGGCCGAGGATGTCAGCCAGGACGGGTGTTGTCGGTGGCAGTCTGGGGTCGGACACGGCGGCCTGGTACCACACGAGCCAGGCCCCGACTTCGGCCGGTATCCCGTTGGCCAGAAGACTCCTCGAAACAGATTCGGGTGTCTCGCATTCAAGGGATATCTTTGTGTCGAAGGAGTCAGAGAACTCCGCGCAAAGTCGTTCCATCGGCACTCGTTCTGGGCCTGTGATGTCGAACGCCCTTCCCTCGCGCTCCCGTATGGTCGCCGGATCGAGGCGCTGAACGGCTTCCACCAGATCCTCGGTGTGAACCCATGCGGTACCGACTGGGTGGAAGGCGGTGAGCAGCACCTCGGTCGCGGTAGCCCAACCCCAGTACATTTCGAGGGAACGGTCGAGTGGAGCCGTGCGGAAAACTACCGCAGAGCGCAAGTGCTCAAGGAGGCGGTTCTCCAGCTTGCCGACTCGGTCGGTTAGTTCGTGTCGCCGCACGGACAGGATGACAGTGGCTGCATCTGATGCCGCGCGTTCTTCGATTTGATCGAAGCTGGGCGCGTCGACACCCACGATGTCGATGACTTGCGTTGTGACGTGGGCAATCTGGCCAGTTTGCTCTCCGAAGGCCTCGACGAGAGGAGGCCGGGTGCCGATGTAGTTGATCGCCGACATCTTTGATCTCCTAGGCAGACAAGCGATACTCGCGGTCGGTATCGCGTTTGACCAGCAGGACGGTTGTCAGGAAGGTAAGCGCTGTCCACGCCACCCAGCCGACGAGGCCCGCGACTGGAAGCCCGTCGGCAAAGCCTGCCGCCCAGGTCACGATCTCCAGCGCGGAACGCGACGGTAGCGTAAGGGAGATGGCGTTGAGCCAGTCCGGAAAAATCATGGGAGGAAGGAACAACCCTCCCCCGAAAGCCAGGAGAAGCATGAGGACCTGAGCTAGAGCGACTGCGGCCTTTGAACCACTGGAGTATCCGATGATCATTCCGATGAGCATGAAGGGCACTGAGGTCAATATGAGCGAGAAGACAGCACCGATGGCAGGTATTGCCGATAACCGTGCTTCAGTGGTGAATGCTGCCAGTAAGGCCAGTGGAAGAACGGAACCTAGGGCAAGGATCCCTGATGAGATTAGGTACGAGACAATCCGCGCGGTTTCCGTGGTAGGAAGCGATCGGGTATAGGAGCCCCAGGGGCGCTCTCGGGCCTGGGCGACTTCGACGGCGAAGTGGAACAGGGAGTTCGCGAGGATGCCGAATATCGCCAGTGCAAGTACAGCTTGGGTTGCGCTGTCTGGATTCGTCGCGACCTCCCGCTGAGGAATCACAAAAAAGAGAAGTCCCATACATGGCGCGGCGAGGGTCATGAGAATGCTGACGGGAATCCTGACGGCCTCCGTCAGCTGAAACCTTGCCTGAACGAGCGCGAGTGCCAGCGTGGGCTTCAGCGGCCGAATGGTGTCTGTCATTTTGTCTCCGTCAGGTTACGAATGATGTTCTCCAGCGAATCTCGAGTGACCTCGACTTTGTCAAGGGTGCCAAAGTGGCGACGCAGTTCTCCCAATGTCAGATCAACGTTGGTGGTCTTGATCTCGAAAGCCCTTTCTTGGGCGTTCTGGGCGACTCCGCTCTCTAGCCACGAAAGATCTTCGGGCATACTCGCTTGTACAGTTATCGTGACCGTCTGGCTGCTGTCGCGTATGTCATTGACTGATCCGTCGGAAATGATCTGACCCTGGTGTAGAACGACGATGCGCTCGGAGAGCTGCTCGATATCTTCCATGTAATGCGAGGTCGTAACTACGCTGGTGCCCCTGTAAGTCTTGGCCCGGATGATCTGCCACAGACGTTCGCGAGCTTCGGAATCTAAGCCGGTCGTTGGTTCGTCAAGGAGAACGAGGCGGGGATTTCCTGCGAACGCGAGGCAGGCGCCGACAAGGCGCTTCTGGCCGCCGGAGAGGCCGCCGACCTGCTTGCGGGCAAGTGTCCCGAGGTCGAAGTCGCGGATGAGATCTGCCGTAGGGACCGGGTCGTGGTAGTGGGCTCTCACGTATCTGATGACTTCATCGACGCGTGCGGTATCTGGCAGGCTCAGGGCCTGCGGCGCGACGCCCAACTCTGTCCGGAAGCGTGCCTTGGTCGGGGGGCCTCCGAAGAGCGCGACCCTGCCGCTGGTGGGGCGACGGAGACCCTGGATGATGCTGAGAAGTGTTGTCTTGCCCGCGCCGTTACGCCCGACGAGACCGATGGACTCACCGGTGCCAACCCGCATCGAGACCTCATCTAGGACCGTCCTAGTTCCGTATGTCTTCGAAACCAACGCACAGTCAACGAGAGTCGAAGTAGTCATGCCTCGAACCTATAGGGCCACCGTGCGATACCGCAAGCCCCGTAAGGCAAGGCACCCTGTGGTGCAAAGCGACGGGCCGGTCTGGTAGCTCGAGTGGAGGTCCGTTCACTAGCTACGAGCCCTGCGATGCAAGGTGGCTGGCTTGACAGGCTGGGCTGGGTCGGAGAGACTCTCGATGAGAGGGTCGCCCGACCTCTCATCCGCCTGATCAGAGAGTGAGGTTCGCTATGGAACTCGGCAAGGTTCCCGCTGCGGCGTCCATGACAGTCACGTTCTTCGGAGAGGGCCAGCACCTCTTCGAGCCCATGGCGGCGCGCTGCACCACCACCACGATCATCTCCAGCTCTTCGTCCTGCTGGTAGATTTGATCGCAAAAGACGGGACCTTGGGAGTCTCCAACCGGAGACTCCCAAGGTCCCGTCGGTGGTGCGATGGGAGGCGAGCTCGGTGATCGAAGAACAGCCAACAGAGGCCTCATCAGTGCTGCGTCGCGCTGCCGAAGTCGAGAGGCGTGCCCGCGAGGCGGTCTCAATCAACGAACCACTACTTTTCCTGGTGTGGGGTGCTGTCTACCTTCTTGGATACGGGGCGTTGTATTTCAATGTGCGCTGGGCTGATGGCAGTCCACCTGTTGTTGGGGCTGTTCTCTTCGGGGCAATGGGCGCCTTCGGGTTTATCTTCACTTTTACTGAAATTCGGAAGCGGTTTCGTGGGCTGCGAGGTGAAACCTACGAGACGGTAGGTAGGATGATCCGACTCTGGGGAGTTCTCGTTGTCGCCTGGATTGTGCTCTTGACCCTGGCGATCACTCAATACAGGGGCAGAGAGAATGCAATGGCCGAGATCGGTGCGGTATCAGGCGCGACAGCGACGTTGCTTGTCGGGGTGATGTATCTGCTGATCGCTAGTAACTTCCCGGTTTGGCAGACTGGGCTGGGTCTCGCTCTCGTGTCGGTAGGCGCCGCAGGGCTCGTTATCCCTCCGGAGCACTCGCCTCTTTTCGTTGCTGTTGGGGCGGGGGGCAGTTTCTTTTTGGCGGCAGCCAACAGTGCCGCTCGGCGGCGCCTCGATCGCATAGATCTAGGAACTCGTGGTCATGCCTGAACTAGCGGTGAACGAAGTCCTTCATGCTCCAGTGCGACTCAATATCATGGCCGCTCTAGCGAGCATCGGGCCGGGAGATAGGATCTCGTACAGTCGCCTCCAAGAGGTCCTTGAAGTGACGTCCGGAAACCTCACGTCGCATCTACGGAAGCTCGAAGAGGCCGGATACATTCATCAGGAGAAGCGCTTTGTGAAACGCTCCCCTGTCACGGAGGTCAGACTATCTAAGCGGGGCCTTCGTGAGTTCGATAGTTACATTGAGCAGCTGCGGGGTTTCCTGGATGGCGTCGATGAGTGCAGGACACAAACATCGGGGCATCCTCATGATGCAAGGACACGTTAGTGCGGAAGTTGACATGTTCGCCTTAGGGCTGCCGGTGGGTGAACTCCGCAAGGTAAGGCATGTGCCGTGAAGTTTCTTAAGGGGAACTAGATTTGGCTTTCGTTGCTGCGTCGACTGTGTGCTGACGCTGCTGGCCACCGCTACGGCGATTTCGGTGATGCGGCGCGTATGCCACTAAGCCGGTCACGTTTCGCAGGGCCGCTGCGATATCTATAAGTGACTATTGTGCGGGGCGTAGTGTTTGGCCAATCGGCACACTTGGGGAAATTGCCTGTTTCATAGAGACCGTGCGCCGTTCCGCCCCAGCGGAGTGTTCTTCTTGTGGGGTCCTACTTGTCGGGCCGTCGCTGGACATCTCATAGGCCGTGCCCTGGCCTTTCGTGATCTGGACCGCTGGTGAGACGGGACTCGTGGATGAACGAGTCACGGAGCTGCTTCTCCCTCTCTGTCGCTTGTTGCCGGGGGTGCTCCTGCTCGGCCTGTTTTGCCTCGATCCGACGCGCGGCCTCGTTGACCGGAAGGGTGCGTAGTTCATCGGCCTCAGCACGGATCGCCGTGGCTCGGGCACGAGCGTCTTCAGCTTTGCGGTGGGGGTTGAGCATGAGGGCACCTGCTCGGTCATGGCGGACACGCTCAGCCCCATACTCACTGACCAACAGCGCCAGGTGCTCCTGTTCATGGGTCTTCTGCATAGCCTCACGTTCACCTCGGGCCGCTTCGAGGTTCTGCACGGTCTCGGTCACGCGGGGGTCGGTCTCAGCGCGTGCCGTGGCGACGGTGCGCGCCCATTCCGAGAGATGATCAGCGCTGCTCGGGGGGATGCCCCATTCGCGGCTGACCCGACCACGCAGTACTTGAGCCTGTTCAGTTGCGGCCTTCTGCTCGGCACGGGCCTTGCGCCTGCCGAACCTGCCCACAGTCGAGAGCCGGGCGCGCGCAGCGGCCTCGGCCTCAACAGCGGCGAGGTAGGCGGCACCATCGTGTCTAGCCTGGATGGTGAACGGCTGAATGACCTCGGCGCGTATCCGCTGGGCAGCTTCCTCGGCCTTGCGGAGCACAGCGGCGCTCTGTTCGTCCTCTGTCCGGTGTGCAGCACGTTGGGTATCAAGGCGTGCGGCGATCTGCTCCCACCGTTGTGCCTGCCGTTCTGCGCGTTTGGCCGCGTGGTCGAGCCGGGCGAGTTCCTGGGTGACCCTTTGTATGGGGCCGTCTTTGACGAGTCCGCGCACCGCTTCTTGTGCGGTACGGGTGGCGTGGTCGAGGCCCCCGTCGGCGGGGTCGCGTTCCATCGCTTCGATGAACTGAGCCCGCGCATCTGCGAGGTCTTCGGCGACGATGTGGAGGTGGTTGGTCTGGCGGCCTCTGGTCATGCTCACGTAGACCCCTGCCGCGCTGGTGGCCTCCGAGAGTATCGTGTGGGAACCGTTCACGGTGGTGCCTTGGACGCCGTAGGCGGTCGCGGCATAGGACAGGTGCGCGTGCTCACCTACATACTCAGGCGGCAGGGAGACAGTCCGGGGGGTCTTACGCCCGCTTCCGGCTTCGCGGGCGTAGACGGTGCCGTCGTCCGCGACGTGCTGGACGATCCACTGCTGCCGGTTCGCCACCCCCAAGCCGGTGTCGTTGCGGCGGGTCTGGATGAGGTCACCGGCTCCGATGGGCAGCCCGTCACTGCCGGTGGCGGTGACCGTGTCCTCAACCTCACCGCGTTGGACTCTGCCGGTGCGGATGCGCTCGTTCAGCTCCGCTGCTTCATCATTGGTTGCTACGGTGATTGCCTCGCCGTCCTGAGCATGACTGGTGATGTGCTCCCGGGCGGTCTCGTCGTCGGCGTACAGGGTTACCAGTCCCATTGCGGTGAGCCGGTCGAACACGTCGCCGGGGTCGTCACGGTCTCGCATAGCCAGGGTCAGTGCCGCGTACTCAGCATCCGAGAACCTATGCAGCTCGGTCATGTCGTAGGTGCGGCCTGTGATCTGTGCGGCCATCTCCAGCACCCCGCCCCTGCCTACGGCCGGGAGTTGTGCACGGTCACCGACGAACGCGACTGACGCCCCCGCTTCGGCGGTGATGGTGAGTAGGGCGTGGGCGGTGTCTTGGTCGAGCATCCCGGCCTCGTCCACAATCACCCGCTCACCGCGCGACAGCACCGCGTCCTGGGGCGGCCCGGTGTAGGTACCGCCGGTCTCAGGGTCAGTCTCACCAGGGGTCAGGCGCGTCCATACGCCATCAGAGTTCCACCGCCACCCATGGGCATGCACCAGAGCGGCAACACTGGTAGCAGACACCCCAAGTTCCTCCTGGGCGACCTGCGCGGCCCGCAACGTGGGCGAAACCACCCGCGAGGCTCTATCTTGTTCGGCGGCGACTTGGATTGCGGCACCGAGCATCGTGGTCTTGCCCGCCCCGGCTGCGCCTTCGACGACCACCAACGGATCAGACGAGGCCACCGCAGCCGCCGCGACGCGCTGCCCCTCATCCAACCCGGCAGCTTGGGCGGCTTCGGCCACGTCCGGGTGCTCCGGCTCCCGCTCCGGGGTTGCGGTGGTGAGTTGGTCGCGTAGTGCGGTCTCAGCAGTCACCACGCTCAGACTGGTCAGATGGGCCACATGTCCCGGTGCCGGTGCCTCCGGTGGCAGCACAGAGAAGCAATCCGAGTCCGCCAGGTCGGTGGTCAGGGCGATGAACTCCCTCAACTCTGCTGGTGTTGCGTGGATGCCGTGTTCGGTGGTGATCCTAGTGACCTGCTCCTGAACGGTATGCCGCGTCCACGCGGAAGCACTCGCGGCGCAACGGTCCAGTGCACGGCTGGCGACCTGCTGCACCGACAGCTCGTCCAACCGCACCGGGGGTTGCACCGCCTGACGTTCGAGACCCTCGGGGTGGTATCCGCCCTCGCGGAGTTCCTGTACCCACCACTGCTCGTCCTTGAGGTCCGCCGGTTTCTTCCCCGGGCGCTGGTGACTCCAGGCGATGGTCTGCAACCGCGCCGACATCACCGGACCGAGTTCTTCCCCGGGATGTGCGGCCTCCCATTCGGCTTCGAGCCGGTCAAGGTTGCGCTTGATCTGCGCTGACCGCTTCGACATGACCGTGTTGAAGGGCTGCAACTCCGTCACCTCACCCGACACGGGGTCCAGGGTCAGCCCGTGCTCCGCGAGGGTTTCGGCGAGCTGCGGGTGTGCGGCGATCACCGCCGTGCCCATCGCGCGGATCGCGCCCTGCTGCTTGAACAACGCCGCCGTGTCGAGCGCCCGCCACTTCCCAGCCGCCCAGACTCTCGTGCCGATCTGCATATGGATATGCCGATGCGGATCACCAGCACGAGAAGTCTTATGCCCAATACCCACCACCTGCATCCGCTCAACAGGTATGACCTCCCGCGCATCCCTCGGCCCCACCCGGGTCACCGAGTGCCGGGCAAGCCAGCGACGAATCTCCGCCAGCGCGTCCTGCTGCGCAGCATCCAGGGCTTCAGATACTTCGGGGTGCAGGGCAGCGGCGACCGACAGGCTCTTCGGGGCGTTGATCGTCATCTCCGCGAACAACGGCGACCCCCGCTGACCCTCACCCGGACCACGCGGTCTACCCATCTGCTCACCGGTGATCGGCTCTCTCCAGTCCACCCACCCCTCATACTCAACCGCCGACAGGAGACGACTGGCGGCGACCTCCCCATTGGTGTCGAGCACCGCGTACTCGGCCACGGCATCGTCCGCCCCGAGGTAGTACTCATCCGCCCCGGAACGGTCAGCCTCAACATACCGGCGCGCGGCAGCACCGTTGCCGCGAAACAGGATCACCCCACCCTTCACCCCGGTCACCGCCTCCCCGACAAGTGGGCCTCTTGTCAGGGAGGTGCACACCACGGCCCCGCCGTGGCATACGTGCATCAATGAATCAATGAGCCTGGGCGGGATCGGCGGAAACTCAAGGAACTTGGGTGGGGCGTCTTAGGGATGCGCTGATTTATTGGGTAGCGCGGCCTGCCTGACGGCTCGCCCTGGGGTGGTGTTGGGATCATGGGGTATGGCCAGCGATCAGCTCTCTTTCACGGATATCGAGTACGGCAGGCGGCGGCGGGTCTCCAAGCGTGAGCAGTTCTTGGAGACGATGGATGCCACGATCCCGTGGAAGACCTGGGTGGGGCTGATCGAGCCGCACTACTACGCCGATACCCCGGGCAAGCGGGGCCGGAAGGCCAAGCCGATCGAGACGATGCTGCGCATGTACCTCCTCCAGGGGTGGTTCTCCCTCTCCGATGAGGGCGTGGAGGACGCGATCTATGACTCCTATGCGATGCGCAAGTTCATGGGCCTGGACTTCGCTGTTGAGGATGTCCCGGATGCGACCACGCTGTTGCACTTCCGCCACCTCCTCGAAGAACACGATCTGGGGGCGGCGTTGCTGGCGGCGCAGAACGAGATCTTCGAGACCGAGGGCTGGATCATGCGCGGAGGCTCGATCATCGATGCCACCCTCATCGCCGCACCGTCATCGACGAAGAACGCCACCGGCAAGCGGGATCCGCAGATGCACCAGGTCAAAAAGGGCAACCAGTGGTACTTCGGGATGAAAGCCCACATCGCCACCTGCGCCGCCACCGGCTATGTCCACACCATCACCGCCACCGCGGCGAACGTCCATGACCTGGATCAGGCCGCGAACCTGGTCCGGGATGATGACGAGGTCGTCTATGTCGATGCCGGCTACCAAGGAGCCGCCAAACGCCCTGAGATCGCCGGCGATGAGCGGCTATCGAAGATCTCCTGGCGCATCGCCGCCAAGAAGGGCGTGCTCAAGACCATGGCCGGCCCGGACCGGGCCGAGCAGTCCCGTCAGGCCGCGATCCGGGCCAAGGTCGAACACCCCTTCTTGATCATCAAACGTGACTTCGGCTTCACCAAGACCCGCTACCGCGGCATCGCGAAGAACCTCAACCACCTGGCAGTGCTCTTCGCCTCAGCCAACTGGTTGATGAGAGCCCGCGCCGTCGCCCTGACTCCAGCGGCGGCATAGCGCCAGCCTGCCCGAAAACGCCCCCACAGCCCCGAAAGCAGGGGCCAGGGGCCAACATCGGAGGACGCTACGCGCCCCTCAGAGCCAGATCAGACCTCCGCGGGCCAGCAATGGCCCATAGATCAGCGCATCCTTAGGGCATCGTGGACGGTTCTGTTCCAGGCGATGATGGTGACCTAGTCGCAGGTGGTTTGGGCGGGATGCCCGAGGCGGTCGCGGGTGTTGAGGACCTGCTGGATGTGGGTGAGCTGCTCCTCAACGCTGTAGGTGATGGTCAGTACAGTGCGTTCCGGGTTGTCAGGGCAGCGTGGTCGATGCGGGCGGGGACTTCTGGAGCGATGGCACTGATTTCAGCGAAGGGCTCCCCGTGTTTGAACACCCCGAGACCGCGTAGCCAGATACTTCCGCCAGCACGCCCGTATGCCACCTTCGGAGTGCAGACAGCAGGTTGCCAAGAGGTTACGTTGGTCCTGCCCGAGGTGTCAGCGGCAGATCCTCACGCCGCAGGGCAGGGACGGAGCACGTCGGGAGTGAAGGTGCTGGTGGGACGGTCCCGCCACCGTGGCAGGACCGTCCAGGAACCCTGAACTGAGGTCGAGTTGAGCCGGTTCACGGGGGTGGAAAATGTGCACCCCCGTCGTGACCTGGGACGATGTGATTTCTGACCTCTGAGGATGCCTTCCGCCATGGTCGGCCCGGCTGGCTGCTGCTGACTGTGCTGGGGTCGTGGTGGTGGAAAATGTCCCTCACCATCGACGGGGCCGGAAAATGTCTGTACCCGTCAGCAGCCTCCGTGGTCCCGGCGAATCGCCGGGACCGTTCCCGCCAGGGACGATGCCTACCAGGGGTCGCGGTACCGCCGACTCGACGGGAGCACCTGACTGACCGTGTGGCCAGCTGTCTGGCTCTGCGCTGATGCTGTTATCAACGGGAACGCAATATATGCAGCTCCGTCCATCCCCGTGGAGGGGTGGATGCCACCAGTGTAACTCACCTGGGCACAACATCTAGGGTCGGTGGCGCATTTCGGTCCCTCATGTTGTGTCTGCCCAGGTGTGCTGGGTGCACCTGGAAGGTATGAGCACCACCAGTCGCACGGAGTCTCCGGCCACCCTCACCCCAGTCGGGGAGCAGGGCGTCAGTGCTGAGGAACAAGCCGTGATCGAGACGGTCGCTGCGCAGACAGCCGCTCGGTTGGGACCGTTGATTGATGAGCACCTGCGCCTGGTCCGCCACGTCCTCGACAACCACCAGCAGCAGCGGCAGCGTCGGGGCTAGTAGCGGAGGTTGATGATCACTCGGGTGGGGTCGAAGAAGTTCCAGCCCTTGGTTGCCGAGGTCACCCGCACATCCAACACGGCCTTGATGATCCGGCGCTTCTCCCGGACCGGCAGCGACTGCCAGGAAGCGCGCACGTCCTCACCGGAGAGCAGCTGGCGCAGCCCCGGGTCGGTCACTGGTGGGATCATTGCCTTCCTCGCGGCGTCGATCTGTGGGCGCAGCGTCTGTTCGATGCGAGTCAGCACCTCTAGGGGCAGCTCGCCTGCGGCGTAGCGGTCTGAGGCGTCATCCAGCCGGGCTTGCAACTCGGCTAGTTCCTGCTGGGCGGCTTCCATCCGCTGTGTCCAACTGGCCTCACCGTCAGCGGTATCACCAGTAAGCCGAGCGAGGGTCTCCGGGGTGGTGAGAAGGTTCAGCAGGGTTTCTTCGACCAGCGCATCAGCCGGTGCTTGGACGATGACGACCTTGTAGCAGCCGGGATACTTGCACGTATACCGGCGGCTCGGGGCAGGGGTCCCCGGGTCGCCGTAGCGTTGGACGCTGCGCTTCAACGTCCTCCCGCAGTAATGACACTTCGCGATATGCGACAGCAACGATTTCGGTTGATTCTGGCCGAAGTGCACCCGCCGTCCGGGGTCGTTGAGGATGCTCTGTATCCGTTGGAAGTCCTCCCAACTGATCAACGGCTCCCAGGCCGCGTCCCCGATCACTTCGCCTCGGTAGACCCGCTTGCCCGCGATTGTCGGGTTCTTCAGCAACTGGCGCACTGTCGATGGAACCCACCCGGCGGTGTTCTCCTTCCGTGGCCCTTGCGGCAACGGCTCCCCGGCCTTCTCCAAGCCCATGGCGATCGAGTTCAACGACGCACCAGCCAACACCTGCTCGGCGATATCGCGGACAATCTGGCCCGTGTGCGGGTCAGGCTCCTGGCGAATCAGCTCCCGGGTCTTCTCGTCATACACCCGCCGGTAGCCATAAGGCAGGCGCCCGTGGGGCTTGCCCTTCTGCGCCCGCAACCGCGAGGTCCGCAGCTGGCGTTCCCGCATCGTGTTCGCATCCGCTTCAGCGCGCAGGAACTCAAAGCCCATCATGAACGCATCATCAGAACGGTCCAGGTCATAGACCCGCCCATGAGTCATGTACAGCACCCCGTACTGCTGACACGCCGCCCGAAGCTGGACGTAGATCGCCAGATCGCGACCCGCCCGAGAGGGCTCCCAGGAGACCAGCGCCCCGTACTTGCCCGAGCGGATCAGCTCTAAGGCTTCCTCCCAGCCCTCACGCTCCCGTGTGCGCCACTGCGAAGCCGACCGATCGGCGTCCTTGATGACGTGCGCGACGCTCCATCCCTGCTGCGCGCACCAGGTGCGGCAGTCCTCGATCTGATCCCCGATCGAACGCTCCCGCTTGGTCCGATCCTTCGAAGCCCGCCCGTAGACGATCGCCTCCACCGGACCCCGGCTGATGCCATCGTGTCGCTCCGCTGCTGTGGTGGTTGTCCTGGTCTCCATGACAGATAGGTGCTCCCATGCTCCCTACCCCCTCTCCGAGAGCTCGACGAACCCACCAACCATCTGGATGATGACGGAGTGGATTTCCTCAGCGGTTTGGTGTCCAACTGGCGAGGACCTGTGCTGATTGCCAGCCACGACCGGGCCTTTCTGGATCACACGGTACGGTCGCTGATCGATTTAGATCCTGCCCCACAACCGCATCAACTTAACGAGGCCGAGGATCAGCTCACGACCAGGGGGATCACCCGATTTACGGGCACATACTCTGACTACATCCAGCATCGACGTGACGCTCGACGGCGCTGGCAAAACCAATACGACCAAGAACAAGCCCAGCTAAAACGGCTCCGAGCGGCAGTGGACCAAAATCAAGTCGTCGGCCACGAGGATTGGAAACCCCGCACCGAAATTCGGATGGCCCAGAAATACTATGCCGATCGCAACGCCAAAGTCGTGGCCCGTCGAGTCAATGACGCCCGATCCAGGTTACGAGAGTTAGAACAGCGTCAGATCGTGAAACCTCCACGCGACCTGTCCTTCCAGGGTCTCGGCGCCGCTTACACCACCGGGCCACACTATGCCCCTGACGAGGAGCTTATCCGGGCAACGCAGGTGGCAAGTACACACCGGCTGGCCCCGACCTCGCTGGCGATTACCGCGAATGACCGGTTGCTGATTACCGGCCCTAACGGGGTCGGGAAATCCACGCTGCTTGCCATCATGGCTGGTCAGCTAGCACCGGATCACGGCACCATCATGCGAAAACCCGGTCTGGCCGTCGGCCTGCTCACGCAGGAAAGCGACTTCTCAGCATTTGCTGGTCAGACCGTCCAAGCGGTCTACGAACAATCCGTTGGATCAACCGTCGCAGGAGCAACCCCTTTAGCAACGTTTGGGCTGTTGCATCCCCGCGACCACACCCGCTCGATCGACAGTCTCAGCATCGGACAACACCGCCGTCTGGCCCTGGCCATCATTCTGGCCGACCCACCCGAGGTGCTCATGCTTGATGAGCCAACGAACCACTTCTCGCTGCCGCTGGTCACCGAGCTCGAAGCATCCATAGAACACTACCCCGGAGCAGTCATTGTCGTGTCGCACGATCGATGGCTCCGCAATCACTGGAACGGCAGAACACAACACCTCACCAACCCGGATGCGTCGGAGAGCTAGTGTTTCGAGAAGCTCACGGCACAGAATTTTCAAAGACGGTCGCTTCATGCTCCGATGCCGAGAACCTTTTTCCCGTCGAGACGGAGTTCCCCTGTCGGGGAGACGTGGCGGTAGAGGGTTTGGCGGGTGACACCGAGTTCTTTGCACAACTCACCGATCTTGGTACCTGGCTGACCCATGGACGCCATGGCGAGCAGGACTTTGGCTGGGGTCATTTTGTAGGGTCGTCCATCTTTGCGGCCACGTCCCCGCGCTGACGCCAGTCCGGCCTTGGTGCGTTCGGAAATCAGTTCGCGTTCAAACTCAGCCAGAGCAGCAAAGATTCCAAAGACCAGCTTGCCGGAAGCGGACGGTAGCGTACGACACTACTGATCATCCAGGTTTCAGAACCCGTCAGGGGGTTGTCAGATGGGTTGTGTATGGGGGCCTGTCTGAAAGGATCTGTAGATGAGTGAAATTCATGAGCGTTGTGAGCGGCTGTCTGGTGCTGATGTTGTTGCTGAGTTGAAGGCCAGCGGAGCTCTGGATGGGTTGTTCGCTCGGATCGATGCCGGTGAGATTGAGTTGACTGGTGATGGCGGGATGATCCCGGTGTTGATTCGTGAGGCTTTGGAACGTGGCCTGCAGGCGGAGATGACTTCGCATTTGGGCTACGAGGCCGGGGACCGGGCGGGTAAGGCGGTCACAGGCAAGCCGGTGAACGCCCGGAATGGTTCGTATACCAAGACCGTGGCCAGTCAGGTCGGAGATATCGATATCAGTGTGCCCAGGGATCGGGCGGATTCGTTCGATCCGGTCCTGGTGCCGAAGGACTCCAGGAAGCTGGGCGGGCTTGATGAGATGATCGTCAGCTTGTATGCCGGTGGGATGACGATCCGGGATATCCAGCATCACCTGGCGTCGACGATCGGCACTGAGCTGTCTCATGAGACGATCGCGAACATCACTGATGCGGTGCTGGATGCGGTCATGGAGTGGCAGAACCGGGCCTTGGAGGAGTTCTATCCGGTCATCTACCTTGATGCGATCCGGGTGAAAGTCCGCGACAACGGTCAGGTGCGGCCGAAGGCTGCCCACATCGCTGTCGGTGTCGATATGGACGGTGTCAAGCATGTGCTGGGCATCTGGGTCCAAAACACTGAAGGCGCCTCGTTCTGGGCGCACGTGTGCGCCGAGCTTGCCAATCGTGGGGTCAAGGACGTGCTCATCGTCTGCTGTGACGGGCTGACCGGCCTGCCAGAAGCGATCGAGGCGACCTGGCCGGACTCGATGGTCCAGACCTGCGTGGTGCACCTGATCAGGGCAGCGAACCGATTCGTCGCCTACCGGGACCGTAAAGCCGTGTCCAAGGCGCTCAAAGCGATCTACACCGCCGCCAACGAAGACACTGCCCAGACAGCGTTAGACGAGTTCGCAGCCTCTGAACTGGGGCAGAAATACCCCTCAGCGGTCGCGACCTGGACCAACGCCTGGGACCGGTTCACTCCGTTCCTAGCGTTCCCGCCAGCCCTTAGACGGGTGATCTACACGACGAATGCGATCGAGTCGCTGAACTATCAGCTGCGCAAGATCACGAAGAACCGGTCCCAGTTCCCCACCGATGAGGCCGTCGTGAAACTGTTCTGGCTAGCGATCTGCAACATCGAGGACAAACGAGCCCGTGAACGCGCCAAAGAACGCGGCAAACCCGCCCACCAGCGCAAAGCCGCCGGACGGCTCATCGAGGGCCAGCAGACCACGAACTGGAAACAAGCCCTGGCCCAGCTCGCTGTGGCCTTCCCCGACCGCATGGAACCCTACCTGTGAAAACCGTCCCATACACACTCAAGTTGACAAGCCCCATGGTGTCGCTAGCCCCGTCAAACACCGGCGACCCGACCAGATGCCGGCCCATTGGCTGCTACATCGCAGCCAACCACCTTGCCCGTCGCTACCGGGAGGACCGATGACCAAGAAAAACATGACCCCAGACGAAGAACACGCCTACTACGCCAACCCAGACAACCAGACACCCCAAGGGCCACCAGTTCGCCGTCGCGCCAAGCTCAGCGAACCAGTACCCGTATGCCTTCCAGAAGACACCCTCACCGAGGTCCGCAACCGCGCCGCCGACGACCGATCCGTCTCCAACTGGATCCGCCGAGCCATCGAGCACGAACTCACACGCCAAGCCAGCGAGATCCAGTGAGCGAGGCTCGTAACCTCACTCGATCATACCCCGGTGAGAGGAGATAACGGTGAAGAGGATGAGCATGCAACCTGTACATCCCGTTACATTGACGACTGGGGGCACACGATCATGCCTAAGAACCGGACCGGCCTACCTTTCATCCTGCCGGATTCCAGGTGTACTTATAAGCTAACGGGGCGATGTACGGCCTCTGGCACTTTCCGAGATAGCGTTTGTACTCAAAGTCGGACCCCGCAACGTGCCGGCGGCGCGGCGAGACTGAAAAACGATAGCGACGTCGTCGATTGGCCAAGACCGGAGTGACGAGTAATCTACCGGTCGGAGTGACCACGTATCGATAGCCACGTATTGATCGTGCGCGGTCGACATCGGTGGGAAGGGCCCCCGCCGTGGCATGTCGGTCAGGCTAGGAAATAAGCCGCAGAATGCACATTCACGACTCAGGATCATAGCTATCGTAGCGTCGCACCGTTGCCTCTAATACTGGCTCTCAATAAGCCTTGTTGACAGCCTCCACACGGGGTTTCTAATGTGTAATTTATGTCACAGTCACGTGCGGTGTTGACGATTCTCGTCCCCTCCGACCGGGAACATCCCAGCCCGGTCCCTGCCGGTCTGGAAAGGATCGAAGACCGAGCCGAGGTTCGGTTGTCCACTGCCGAGCAACTGCCCGAAAAACTCCCCGGAGCCCACGGACTACTGTTGTGGGATTTCTTCTCCGATGCGCTCCAAAATGCCTGGCATACCACCGAGCACCTGCAATGGATCCATGTCGCCGCGGCCGGTGTGGACACGCTCCTCTTTGACGAACTACGTGACTCCGAAGTGACCGTCACCAACGCCCAAGGCATCTTTGACCGGCCTATTGCCGAATGGGTGCTCGGCGCGATTCTCGCTGAGGCCAAGGACTTTGCCGACAATTACCGGCTGAAAACCACCAAGTCGTGGAAGCATCGGGAAACCACACGGGTCGCAGGCGCCAAGGCCCTGGTGATCGGCACCGGCGCGATCGGACGAGAGATCGCCCGAATGCTACGCGTGGCCGGACTGAACGTCACCGGTGCGGGCCGACGCGCTCGCGACCGCGATGAGGACTTCGGCGAGGTCGTGCTTTCAGAAGATCTCACCCAGCACGTCGAGGAGTTCGACGTGATGATCAATGCGGCACCACTGACCCCTGCCACCACCGGGCTCATCGATGCCGAGGTGCTCGCCGCGGTCAAACCGGGGGCTCATGTGATCAATATCGGTCGCGGGCCCAGTGTGGATGAACCGGCACTCATCACAGCACTGCGTGACGGTCCCTTAGGTTTTGCCTCACTGGATGTGTTCACTGAAGAACCCCTCCCACAGACCTCAGAACTGTGGGAGTTGGACAACGTGATGATCTCATCGCATATGTCCGGGGATGTCACAGGCTGGCGCGAGGCACTGGCCGAACAGTTCCTCGACAACGCCGAACGCTGGTTGGCCGATCAGCCGTTACACAATGTCGTGGATAAGACCGCCGGCTACGTACCGGGTGTGGGCTAGCAACCGGTGGGGCGATGTGACAGGAGCAGGCATGACCGATCTCGCCGAACTCAGCGCCAGCGAGTTAGTGCAAGGGTACGCCCAACAAGACTTCACCCCGGTGGAGGTCACCGAAGCCGTACTGGATCGGATCGACCAGTACAACGGGGATCTGAATGCCTTCGTGCTTGTTAACCGGCCTGTGGCCCTGTCGATGGCCGCAGACTCTACCCGACGGTGGAAAAACGGGGAGCCCCTGGGCCCCGGTGATGGTGTGCCCACCTCAATCAAAGATCTGCTCCTGACCAAGGGTTGGCCCACGCTGCGCGGTAGCCGGCTCATCCCCGAAGACGGGCCCTGGCCCGATGATGCGCCCGCCGTGGCACGGTTGCGCGAAGCCGGTGCGGTCTTTATCGGAAAGGTCACCACCCCCGAGTTTGCTTGGAAGGCCCTCACCGACTGCCTTCGCCACGGCGTGACCACCAACCCGTGGGATCTCTCCCGACACGCGGGAGGATCCTCCGGTGGGGGAGCCGCAGCGGTGGCCTCCGGGATGGGGCCCTGGTCGGTGGGCACCGACGGTGGGGGCTCGGTGCGTATTCCGGCCTCTTTCACCGGCACAGTCGCCCTGAAACCGACCTACGGCACGGTGCCCCTCTACCCCTCCTCACCCTTTGGAACCTTGGCCCACGGTGGGCCACTGACCCGCACCGTCACAGATGCCGCGATCATGATGGACATCATCTCCGGTTTCGACTCCCGCGACTGGTCGGCCCTTCCGACCCCCATCGGCTCATTCACCGAAGGACTCGACGACGGGGTTCAGGGCTTGCGGATCGCTTACTCTCCGACCCTCGGCTTCGGCCACAACGACCCCGAGGTGCAACGCCTGGTCGAGGACGCGGTGCACTTGCTCGAAGACCACGGAGCTCACATCGAGCAGGTGGATCCCCCGATCAGTGATCCGATTGAGCCGTTTCAGCTGTTGTGGTTCACCGGAGCCGCCAAAGTGCTTCAAGCCTACGGCCCCAACGCCCTGGAGGCTATCGATCCTGGGCTGCGTCAGGGAATCGAAAAATATCACCACGCCTCTGCACTGGACTACCTCAGCGCCCAAGCCGTGCGGATGGATCTGGGCATGACCATGGGTGCTTTTCACGAGACCTACGACCTGTTGGTGACACCGACCATGCCGATCACCGCCTTCGACTGCACCTCTCAGATGCCGGTCAACTGGGAGGGCGAATTCTGGACCTCGTGGACCCCCTATACCTACCCCTTTAACATGACCCAGCAACCGGCAGCCTCTATTCCCTGCGGTGTGTCACCGGCCGATGGGCTCCCGGTGGGGTTACAGATCATCGCGGCCCGCACCCAAGACCGGCTGGTGCTACGCGCTGCCCGAGCCTACGAACAGGCCACAGGTGAGCAATTCGTACGGCCGATCCGGCCTCACGCGGCCTAAAACCCGCGTCGAAGCGCGTTATGCAACGACATGTTACTGCCCAAACGGCGAGAACTGGCAGGGGCTGACATGATCGAAGAGACCGTGGAGCGTTTGTGTAAGCTGGTGCCCAGCAGCGCGCATGCGAAGCCTCGCGCCTGGCGATGAACTGACCGGGCACCGCTGCGAACACTCTTGTACACAGCCGTGTGCTCCTAGTGTGTGTTCACAGATGGCGAGGGCGCTCTAGGGGCAGTGACCTATGAAAGGACAGGAGCCCGGGCTTCGCGTCCAGCGCTTGGCCTCGGGCGAGTGCATTATGCGTCTGATCTCTTCTTCACACCTACTGATTCACCGCGAGGCTCCGGGTGCTGTGGTGGTGTTGCCACGATGACAGCGATAACTTTCACCCTGAATCACACTCGCTTTGACGAGAACTACCAGCCACTGGACGGTACCCGGCTGACCACCAACTTCGCCAATCTGGCCCGTGGCGAGAACCGTGAGCAGAACCTGCGCACTGCCCTGCGTATGATCGATGATCGGTTCAACGAGTTGATCACCCAGGGCAATGCCAGTGGCCAGCGCTACCGAGTCCAGCTCGATATCGTCTCGGTGGCCATCGATCTGCCGTCCCAGGACGCTGAGGAGTCCTCTTTCCCGGTGATCGAAATGCTACAGACCACCGTGATCGACACCCAGACGCGGCAACGCATCCCTGGGGTGGTGGGGAATAACTTCTCCTCTTACGTGCGTGACTACGACTTCAGCATCCTGGCCCGCGAGTACGCCGAACGCGATGAGCCGTTACCTCAGGACTTCGGGGTACTCCACGGCAATATTTTCAAGGGCTTCGTACAGTCCATGGCCTATCAGCAACAGTTCAGCAAGCTACCGGTGATCTGCATTAGTGCCTCGACCAAGAAGACCTATCACCGCACCGAGCACCAACACCCGGTGCTAGGAGTGGAGTACCGGCAGAATGAGTTCTCGCGCACCGATGAGTACTTCGCCAAGATGGGGATGGCAGTCCGCTACTTCATGCCACCGAAGAGTGTTGCCCCGCTGGCGTTCTACCACTTCGGTGATCTGGAAGCCGACTACACCGATCTGGAACTAGCCTCCACGATCGCGACCATGGAGACCTTCCAGCGGATTTATCGACCCGAGATCTACAACGCTCATACCCCGGCTGGCGAGGTGTATCAGCCCAGCCTGGAACACACTGACTTCTCGCCAACCCAGGTGGCCTATGACCGGGAGGAACGCTCCCGGCTCGGTGTGGAACAGGGCCATTTTGCCCTGGAGAAGCTCATCACCCCGCACCGGGAGACCTTGGAACAGTGGTCGTCGCAGTACGCGGACCACCACCCGCACGCACAGGGAGCCACACGATGACGAAACTTCTACCCACCACCTCCGCCGGAAGTCTGCCCAAACCCTCCTGGCTGGCCGAACCAGAAAAACTCTGGTCGCCCTGGCAACTGGCAGACGAGGCACTGGCCGAAGGCAAACGCGACGCTCTCTTGCTGGCCCTGGCCGAGCAACGCGGTGCTGGCATCGATATCGTCAGCGACGGCGAACAGACCCGCCAGCACTTCGTGACCACCTTCATTGAGAACCTCAACGGTGTGGATTTTGAAAACCGCAAGGTGGTCCACATTCGGGAGCGCTATGACGCCTCGGTGCCGGTCGTTGTCGATGAGGTCACACGCAAAGGACCGGTGTTCGTCCAGGACGCCCGGGAGCTACGGGCTCACACCGAGACAACGATCAAATGGGCGCTGCCCGGCCCGATGACCATGGTCGATACGTTGTATGACGACTACTACGGTAGCCGGGAGAAGCTGGCCTGGAAATTTGCCGAGATCCTGAATGAAGAAGCCAAAGAACTCGCCGAAGCCGGAGTGGATATTATCCAGTTCGATGAGCCGGCCTTCAACGTGTTCTTTGACGACGTCAAGGCCTGGGGCGTGCAGGCGCTGGAGCGGGCTGCCCAAGGGCTGAGCTGTCAGACCGCCGTGCATGTCTGTTATGGCTACGGGATTGAGGCCAATACCGAGTGGAAGAAGACACTCGGCGAGGAATGGCGTCAGTATGAGGAGATCTTCCCCCAGATCCAGCAGTCCAGCATTGATATTGTCTCGCTGGAAGCTCACAACTCGCACGTGCCGATCGAGCTCATTGAGCTGGTGGGTGGCAAGAAGCTGATGGTGGGGGCGATCGATGTGGCCAGCCACACCGTGGAGACCCCCGAAGAGGTCGCTGACACGTTGCGCCAGGCCCTGAAGCACGTGGATGCCGAAAACCTCTGGGCCTCCACCAACTGCGGGATGGCCCCGTTGCCACGGGATGTGGCCCGAGCCAAGCTCCGTGCCTTGAGCGCTGGGGCCGCGATCCTGCGAGAAGAACTGAGCTCCTAACCCCATACCGGCAACGCTGTGCACGCGGTGGTCCGGGGTGTAACAACCTCGGCCACCGCGTGTGATGGGCCTGAACTTCGGTAGGATGTGGGTGACCTCACGGGCGCTCTGAGCACAGAGCTGAGATCGGACCGAGGCTGTCCGAGCACCGTTTGAACCTGTCCGGGTCATGCCGGCGAAGGAAGAAGGAGTTCTTGCATGACGCATACCTCACCCCTGAACTATTCCACCCACAGCGCTGACTACCTCGTTGATGAAGAGCACGGGATTAAGGTCCCGGTCACCCGCATCCGCCAGGATGATTCTCCCAACGGTGAGCGCAATGAACCGTTCACGGTCTATCGCACCACCGGGCCCGGCTCGGATCCGGTCCGGGGTTTGTCCGGGTTGCGCGAGCAATGGATCTCTGCCCGCGACGATGTGGCGACCTACCAGGCCCGCGGCCGGAAGCTGGAAGATGACGGCGCCAAGGCGCTACGTCGTGGGGCGGCCAGCCAAGAGTGGCAGGGCGCCCAACGGGCCCCGTTGCGGGCCAGGCCCGGGCGTCGGGTGACCCAGATGCACTACGCCCGCAACGGGCAGATCACCCCGGAAATGCGGTTCGTGGCCCTGCGTGAGGGCGTGGATGTCGAGCTGGTGCGTTCCGAGGTGGCCGCCGGTCGGGCGATTATCCCTAATAACGTCAACCACCCCGAATCCGAGCCGATGATTATCGGTAAAGCCTTCAGCGTGAAGGTCAACGCCAATATTGGAAATTCCGCGGTGACCTCCTCGATCGCTGAAGAGGTCTCCAAAATGCAGTGGGCCACCCAGTGGGGTGCTGATACCGTGATGGATTTGTCCACCGGCGATGACATTCACACCACCCGTGAGTGGATTATCCGCAACTCGCCGGTGCCGATCGGTACCGTGCCGATCTACCAGGCGCTGGAGAAAGTCAATGGTGATCACCAGGCGCTGACCTGGGAGATCTTCCGCGACACGGTGATCGAACAGTGCGAACAAGGTGTGGACTACATGACGATCCACGCCGGTGTGTTGTTGCGCTACGTGCCGTTGACCGCCGAGCGGGTGACCGGGATTGTCTCCCGCGGTGGCTCGATTATGGCCGGCTGGTGCCTGGGCCATCATCAGGAGAGCTTTTTGTACGAGAACTTTGATGAGCTGTGCGAGATCTTCGCCCAGTACGATGTGGCCTTCTCACTTGGTGACGGGCTGCGCCCGGGCTCGTTGGCCGATGCCAACGATGATGCGCAGTTCGCCGAGTTGGAGACCCTGGCCGAGCTGACCCAGCGGGCCTGGGAATACGACGTGCAGGTCATGGTCGAAGGCCCCGGCCACATTCCGTTGCATTTGGTGCGCGAGAATGTCGAGAAACAACAGGAACTCTGCCACGGTGCCCCGTTCTACACGCTCGGGCCGCTGGTGACCGATATTGCCCCGGGCTATGACCACATCACCAGCGCCATCGGCGCCACTGAGATTGCCCGGTACGGGACCGCGATGCTGTGCTACGTGACCCCGAAGGAACACCTGGGGCTACCGAACCGCGATGACGTGAAAACCGGGGTGATCACCTATAAGATCGCCGCCCACGCCGCGGATGTGGCCAAGGGCCACCCCGGGGCGCGGGACCGGGATGATGCGCTGTCGAAGGCACGATTTGAGTTCCGGTGGCGGGACCAGTTCGGGCTGTCGTTGGATCCGCAGACCGCCGAGGAGTTCCACGACGAGACCCTGCCGGCCGAACCGGCTAAGACCGCGCATTTCTGCTCGATGTGCGGGCCGAAATTCTGCTCGATGCGGATCTCGCAAGATATTCGGGATGAGTTCGGCAATGTCGATGAACAAGCCCGGATCGTGCAACAGGGCATGGCGGCCAAGGCGCGGGAGTTTCGGGAAGCCGGGGGCACCGTCTACCTTCCGGACCCGGCGTTCCCGGCCCGCTAGGAGGACCCCGTTACGTAGTCTGCCCGGCACTGGCGCGTGGGAGCGTGACGGTCACGATCAGTCCACCACCCGGGCGGGCCGTGAGCTCCAGCTCACCGTGGGAGCGTTCCACGATGGCGGCCACAATCGCCAGACCGAGCCCACGGCTGGCGCCACCGGCGCGGCCCCGGGCCGTGTGGAAGGGCTCGGTCAAATGGGCAAGGACCTCAGGGGCAATCATCTCACCGGCACCCTCCACCCGCAGTTGCACATCACCGGTCTCATCAGTGGCGACCGGGGGCTTAGCGGGGGCCAGGGTTGCGGTGCGCACCGTGAGCACACCGTTATCCCGATTATGCCGGATCGCGTTTTCCACCAGATTCTGCATCAGTTGCACGAGCAATCGCTCGTCGGCGTCGGCCACCGCCGGACCCAACTCGGTGGTGACCTGTAGCCCGCGCTCGTCGGCGGCGACGGTGTACTGGTCGAGCACCGTCTCGGCGACCTCGGCAAGATCCACCGGGCCGGTCTGAATTCCGCCGGCTTCGGCCTCGGCCAAATCCAGTAGGGACTCCACGGTGCTACTACTGCGCGCATTGAGTTCGGCCAATCGCTCGAGTACTTGGCGATCCACGGCACCGGGGGTTGCCCGGGCCACATCCAGGATGGTTTTGGAGGCAGCCAGCGGGGTGCGTAGCTCGTGGGAGGCATTGGCGGCAAACCGGCGTTGGGCGGTGTTATAGCGCTGAATATTCTCCAGCATCGCATCGAAGGTCTGGGCCAGATCGACGATCTCATCGCGGGGCCCTCTCAGTCCGATCCGGTGGTCCAACCGGCCACTGGCAGCGATCTGGGCGGCCTCGTTGATCTGGGCCAGCGGACGCAACATCCGCCCGGCCAGCCACCAGGCGACCAGCGAACTGAGTACAGCCAAGATCAGCAGCACAATAACCGAGACGGTGATCAGCAACGTGATGAGATCTTCGCGGCTTTGAACCTCGACAGAGAAACTGCCGCCGGGGCCCTCGGCGCCATCAGCCACCTCTGATCCCTCGGTCCCGGCCGGTGGGTGGGTGCTATCGGGGACGATGAGCACCGAACCATCCTCGCCGGTAGCACCGACGCGTCCGAAGGAATAGTCCGGCCCCAGCCCCAGGTAGGTCACCAGCACCGTCAACAGCACCGCCCCGCAGATGATGACCAGCACCGCGTAAGAAAAGGCCAGGCGGGTACGAGCGCTGAACCGGTGGGCCGGGCGCAACCGTTGGGGCGGCTGCTCAGTCATGATCGGCCCGCGGGCTGGTCGTGGGGGCCGGCTCGGGGTCGGCATCCACCGTGTAGCCCACCCCGGAGATGGTACGGATCACCCAGGGCTCGCCGAGCTTGCGGCGCAGGGAGCTGATGGTGACCTTCACCGACTGGGTGAACGGGTTGGCGTTTTCATCCCAGGCTTCGGCCAACAGCTGTTCGGCGCTGATCACCCGGCCAGGCTCGCGCATCAGCGTTTCTAACACCGCAAATTCCTTGGGGCTGAGCCGAATGTTGCGCCCCGATCGGGTGACCTCGTGCCGGAAAGGGTCCAGCCTCACCCCGCCGGCACGGTATTGGGCCGGGCGCGGGGTGAAGCGACGACGCCCCAAGGCCCGGACTCGGGCCACCAGCTCGTCGAATTCAAAGGGCTTGGTCAGATAGTCGTCGGCGCCTAAGGACAGTCCGTCGACTTTCTCCTCGACTCTGCCGGCGGCGGTGACCATCAGGATCGCCGGCCGATCCACCTCGGCATCCAGGCGCTGGCAGACCTCGTCGCCGTGTACCCCGGGGATATCCCGATCCAACAGCATCACGTCGTAGTCGATAGTGGCCACCAAGTGTAACGCCTGGTGGCCATCGGTGGCGATATCGGCCGAGATGGACGACAACGCGAGTCCGTCTCGGATCGCTTCGGCCAGATACGGCTGGTCTTCAACGATCAATACCCGCATGAACGGCTCCCGGTAGTTGTTGTGGTGGTGTGGTGGCGGAGATCATGTGCTCAGTGCCGCGGTCGGGGAGGTGTTCGCTGCGCGCATGGCCGGCAAGACCCCGGCGATCGCCCCGACCAGGATGGTCACGGTGATCCCCAATAGTGGAATCAGCGGCGGGAGCGTGGGCATCCACCCGTTGACCAGGGAGACGACCAGGGTACACAGCCCGCCTAACACGATGCCGGCGACGCCACCGTAGCTCGCCAGTAGCACCGATTCAACCATAAACTGGCGCCGAATGTGGACGCGGGTAGCACCCAGTGCCCGGCGCAAGCCGATCTCGCGACGGCGCTCCATGACGGTGATGACCATGATATTGGCCACCCCGATCCCGCCGACCAACAGCGCGATCGAGCCCACACCCACCAGCAGTCCGGTAAAGGCGGTATCGATGGCGTTTTGGGCCGCCAGTGTGTCGGAGGGGCGACTGACGCTGACCTCATTGGGCCGTTGCGGGTTGATGGTCGAGGGGATCAGATCCCGGACGGCAGTCACCGCCTCGTCGGTAGAGCGTTCAAACAGTGTGGTCGGTGAGCCGGAGAACTCCAGCTGCTGGTGGGCCTGCTCGGCGCCGACGAGCACCGAGGTGTTCAACTCCGCAGCCAGGGGTGAGGGGTTGAGGATTCCCAGCACCGTGTAGGTGATTCCGTTGAGACTCACCGTTGCACCTGGGGTGGCGATGCCGAGGCGTTGGGCGGCGGTGGCCCCCAGCACGGTGGTGGGGTACTGGCCGGTGGCCCGATTGAACCAGGTGCCGTTACGCAACGAGGTGGAGGTGACCTCCAAGAGTTCCTCATCGGCGGCGGCCACGGTGAGCCCATTGGTTTGGCCCGGATCGATGTGGGAGTTGCGGTAGGCGTGCACACCGGTCAGTTCGGCCAACCAACTGACCTGTTCGACCCCGTCGACCCGACGGAGCCGAGCCGCGGAATCGGCCGGTAGCACGGTCTGTTCTCCGGAGAAAGACTCGCCCGGGGTCACGGTGAGCATATTGGTGCCCAGGGCGGCCAGGCGTTCTTGCACCTTGGCCTGGCTCGACAGCGAGATCCCGATCACCGCGATCATCGCAGCGATCCCAATGGCGATCCCCAGGGCCGACAGGGTGGCCCGAGCTGGATGGGCGCGCACCCCGTTCCAGCCCAGACGCAACAGGTCGGTCAGGCGCAGCCGGGAGGCATGGATGGTGGTCGGTGCGCTCACGTCATCTCACTTTCAGCTGTGATCGGTGCGTGCGTGCCGGTATCGGATTCCACCGCGCCATCGCGGATCGCGATCTGGCGGGGGAACCGGGCGGCCACGTCGCGGTCGTGGGTAATCACCAGCACCGTGGTGCCGGATTCGTTGAGTTGTTCCAGGATGTCCATCACCTGCGCGCCGGAGCGGGAGTCTAAGGCCCCGGTCGGCTCATCGGCCAGCAATAAAGGGGGGTTGCCGACCACTGCCCGGGCGATGGCCACGCGTTGACGTTGCCCGCCGGAGAGTTGTTTCGGGGTGTGGCCCGCTCGGTCAGCCAAGCCCACCCGGTCCAGGGCGTGATGGGCGCGTTCGCGCCGCTCGTCCAGCGGTAGCCCCCGGTACAGCAAACCGGTGGCAACATTATCGACAGCGGTCTGGGACTCATCGAGGTGGTACTGCTGGAAGACGAACCCGATCAGCGTGGCCCGCAAGGCGGACAGCTCGGCGTCACTGGCGGCCGAGGCGCGGTGCCCGGCGAGGATCACCTCGCCACTGGTGGCCCGATCGAGGGTGCCGATCAGATTCAGCAACGTGGTTTTGCCCGAACCACTCGGCCCAATGATCGCCACGCGCTCGCCGGGGTGCACGTCAAAACTCACCCCGTCTAACGCCACGGTGGGCGGGGACCCGTAGGTACGGCAGACCTGTTGCAGGGACAATAGGGTCTCGGCGGTACTCACTCGGCCACCGCCACCTTATCGCCGGCCGCAAGCTCACCGGAGGTGACCTCCACCATCTCATCGGCGAACTTTCCGACCTTGATCGGCACGCGCTGCACGGTGTCCCCGTCGACGACGTCAACGGCGTAGCCGCCACCGGATTGGGCCAGCAACGCGCGCACCGGAACGGTCAGCACGTCCTCGGCCACCGTGCGGGTCGCCACGACCGTGACGGGAACATTGGCATAGGAGGCGGCCACGGACGGGTCTTTTAACGCCACCCGGACCGGAATCGTCACGCTGGTCTTGCCGGAATCGTCCTCTTTTTCCACGGCGGGATCGACCTGTTCGACGACTCCCTCGGCTTCGTCACCGTTGGGTAGTCGCACGGTGACCTCTTGGCCGGTGGTCAGTAAGTCTTGCTGGGCGGTTTGCACCTCTGCGGTGGCAAATAGCCTGGTGTCGGTGACTTCCAGGACCCCGTCACTGGCGGGGCTACCGGCTTCGGACAGGCGTTTATTGACCCGCACATCGCTGGGCAGAAAGACCACGCGACCACGCTCGATCTGCTGAGTCTGGGGCAGGCCGAGATCCTTTTGCCACCGTCCAATCGCCGTAGCGGTGGCTGCATCGAAGCGTTGATCCGGTGTACCGGAGAAGTAGTCGAGATCCGCCAGGTTCTGCTCGAGTTGTTCCACATCGCGACCGTTGGGCATACCCAACTCAAAGGTGCGCCAGGCCGGCAACTTGCCGCGCATAGCTACCACCGGGCGGTCGTCGAGACGCATCAGCTCCTCGCCTGGTTTCACGGTGCTACCCGGTGAGGCCACCGAGGTCAGCGTGCCGGAGAGTTCGGTGCCCACCGTCTGGGCGGGACCATATCCCAGGGTGCCTTTGACCTCAACGCGTTCGTGCAGGTCGGTTTGTTCAGCATTGGCGGTCTCGACTTCAGCGGCTGCGGGAGCCGGAGCATCGTCGTGGACCGCATTGGCGACCACAAAGCCACCGGCTCCGGCTGCCAAGACGCCGGCGACGAGCACAGAGCCGATGACCGCCCGAGATTTCAGGGTACTCACTGGCCCACCTCTGCTCCGGGGATCAGGCCGGCTTCATTCGAGCACTGTTCGACATCGGCTGGATCGGCATCCGGCACGCCACTGACGACCGGCCCCTGGCCCGAGCTGAAGTCCGGATCCGGTACATCGTAGCCAGCTTCGCGCATACACCGGGAGAACTCCAGCATCATGGCTTCCAGCTCCGAGTTATCGGCGACATTGGCGTCCTGCGGTGGCGGACCGATCTTTTCCTCGCAACTCTGCAAGGCCGCGTCGAAAGCGGCCGGGTCTTCACTGCCGCCAAAGGAGCCGTCGGGGTTGACCGGAATCGCACCACCGTCGCCGAGCTCGATCCCCTCATCGTTCATGCACTGGGTGAAATCGTGTTGCCACTGTTCCACGCTCGAGGCGCTACCGGCATTGAGCTCCGTCTCGGCGCTCGCCTCGGAGTCGTTGTTCTGATCTTTGCCGTCACCGCAGGCACTCAACACCAGAGTTGCCGCACACACAGCGGCCGATACCTGGAGCACACCGGGCTTGATGAGTTGACGCATCTGATAACCTCCGTCGTTGGCGTCGGGGCCGACCGGCTGATTGTCCTCGCCGTCGGCGTCCTGAACAACAGGACATGTTCCAGTCTCGAAGATCGAAGGTTGTCAGAAGGTAAAGAGATGTTCTCGCGGTGTCACCAGTCCGTCCACGCACATCGCCCGCCGGCACACCGGGTGCCGACGGGCGATGAGCTACAGCAGAGTAGCGATTAGCTCTCGGAGGACCAATCGCGGGTAGCCAACTCGGATAGGCCGGTGGGTTCACCGTTGTCGTCGTAGAGGTAGAAACCCTTACCGTTCTCGACGCCGAGGTAGTCGTTGTCCAAGGCCCACTTCAGACGGCGTGCCATTTCTTGGGAGTCCTCGTCATCGGTCTTATTGGACTCGATGGCGTAGGAGACACCGAAGCCGACCACGTCGAATAGGCGGAACGGAGTGAAGCGGTCGCCTTCGGTGATGATCCGGGCCACCTTCTCGACGGTTGCCACGTCGGTGATGCCACGGGTCCACAGCTTGGCACCGTTTTCCAGCCAGGGCACGAACAGCGTGTTGATCACGTAGCCCGGGTGCTCCTTGTTGAGCTCGATCGGCACCATGCCGAACTCCTCAGCGGCCTCCACAGCGGTCTTGAAGACCTCCGGATCGGTCTGGCCGGTGGGCATGATCTCGACAATGTTCTGCTTGTGAATGTCATTGGCGAAGTGCATGGCCAGGTACTTCTCGGGGCGACCGGTCAGCTCGGCGAAGTCCGAGGGGCGGAAGGTCGAGGTGTTGGTGGCCACGATGGTCTTCTCGGGCAACAGCTCAGCGAGCTTGCCGTACAAGTCGTTCTTGATCTCGGTTTTCTCCGGAACGGCCTCAATGATCAGATCGGCGTCCTTGACGGCTTCTGCCAGATCAGCGGTCTGGGTAATGCGCTGGCGACCCTCGGTGATCTTCTCTTCGGGCTGATCGGTGAAGTACTGGCGGTACTTCTTCGCGATGTTCTCGAACCGGCCCTCAGCGGCCTTGAGTGCGTCGTCGTTGATGTCGTAGCTCACCACGTTCTTGCCGTTGTACGCGGCGAACATAGCGATCTGTGCGCCTAGGTTTCCGGCGCCCAACACGGTCAAATTCTGAACATCAGACATTATGTCTCCCATCTGCAGTTATGGAGCGGTTACATCGTATGGTCAACTCCGTTCCGTACAGTTGCGATGCTACGCCCCGCCCCGCGGGATGTGTAGGGGCTACTGGCGCCAGCACACCAGGCAACCGATCGCCCAGAGTGAACCGCGGGTTAAGGCGGTCGGGACAGTGTCAGCCAGCAGTCATAGTGCAGACTGCACAAACGCCGCTGCGAAGTTTGTCGTCACAGGCTATGTGAGCTAGCTCACAACCGGTTTAGAGTGAAGGCACACAGACACCATCGACGACGAGAGTCATCAGTAGCAGGAGGTTTCCCCGATGTCTACCTACTTCCCGTGGCTAGCCCCGTCCGAGCGAGCAGATCAGACCTGTTTGACCGATGCGAACCACTCACTGTCGTATCGAGAATTATCGGAGAGTTCTCGGGCGCTTGCCTCCCAGCTGGCCGACCACGGTATCGGCCACGGCGATGTGGTGGCCATCATGTTGCCCAATCGGGTTGAGCTGGTGGTCGCGATTTTTGCTGCCTGGCGTCTGGGCGCTGCCGCCACGCCGATCAACCCGGTGTTTACCGACCGGGAGGCCACGCATCAGCTCACCGACTCCGGGGCGAAGGTGATCGTCACCGCAGAACCGGATCGCTTCGCTGAGCTACTGGCCACCATCGATGTCAACGACGTGCTCGCTGAGAACAAGACGACCGAGAACCCCGCCGCCGACCACGAGCCCGATCCGGAAGCGGTTGCCCAAGATATTGCCTTGCTGATCTACACCAGTGGCTCCACCGGTCGGCCCAAGGGCGTGATGCTCGATCACGCGAATCTGCACGCCATGACCGGACAAATGATGGGGGCCTTTAATTTCACCGGCGACGAGCACTGTCTGCTGGTGCTGCCACTGTTTCACTCCAATGCGTTGCTGGTCAGTATCCTCACCCCGCTACGGGCCGGGACCCGGACCACCATTCTGGAGCGCTTCCACCCGGTGGAGTTCTTGGAAGCGATTGCAACATACCGCCCCACCTACTTCTCGTGTGTGCCCACCATCCTGGCTCATCTCACCGCCCTACCGGCCGAGGCCATCCCGGACACCAGCTCGCTACGCTTTGCCGTCTGCGGTGCGGCTCCGGCCTCGGCGGAACTGCTCCAGCGGGCCGAGGAGATGTTCGATATCGCCATTGTCGAAGGCTACGGGTTGACCGAAGGCACCTGTGCATCGGCCTCGAATCCCATTGAGGGGGTGCGTAAGCCCGGCACCGTGGGTATCGCGCTACCCGGCCAACAGATCCGGATTGTCGACCCCGAAGACAACGAGGTGCCCACCGGTGAAACCGGCGAAATCATCATTAGTGGTCCCACCGTGATGCGGGGCTATCTCGGCAAACCCGAGGCCACCGCCAAGACCGTGGTCGATGGCTGGTTGCACACCGGTGATGTTGGCAAGCTCGACGAGGACGGGTATCTCACCATTGTCGACCGCATCAAAGACATGATTATCCGTGGCGGAGAGAACATCTACCCCAAGGAGATCGAATCCGTGCTCTACGGCGTCGAGGGTGTGCTGGAAGCCGCGGTGATTAGTAAACCCGACCCCTCCCTGGGCGAAGTCCCCGTCGCTCGCGTTTCGCTGTACTCCGGCAGCACCCTCACACCCGAGGACTTGCTGGCCGAATGTCGCAAGCACCTGACCAAGATCAAGGTGCCCGTTGAACTGACGATCATTGACGAGATTCCCAAGAACCCCGTCGGCAAGATCGATAAGCCTCGTCTGCGCCAGGAGGCCTCGGCAGCCTCCTAGCGCCCCGCTCTGAGTTTTTTCGGCCCACGTTTCAAGGAGGAATCATGGGTATCCGCACTCCGGACCTGCCCCCGGCGGGTCCCGTACCACTGGATCAGATGCCTTTTCGGGACCGGATTAAGGTCCTGTCGCAACACTGGGGCGAGTACGGTTTCGGCGTCCCGAAATACATCCTGCTGTTCTACATCATCAAAATGGCCCTCTACATCGCCCTCGGTGTGGTCATCGTCGGGCTTACCACCCCGGCGCTGGGCGGTTTTGGCGCCTTCACCGAGTGGTGGACCGAACCGATTGTCTACCTGAAACTGATGGTCTGGACGATCCTGTTCGAGATCACCGGCCTGTCCTCGTCCTCAGGGCCATTGGCGTTCAAAATCAGCCCACCGATCGGTGGCATTCTCTACTACCTGCGCCCCGGCACGCTGCGCGTACCGCCGTGGCCGGATAAGGTACCCGGTACCTCCGGGGACCACCGCACGCTGTGGGACGTGGGTGTGTATATCGCGCTCTTAGCCAACCTAGTGTTCCTGCTGATGCACCCGGGTACCCGCACCGAGCTGGTCCCCGACGCCCAAGCCGGGCTGTTGCCAGCCTGGGCGATGCTGACCTATTTAGGCCTGCTGGGTTTGATGGGGTTGCGCGATAAGGTCGTGTTCCTCACCTCACGAGCCGAACAGTACCCGCCGATCTTGTTGGCTTTTGCGGTCCTGGCCAGCTTCACCGATATGATCATCGCCGCCAAGGTCGTGATCGTCGTGGTCTGGGTCGGGGCAGCGATTTCGAAGTTCGGACGTCACTTCACCCCGACGGTGGCAGCGATGATGGCTAATACGCCCTGGATCCCCACGCGGGCGGCCAAACGGGCGCTGTACCGAGACTTCCCGCGAGATATGCGGCCCTCACGGTTCACCACCATCATGGCTCACGGACTCGGGACCTTGGTGGAGGGTGTGGCACCGCTGGTCTTGTTGTTCTCCACCAACCGCACCCTGACCTTGATTGCGCTGGTGGCCATCATCGCCTTCCACGTGTTCATCATCTCGACCCTGCCGCTGGCGGTCCCGCTGGAGTGGAATATCTTCTTTATCTTTGCCGCCTACTTCCTGTTCTGGAACTACCCGGCCGAAGCCGGCTACGGGGTCTTCGACTTCAGCTCGCCATGGGTCGCTGTCGCAGTGATTGGCGGTATGGTGATCTGGCCCATTATCGGTAATCTCCGTCCGGACTGGATCTCCTTCTTGGTCTCCTACCGTCAATACGCCGGCAACTGGGCCTGCACCGTGTGGGCATTCCGCGACGAGGACGCCGAAAACAAACTGGAAACCCACATCACGAAGTCCAATCAGATGCACTCCACCCAGCTCAAGGCAGCCTTCGGTGAAGAGCTGGCTGGGATATTCACCGAGAAAGGCAATGCCTTCCGCGCCATGCACAGTATGGGACGGGCGTGCTACTCGATGCTGTACCGGCACACCAGCAATATCGACACCTACCGGTTACGGGAAGGGGAGACGATTTGTTCGCCGCTCATTGGCTGGCAGTTCGGTGACGGTCACCTCCACGATGAGCGGCTGATCAGTGCCGTGCAGAAACGGTGCAACTACGAACCGGGCGATCTGGTGGTGGTCTTCACCGAATCCGAACCCATCCACCGTAACCGGACCGAGTACCGGGTGATTGATGCGGCCTTGGGCGTGGTGGAGCGTGGCTGGTATTACACCCGGGACTCCTCCGAGACCCAGCCGTGGCTACCCGATGGCCCGATCCCGCACACCGTGACCTGGACCCGTCCGGGCTATCAGGCACCCGGTGATGCGATCTATGGCCGCCACGACAGTGACGCGGAGATCACGGGTGCCCCGCAGGTCAAGGTTGTACCCGTCACAGTTGATCGTGAGAAAATAACCGAATGACGACAGCGATGGTGGTTGGCAGCGGGCCCAATGGGCTCGCTGCCGCCGTGACCTTGGCCCGTGCAGGACTGGAGGTCACCGTGCTGGAAGCTGCCGAACAACCCGGCGGTGGAGCCCGCTCAGCGGAACTCACGGTGCCTGGAGTCCTCCACGACGAATGTTCCGGCTTCCACCCGCTTGCCGTGGAGACCGCCTTTTCTGCCACCGCTCGCCTGGATCGGTACGGCTTAGAATGGCGACGCCCTGAGGTGCAATATGCCCAACCGCTCGATGACGGAACCGGGGTGGCCGCCTGGCAGGATGTGGCCACCACAGCAGAGCGTCTGGGCAGTGACGGACCAATGTGGCAACGGGTCTTTGGGCCACTGTCCGAAAACTTCCCGGAGATCACCGAGGACTTTTTGCAACCGATGTTGCACCTGCCACATCACGCGTGCAAGCTGGCCCACTTCGGAGCCTTTGCCGGCATGCCGGCTACCCTGCTCGGAAAACTGTGGCACACACCTCAGGCACGCGCCCTCTTCGCCGGGGTGGCCGCCCACGCCTTCCGCCCCTTCGGCTCTCTGGCATCCTCGGCCATTGGTGTCGCCTTGGGCACCGCCGCCCACACCTACGGGTGGCCGGTGGCCGCCGGAGGATCTCAGGACATCTCGGCGGCGATGATCGCGGCACTGGAGGATCTCGGCGGGCGGGTAGAAACCGGGCTGCGCGTACGGTCCTTGTTGGATCTACCGCCAGCCGATGTGGTCATGCTCGATACCAGTCCGGCCGCCGCGCTGGAAATCGGCGGGGCGCAGATCCCATACCCAGTCCGGTGCGGGTTGCGATCCTTCCGACACGGGCCCGGAGCATTCGTGGTGAACTTTGCCGTGGAAGGTGGCATCCCCTGGCGGTACGAGCCAGCCCGGTCTGCCGGCACGGTACACGTGGGCGGGACCTATCACGAGGTCGCTACTGCAGAGCGAGAAATCCACCGCGGACGCATGCCAGAGCGCCCCTTCGTGCTCTTGGGCCAGCAGTATTTGGCGGATCCGGATCGCTCTGCCGGCACGGTTCATCCGGTGGATGCCTACGCACACGTACCGGCCGGATTCCGCGGAGATGCCACGGTCGCGATCGAGGAACAGATCGAACGGTTTGCCCCCGGGTTCCGCGACCGGATCGTGGGCCGATACGTCCGGTCAGCCCAGGACCTAGAATCCCACAACGCCAACTATGTGGGTGGGGACATCGTCACCGGCGCCAATTCAGCCTGGCAGTTGCTGATGCGGCCCCGGCCGAGTATCAACCCCTATTCGCTCGGTGCACCGGGACTCTACCTCTGTTCGGCGGCCACCCCGCCCGGAGCCGGTGCCCACGGGATGTGTGGCTATAACGCGGCCCAGTCAGCCCTGGCTGAACTCCGGCGGGCCGGCAGAATTGAGGAAAGGAGCCCGGTGCGTGGAGACCGAGATCTCGCTGGTCGGCCAGAGAATGTCTGAGCGACTCGAGGAAATCAGTTCGGAGACGACCAAAACCATCGCCCGGAACGTGGACTATCTCGACGAGCCCGAGTTACTCACGTCCTTGGCGGCCAGTGTGGAAGGCAATGCCACCACGATTGCCTCCATGCTGTGTAACGCCATCCCGCTCGAGCGAGTCCAGGCTCATCCGGCTACCATCGAATATGCTCATCGCCTCGCCCAACGGGGGATCCCCTCGGATTCGCTGCGCAGGGCCTACCACGTGGGAACGGCAGCGTTTCGTGCCTTTGTTTTTGAAGAAGTGTTGGCTTTGGATAGCCCGCCCGAAGCCAAGCTGGAAATCCAGCACTATATCGATGGGTTCTTTCACAGCTATATTGACTGGATCACCCAGGAAGTGCTGGCTGTCCACGCCGAGGAAACACGGCACCGGTTAGAAGATAGCGCTTCAGCCACCGCGAGCCTGGTCCGCCAGGTGCTGGACCAGCAGCCCGTGGCTCCCAGTACCTTTGAGGCACGCGCCCACTATCGGCTGGATCTGATTCACCGAGCGGCAATGGTTTGGGTGGATGACGCCAACCCGGGGGTGGATTCCACGCCGGCCCTGCTGACGCTGACCTCGCAGGTTGCTCGTGCCTTCGGACGTGGCACCCCGCACCTGTTTACTGCTGTTGACCGGGGATTAGCGTGGGTCTGGTTCGGGGTGGGACGAGCCCAACGACCCGACCCCGCCCAGCTTGACGCCGCGCTGGCAGAATTGCCGGGTAGCAAGATTGCCTTTGGTAGTACCGAAGCCGGTGTCGTCGGTTTTCGCTGTTCCCATGTGCAAGCCGAGGCCGCGATGCGCGTGGCGTTAGCCTCGGGGAAGACCACACCACGGGCTATGTTCTACGGCGACCCAGGTGTAGCCATTACCTCGGTGCTGGTCCATGATCTGCCGGCGACGCAAGCGTGGGTGGCCGATCAACTCCGGGGATTGTGTGAGGCCAGCGAGAACGCGGAGCGATTGCGGGAGACGCTGAGTTGTTTTCTGGCCAATGAGAGTAGCCATACCCGCACCGCAAACGCGATGAACTTACACCGCAATACCGTCCGCTACCGGGTGGAGAAGGCCATCGAGCTGCGCGGGAAACCTTTGGCCAGTACTCCCACCGATTTAGCGATGGCCCTGCAGGTCTGTGAGATCCTCGGGCTGGCCACACGACAGTTCAGTGAACAGTCCGGATGAATCGCTGGAGGTGAAGGGCCGAGTGCGGTGAGATTAGCAGTATCAGCGACTGCACCGCCGGCTGGATCAAGGCCTCTTCTGCAACACGCATGAAGGACCCATCGACGCGGAACTGAAGATTGTCGTGTCAGCTACTTCATGACTCAACGCGTGAGCTGACTGTGTATTGGTACATACTGCGCGGCGGGCCTGCTATGGCCCTTGCCGGGCTGCGCGCCATAAAACCCAATATAAATGCCACAAGCTGGCATGCGGGCTACATCGACATGTTTACTGCCAAGAGCGATACTCAACGAGACAGACCACGCAATCCTCGCGTCCTCCGCAAATTATCTCGGCACCAGTCAGGTTTTCTCATCTTCCCAAACGGGACAAGACCTGAGATACGTCACGCGTATTTCTCAAACTAATCAGAAGCAGGTACCATAACTGAGGTTCGGTACGTCATTCAGGGAAGAACCCTCCTCTGTCTACTCTTTGAGCGGAGCCAAATACATGGATGAGCCATCTACCCTGCTCACCGCAGGTGGCCTCGGGATTATTGGAGCTACTGTTGCCCTATTGATCTGGAACAAGGTCTCTCCGATTGTTGCGATGGTTCTCATTCCCATTGTAGGGGCCTTGTTGCTCGGCTTCAGCATCACAGACATTGCGGAGTTTGCGGGTGAAGGCCTATCGACAGTGATGAACGTTACTGTAATGTTCATCTTTGCGATTCTTTTTTTCGGGATTCTTTACGATGCCGGTCTCTTCGACCCCGTCATTCGCTCTCTGATCCTTGCCACTCGAGGAAAAATCATCCTAGTAACTGTCGGCACGGGTCTCATTGGTGCTGTCGCTCACCTGGACGGTGCAGGAGCGACTACTTTCCTCCTCACCGTTCCGGCTCTTCTGCCACTCTATCAAGCATTGAATATGAGTAAATATTTGCTCCTACTAATGCTTGCGCTCGCCGCGTCGATCATGAATTTGGTTCCCTGGGGAGGGCCCGCCGGTCGTGTCGTAGCAGTGACGGGAGAAGAACCACTAGACATCTACTTACCTCTCATTCCGCTTCAGGGTGTTGGGGTGGTTCTGTTAATCATTTTGGGTGTCCTGCTTGGTATGCGCGAGTCCAGGCGCATCCAAAAGCAAGTTGCTGCTGGAGAAATTCAGTTAGCAGAGGATTTCTCTATTCGATCCATTGCCGATAACTTCAGTGAACGTCAGTTGCGCGAGCGTGCCGACATCGTGTCACAAATGCGAAGCGGCAAGGCTATTTACTGGACCAATGCAATCCTTGCGCTCACTATCTTCGGCCTCATGCTGGCCGACGTTCTCCCGCCCCATCTAGCGTTCATGATTGGCGTGGCGATCGCCTTACCGCTGAACTTCAGTAGTTCAAAATTGCAGATGGAACGAATCCGTGCGCACGCGCCTAATGCGTTGATGATGGCTGCAGTCATCCTTGGAGCTTCGGTCTTCCTTGGAGTGCTTGATCAGTCCAAGATGCTGGAATCTATTGCGCTGTCTGCTCTGGCTGTCATTCCAGAAGGCCTAGGCCCAAATCTCCACATAGCAATGGGCGTACTCGGCGTGCCAATGGACCTTCTAACGTCAACCGACGCCTATTATTTCTCAGTGCTACCGCTCGTGGAGGCCACGGCTACGCAGTACGGAGTTTCATCCATTGAAACGGCCCACGCTATGATGGTCGGCAACGTCATAGGAACCTTCGTCAGTCCATTCTCCCCAGCCGTGTGGCTCATGTTAGGCCTCGCCAACGCAAACTTTGGCCAACACCTGAAATACTCCTTCTTTATCGTCTGGGGCTTCTCTGTCCTTATGCTCTTGGCTGCGATGGCACTCGGTCTCGTTGGAATTAGTTAGCCTCCAGGTTGATCAATTGCGCAAGCTTCCTGCGCTATTTTGCAACGAGCGTGACTTGCTGTCGTGATGCACATGTTCAGCCCGACTCCGAGCGCTCTGATGTAAGGGACTCTCGCGAGACATGCAATAGCTCACTTGTTGTTGGAGGCAGTGAGTGGGTGTCGTCAGGCGCTAAGGCTCGCCCAAATCACGTCAAGAGCGAGATTTCGTACGTCGGGATTTATACGAGAAATACTTTGACTGCAGACCTGGACAGATTGCCATAAAGGATACTCACAACAAGCGCCCCGTTGTCTTATCGAGGTGTCCAGTTGCTGGTGTGTCGCGTGATGATGGGGTTGCCAGCGTGCTACAGAGGCCGGCCATGTTGACGCGGAGCTAGACCTGGATGAGGCCGCTGTCTGGATTAGTAGCCTCATCGGGGCTCTATACCTGCAAGCTGCCACCCATCCCGATTTCGATCCGGCTACGCATCAGCCCCATCTGATCCGGTCTGTGCGAACTTTTCTGCGCCCACTCGAATAGTTCGAACTTTCCCTCTTCGCGACGGACAAGTCTGCTTGCAGCAAGCGGCAGGGATATTGCTGGGGCCGGTGGCAACGTCTTCCCCGGCGCGGCAGACCTCATCTCGATCCACCCCAGTGTAGTGCTTGGGTGGAGTCGATCGTAGAAGGGGTTGACGCCCTCGACCCTCTATGGTTAATTAGTGGAGTAATGAACCACTGAGGTAGTAGAGGTGGTAACCGGGGCTGTTTCCGCGATGGAAGAAAGTGGTGAGCTGATGGTGGACGGACGACCGCTGTTCGTGCAGATCGCCGAACAGATTGAGGGGTCTGTGATGGACGGTTCGCTCGCAGAGGGCGAGCGTGCTCCTTCCACCAATGAGCTTGCAACCTTCCACCGAATCAATCCGGCTACCGCAGCCAAGGGCATCAACCTGCTAGTGGGCCGCGGGATTCTTATCAAGCGGCGCGGAGTGGGCATGTTCGTGGCCGAGGGTGCTGCCGAGCGACTGCGTGAAGAGCGCCGTCAGAGCTTCGCCGACCACTACCTCACACCGATGCTTGCCGAGGCCCGCCACATCGGGCTCTCGGTGGAGAACGTCATCGAGTTGCTGCGCGAACGGGCGTAAGCAGACCACCGACAACGAGTGAGAGGAACACGATGAGCAACGTCATCGAAACGCGCGGCCTGACCCGACGCTACGGCAGCACGGTGGCTCTGCATCCCACCGATCTGACCTTCGAGAAGGACACGATTCACGGGCTGCTGGGTCGCAACGGTGCCGGCAAGACCACCCTGATGTCCATCATCACCGCCCAGGAGTGGCCCTCTGAGGGCGAGGTGAGAGTCTTCGGGCAGGTGCCGCACGAGAACGAGCAGGTGCTGCCGAAGATCTGCTTCGTCCGCGAGGACCAGAAATACCCCGACGACGCACGGGCCCATCATGCCTTCAACGCCGCCTCCCAGGCATTCGCCAACTGGGACTGGGAGCTGTGCCACCGGCTCTGTGAGGACTTTGCAGTCCCGAAGAAGACCAAGGTGAAGAAGATGTCGCGGGGGCAGCGTTCGGCGGTGGCCGTGATCATCGGCATCGCCTCCCGCGCGGAGGTCACCTTCTTCGACGAGCCCTATATGGGCCTGGACGCAGTGGCCCGCAAAGTCTTCTACGACCGGCTGCTGGAGGACTATGCCGAGCACCCACGGACCATTGTGCTCTCCAGCCACCTGATCGATGAGATCGCCCACCTGATCGAGAACGTGGTGCTGATCGACAAAGGCCGGATCGTATTGGACGAGCCCGCCGAGTCGCTGCGCGAACGTGCGGTGACCCTGGTGGGCCGTGCCGATGCGGTTCAGGAGATCGCTGCTGGGCGCGAAGTGCTGGCGCACGAGTCGCTGGGACGCATGGTGCGCACCACTGTAATGGGCGCACTGACCGATGACGAACGACAGCGGTTGCGCGAGCTGGACCTGGACGTGGTGCCGGTCTCGCTGCAGCAGCTGGTCGTCCACCTGACCACACAGACCACCGACCAGACTGCTGAGGAGGCTGCCCGATGAGCGCTGCAACTGTTTCCCCCACCGAGACCGCCACCGTCCCCCGAGCCAACAGTTTCGCCCGGGTGCCTGCCGCCTTCCGGCTGCAGTTCGCCGTTCCCACCATGCTGATCGGCGTGCCGGTCATGGTGTTCCTGATCGCCTGGGCCATCGCCCTGGGCCTAGGGGCCACCATTCATGTCATGGCGGATGAGACGATCGAGGATCCGATCTACACCGGGGCCGGCCAGGCCACCCTGTGGTCCCTGGGGTTCATGGCAGCCTATGCGGCCTCTCACACCTTCCCGTTCTCGCTGGCACTGAGCTTCAGCCGGCGTACCTTCGTCATAGGAGCTATTCTCTCCTTCGCGGCGGTCTCGGCAGGCTTCGGGCTGGCGGCCTCGCTGATGGCCTGGCTGGAACGGGCCACTGACGGGCTGGGTTTCAACACCTACGTGTTCGATCTGCCGTTCCTGACCCAGGGCGAGGGCAACAGCATCCCGCTGCTCGGCGTGGTGGCTGCCCTGCTCTGCCTGGTTGTCATGCTCTTCGGCTTCGGCGTGGTGCTGCTCTACCTGCGGCTGGGCTTGGCCCGGCTGTGGACGCTGATCCTCTCGGTGATCGTGGTGATCGCGGGTGCGGCAATACTGGTGACCCTCAACAAAGGGTGGTCGCGAGTCTGGGAGTGGCTGGTCCAACAGAACGCGCTGAGCATCTCTGGCTGGCTGCTGCTGGTGGCAGCGGTGCAGTCGGTGGTCACCTACCTGATGATCCGCAAAGCTACCTCCCGTGGCTGAGCACAGATAACTCCGCGCTGGGTTGAGGTAGCGAGAAAATCCCCCGCACGTCGAGTGGTCAGGCTTCTTGCCTGGCGCGGGCTTTCTTCCGTTCCCGGCGTTTTTCACTCGCATCAACCCCGACAGTTCCAGCCAAGTCGCCGGTAATGTTATTCATGGTCCGCGCCATGTCGAGGATGGCGTCAATACCGGCAACGAGTGCTACTGGTGCCATGGACAGCCCTGCCGTATTAACGGCCATGGTCAACATGATGATCCCTGCTCCTGGAACACCGGCAGTGCCAATGGAAGCGAGAACACCGACTAAGATCACCGAGATGATTTCCGCAACAGACAGCGTGGTGCCCATCGCGTCGGCGACGAAGACGACGGAAGCACCCACATAGATCGCGGTGCCGTCCATATTGATGGTGGCGCCCAAGGGCAACGTGAGCGAATAGGTACTCTGTGGGATGCCGAGTTTTTCAGCAGCACGGCTAGAGACCGGAAGTGTCCCTGAGCTAGAACGGGTGACAAATCCGGTCAGCATGGGTTCTTTGGCGGCCTTGAAGAATTCGAGGGGCGAACGTCTCATCGCAAGAATGAAGACGGCATACACCACGAGCATGACCACGACCGCGCCATAAATGACCAGGATGAGCTGTCCCAGTGGCACCAACGCTGAGACACCGATGTCACCGATCGCCACGGCTATCAGTGCAAAGACGCCAATGGGGGAATACTCCAGCACACCCCGAATAATCAGGAACAAGATCTCTTGCCCGGTCACGCAGATCTTGCGAATCGTCAAGGCCCCGTCGCGTATGCTCTCGTTATGGCTATCGATCAAATAGGCCAGGGCAAAACCCACGATCAGCACGACAAACATAATGGCCAAGATGTCGCCCTCGGCCAGTGCCTGGAAGATGTTCTCCGGAAAAATATTGACAAATACGTCCGCTAAGGGTGGGGCTTCCTCACCTTCTTGAGCAGCGTTCTCCGGGGCTGACAGGCCGCTCCCCGGGTTCACGAGCAGAGCTAGTCCAAGTCCAATGGAAATAGCAAAGCAGGTCGACAGCAGATAGTAGATGAAGATTTTTCCGCCAATACGACCGAGCTTTTGCGGGGTCACCGACGTAATTCCCACGATGAGCGTGGCCACGATGAGGGGAATGACCAGCATGTTGAGTAGGCGCAGGAAGATTTCGCCGAACGGCTCTAAGACCGTTGCGTCTTCGCCCCAGACCAGGCCGACGATGAGTCCAGCAAGAAGGGCTATGGCCAGTTTCCAGATCAGTGGGAAATCTAGATACCGTCTCCACCACGATTTCTTTGTGGACATCATCGACTCCTTGAAAATTCAGCCCAGGGCGCGCTACCTCACGGCGCACTGTCTCAAGGCCTGTCCTCAAGATCAATCGTCCCCGGTGCGTGACCGTCAACACCCCTCCTCGCGGTGGGTCTGGCGAGGAAGACCTGCATATATGTGCTTACAGGGATCGTACACAGCCGAAGGAATTACGTGACTCACAAGGCAAAACATGAACCAATGCTGGTCGATATCCCTTCGTGTATCTCGAGCTGAGGGTAGCGCTGGGGACGGGCAAAGCTACCCGCGGGCTTTACGGGTGAAGGCAGAGATGCCGGTGATATCCCGGCCGACGATTAGGGCCTGGATGGAGTCGGTGCCTTCGTAAGTGGAGACGACTTCCATATCGGTTAGGTGCCGGGCGACGTGGTGTTCCAGCAGTAACCCGTTGCCGCCCATCATGTCGCGGGCTTGACGGCAGATCGCCAACGCGGTGCGCGCTGTGGTCATTTTGACCAGGGAGGCCATGGCCTGGGTGAGCTGGTCTTGTTCTTGCAGTTCGGCCATCCGGGTGGTGAGTAGCTGGATTTGGGTGAGATCGGCGAGCATGGTGGCCAGTTTTTCTTGCACCAGCTGGAAAGAGGCAATCGGGGAGCCGAATTGTTCGCGCTGCAGGGCGTATTGGGCAGCGAGCTCGAAACCGGCCATCGCGTGGCCGACGGCTTCCCAGCTGGCCCCGCCCCGGGTGGCATTGAGCACCCGGGTGACGCCGGCGAAGGATTCGCAGTGCGCCAGCCGGTTCTCCTCGGGGACGACGACATTGTCGATGATGATATCGGCCTGCACGATGGCGCGTTTAGCCATCTTGCCTTCGATCGGGGTGGGCCGATATCCGGGTGGAAAGGTGCCATCAGGCTGTTTTTCGACAACGAAGGCTTTGACCTTGCCGTCGGCGACGTCCCGGGCGTAGACCACGGTGCGGTCGGCAGCGTGACCGTTGCCGATCCAGCGTTTATGGCCGTTCAGTACCCAGGTCTCGCCCTCGCGCCGGGCTGAGGTTTCGAGCGAGACCGAGTCGGAGCCGTGGGCGGGCTCAGTCAGGGCAAAGGCCCCGGTTTTGGTGATCCGAGCCATCTCGGGTAGCCAGCGTTGGCGTTGTTCTTCTGAGCCCAGCAGGTAGATCGAGCCCATGGCGAGGTTGGAGTGGACGCCGAGGAAGGTGTTGATGGACCCGTCGATGCGCCCGAATTCTCGGGCGACGATGCCGGCGCCGAGGCGGGAGAGCCCGGGGCAGCCGTAGTTGGGGATGTAGGTGCCGATCACCCCGAGTTCGGCCAACGGCTCCAGCACCGCGGTGGGTAGCTCGGCTCGCTCCCAGTGCTCATTGATCACCGGCAGGATGTGTTCGTCCCCGAACACTCGGATGCGGTCGCGTAAGTCGAGGATCTCAGGGCTGAGGCTTGCGTCGAGCTGAAAGTAATCGGCGTGGTGGATCACGTCGTGCGGTGTTGCCATGGTGGGTCCTTGGTGGCTGCTCTGAGAGCAGAGCTAGTTGGTTTGGGCTAACAAGAGGTCGCGCAATGGTTCAGGGATCGGGGTGGGGCGGTTGGTTTCGGCGGAGAGCACCACCAGTACGGCTTCGGCGTGAACGCAGGGGTGGGGCTGGCTGAGCTCGTGGCCGACGGTGAAGGAGGTGTTGCCGACCTTCGTGACCCACACGCGGGCGTCGACGGCGTGACGGTAATCGGGGTCGTCGGGGAGATAGTGCACCGGGGCAACGTAGTCGATCGTGGTCGCCCGCACCAGCCGGTAGGTGCCGGCGACATTGCCATCGGTGGAGTCACCGGTCCAGGACTGATTGGCCAGCACCCGGGCCTCTTCGATCAGGGTCAGCAGCGTGGCGTTATTGACGTGGTGGTTGAGGTCTTGGTCGGCCCAGCGCAGTTGCAACCGGGTCTGAAAAGCGTTGGAGGGGGCGCGGGATTCTGCGGGCACGAGCGTTAGCTTTCTGTGTGGTGGTGCGGGTTTTTGGGTTCGGTGGTGCGGATAAATTCCAACGCCCAGTCGTGGGAATCACCTAACTCGGGTGGCAGGTGTCGGTAGGAGATCGGGGAGCGGGAGAAACTCATCGGGTTGGCAATCACCGGCACCGTGCGCTCGGGGTTGTTCTCGTCTGTCATGGTCACGATGGGGTTTAGGCCAAGGTCCTCGGCCAGTTGCACGCCACCGTCAATGCCCAGAATAGGCCCGCAGGGTAGGCCCACGTTGCCCAAGACATCCGCCCAGTTTTCGGCGGTATCGGTGGCCAAGGCTTCTTCGAGCAAGACGCGGAGTTCTTCCCGGTTGGCGTTGCGTTGGGACATGGTCTCAAAACGGGGGTCGGTTGCCAGGTCGGGGGTGCCCAACGCGGTGACCAGACGCGAGAATTGGGCGTCGTTGCCGCAACAGATGATCAGCGGCCCATCGCTGGCGCGGAAGGGCCCGTAGGGAAACAGGCTGGGGTGGTCATTGCCCATCCGGGTGGGCACGTTGCCGGCCGCGGCATAGCCACCGGACTGATTGGCCAATCCCGATAAGGCGGAGGAGAACAGGTTCAATGCCGCGTGTTGGCCGAGCCCGGAGCGGTCTTTTTCACGTAGTCCGGCCAGGATCGCCACCGCGGCGTGTAAGCCGGTCATGATATCGAAGATGGCCACACCGGAGCGTTGCGGGTCACCGTCGGGTTCCCCGGTCAGTGACATCATCCCGGACATCGCCTGGACCAGCAGGTCGTAGCCCGGCATCTTGGCCCCGCCGGCGGTGCCGAAACCGGTAATCGAGGCGTGCACCAGGTGGGGCCACCGCTTCGCGACAGAATCGGGATCGAGTCCGAATTTTTTCAGGCCACCGGCCTTGAAGTTCTCGATGAACACATCGGACCGATCCAGCAGATCGTAGGCGGTCTGTAAGTCCGCTGCCTCGGTCAAATCCAACACCATGGAGCGCTTATTGCGGTTGACCGAGAGGTAATAGGTGGAGACCTCATTGCGCATCGGGGGTTTCCAGGTGCGGGTTTCATCCCCGGAGGGCGCTTCGACCTTGATGACGGTAGCACCCAAGTCGGCTAACAACATGGTGCAATAGGGGCCGGCCAGGACCCGAGAGAAGTCGGCGACCACCACCCCGGCCAACGGTCCTTCGGTGGGGGTACTGGAATCATGCGTTGCGGAGTGCTCAGACATCATCGGCGGTGTCCTCTACCTTGGGTCGTCGAAACAACAAATGTGGCTCAGTTCATATCTATAGCACGGGCGACTGCAACGGCGACCTATTTGACGGCCACTCAACCCGTGGTTCAACATCAGAAAGGGGAATCAACGGGCTCTTCTGCTGGGTTATGTCCGAGGCTGTTAACAATCCGAACCGTCTCCACCGCCACTTTGGTGACCTTCTGGATGAGCTCCATGATGTAGCGTGGGTTGCCTACCTCGTCGGCCCAGTCGTTGGGGTCGTTGATGATGCCGGAGGCCTTGTCCTTTTTGACCTGGTAGCGGTCGACGATCCATCCCAGTGCGCTACGCGAGCCGAGTATGTACTCATCGGCCTCGGCGGGGATATCCGAGATGGTGATGCGCTTGTTGTACCTCAGCGTGGTGACATCATTGACCTTCTTGCCTGTTTCCGGGTCTGTGGTTTTCGTCCATGCCATTTTGGTGACCCGCCAGGTTTCCCGGTCGTTTTCGTCGCCAGTGACGGTGACGGTCACAGGCCACGGTTCGACGTCCTCGTATCCCACGTGTAGTTGCATGAGCTCGCGTCCAGCGGTGGCGAAGGTGTCGAACTCCTCGCGCGAGGTAGGCGTTTCAATATGCGGCAACATCTTTTTCAAGTCCGCGGCGTAGGTCTTACGGTAGGTGGGGTCGTGTAGCTTGCCGTAGACGAAGTGGAAGATGTCATCACCAGTGATGTCTGCACCAAGGGCATCGCGGTAGATCCCCTGAATCTCGTCGGTGATGTTGTCCACGCGCACGTATCCGTCGACGACTTCGCCGATCTCACCGTACTCGCTCGGCTCGTGTTCTTGTGTCATTGCGATTCCCTCAGCAAATAAGCCGTCATCCGTCTCAACCGGTGTCCAGGTGAAGCGAGGGAAGAACTGGCCTCCGGATCCCGCTCCTGTCACATGCAAATTAGGAAGTAGATCTGTCGCGATCACGGAAAATGGTACTGCTGAACCATTACCAACTTGGTAGAACCCGATGTTGTTGTGTGCCGGGGTGGGGAAGATCGATGGGAGCCGGGAGACCCCGTAGTGCCTCATGTCAAACTGAGCGCGAAGGGTAAGTCGTGCCTCACAGATCGTGAGCGCGAGAGGTCGCGTGGCTGCAGTGTCGTGCCTCAGCTAGTTTGAGCGCGAAAACTTGGGTTAGCTGGCTTTGGTGCGGATGCCGGTGGTGCGGCGTTTTTGCCGGGCCTGGTGCTTGCTGTCGAGGTCGGCGGCGATGGTGAGGGTTTTGTCTTTGGCCAGGCTGATCAGCCGGTCTTGGTAGGTCAGGATTTGGCGGGTCAGCTGGGCTGGATTGATCCTGCGGTAGATGGCCGCTAGCTCTTCTTGTTGGGCGGTGGAGAGGATCCCGGCATCCAGCAGCCGGTGGTAGGGAGTCTTGGGTTTGTCATAGAGGCGTTTGCGCCGCCCGCTGGCGTCTTGGGTCCAGCCGGTGGGTTTTTTGGTGGCGGTGAAGTAGTTGAGTTTCAAACCCACCACCTGCCATAGGGCCGCCAGGATGGCGCGTTCATCTGCGGTGTCGTACCGGTAGTGAAACCCAAATTTTCGCACGGCGTGGTTGTTTTTGGATTCCACGGTGGCTTGATCATTTTTTTGATACGGCCGGCCCCGGGTGAAAAAGATCAACCGGTCAGCAGCCCAGTGCATGACTTCGTGCGAGGGTGTCAGATTGTTTGTGTACAGAGTCATCGATGAGAGGACATGATGATGACCATGACAGATGATCGTGTTGATCAGCCTGGTGGGGCTGATGTTGTTGCGCAGTTGAAGGCCAGTGGCGCCTTGGACGAGCTTTTCGCTCGGATCGACGCCGGTGAGATCGAGCTGACCGGCAACGGTGGAGTGATTCCTGAACTGATCAAGGAAGCACTCGAACGGGGCCTGCAGGCTGAGATGACCTCGCATCTGGGTTACGGGCCTGGTGACCGGGAGGCTAAAGCCGTCACGGACCGGCCGGTCAATGCCCGTAATGGCTCGTATTCCAAGACGGTCGCCAGCGAGGTCGGCGATATCGAGCTGACGGTGCCTAGGGATCGTGACGGGTCGTTCACCCCGCGTCTGGTGCCTAAGGGCTCGCGCCGGCTGGGCGGGCTGGATGAGATGATCATCAGCTTGTATGCCGGTGGAATGACGATCCGCGATATCCAGCATC